>NZ_CP114767.1:3832500-4532152 GCF_027359925.1 Hymenobacter canadensis | reverse complement strand
CACGAGGATGGCCAGTTCGGCAATGGTGAGGTCTTCGCCGGTGCCGATGTTCACCGGCTCGGCGCCATCGTAGTGCAGTAGCAGATGCAGGCAGGCGGCGGCCAAGTCATCTACGTGCAGAAATTCGCGGCGCGGAGTACCCGTGCCCCAGATTTCCACTTCCGGCCGGCCCTGTTCCCGAGCCTCGTGAAACTTGCGCAGCAAGGCAGGCAGTACGTGGGAATTCTGCAGGTCGTAGTTGTCGCCGGGACCGTAGAGGTTGGTAGGCATAGCCGAGATGAAGTGACGGCCATGCTGGGCCCGGAAAGCTTCGCAGAGCTTAAGACCGGCAATTTTGGCAATGGCGTAGGGCTCGTTGGTAGGTTCCAGCGGGCCCGTGAGCAGGTATTCCTCCTTGATAGGCTGCGGTGCCAGCTTTGGGTAGATACAGGACGAGCCCAGAAACAACAGCTTCTTCACGTCGTGGGCGTGGCTCTGGCTGATGACGTTGTTTTGAATCATCAGGTTATCGTACAGGAAGTCGGCCCGGTAGGTGTTATTAGCCACAATACCGCCTACTTTCGCTGCCGCCAGCAACACATACTCCGGTTTCTCCTGTGCAAAGAAAGCGGCCACCGCGGCTTGGTCGCGCAGGTCCAGCTCTTGGGAAGTGCGCACAACTAGGTTGTGGTAGCCAGCCTGCTGCAGGCGGCGCACCAGCGCTGAACCCACCATGCCCCGTCCACATCAACCAGTGAAACGTGTTGGCTATCAGGCGTTGACTGGCGCTTTCTTCCCGGTCGGCGCGGTTGGCTATCACCAGCTTCAGACCTTGCCGCCAATACCCTACATCTGCGCCAGCAGTTCAGGTGGGTCCTGCAAATCAGCCGCCGTAACAACCCGAAAGGCTGCGCTGTAGTGTAATTCATCCTGGCTATGCACGAAACGGCCCGCTCCGGAAGCATCCGGAGCGGGCCGTTGTCGTATAGGCAATTTCAAACTTGCTTCAATAGCAGTTTATGAAATTGCTGCAGTATTTTTAGAAACAACGACTATTTTCCCACATATTCAACTAAATCAGACATAGTTGCCTTGGTCCATATTTTATACAAAATAAAATACATAATCACTATTACCAAACCTTGGACTATTAAAGAATTATTAGACATCCAAGGCCCCATATTCATAAAAAATATCTGTTGTGGCCAAACCAAATAATTCATTTTTTCAAAATCATTCATAGGAAATATATTATTACTGACATACTTCTGCGAGTCGAACAGATTGAAGGGAAGCCATGTTTTAGAAAGCAGTAATGATATTCCAAATGTAGCCCATATAGCTCTAGGGGTAGCTTTAACTGAATCTGCGGCTATTGCAACTGGCAATACTATCATAGCCAATACATTTGCCATTTGACGTGTTTCGCTATTTACTGCCTGGATTAATACAACTATAATCATAAGCACCATTCCATAACCCAATTCAGCAATTACTGCAATAATACGATGCCGAAATACAGAAAACAGTATTACTGGCACACCAAAAAACACAGCATGGGCTATTAAGAATTGTCCAGGCCTCTGCAAAGCACAATATGTAAAATTTATAGCGAATCTCTGTGGTGTCAAATAAGCATTAGTTACATCACCCAAAACACGAGTAAGACCATAGTAGGCAAGAATAACAACAAGTGCATTAATCCATTTAAAATCTATTGAAAGTATCTCCTTTAATTTGCTTAGTATTTCTTTGCCAGTATTAGGAAATACTAATACAGAAAGATTATACTGAGTATATAACAAGTAAAGACAAACTATTAATATACTAAATGGTAATAGTTGATGAACAGTAGGAGCTATGCCAGGAAGTTCTGGAATGTGCTTCACATAAACCACAATAATGAATAAGCTAATCAGAGCGCCGGCCACAAAGAAAGACCAAGCTGCTCCTAGAATCTTGTTTTTATCAACAACGACCTTGATATTACAAGGAACAAGTATCATAATCAAGTTAAAAACAATAGAGGTAGGCCAAATAATCAATGCCAATATTGAATTCAACAATAGGAAGTATTTTTTATTTGAATAATATAAATACATGGAAACCAATCCCGAAAAAATAGCTAATTTATCATATGTAAAAGGAAGATAAAAGTCAAACTTTAGATTTGACACATTCATAATCAAAGATATGAAGCCTATCCATTGCCCTGACAATCCTAATTTCAAGTGAGAGGACAACTTATCCCATACATATATAATCATAATTAATAACACATAATGCATTATCTTAAAAAACCACAACATATTTGAATCCGAAAAATCGATTCCAAAAATATTGAATGAAGCATTCAATAGAAGATATGGCAGTATCCTTTGAATACTATAGCTATTCATCTTCTCTACAAACAAAGAATTATAAGCGTCTTTAGCAAAAGGCTTATAGATAACAAAGCCTTCGAAAGCAAAGCCCTTGTTGTAAGGCATTATTTCAGGAAACACCCAATAAAGCCCTGTTATAATAGTTACAAACAGTGCAAAGAAAAGGCGAGGATTATTATACAAATACCGAAACATGCTGACGATTAGTGAAGCAATTATTATTCTCCTGTTCTCTTTTCTGTTTTCTCCACGACATACATTGGTCGCTGGCGGGCAGCATCCAGGCTGCGCCACACGTATTCGCCAATGATGCCCAGGGCAATCATCTGGAAAGCGGAAACCAGAAGCACCACCAGCATCAGAGTGGTCCAGCCTTCCGGTTCAGGAGCGCCCGTGAGGCGTAGCACCATCAGAAACAGCCCGTAGAGCGCGGCCCCACCGCCCAGCAGCAGGCCCAATACAGAAATGGCGCGCACCGGGAAAAAGGAGAAGGCCAGCAGCGAATCAACGAACAGCTTGATTTTCTTGCTTATCGTCCAGCGCGATTTGCCCACCTCCCGGCGCCGGCGCCGGTAAGGGATGCTCACGTAGGGGTAGCCCAGCCACACCAGCAGGTAAAACACGTTGCCGTTGCGCTCCTGCATGCGCACCACCTCGTCGCAGAGCTGCCGGTCGAAGAACACCATATCGAAGCCGCCGGCCGGCACACCGGGCAGGGCAATCCGGCGCATCAGCCAGTGGAACGTATTGGAAATTACCTGCTGTGGCAGGCTTTCCTCCCGGTCGGCGCGGTTGGCCAGCACCAGCTTGAAACCCTGCTGCCAGTGGGCATACATCTGGGTGAGCAGTTCCGGCGGGTCCTGGAGGTCGGCCGTAATCACGGCCATGCAGTCGCCGGTAGCGGCGGCCATACCCGCCACAATGGCGTTGTAGGAGCCCACGTTACCGGCCAGCTTTACCAGCGTCACGCGGTCGGGGTACTGCTGCCGAAACGTTTGCAGCGCCTCCCAGGTAGCATCCTTGGAGCCGTCGTCTACCAGCACGTACTCAAAGCTGACACCGGCGGGGAAGTTGGCTTCGTTGGCAATCAGCTCGGGCCCGGTAATGGGAATATTTAACTCATTGTAGTAGCAGGGTACAATGACGGACAATTTGGGCATACACACGCAGCAACCGGAACCAGAACGCTCCCGGAACAGATTGGGAATCGAGGGACAAAGATGCGGAATTATTTCGCGCACCTGACAGCATAAAGTCGCTGCTATAGTAGCTTGTGAATCGAAGAGGTGAAAATTGAGGGTCAGCAAGGACGCAGGCTCATGGCCAAACTTGTCGAGCCGGTCCAAAGGAGCTGAATAAGGCCTGGCAAAACGTGCGTCTGGTATAATAAAAGCAAGGATTGATAATCTTCTGCCGCAAAACTCTCATAGCTGATCAATCAGGTTCAGATTAGGTGAGTAGGGTGGCAGAAATACCCCCACCAGCAGCTTCTCTTGCAGCCATGCTATAAGTTCTTTGTTGTGATAATAGCGGGTATTATCACAATCGACACAAATCGGCCACCTGTCAAAGTGGGTATCCAACAGCTTCTCGTACAATGCCTTATTGCTTTACACATTCAGGGAAGCGGTTTCGGGTATGTTCGCCTGCGTGGGGCAGTGGCATTGACCGCTGCGTTCCGGTTCACCCGCTCACGCCCGCACCGGGCAGCGACCGGGTCGAGTGCGTGTTATGGGTGGCATTGGCGAAGTACACCACAGCCTGCCGCACAGGGTCGGCCTCGTAGGGCACGGGCTTGGTGAGCTTGTAGCCTAAGCCCAGCCGATGCCGCCGCTGCGTCAGGCCCGAGACCGAGTAATCCGTGCCCCAACCACCCGCACGTTGGTCCAGAGCGTCTGTTACCGCCTCCTGACTCAGGGCAGCCCCCCCAATAGCCAGGATCTTCGTACACGAGATACTTTTCGACACCCAAGCGCTGCTAGGCCTGGGCGTAGGGGTACACCGTACAGGCGTCCAAGGCCTGCGCTACCTGCCCGACACCCTAGCCCGTACCCAGCATCAGCACAATAGTGACCTTGACGTAGCCTAGCCATTGCTCGTTGAGTCGCTACTTTTGCAACTGGCGTCGGTCTAGTGTTCTGATTCGGTGAGTGCAATGTTCATGCTATAAGATTAGCCTGTTGCTTTTGCTTTTCACTCCATGACAGGTCTAACTCAAACGGTTTCTGAGTGCCTCGCTGTACACTACCTCCACTCCTTCACGCAGACCAATGCTGTACTGCCAGCCTAGTGCTTGCAACTTACTTACGTCTAGCAGCTTGCGAGGCGTACCGTCGGGCTTGGTAGTGTCGAAGCGGATGGCGCCGGTGTAGCCGGTGACCTCGCGCACGAGGATGGCCAGTTCGGCAATGGTGAGGTCTTCGCCGGTGCCGATGTTCACCGGCTCGGCGCCATCGTAGTGCAGTAGCAGATGCAGGCAGGCGGCGGCCAAGTCATCTACGTGCAGAAATTCGCGGCGCGGAGTACCCGTGCCCCAGATTTCCACTTCCGGCCGGCCCTGTTCCCGAGCCTCGTGAAACTTGCGCAGCAAGGCAGGCAGTACGTGGGAATTCTGCAGGTCGTAGTTGTCGCCGGGACCGTAGAGGTTGGTAGGCATAGCCGAGATGAAGTGACGGCCATGCTGGGCCCGGAAAGCTTCGCAGAGCTTAAGACCGGCAATTTTGGCAATGGCGTAGGGCTCGTTGGTAGGTTCCAGCGGGCCCGTGAGCAGGTATTCCTCCTTGATAGGCTGCGGTGCCAGCTTTGGGTAGATACAGGACGAGCCCAGAAACAACAGCTTCTTCACGTCGTGGGCGTGGCTCTGGCTGATGACGTTGTTTTGAATCATCAGGTTATCGTACAGGAAGTCGGCCCGGTAGGTGTTATTAGCCACAATACCGCCTACTTTCGCTGCCGCCAGCAACACATACTCCGGTTTTTCCTGTGCAAAGAAAGCGGCCACCGCGGCTTGGTCGCGCAGGTCCAGCTCTTGGGAAGTGCGCACAACTAGGTTGTGGTAGCCAGCCTGCTGCAGGCGGCGCACCAGCGCCGAGCCCACCATGCCGCGATGGCCGGCCACATATATTTTAGCGTTCAGTTCCATATGCTTGGTTGTGTTTGACGACGCCCAGACCGTCAGACCGTCATGCTGAGCCTGTTGAAGCATCTCTCCCGCTTCGTTGCAATGCTATCCAGGCGTCCGCTTGTCGAAGCCTGACGTTGCGGGCTTTTCATAATCAGTAAGCGTTCCGGTTCGAAATCAGTTGAATTCCATTGACTTGTCACCACGTGAACAACGACGTAACGACTGCAACCCTCAACCCGTTGGCGTTAGCGGCATCAGCTTATGTTGACTGGCCCGACGGCTGAAAAGCCGCCGGACCGGAGCTGCCCAATAATACGTGTCGTCGACGGCACCGCTCTTCCAGCTCAGTCAATTCACCTACTACGCTCTAGCCCCGCCTACTCCGCGAAGGCGCCGGGCACGGGGTGGCCGCCGGCCCGCAGATACGCGTCGCGGTGGAACAGGGTTAGGTCGGATTTCATCATTTCGCCAACCAAGGCAGGCAGGTCGTATTGCGGCTCCCACTGCAGCTGTTCCTTGGCCTTGGATGGGTCGCCGATGAGCAGCTCCACTTCCGTAGGACGGAAGTACCGCTCATCAATCTGCACGACCACCGAGCCGGTAGGCAGCTGGTATTCCGGGTTGTGGCAAGCCGTCACCACGCCCTTCTCGGCAATGCCTTCTCCTTCAAACGCAACGTTCACTCCCACTTCCGCAAAAGCCAGCCGCACGAACTCGCGCACCGTAGTAGTGACGCCGGTGGCAATTACATAGTCCTCGGGCTTGTCCTGCTGGAGCATGCGCCACATGGCTTCCACGTAGTCTTTGGCGTGGCCCCAGTCGCGCTTGGCATCCAGGTTGCCCAGGTACAGTTCCTGCTGCAGCCCAAGCGCAATACGGGCAGCGGCACGCGTAATCTTGCGTGTCACAAACGTCTCGCCGCGCAGCGGGCTTTCATGGTTGAAAAGAATACCGTTGCAGGCGTACATACCGTACGCTTCACGGTAGTTCACCGTAATCCAGTAGCCGTAGAGCTTGGCTACGGCGTAGGGCGACCTAGGATAGAAGGGAGTGGTTTCGCGCTGGGGGACTTCCTGCACCAGCCCGTAAAGCTCCGACGTACTGGCCTGGTAGATGCGGGTTTTGTGCGTCAGGCCCAGAATGCGCACAGCCTCCAGCAGCCGCAGCGTGCCTACGCCATCCACATCCGCTGTATACTCGGGCGTGTCAAACGATACCTTGACGTGCGACATGGCGCCCAGATTATAAATCTCGTCGGGCTGCACTTCCTGCACAATCCGGATCAGGTTGGTGGAGTCGGTCAGGTCGCCGTAGTGCAGTGTAAAGCGCACATGCTCTTCATGCGGATCCTGGTAGAGATGGTCAATCCGCTCGGTGTTAATCAGCGACGAGCGACGCTTGATGCCGTGTACTTCGTAGCCTTTGCTAAGCAGCAGCTCTGCCAGATAAGTGCCGTCCTGGCCCGTGATGCCCGTTATAAGTGCGCGCTTCATGTAGTTTGGTTAGGTGATGCTCCGGCAGTCGAAGCGTGAGGTTTCAGTTGAACAGAGAAGATAAGGGGGGAGATGCAAAGCAGCAGTTCTGTCCTGAGCCTAGAATGCCGTCGTTAAACATAGTCAAAAATTTACTTTTATTATCAATAAATTGCTATATAATTAAAAACCCGCCTTTTGCTGTCTCGCCTGATATGATTAAGGTAGCCGTCACCATTGGGCCTCAATGCCCTCTGGGGCATTTTATCATCAGCTCATATGCCATTCAGCTCATAGGGTAACACCCGCATCTACGTGCGGTTCTGGGAGTCAGGAACACGATGTTGGGTGGGTAGCAGTTGTTCCACCACGTACATGGGGCGTTTGCTGGAAGCATCGAGTCCACGCCCCACATACTCGCCAATCACGCCCAGAGCTATCATCTGAAAAGCTGATACAAACAGTACTACCAGCATCAGCGTGGTCCAACCGGCTGGTTCAGGTGCACCGCTAAACCGCAGAAACAGCAGGAACATGCTGTAAATGGTGGCAGCACCACCCAGCAGTAGCCCCAGTACCGAAATAGCGCGGACCGGAAAGAAGGAAAAAAACAGCAACGAATCCACAAGCAGCTTCACTTTCTTGCTCAGCGTCCAGCGGGAGATTCCCAGTTCCCGCTTGCGACGTTTGTAGGGAATACTCACGTAGGGGTAGCCGAGCCACACCAGCAAGTAAAATACGTTGCTGTTGCGCTCCTGCATGCGCAATACTTCGTCGCGTAGCTGCCGGTCAAAAAACACCATATCGAATCCCCCCGCCGGCACGCCCGGCAAAGCAATATGCCGCATCAGCCAGTGAAACGTGTTGGATATCAGGCGCTGACTGGCACTTTCTTCCCCGTCAGCACGGTTGGCCAGCACCAGCTTCAGCCCCTGCCGCCTATAGTACTCCCCAAAAGTTGGACAGTAAAAGCGGGCTAGCTTAGCTCGATTATGACTCCAAAACGTACGCGCCGTCGCTACACGGCTGAGTTCAAAGCCGAAGTGGCACTGGCCGCCCTCACCGAGCGCCAACCCTTGGCCGAACTAGCTGCTCATTACCAATTGGCCGTGGCCCAAATCACGCGCTGGAAGCTGCAGCTGCGCCAGCATTCGTCCCAGGTTTTTGCCGAAGCGCCCGCTTCCACGGCCCCTGCACCCGATGTAGAGCCCTTGTATGCGGCCATCGGCCGGCTGCAAATGGAAAATGCGTTGCTAAAAAAAACGCTGCCCCGATGAGTACGGCCCAGCAACGTGCCCTGATGAAGGCCAATGGCGAGGGGTCGGTGCAGGCCCGCTGTCAGGCCCTGGGCTTGGCTCGCAGCAGCTTCTACTACCAGCCCCGCAGCGAAAGGGCAGAAAATCTACTCCTGATGCGCCTGCTCGATGAGGAGTTCACGCGCCACAACTTCAAGGGGGTGCTGGGCCTGCGCGACCACCTGCGTCTGGCCGGCCATGTCGTGAACGAGAAACGCGTGCGCCGCCTCGTGCGGCTCATGGGCCACGAGCCGGTGTACCCCAAACCCCGGTTGTCCGTGCCTGGGCAGGGCGTTACACCCTATCCGTACCTGCTGCGCGACCGCCCGGCTACGGCCCCAAACGAAGTCTGGAGCACCGACATTACGTACGTGCCCATGGCCAAGGGCTTCCTGTATCTGGCCGCCGTGCTCGACTGGCACTCGCGCTACGTGCTGAGTTGGGAACTCTCCAACACGCTCGACGTGGGCTTTTGCCTGCAGACGCTCCAGGCGGCGTTAGGCCGCGCCCCGGCCCCGTATATCTTCAACTCGGACCATGGCAGCCAGTTTACCAGCCTAGCCTACGAACAGGCCCTGCTGGGCGCCGGCTGCCGCATCAGCCGCGACGGGCGGGGCCGCGCCACCGACAATGCTTTCATCGAGCGCCTGTGGCGTACCGTCAAATGGGAGCACATCTACCTCAACCCGGCTGACGATGGCCAGCACTTATTTCACCAACTTGACGCCTACTTTGCCTACTACAACCACCGCCGACCCCACCAAAGCCTGAATGGGCAAACCCCGGCTCAGGTCTTCGCCAAAACCCCTTCCTTCAACCATCACAATAATGCTTAACACGACCCGTTAGAGTGTCCAGCTTTCGGGGAGTAGTACAGAGTATCATTTAGTAATCAACCCGGCTTCCTCTGTCATGGGGTTCTGCGCCCCGGTAGATGGCCCGTAAAGCCAACGCACAACTATGGCCATTAACAACATAGTCAGCGCCTGCAGCAACCAGAACTGATGGCTGGTCCAAGGGCCTATGTTCATGAAATACGCTTGGAAAGGGGAGTTCCAGACGTATTCAGCTCCTGGAGCATTGCCTAGGGGATACTGGTCATTTGGCTGTCCAAACGTAGGATCGAATTGGTTGATACGTAACCAGAACTTAGACTGCAGCAGGCACATGCACACACTAAAAAATATCGCTCGGGGAGAAATCCGCATGTCACTGGCAACTCTTGCCGTCACGATAACCAATACCGGCAGAAGATTAGCCATCTGGCGTGTTTCGCTGTTCACTGACAGCAGCAGAAGCAGGACAAATAATCCGCCAATGCCTAGTCCCAAATTGCGCAGAGCGTATCCAACCTGTCGCCAACATACTACAGCCAATACTACGGGCAGGCCATAGTAATTACTGTGGCTTACCAGCGCCTGTAGTGGCCTGGTTACGGCTCCAAACACTACGTTCACTAAGTAAGTGCTTGCATTTAAATGGTCATTACCCTGCGTACCCAATCCTTTTGTCAGCAGTAGGAAGGCAACTACCAACGTAGCAGCATATATCAGCGCCTGTCTGCGACTCAGCAAATAGCGGGTAAATGCCAGCAGCCCCGCACCATCTGCTAACAGCACTCTTGCTATCTGATACTGTGTGATGGCTACGTAAATAGAAATTACGACAATACTTGCTGGCAGCAGAGAAGCTATTACCGGTGCTACCATGTAGCCCATGTTTATTTGCTTCAGGTATATGATGTACACACACAATACGGCACAGGCTACACTACAACCCACAGCCCATAGGATACTCAACGGCTTGTTATCCTTTGTTGACAAACGCGTATTCGCCGGCACCAGCAATAACACCAGATTACAGAAGAGAGCCGTTGGCCATACTGCCAGAGAAATCAATGCCGTAATAAAGAGAAGGCCATTGCGCCCGGCCAGATGATAGTACACACTCATAATGCCTACTAGCAGTGCTGTGCGGTCATAGGTGAATGGTACGTACGTATCGTATTTCAGAGTAGCGAAATTGCAAAGCAGCCCCAGGTATCCTATCCACGTAGCCGCATCACTTAGCTTCAACAACCGGGCAGTGCGGTGCCAGTAGCCAATAATCAGCCCGGCTATAAGAATATTATATAGCTCAAAATAGCGAAGCATGTTGCTATCAGTGAAAGGCAGTCCAGTTAAGCGAAACACATAGTGCAGCAAACCAAACGGCAGCACCCGCTGAATGCTGTAGGAATTTGTGCCATCAATGAAAATGGATTTATAAAAATCCTTGGCAACAGCCTCATAAAACATGGCTCCCTCAAATCCCAACCCTCGATTAATTGGGATGATATCTGGGAAAAAGATATACCAGCCTGAAACGAACAGTATAACAACCGCGAAAAACGTTCCTGGCCGTTGATAGAATAGTTGCATTGAAAAAGGGCGTGTAACCATTACATGAGCCGCAAGGCTGCTTCTACTAGTCTTGCAGCTATTAGAGCAGTCTATATCGGTTTCGCGAACAGTGTACTCCATCAATCCGCTACGTAGCCCAGGGCTTCAGCCCTGGGAGGCCTGAGTCAAGGTACATGGTTCGCTAAACCGCTATAAGCAAGCTGACAGGGCGCTGTTGTCGCGCGGGAAAACCATACAGCAGTCGGCCGCTGGGCGGCCGAATCCCCTGCTCGCAAAACGACTATAAAACTTGTTCTTTATGCAAAAAGACGTTAGTACTCTGCGGGCAACGGGCAGGAAAGAATGTGCGAAACGGAGCCTAATGAGAAACCTAGCTTCTCCGCGTTTCGCACTACAGCCCCATTGGTTGCCTGTGTGGTCATGAGCACGAATTGGGCGTTCTGCTCCCGGGCCCGGTGTACTATTTCGCTAACCAGACGCAGGTGCCAGCCCCGGTTTGCCGGGCCCACTGCTGTCAGCACCACCCGCGACAGGCCCACGCCCAATAGCGCGGCATCTTCTGCCAGGTCGCTGATGGCCAGAAATGAATCTATCGGTACGCCCTCAACAGCGGGTACCAGCACAGCATCGCAGTAGCCTTCGGTGGCACTGGTGGCATAACGCGCCAGAAAAGCATCCGCCTGCTCGTCGCCAAACCACGGGTCGGCATGGAACCTGTCGTGGTCGTTGCGGGCGGCAGCGGCCACTTGACCGATATGAGCGGCCTCCATTGGCAATGCTGTCCGAACCGGATAACGGGGCTCGGCGTAGGTGGCTAGGTTGGCGCGGTAGTAATGCAGACGGGTCTCGTTCCAGCGCCAGCTAGCCTGCGTGAGGGCCTGCAGTAAACGGATGTCCTCGGGCGGCACCTCCACAAAACAGTAACCCTGCCCTCGCTGTGCCAGTTCTGCCTGGAATGCCTGAACAGCGCGTGTCAGCTCGAGCAGCGTTGTAGCAGAACCAAACAACACCGAAAACAACCGGAAGACAGGTGCGCCAAAAAACGCTGAGTCCCAGGCTAGCTGCTCGTACAAAAACTGTACAGATTGAATACTGAACACTTCTTCAGCTGGCTTCTGCCCAAACCTGACAGCCCGGCCTGTGCCGAAGCGTTCCTGTTGCACGTCTGCAGACAACTCCCGCAGAAAGTGATAGGGCGAATGCCGCAGCAGTATGGCAGCTCGCTGGCCTACCAGTTCGGCATCTATCGCTGCAGTGTGTTCCATATCTCCTTGAACTTCTCGTAATTACGGATATAGTCTTTCTCGTCGTAAGGCAGCGAGGCGAAAACCAGTTGCACTGCAGAGTGCGAATATTGCATAGTGTGCCACGCATTCGGGGGCACATACAGCCCGACATAGGGGTCCTCCAGCCGGTACACGCTGACAGTGCCATTTGGCATTTCCGTTGTCACAGTAATACGGCCCGCTACCGCAACCAGTACCTGCTCAGTGGCATGGTGTGCATGGCGGCCGCGCACGATGCTTTCGGGCGTGTAGTACGTCCAGAACGTACGCTGCACTTCGAACGGCAGCTGCTTCAACTGCTCGGTAACAGAAATGTAGCCAATCTCGGGAGCCCCTAGCTTGGGAAACTCAATCAAATGTGGACTAGGATACTCAGGCATAAAAAGTTGAATTTATACCGCTTCGTGCAGTCACGGGGCTGGTCAGGCAAAGGTAGCAGATCACAGCCAACTCCCACATTCGTTTAGTTTCAGCAGTCTCAACGGTAATCATCTGCCTATGGCTACGTGGGATGGCTGAGATGGTCGATAACCTATCGGAGCGTGCATTTTCAGTTATTAGCAGCGGCAAATAAGACTTGTCGCTTTCCATCCCAGCCAGATCACCTCAATAAATTATGTAAAAGAGTCAAGGGAGTGAGATACTGGCTTACTCCTACAAATTCCCCAACAACTTACCGCCCCACTCACCATTCATAATGATGAGCAGACGCCAGGAAAGAAGGCTATCCTGATACCAACAGCATGCCCACCCATTAGTACATTTCCCTGCTGCCTCCTCCGCCCCAACCCCCTGTCTGCTACAGCCTGCCTACAGGCTCGCTACAGGCTAATGCTCATTAGCTCCGATTAGAGAAAGACAAACCAGTATAGCACTATTTCAGGTCTACCACCATTTCAACCTCATTGCCCGGCTGGTCCTGGGCCAGTATCCGCAGCTGCTGAGCGGCGGCAACTTGATGAGTCTGCTGCGTTTTATAGGCCCACCAATTGTCTCCTACCGGCCCGGCCTCCCCTTCTTCCAGTACTTGTCCGGTAGCCGCCAGCACCTGCACCCTCACCGATGTCACTCCGCAGGGCTTGTGAGCCTGCACACGTAAAAGCTCGCCCATCTGGCCCTGATAACTACCCGTCTCCGCAGCCAGCAGCTGCGGCGGCTTGGTGAAGTCGGCTAAAGCCGTACGGTACACACTGCCAAACCTACCCGGTTGCACAAAGGGCTGGTAATAGGCCCGCCCTTCTGCGCTGGCCTGCTGCTCCCGGCCATACCTGGCCGCCACCCCGAACACCCGTCGGTATTCCTGCTGCGCCGCTGAGCCGGGCTGCTTCTTGCCGGCCGGAGCCTGCTGCAGGTAAGTGGTGCCATCGGCACTCATCCGAAATACCAGATTGCCAACACGCCCGCTGATGCCGGAAATGCCCGAACCTGCTTCCACCTTCACCCTTGCCATATCTTGTAGCCTTTTAACAGGCTACAAGATATAGCGTCAGGAAGTGAGCTCAAAAAGCATGGAATACTGAAACGCTAGAAAGTGCGTGGCGTGTTATCAATCGACCCAGCGGTTACCTCGCTGATGTGCTCTTTGAAGTATTCCAGCGTGCGACGCAGGCCTTCCGCACGGTCTATTTTGGGCTCCCAGCCCAGAATCTCGCGGGCCTTGCTGATGTCCGGCTTACGCTTCATCGGGTCGTTCTGGGGTAGCTCCTGGTAGGTGGGCTTGAACTCTACGTTCATGAGCTTGGCAATTTCTTCGCCGAACTCCTTGATGGTGATTTCGTCGGGGTTGCCGATGTTCACGGGCAGCGCGTAGTCGCTCAACAGCAGGCGGTAGATACCGTCCACCAAGTCATCCACGTAGCAGAACGAGCGGGTCTGTGAACCGTCGCCGAATACGGTCAAATTCTCGCCGCGCAGGGCCTGGCTCAGGAATGCCGGCAACACGCGGCCGTCGTTGAGGCGCATCCGCGGGCCATAGGTATTGAAGATGCGGACGATACGGGTTTCCAGGCCGTGGTGATTGTGGTAGGCCATGGTAATAGCCTCCTGGAAACGCTTGGCCTCATCGTAGCAGCCACGGGGGCCAACGGGGTTTACGTTGCCGAAGTACTCCTCTACCTGCGGGTGAACTTCCGGGTCGCCGTACACTTCCGACGTGCTGGCAATCAGCATCCGGGCACCTTTCACGCGGGCCAAGCCCAGTAGGTTGTGCGTACCCAGGGAGCCTACCTTCAGGGTCTGGATCGGAATCTTTAGATAGTCGATCGGCGAAGCGGGTGAGGCGAAGTGCAGGATGTAATCGAGCTTGCCGGGTACGAATACGAACTTCGACACATCGGCGTGATGGAACTCGAAGTCCTCGCGGCCGAACAGATGCTCGATATTGCCTAAATCCCCGGTGATGAGGTTATCCATGGCAATAACATGGTAGCCTTCAGCCAGAAACCGCTCACACAGGTGAGAGCCTAAGAAGCCGGCCCCGCCGGTAATAAGTACGCGCTTTTTATCAGACATGATGCAGTTGTTTAATGGTAGTAGTCAGTTGTCACAAGAGATGATAGGCTACTGCTGTCGACCGTCAGCTTGGCTGAGATGCGGCAGCAACAACCTATCTGACAACTAAACAGTCGGCTCGTGGTGGGCCGTACGAATACCGATGCAATGGTAGGCAAAGCCCGCCTCCTGCATCTCCTTGGGGTCGTAAATATTACGGCCGTCGAAGATAACCTTCTGCTTGAGCAGCTTACCCACTACTTCGAAGCTGGGCGAGCGGAACTCCGGCCACTCGGTCACCACCAGCAGCGCGTCGGCGTCTACCAATGCTTCAAACTGATCCTTGGCGTACGTGATGGTGTCACCGAGCGTGTGCTTGGCTTCGGGCATGGACACCGGGTCGTAGGCCGACACAGTGCAGCCTTCAGCCAGCAGCTTCTCGATAATCACCAGCGACGGCGCTTCCCGCATGTCATCGGTCTTGGGCTTGAACGACAGGCCCCAGATACCGAGCTTCTTGCCTTTCAGGTCGCCGCCGAAGTGCTTCTTCACTTTGTCGAACAGCACTTCCTTCTGGGCCTCGTTCACGCTTTCCACAGCCTGCAGCACCTGCATCTGGTAGCCGTTTTCCTGAGCCGTCTTGATTAGCGCCTTCACGTCTTTGGGGAAGCACGAGCCGCCGTAGCCGATGCCGGGATAAATGAACTTCGTGCCGATCCGGGCATCAGAGCCGATACCCTTGCGCACCATGTTCACATCGGCGCCCATGATTTCGCACAGGTTGGCAATGTCGTTCATGAACGAAATTTTGGTCGCCAGCATGGAGTTGGCAGCGTATTTCGTCATCTCCGCCGACGGAATGTCCATGAAGATGATGGGGTGGCCGTTGAGCAGGAAGGGCTTGTAAAGCTTGCTCATCACCTCCTGGGCCCGCTCCGACGATACGCCCACCACAATGCGGTCAGGCTTGAGGAAGTCGTCGATGGCAGCGCCTTCCTTGAGGAACTCCGGATTGGACGCAACGTCAAAATCGATAGATGCGCCACGCTTGGCCAGTGCCTGCTCCAGCTCTGCACGCACTTTGGCAGCCGTGCCAACTGGCACCGTGCTCTTGGTGACGATAACGCCGTAGTCGGTCATGTGCTCGCCAATGCCGCGCGCAACGGCCAGCACGTATTTCAAATCGGCAGAGCCATCTTCGCCGGGAGGGGTACCTACAGCAATAAAGGCTACATCCGCATTCTTGATGCCTTCAGCTAGGCTAGTGGTGAACTGAAGGCGGCCGGCGGCCACATTGCGGCTCACCATTTCTTCCAGGCCGGGTTCATAGATGGGCAGAATACCCTTCTTCAGGTTATCAATCTTTTTCTGGTCAATATCAATGCAGGTTACTTCAATGCCGACTTCGGCGAAGCAAGTGCCAGTAACCAGACCGACGTATCCGGTGCCTACTACAGCTATTTTCATGGAATCTGGAAGAGCAGAAAATTCTTGTTGAATAACAATTTTGGCAGCCTGTGCTACTGAGCCATCATGTAGCGCTTGTACCAGTGCTGAAACACGATGAGAGCCCAGATACGGGCGTGTACGTCACCGGGGCTGCGGGAGAACAGCTGGATTTTGAGGGCGCGGATGGCATCTACGTCGAACACACCTTGGGCTTCGATGAAGGCATCGGAGAGTAGGTCATCCTCGATGAGTGGGCGTAGCTCGCCGCGGAACCACTTGAGCAGTGGCACCTCGAAACCGTGCTTGGGGCGCTTGTACAGCTCTTCAGGCAACAGTGGGCGGAAGGCATCCTGCACGATGCGCTTCTTCATCTTCGCGTCGATTTTGCTTTCGACGGGCAGCGAGAAGGCAAAGCGAACCACGTTGGGGTCGAGGAAGGGCGGGCGCACCTCCAGGGAGTTGGCCATGCTCATCATGTCCACCTTGGCCAGCATGTCGTAGGGCAGTACCAGCGTGGTGTCGGTGAGCAGCACCTCGTTCAGGTCGCCGTCGGCGTGGATGCCCTCGAGGATATCCTTACGGCGCTTCTCAGCCAGTTTCTTGCCCACCTTGCGGCGCGAGGCGGCACTGAGCAGGTTGCGGGAGTCCTTTTCCGACGTGAATGAGGCCCAATCGTAATACCGGTCTTTGGGGCCGCTGAGCATGCCGCGCGAGAAGCGCTGAAACTGCCGCACCCGGTTGCCGAAAAACGTATTGCGCGACTTGGGCAGAATGTCCCAGAGCAGGTTGAGGCCCGTTACGGCTTCGGCCTTGAAGCCGCCCTGCCGCACCTGGAACTCGCCCATGTGCTTGTTGTAGCCGGCAAACAGCTCGTCGGCACCGTCGCCGCTCAAAGCTACGGTAGCCTTTTCGCGGGTGCGCTTGCTGAGGATGTACACGGCCAGCGCCGAGGAGTCGGCAAAGGGCTCGTCGATGTAGTCCAGCACATCGAAAATATGGTCGTAGAGGTCCTGGTTGGTGAGCGAGAAGACCGTGTGGTTGGTCTTGTACTTCTCGGCTACCAGCTTGGCGTACTTGGTTTCGTCGAAGAACGGCTCATCGGCAAAGCCAATGCTGAACGTATTCAGGTGGTCGGTATGGCGCGTGGCCAGGGCCACGACTACGCTCGAATCAATACCGCCGCTCAGGAAGGCGCCAATCGGCACGTCGGCTACGAGGCGGCGCGCGGTGGCGTCGTCCATCAGCTCCACCAGCTTGGTTTTCTGCTGCTCGTAGGTGGTCTTGTTCTTCTCAACGCGCTTGGCGTCGTACGGAATCTTGTACCAGCGCTTGCGCACCACTTTCTTGCCCTTGATGAACAGGTAGTGGCCGGGCAGCAGCTTCTTGACGCCCTTGAAAATGGTGGCGGGCCCGGGGATGTAGTTCAGCTGCAGGTACTGGCTCAGCGCCACGTAGTCCATCTTGCGCGGGATGCCCAGCGCCAGCAGCGACTTCATTTCCGAAGCAAAGAACAACTTGTCCTCGTCGCGGTAGATCAGCACGGGCTTCTCCCCCATCCGGTCGCGGGCAATGAAGAGCGAGTCCTCTTCCTTATCGTAGATGGCCAAGCCGAAAAAGCCGTTCAGCTTCTTCAGAAAGCCACGGCCTTCGGTGATGTAGAGCCGGAGAATGACTTCCGTATCGGTCTGGGAATGGAAGTGGTAGCCCTTCTTGATCAGGCGCTGGCGCAACTCGCGGAAGTTGAATATTTCCCCGTTGAAGACGATGGTGTAGCGCCCCGACTCATCGGTCATGGGCTGGTTGCCGTCGGCCGAGAGGTCGAGGATGGCCAGGCGCCGGAAACCCAGGCCGCAACGGTCGTACACAAAGTGTCCCTGCGAGTCGGGGCCGCGGCTGACAATGGCGTCGGTAGAGGCCGGCAGGGCGGCCAGCGCGCTGCGGCCCGTGTCGGTGAAGGCAAATAGTCCGGTAATTCCACACATAGAGCGGACAAAAGTACGAAGGATCGGCAGACTTGTTGACGGAAAAGACGAACAAGCTCGTCGCGCAACCAAACCCACGCCAGCTTAGTACACCCCTTAGTTTTCACCCTCAGCTTTCTGACTGTTATGAATCTGCAAGAAAATATGACCCTCCTGAAGCAGTTTGAAGCCGCCGTAGCGCGCGTAGACACCCTGCCGGCTGACAAAGCGGCCGCCCACATGACGGACCTTTACGGCTTGTATAAGCAAGCTACTGAAGGCGACCATGACACTGAGAAAGACGTGGTAGGCGATGATACCCCCTCCAACCCCAGCGGCCCGGAAGGTATGTCGCAGGCCCAATGGGATTCGTGGAGCAAGTTCAAAGGCGTAAGTGAAGAGGATGCCCGCCGCCAGTACGTTCAGAAAGTAGAAGAAATAGCCGGCCCGGTAGGCGAAAAAGCCACCATCATCACCGGCAGCGGCCAGCCTGCTACCGGTTCACAGATGAACAGCAGCAGCCCCGCCGCCGAAGCGCAGCAGCAGGCCGGCGTATCGCAGGGCGGCCTGCGCGGCGACCTGTCGGGCGGTGCGCCCTACGGCGGCGAAGACCAGCTGAAAGACCAGCAGTAGTCTACCGCAATTACGCTACTAGCGCCCGTTCTGCAGCTTGCGGAGCGGGCGCTACTTTTTTGGAGGCTGGACGGTAGGCTGTGAGCCGGGATTTTGGCTATTTTCGGCCAGCCATGACCCAACTTCTCCCTCCGTACGCCGGCCTGCGCCTGCTTGGTGCTGCTTGCCTGTTCAGCGCCTGTGCGCCGGCCGTACCCCGCCAGATCACAACTGCCACCGCACCACCCAACCAGTTTGCCGACGCCACACTTCGCCTGATCGGCACTGCCCAGGACGAGCGCAATACCCCTACCCTCCTGCCCTACCTCACCAATCCCGCCGCCCGCTACCGGGCGGCAGCCGCTCTGGCGCTGGCTTCGGTGCAGGACAAGCAGGCCACGGCTCCGCTGCTTCCCCTGCTCCAGGACCCGGACGCGGCCACCCGGCGGGCGGCCGCCTACGCCCTGGGCCAGACCGGTGACAGCACAGCCGCCGAGCCCTTGGCGCTGCAAATTCCGGCAGCCGGCAGCGCAGCACAGCGGCGATACCTGTATGAAGCGCTGGGCCGCTGCGTCACGCGCAGCTCTTTGCGGCTGCTATGGCGCAATGCGGCCCCGGCTGATACCAGCTTTTCCACCGGCCTGGCCTGGGGGCTAATGCGGGCAGGGCTGCGCGGGCTGACGTCGGAAGCGGCGGTAGCGCGGGTGGTGGCGCTGCTGCAGCCGCGGCAGCCGCTGGCGGCGCGGCAGGGCGCGGCCTTTGCACTGGCCCGCACGCCCCGCCTCGACCTCACACCCTACCAGACGGCCCTCACAGCCGCCGTGGCTGACCCGGATCCGGTGGTGCGGGCGGCCACCGCCAGCGCTCTGGGCAAAGTAAAAAGCCCCACTATTGCGCCCACGCTTATCGGGCTGGTGCGGCAGGATACCGACTACCGGGTGCGGGTGAGTGCGCTGCGGGCCATGAATGCCACGATGTACGCGCCGGTGAAGGAAACCGCCTGGGATGCCCTTACGCAGCCCAACAGCCAAGTAGCCGTGACGGCTGCCGAGTTTTTCCTGGCCCACGCCAGCGGCGAGCCGGGCGGGCAATTCCTGGAAAAAGCCGCCCGCATCACCGACTGGCGGGTGCGGGCTACTCTGCTGGCAGTAGCCCTGAAGCTGGGCGGGACCGAGCAGGGTGCTATCCGCACGGCCATTGAACAGCGGTTTGCGGCCGCTACCGACCCGTATGAGAAAGGCTATCTGCTGAAAGCGCTGGCCGAAGATCCGGCCGCCTACGCTTTTGTGGAGCAGGCGACATTTGCGACGGGCCAGCCGCTGGTGGTGGGCTCCTACGGCATGGAGGCCTTGGTAGCCATGCGTCGCCTGCCGGCTTTCCCCGAGGCGCAGCACGGCGCGTTTGCCCTCACACTGCGCCGGGCGCTGCGCGGCGGCGACGTCACGATTATGGGCACGGCCGCCGAGGCCCTGCGCGACCCGCAGCTTAACCTGCGCCGCCTGCTGCCCGACGCCGGTTTTGTGGTGGAAGCCCGCGACAAACTGCTATTGCCCCGCGACCTGGAAGCCTGGCAGTCGTTGCAGCAAACCATCGACTATCTGCAGAACCGGCCGGCTACGCCCGTGCCAGTAGCCAAGGCTGCTGCGCATCCCATCGACTGGGCCTTGGTACAGCGGATTCCGGCGCGGCAGCGGGTGCTGGTGCGCACCAGCCAGGGCGACATCACGCTGCAATTACACATAGAAGACGCGCCGGGCTCGGTGGCCAGCTTCGTGCAGCTGGTGGAACAGGGATTTTATGATGGTAAGACCTTCCACCGGGTGGTGCCCAACTTTGTGGCACAGGGCGGCTGCCCCCGCGGCGACGGCTCGGGCAGCACCGACTACAACCTGCGCTCCGAGTTCGGCGACCTACGCTACGGCGAAGGCGCCGTGGGGCTGGCCTCGGCCGGCAAAGACACCGAAAGCTGCCAGTGGTTTATCACCCACGGCCCCACGCCCCACCTCGATGGCCGCTACACCATTTTCGCGCAGGTAATGCAAGGCCTGGATGTGGTGCCTAAACTAGCCATCGGCGACAAAATCCTGAAAGTAGAGCTGGTGCGCTGATCCGGTGCCGCTACCCACCAGAAAGCCCCCGAAACGCCTGCAGTATCCTGCGGGCATTTCGGGGGCTTTCTGGTGGGTGAGAAGCGCTTACTTGTCGCGGCCGTGCACCTGAGCGGGTGGTGCGGTGGCTTCCACGGCCGAGAAGGTTTCCAGAATCTTGTAGGTGTGCGAAGCACCGTTGCCTACCACCCAGGAGTTACCCGGCTCCAGGATTACTACCTGACCTTCCAGGTGCAGCTCGGCGCGGCCTTTCAGCACGTAGCCGACCGTTTCGTAAGGACGGGTAGTGGGTTCCTTGGCGTCGCCGGGCTCTTCGTTTTCCCAGAGGCGCATGGAAACCTGCGCGCCGGAAGCCAGGTACTTTTCGCCCTCAGGGCCTTTAGGCGAATGCGCGGAGTCTACTTTGGTGATGGATGTATCAGCCATAATACAGAAGCAAAAAAGAGGAATAACTACACAGGGCTAACCAACCGGCCAGCTGCTTTTGCAAACGCAGGCCCTGGCTCGCTGGTTGTCGCCAGTGGCCAACTATAGCGGAAACCTTCCGGGCAACGCCCGGTTACCCTACCTTGCGGCAGCTGCGCCTTCGGCGCCCCGGCGTGCCTGCTTACTTGCTCTCCTATGTCGTTTTCTTCTGACTCTCCTTTTGTGCGGACGCTGGCCCGGGCGCACCAGCAGGTAGCGGCGGCACTGCCGGGCGCGGCTTTCTGCCAGCTCACCGAGCAGCTGCTGCAGGTGCTGTTCCCGGAACGTACCCCGCAGCCCCTGCGCCACCCCGATGCCGTAGCTGCCACGCTCACGCAGCTGCAGCACGATCTGGCGGCCCTGCTGTCCCACGTAACCCTGCCCGATGCGCCGGCTGCCGTAGCGGCCGCCTGCATGGCCCGCCTGCCCGCCCTGCGCGACCTGCTGCTGCGCGATGCCGCTGCCATTCTAGCCGCCGACCCTGCCGCCCAAGGCCTCGACGAGGTTATCAGCACCTACCCCGGGTTCTATGCCATTGCCCTGCACCGCATGGCCCACGCGCTGTACCAACTGCAGGTGCCCCGCGTGCCGCGCCTGATCAGCGAGTACGCCCACCAGCGCACCGGCATCGACATTCACCCAGGGGCCCGCATCGGCTCCTCGTTCTGCATCGACCACGGCACGGGCATCGTTATCGGCGAAACGGCCGTTATCGGGGCGCACGTCAAGATATTTCAGGGCGTGACGCTGGGGGCGCTAAGCGTCACGAAGGCACTGCAGGGCATCAAGCGCCACCCCACCATCGAAGACCACTCGGTTATTTATGCCGGCGCCACTATTTTGGGCGGCAGCACCGTCGTTGGCAGCCACAGCATCATCGGCGGCAATGTGTGGCTCACGGAGAGCGTTCCGTCGCATTCGCGCGTATATCACCGGGCCCAGTTGCACGTCACGCGCACCGAAGACCCCACCGCCGACCTCATGTTTTCTATCTAGACCTGAGAGAATGAGAAGTACGACATGAGACTTCTGTTTAAGTGACGAGTTGCCAGCACGAAAGTCTCATATCTCGCTTCTCATTCTCTCACTTCTATCTTTCTAACTTCTTACCTCTCCGAAAATGAAAGCCAACACCATCCTCGATACCATCGGGCGCACGCCGCTGCTGCGCCTCAACAAGCTGTTCGCTCAACGCCCCGACGTGGAAGTGTGGGTGAAGCTGGAACGCGCCAACCCCGGCGGCAGCATCAAAGATCGTATTGCCCTGAGCATGATTGAGCAGGCTGAGCAGGACGGCATCCTCACTTCCGACTCGCTGATTGTGGAGCCTACGTCCGGCAACACCGGCGTGGGGCTGGCCATGGTGGCCGCCGTGAAAGGCTACAAAATCACGCTGGTGATGCCCGAGTCGATGTCGATTGAGCGGCGGCGCCTGATGGCCGCCTACGGCGCCAACCTGGAACTGACGCCGCGCGAGAAAGGCATGAAAGGCGCCATCGAGAAGGCCCACGAGTTGGTGCGCGACACGCCCGGCGCCTGGATGCCCATGCAGTTCGATAACCCGGCCAATATCCGCGTGCACGTGGAAACCACGGCCCAGGAAATTCTGGAAGATGCCCCCGAAGGATTCGACTACTACATCACCGGCGTGGGCACCGGCGGCCACCTCACCGGCGTGGCTGAGGTACTCAAGCCCAAGTTTCCGAACATGAAGACCTTTGCCGTGGAGCCCGAAGCCTCGCCCGTTATCAGCGGCGGCGCGCCGGGCCCCCACCCTATCCAAGGCATCGGCGCGGGCTTCATCCCCGAAAACCTGCACACCGACATTCTGGACGGCACTATCCAGATTTCGCAGCAGGAAGCCTTCGACATGGCCCGCCGCGCCGCCCGCGAGGAAGGTATCCTGGTCGGCGTATCGTCGGGCGCTTCGCTGGCCGCCGTGGCCAAAAAGCTCGACGAGATACCGCAGGGTGGCCGCGTCCTCACCTTCTGCTACGATACCGGCGAGCGGTATCTGTCGGTGGAAGGTTTGTTCGTGTAGTCAGGCCCGCACAGTCGGTTCAACAAAAAAGCCGCTCCAAGGAGCGGCTTTTTTGTTGAATCGACTGTGCGGACCGATGGCCGGCGTGGCACAGGGCTCTTTTAACTAGTTACCTTGTGGCAGCAGGAAGCCCAACTGAACAAGGAACGCGGAGTTGTAGGCTTTGATTTTGGTGCTGGCCACGTTTGGCAGCACAGGGTTCAGGCTACCGCTGTAGCGGCCCGTCAGGCTCAGCCCGTTTTCCAGCTGATAGCCGATGCCAGCCGCGAAGCCCCAATCAGCATTCGTGAAGTTATTGCGCGATTTGTCTTCGGATGCCTCGCCGCCGTTGTTGGGAGTCACTTCCAGCTTGGCTGCGACCAGATAGCCTACCTGGGGGCCGGCTTCCACAAATACGTTGGAGAAGGTGGCGCGCAGCATAACGGGCAGTTCTACGTAGTGCAGCGTCGTCTTGCTGTCAAACGCATCTGAATTGAATCGGCTGCCTTTCACTGTGTACAGAAGCTCGGGCTGCACCGAAAGCATCTCAGTCAGCTTGATGTTGTACACCAAGCCACCTCCGGCACTAAGCGTATTCGACTGGTTGGTCACGTCATCCCCCCGGAATTTGGCAATACCACCGGAAATCTTGACACCAATACGGCTGTCCTGCGCCTGGGCGGCTACTGCACCGAAGGTAAGAGCCAGAGCTACTAGAATTCTTTTCATGAAAAAAGTGGAGATGAAAACGGACGCGTGAAAGTTTGCTGCGCAAAGATAGCTATTACACGCTAGATGCTGAATCAAGTATTTGTTATCACCAGAGGCAGACTGCCGGTCAGCAGAAAGCGCGCTGTGCCAGACACTGCCGCGCCGAAAGCAAAACCCTATGCCTTGCCCCACCATTTAAAAACGGGACCAAAAAAAAGGCCTGACATAATTGTCAGGCCTTTTTGGTGGAGAATATCGGAGTCGAACCGATGACCTCTTGCATGCCATGCAAGCGCTCTAGCCAGCTGAGCTAATCCCCCGTTTGGTGTGTGCCATCCGCCGGTTGCGTTTGGTTTGACAAAAGTACGGCGCGTTTTGGAATACGCAAGCATACCCGCAAAAAAAACACAAAAAAAGTGGGTTGCCGGACCCGGCAACCCACTTTTTGTCTTTCAATCAGCTGATTTAGTTGAAGATATAGCGTACGCCAATCTGCATCTGCCAGCGCGAGCCAATGCCGCCGGTATCGTCGCGGAAGGTTTCCGTCAGCTTCACCCCCTGACGCACCGTGTTGTCGGCGTTCAGCGAAGGATTGGTCAGGTACGGGAACTGGTACACAGGCTGGCCCTGCGGGTTGTAGCCCGAGAACGTGAGCGGGTTGGTACGGTTGGTCGTACGGAACGTGCCCCAGTCCTTGTTGATCAGGTTGCCGAAGTTGAAGATATCAACGCTCAGCTGCAGCGTGTTCTTGTTTTCGCCTTCCATCGTGAAGATGTCCTGGAGCAGGCGTACATCGAGGCGGTTCTGCCACGGACGTACGGCCCCGTTACGCTCGGCGTACTCACCGCGGTGCTCACGCAGGTACTTGTCCTGGTTGATGAAGTTGTTGAGGTCGGTCCACTGATCAGCAGCCGAGTACACACCACCACCTTGAGCATTCGTGAGCGTGATGTCACGCAGGTTGATTTCGCTTTGCGAGCGGGGAATGTACATCAGGTCGTTCGACGTCTGGTTGTCGCCGTTCATGTCGCCCGAGTATACATACGAGTAGCGGCCAGCCGGAGCGGCTTCGTAGAACATCGAAATCGTGGTACCCAGGTGGCCCAGGTACTCCTTGCGGTACGACAGCGAGCCGATGACACGGTGCTGCTGCAGGAAGTTGGAGTAGCTCAGAGCCTCCGCGTTCGGGTCGCCGGACACGGAACGGTCGCGCCAGATAGACTGGGCAATCGAGCCACCGTCGTTTACCGAGCGCGCATCCGAGTAGGTGTAAGCAACGCTGGCCGACAGCGCATTGCTGAAGTATTTCTGCAGCTGACCGGTCACGGCGTACGAGTAGCCCTTATTGGTGTTGCGCATCACGATGGCATCACTGATGTTGGGGCGGGCCGCCGTGTTGCCACCTTGTGCAGTGGGTACCGGGCCGTAGAGCTGGAAGTTACGGGTGGTGGTTACCAGACCGGCGTTAGCACCCGTCTGAGCTGCGCCGAACGTGTAGAAGATCGGGCGGTTATCAGCACCGTTGGCCCGTGCAAAAGGCGTGGCTTCGCTGCCTGGCAGGTTCACGTTCTGGTGATACACGGCGTTCAGGTCGCGGGTGTAGAAGGCTTCCAGCGTACCGATGATGCCGCCGGGTAGTTCCTGATCTACAGCCAGGTTGGTGCGCCATACCTGTGGGAATTTGAAATCCGAGGCCGTTACGGCCAGGTTGTAGGCCGTGTTAGCCGTTGCGTTCTGCGGACGGTAGGCGTCTACGTTCGGATTGAAGGGGTAAATGGAGGCGTTAGGGTTGGTGCCGGTAGCTACCGAGCCTGCGGTGCTGAACGAGCCAAACTGCACACCGTTGTTGCTGGCCTGGTTGGACAGCCATACGAACGGAATACGGCCCGTGAAAATACCCGTACCACCACGCAGCTGGGTTTTCTTGTCGTCATTCACGTCCCAGTTGAAACCAACGCGTGGCGAGTAAAGCACCTGCTTTTTGGGTACGTTGCCGGTGTTGATTTGCACTCCGTCGCGGAAGGTCAGGGCAGCAGCGTTATTGTTCTGCTGCAGATCAGAGTTGAGGAAGGGCAAGTCAGCGCGGATACCGTAGGTAATACGCAGGTTGCTTTCCGGCGACCATTCGTCCTGCAGGTACAGGCCCAACTGAACCGCTTTCAGATCAGCAAACGGGAATTCGCCACCCGGCAAAGCCGAGTACTGCAGGTTGTAACGCGCCGGGCCAGGGCGGGGAGCGCCAGCCGCCAGCGGCGAATACGTAGCCGTAGTACGGTCGTAGTTAAAGCCAGCGGAAGCGTAGAAGTCTTCCAGCGAGTTGAACGAGTAATTGCCGTAGTAGTTTGGCGCAAAGCCGTTACGGAACTTGTAGAATTCGTTGTAAGTACCTACCGTCACGTTGTGCTTACCCAAATAAGCCGTGAAGTTGTCACCGATCTGGGCTACGTCGGAGTTGAGTACGTTGAAGGCCGAGAATGGCTCATAGCCGAACGACGTAAGTGAGTTGGTAGCGTTGATGCCACCTAGCTGCGCCGTTGTGGTGCTGCGGCCGACGTTGGTACCGATATCCACCAGCGGGAAAATACCGCCGCTGCTCTCGCGGAAGTCACGGAAGGCCGAGAAGCCACCGGTCAGGTTGTTGGAGTAGCGCGTACCGAACGTGCTGTTGAGTTCAGCAATAACCGAGTTCAGGTTGTTGTTGATTGTGTAGTACGAAGACGAGAACGGCAAGCCAAACTGCGACTGGGAACGTTGGCCGGCAATAGCACCCGAGGTGCTCGGTGGAATGTCGGAAAACGACTTGAGATAGTTGTACTTGATGTTGAAACGGTGATTGTCGGAGATGTTCCAGTCAATCTTAGCCGTAATCTTGTCGCTGTTCGAACGCAACACATAGTTTTCGTAAGAACCGGCGTTGTAGCCGTACTGCTCTTGCAAGAAGTTGGACAGCGCGTCGAGGTCACGGGCACGGGCCTGAGAGACCTGCGAGCCAGTTGGCGGCGGCGTATCGTTACGGTTAGCGGTGAAGTTGCCGGTTGGTGGGTCGTTGCGGCGCTCCAGCTCCCCGTTGAGGAAGAAGAACACTTTGTCTTTCACAATCGGACCACCTACGCGGAAGCCGGTGTTCTTGAGTTCGAAGTTGGGATAGTTCTGCTCGAAATCACCCACTTTGCTACCCACCAGGTTTTGGTTGCGGTAGAAACCGTAGAGCGAACCGGTGAACTTGTTGGAACCCGAGCGGGTCACAACGTTGATGCCGGCACCCGTGAACGAGCCCTGGCGCACGTCGAACGGCGCGATGCTCACCTGAATCTGGTCGATAGCGTCCAGCGAGATAGGCTGAGCGCCGGCCTGGCCACCTACCGTGGACTGCAGACCGAAGGCGTTGTTGAAGATTGCGCCGTCAACGGTTACGTTGTTGAAGCTACCGCTCCGGCCGCCAAAGCTGTTGCCGTTGGATTGCGGAGTGAGACGGGTGAAGTCCTGCAGCGAACGGTTCAGAGTGGGCAGACGCTCGATCTGCTCGCGCTGTACCGTAGTGGCAGCCCCCGTGCGGCCGGCATTGATTATCGGGTCTTGGTTGGCGGTTACCGTTACGCCGGCCAGCTCCGTGGTGGCTTCGCTCAGGTTGATGTCGAGACGCTGGTTCTGGCCCAAGCTCAGGAAAATACCCTCCCGGCTGGCATCCTTATACCCCACAAAAGTGATGCGGACGGTGTAAGGACCGCCCACCCGCATGTTCTGAATGTTGAAACGACCTTCAGAATTGGTTGGAGCTACGTACTGCGTATTCGTTGGATTATGTACGGCAATTACCGTAGCACCCGGCAGACCACCACCATCCTTGTCGGTAATAATACCGTTCATGGCGGCGGTGGTGGCACCCTGGCTCCAACCGGTGTGCGCTGACAGCAGCGTCAGCAACAGCACCAGAAGATGGAGTAAACGTTGGTGTTTCATAAAAGGGGGTATTGGTGAGAAAAGAGGGGAGCGTCTTAAATCCGGCGCAAAAATACGGTTATAACCGCTAGAATTCCATTATTGAATCGTTATGATTCACAACCTGGAAAAAAGTTCGTTTTGCCAAGACAAAGGTAGCTGGGAATTTCTACAATACCGGCCGTACTGCTTTGATGTAGCGACTTAAGTAGTAGTCGGTTTCCAGGCTATTTTCCACTACTCCCGACGAACTGGATGCGTGAATAAACTGCACGCCTTCCGGCGTGGCTTCCGTCACGAGGCCCACGTGCGTGATGGTGGAGCTGCCCGGCGAGGCCCCGAAAAATACCAAATCCCCGGCCTTCAGATCCTGGGGCTTTACGGGCGTGCCCCACACGGCCTGCTCGTTGCTGGAGCGCGGAATGGCCACGTCGATGGCGGCAAAAGAATTGTAGAGCAAGCCCGAGCAATCCATGCCCAGGCGCGAGGTGCCGCCGTACTTATAAGGAGTGCCCTGAAACGAGCGGGCCGTTTCGATAACCGTGACGATGGCGCGGCTGGCGTTGGCCGGCGTGCTGCGGTTCTTGGTCACGATTTTGGCCTTGCCGGCAGGCGTGGTGGTTTTTGCTTTGGATTTTGCCACCGGCCGGCTGCCGCGGCGGCGCTCCTCGGCTTTGATGCGGGCCATGTCGCGCGCCGAGTGGTAGCGGCCGTTGCGGTAGTTTACTTTCTTGGGGGCGCTGCAGCCCGCCAGCCAGCCCACCAGCGCCATCATCAACAGTGGCCACCAGACGCGTCTGTGCGTCGTATACTGTACCTTCGTTCCAGGGTCCCGCATTGGGTCAAAGATAGGCAAAACAGCCATTTGGCGTTTCTATATATGGATTTCAACTCCCTCACCCCCGAGCTGCTCGTCGCCTTCGAGGCCATTGTGGGCCCGCAGCATGTCCTCACGGCCCAGCGTGCCGAAGCTGCCGCCACCGCCGACACCTACGCCGACTACGGCCGCGACCATACCGAGGACTTGCACTTTGCCCCCGACGTGGTGCTGCGCCCGGCTAACGCCGAAGAGATTAGTCAGATTGTGCGCCTCTGCCATCAGCACCACATTCCGGTGACACCACGCGGCGCGGGCACCGGCCTGAGCGGGGGCGCGCTGCCCATCCACCACGGCGTGGTGCTGAGCACCGAGCGGCTCAACCAGATCATCCAGATTGATGAGCGCAACCTGCAGGCCACCGTGGAGCCGGGCGTGGTGAATGAGGCGTTTCAGCAGGCGGTGCAGGCGGTGGGCCTGTTCTATCCGCCCGACCCGGCCAGCAAGGGCAGCTGCTTTCTGGGCGGCAACCTGGCCCACAGCAGCGGCGGCCCCAAAGCCGTGAAATACGGCACCACCCGCGACTACGTGCTGAACCTGCAGGTGGTGCTGCCCACCGGCGACATCATCTGGACCGCCGCCAACACCCTCAAAAACTCCACCGGCTACAACCTCACCCAGCTTATGGTGGGCTCGGAGGGCACGCTGGGCATCATCACGAAAGTGGTGTTCCGCCTCCTCCCCTACCCCAAGCACAACATTTTGATGCTGGTACCTTTCCGGCAGGTGACGCAGGCCGCCGAGGCCGTGTCGGCCGTATTCCGGGCGGGCATCATCCCGTCGGGCATGGAGTTCATGGAGCGCGAGGCCATTGCCTGGTCGTCGGAGTACCTGAAGATTTCGCTCACGCTGCCCGAGGATATTGCGGCCCACCTGCTCATCGAGCTGGACGGGCAGGATCTGGACGAGCTTTATAAGGAGGCCGAGCAGGTGTACGGCGTGCTGGAACACTACGACGTAGACGAAATCCTGCTGGCCGACAACGCCACCCAGAAAGACGAGCTCTGGCGCATCCGGCGCAACATCGGCAATTCGGTGCGCTACAACTCCGTGTATAAGGAAGAAGACACCGTGGTGCCCCGCGCCGAGCTGCCCACGCTGTTGAGCGGCGTCAAGGAAATCGGCGCGCGCTATGGCTTCAAGAGCGTCTGCTACGGCCACGCCGGCGACGGCAATCTGCACGTCAACATAATCCGCGGCGACCTGGACGACGAGATGTGGAACGTGGGCCTGCGCCAGCCCATCACCGAAATCTTCGAGCTGTGCGTGAAGCTGGGCGGCACCATCTCCGGCGAGCATGGCATCGGGCTGGTGCAGAAAGGCTACATCGGCATTGCCCTGCCCGATACCAACCTGGAGCTGATGCGCGGCATCAAGCGCGTATTCGACCCCCACGGCATCCTGAATCCCGGCAAGATCTTCTAATATATCGGGAGCAGAGCTAAGCCTTGGTTTGGAACGTCATTCCGAGCTTGCCGAGGAATCTCGCTAGCGTAGTAATCATGTAGTATTACAACGTCAGCTCGCGAGATTCCTCGGCAAGCTCGGAATGACGTTCTTTTCGTTTACAGCCCCGCCAGTGCTTCATCCAGCTGCCGGAACAGCTCCTGGTTGCCATCCTGCTTGTATGCGCCTAGGGCCGCCTCAAAGCCGGACAGGTCGTAGAGAAATGCTTTCAGGTTGTCGGGGGTCAGGGTTTCGAAGTGGCGGCCGTAGCCCAGCTTCTGCACTTGGGCGGCGTTGAGGAACTGCTCGAACTGCACGGGGATGGGCACGGCGCAGATGGGCTTGTGCAGGTACACCGCTTCGCTGATCAGCGAGAAGCCCCCATTGGTGACGACGGCGCGGGCCGAGGCCAGGTCCTCGATGAAGCCCTGTTCGCTGAAGGCCTTGAGCTGCACGTTGCCGTGGCTTTCCTCTTTGTTGAAGCCGTACACCCGAAACTCCTGCCCCGGCAGCGCCTGCAGCAGCGGCACCAGCCCCTGCTGCGTGGTGGCCGATTGGTACACCAGCACGTGTGCGCCGGCTGTGGGGCGCGCTGCCAGAATCTCGGGCCGGATGATGGGCGGCACCAGCGTGGTGGCCGGCCGCACCACCGGCAGCGGGAAGAACGTGCTGACAAAGTAATGGTGGCTGCGCGGCAGTTTGGCCCGCACAATGCCGCGCGCAACCTCGAAGTTGCCCCTCTCCCCGGCCGGCACCGCCACATCCAGCCGCGCCCGGCTGATAATCTGCATGTTGTCGATGCTGATAACCGGCAGCTGCTTCCAGCGGGCAAACAGGTAGCTGAACGACTCGAAGTCTGAAATCACGCAGTCGAACTGGTCGGCGCCGGGCAGGTTGCGGTAGCGACGGAAGTTGGTGAGCAGGCTGTCGGGCGCGTTGCGCAGGGTGAGGGCGGCGGTGCGGGCCTTGCTCACCACCACATCCTTGTAGGCCAGATGGAAGCCCCGGATTTCGTGCACCCGGCCCGGAAACGTGTGCGCCAGCAGCTGGTATGCGCGGCTGCTGCTCACCACGCTCACCTCGTGCCCCTGTGCCAGCAGATGCGCAATAACCACCTTGCTGCGGGTGGCGTGGCCCATCCCCTCGCCGGGCACTCCGTATAGTATGTTCATTGGGTCGTCAGGAATTGAGCGCTAAAAGTGCGGAATAAAAACCTGCCGACGAACCAATACGCAGGCGTATCCTGGCTCTTTGCAGCCGTAGTGCCACCGCCATGAGACCAGGCAGCCGTATGCAACGACGGTGCCACCACGCCCGCAAAGAGCCGTACCCCCGCTTCGGTCTGTAACGCAACAAGCTCTGCCGATTGGCAGAGCTTGTTGCGTTAGAAAAGATACAGCACCAGAATGGCGGTTATTTGAGCAGTACCAGCTTCTGGGTCTGGGTGAAATCGGGCGTTTGCAGCTTCACCAGATAGAGGCCGGCGGCCAGGCCGGTAGTGGGCAGCTCCAGCGTGTGGGTGCCGCCGGCGTAGCGCTGACCTTGGGCCGGCTGGCGTACTACGCGGCCCTGCGCATCGGTCAGCAGCACCGAAACGGCCGCGGCATCAGGCAAACTGAAGCCGATGGAAACCACGCCGGCTGCGGCCGGATTCGGATACACCGGATACAGCCGCGCCTCGGGCCGCCGCAGCAGTTCCTGCGCCGACTGGTTGCTGAGCACGATGTTCTCGTCGCCGGGGCGGTAGGGCACCACGTCGAGGTAGGCCAGCAGCATTTCGGCCGTGGTTTGTTCGCCCCATTGCACGGTTTGGGGCGGCGAGAACGGGTTGCGGGGGTTGTTGGCGGTGTTGTCGTAGGTGGCGTCGGCCATGAGGCGCGAGCCGGCCGGGATTTTGAGCAGGCGCGGGAAGCGGTAGGCGCCCTGCCAGTTGAAGTCCCAGTCGTTGATTTTGATGATGCGGATGGTGTCGCCGGAAGGCTTCACGGCCCAGATACGCCACTTCTTGCCCAGCAGATGCGCGTGGGGCAGCACGCTCACCAGGCTTACATCTACGGGAACCTGCAGCTCGGCGTGGAAGGTTTTCACCTGCCCGGCCGGGATGATGAACGGCCCGTTGGTGAGATTGAGCGGCGACAACGGGAACGTCTGGACGTAGCGCTGCACCGGCTGGCGGCTGAAAAACACGTTCACCACCGACGAGTCGGTTTGGGTGAGGGCCGTGGGGCCGTAGTGCACCTGCACAAGGATGCTGGCGTTGCGGGGCAGCTTTTTGCCCAGCCCGTTGGGGAAATAGCGGGCCGTGGAGCCCGGCACCCAGCCGGCCCAGTTCTCCTCGGTAGCCGAAAAGCCGAAGCCCCCGAAGCGCGTGTAGCCGTAGCCAGGGTCCTGGGCATCCAGCACCTGGGCACGCTGCGTGGTGTCCATGCCGATGATGGCGTGGTGGGTGATGCGCTTGTTGCCGGCCCGGAACTCCACGGCCGCCACGTCGCGGCCGGCGGGCAGGCGGGTGGGCAGCACAAACACCCGGTACAAATCCTGCAGGTTGCCCTGGTGGGTGAACTTCTGGGCCATCGGCACCACCAAATCGGGCGTGCCCAGTTGCGAGCCGGCCGGAAACGTGGGCAGCGCCGGTTCCAGGGCCGGGTTGCCGCGGGCCATACCGCCATCTACCCACTCCCGGATTTTCTGGATTTCGGTGTCCGTGAGCGTGTTTTCGTCGAGGAAGTGCGAATAGTTAGGGTCGGCCTTCCAGGGCGGCATATACCGGATGCCCGTCACGAACTTAATAGTGGGCGCGTGGCTGACGACATCCTGGTAGCTGACCAGCGGAAACGGCGCCACCTCGCCGGTGCGGTGGCAGGACGTGCAGTGCTGGTAGATGATGGGCGCAATATGCTCGCTGAATGTGAGCTGCGGCTGCTGGGCCAGCGCCGGGCCGGCGAACAGCAGCAGCGCAAGGCGTACAAGGTGTTTCATAGGAAATGGTACGGGTTTCGGATAGGCAAATTTTTCAGGATAGGGTTCAGCGGCTACCCAGACCCGTGGCCACAAAGCAGCCCACGGCCTCAGTGCGCGGCACCGGCACTGGCTGGCGGCTGACGATGGCGGCCAGCGCGTCGCGCAGCTCGTGGTGCTGCACCACGGTGCGGCGCTGGCCCAGGCGGGCGTAGGCATCATCAATGCGGCCCTGGTAGAGCACGGTGGCTTCGTCGGGGGCCAGCACTACCACTTCGGGCGTGATGCGGGCGCCCAGGCGGCGCGTGAGCTGCTGGCCGGCATCGAGGCGCAGCAGAAACGGCAGCGGGTACTGCTTTTGGAACAGTACCACGTCGGCCGGGCGCATCTGCGGGGCCGGAAACACGCCCACAAACCGCACGCCGCGCGGCCCGTACGCCGCGTGCAGGGCCCGCAGCGTAGGCGTGGCGTTCTGGCTGATGGGGCAGGTGTCGGCCAGAAACACGTAGACCGTGGCCACCAACGGTGGCGACCCGCCGGCCCACAGCACCGGTGGCAGCAAAAGCAGCAGAAGGATGAGTAGGAGTCGGGGCATAGGCAGCAGGCCGAAAGGCGGCATCAAGTAGCTGATGCTCAAACTACCAATAGGTTTAATCAGCAGTGCTTTCGCCAGGGAAGATACCATGCGCTGCGCGTTTTCGTTCCGACGGCCGGTGGGTGGCGCCCGGCTTATTTTGGCGGGAGGCAGGCAGAGCACCCCGCATGTCCCTAACTTTCGGCCCGGTTTTGGCCGTTGCGCCGCCGCTTCTCTCCTCATCTGCTTTCTTCTGCCTGCGTATGAAACGCCTTGCCTTTTCCCGTCCTGCCCTGGCCCTGGCGGCCGCTACGTCGCTGCTGGCCGCGTCTTGCTCGGCTCCGCGCAACATCATCAGCACTGGCAAGGTGACGCCGCGCGGCGAGTTTCGGGGCGGCGGCAACGTGTCGTTCAACATTGCCTCCGAAACCATCAGCCAAACGGGCGCCACGCTGAAATCGGCCGCCGAAGCCGTTGGCAACAAAGACACCGTCGGCTACTCCCGCACCATCGACAACCTGCAGCTGGCGGCCCTGGCCTACACCCTCGACCCGCTGCGCGCCTCCCCCGACCTCTACCTGCGCTACGGCATCTACGACCGATTCGACGTAGGCTACAAGTACGCTTTCGGCTCGCACATCTTCGATGCCATGTACCAGTTTATGGGCCCCACCGGCACGCCGGAACGGCCCCAGGGCGCGGCGGGCGCCACGTATGGCAGCATCGGGCTGCAGTTTGCCACCCAGCGCGCCAAGCTTCCGAGCATCCCGTACCTGAGTAATATTTCCGACGTCCTGGGCTTCAGCGCCTCACGCAAAGACCTGATTGTGCCGCTGGTTATCAGCCACTCCTTCGGGCCGGAAGAGGAAATCGGGGCGTTTTCCTACGGCCTGGTATACTCGCGCTCCTTCCTGCGCTACGGCTTCAACACCGACCGAGTGTACACCCCAAGCGGCATTGTGCCCAGCCTGCCCGAGCAGCGCGTGAGCTACAACTCGTTCGGGGCGTTTGCCAGCGCCAAAATTGGCTACCGCTACGTGTACTTTCTGCCCTCGATGGGCGTGTACTACCAGAACTACGGCACCTATCAGCTACTCAACAATGCCACCGGCAAGCTCAGCGGCTTCACGTTCGTGCCCAGCGTGGGCGTGCAGTTCCGCGTGCCCAACAGCCGCCGGTAGCGGCAACGTGACTTAAGCAAACGGCCTGGTAGCTAATGAGCTACCAGGCCGTTTGCATTAGCCGTAAAAGATGTAGAGACGCAATACTTTGCGTCTCGTCGTTGCTGATGTTGTTTGTTCAAACGGCGTGGTCGTTATCGTTCAACGACGAGAAGCAAAGTATTGCGTCTCTACATCGTTCTTACAGCTTCCTGCTGTAAAACAGTTGGCTACCGCGGGATACTACGCTTGGTTTTCAGCCACGACGCCAGCAGCGGCACCGCAAAGACAGCTACCGTCAGCACGGTCAGGCCAGCGTCGGCGGCCTCGCTGCCCAGGAAGCGGCTGAACGCGGACTCCGGCTGGAAATGCTCCACCAACGACAGCAGCAGCTTCAAACCCAGCAGCGCAATAACCACGAAGGCGGCCGTTTCGAGGAACGGGTATTTGGCCATCAGCAGCACGAATGCCTGCGCCACCAGCCGCATGGCCAGAATGCCGATAAACACGCCGGTACAGATCAGAATCAGGTTGTCGGTGAAGGCCACCACGGCAAACACGTTGTCGATGGAAAAGGCCAGATCCATCAGCTCAATCAGGGCCACCGTGGCCCAGAACGGCCCCAGCAGCCCCAGCGTGTAGCGGTACACCAAGCTCTGGCGCTTGTCGGGGCCGTCGTCGGCAGCAGCGTGGCCCCGGAAATGGTCGTAGGCCAAGTAGAGCAGGTAGAGGCCGCCAAGAGGCTTGAGGTACCAGAACTCAATCAGGAACGAGGCAAACAGGATGCACACGCCCCGGAACACATAGGCCCCGATGATGCCGTAGCGCAGGGCCTTCTGCCGCTGCTCCTTGGGCAGGTCGCCGACCATCGTGGCCAGTACGGCCGCGTTGTCCACGGAAAGCAGGCTTTCGATGATGACCAGATTGCCCACAATGGCCAGCGCGGCCAGGGGATTGTCGAGGATTTGCTGCAGGTGTACGTTCATGCCGGTTGGGCAAGATAACGACTCCGGCCAAAGCCGGGTTTCGGCCTAGCTGCACACCTGCCCGCTATTGGCCCGGCGCCGCCCTGACAATGGCCCTGATTGGCTTTCAGGACCATTAATCCAATGGATAATGTAGTATAGGATCTGAGCGCTGAGGGCCATAAAAACAGCTAAACCTGTGTGTCTTGTCTGCCCAGCTCCAGAAAATCCCCCGATTATGCTTGAATTTCTCCTCAACGACCAGCTCACCCGGACCACTGAGCCGGCGGCCGGCCACTGCCGACACCCAGTACCGCCCCGGCCCCGACTGGCACTACGTGGAGCGCCTGGGCTTCCACGACCAGCTCACCATCGGGGGGGGGGGGCGGGCACGTGGCGCTGGCCCTGTCGCGGGTGATGAGCACGCTGGATTTCGGCCTGACCGTGCTCTACTATAGGCCCGGGCTGCCCACCCAGCTCCGCAACCACTACGCCCATCATAACCGCACGGTGCCCTATGAACAGCTGGCCCGCGAAGTGCCGGCAGGCCCGCACCAGTATAATTATGATCGTAGGCTACCGGACCGACGCGGTAGCGGTGCGCCAGCCGCTGCACCACCCGGTGCGCTACCTGAGCCTGATGGGCAGCACGGCCAAAATAGCGCACCTGCTGCAGAGCTGCGCGCCGCCAGTTTCGACGAAACAGCGCTGAGCCGCATACATGCCCCCATCGGCCTGCCCATCCGTAGTCGCACACCCGAGGAAATAGCCATCAGCGTAGCCGCCGAGCTGATTCAGGCGCGGAATGGCGGTTGAGGTGCTGATAGCAGAACGTCATTCTGAGCAGAGCGAGGAATCTCGCTAGTTTGGTAGAATTACTACTCCAGCGAGATTCCTCGCTCCGCTCGAAATGACGTTCTTATGTTGTCGTTTTCAACCTAATTCTCCGTCATCTGGCTGCCTTCGAGGTAGCCTTCGGTGAAGACGCGGTACTGGTCGAAGATGGAGCGCACGGAGCGGCGCAGCACCAGCTCGCCCTGGGGGCCGTTGGGCACCGTAACGCCCGAGGCGTAGCCGTTCCAGACGGCGCGGTTGGTGCGGTTGTCGATGAGGGTGATGAGCAAGGTGCCTTCGGCCAGCAGGATGCGCTGGGGCTGGTAACCCTGCCGGTTGTCGGTGGGCGTTTCCTCGTCCTCCACCTTTTCCTCCTTCACCCAGCGGCTGATATCTTCCTGCAGGTAGCCCCGGAATTTCATGTCGCCTTCAAACACGCGAAAGTTCACCAGCAGATCGGGGCGGCGCTTATTGGACTTGTAGCCCTGCACCTTGAGGCGCGTGCGAATGGCGTCGCGGACGGCTTCTCCCAGCCGGCTGGAGTCGGCCGACAGGCCGTCGCCGGTCACGAATTCGTAGGTGCGGTAGCGGCGGAAGTTGCCGGTGTAGCTGTAATCAGAATCGATGCGGGCCTGGCGGGCGGCAAAGCAGCCGGAAAGTGCCATGGCCAGGCCCATTCCCAGTAGCGTAAGAGTTGGTTTCATGCGTAACGTAGAAATGGGTGACACCATTTTCAAGTTACGAAACTTGGGGCAGGTTACGTCTTGATAATCAGAAAGAAGGAGACGTACAAAATTTTGGCGTTGCGTCAGCGGCTCAGCTGCAGCACCGTCGTTTGTGCAGTGTACACCGTACCATCCGCGAAACGGTAGCGCACTACAAATTGCTGAGCGCCGGCGGCGGCAGGCGGCACCCGTAGCTGCAGCTGCGGCTCGGTGCTTCGGCTGGCGCGGGCCGACAGCGGCTGGCCGGTGCCCGTTTCCAGCAGCAGGTCATTGAGGGAGGCCCCGGCCGGATGCTGCGCGTCGTAGGCGTAGCGGCTGCGCACCACCACGGAGTCGAGCCGCTGCAGCGTGCCCAGATAGCCGGGCGCCGGCATGGGCGGGCAGGCGTAGGCTGCGGGCAGCAGGTGCCGGCGCCTGGATGGCTGGTGGCCATAGTAGGTTTTCTGAAGTCGCACAGCCAGCAGCAAATCAGCGGCGGCCACCGGCTCGTTGGCCGCCAGGACTTGGCCCGTGCGCTGGCTGCTGGCTGCCAACTCCACTGCCTGCGTGCTATAATAACGCGGCACGTTGTCGTAGCCGCAGGCCTCTTCGTCGGCACAGCTGAGCAGCAACGCCCCGGCAGGCAGTCCACTACATGCCAGAAGCAGCAGGCTCAGGTGCTTTCTCATGGTTCGGGAATAACCGTTGATGTACTGGCGGCCGATCAGGGCTGAATCGTTACCGGCACCGTTTCGGCGGTGTACACTTCGCCGTTGGTTTGATGGTAGCGCACTCGAAATTGCTGCGTGACCGAGCTTGTTGGGGTCTGGCTGAACTGCAGGTTGCGCCGCGTGAGCACGGGCACAGACTGCGGCATGAGTAGAAGCTCGTTTAGTGTCATGATGCGCCCATAGCCGTTGTCGAGAAGCAATAAGTCGTTGAGCGAGGTGCCGGCCGGGTGCTGCGCGTCGAAATCGTAGCGGCTGGTCACCCTGATGGAATCAATCATCTCCGTGTAGGTAGGGTCAGCCGGGTCGCAGGCCACGGCCGCGAAGCCGCCGGTGCGGGCCGGAGCGGCGCTGTAGAGCCGGGTATCGGGGTTGAGCAGCAGTTTCAGCTCGGCTACGGGCGAGGCCTGGCCGGCCGTAAGCACCTGCGCCGTAGTGCCTGCCGCCTGCCGCAGCGCCACCGCCGACAGCCCTATTACATCGAAATACTGTCGCTCAAAGGGCCCACATGTATCACAGGCCGGCAGCCCGACTATCACCAGAGCACACAGCAGTAGCTTTTTCATATCCAATAGATTTGTATTCATTACTATGATACTTACCTGCTACAATAGGTTGCAAGTCTGAAACCGGTATTACAGCTCGGCCGCCAGCTCCTTTTCCAGCACAATCGTCAGCCCACGGGGGCCCTGAATGGTGCCGATGATGTCGAAGCCGTGGCGCAGGTTAAGCAGGAGCATGGCGCGCCAGCGGTTGTAGGTGTGGGTGCGCACGGCGCGGTAGCCCTGCGCCTGGCACCACGCGTGCTGGCGGCGCATCAACTCGGCGGCAACGCCCTGGCCCCGGAAATCGGGGTGGACGCCGCCCAGCCAGCTGTAGTAGTGGCCCGGCTGGCGCTCGTAGCCCAGCTTGCAGCCGACCACGTTGCCATCGGCCAGGGCCAGCCACGCCTGCACCGGCTGGCGCTGCTGCTGGTAGCGAAGGTCGGCGAGCAACTCGGCGGCCGGGCTTTGCAGGGCAGTGGCCAGCAGCGCGACAATAGTGGCCTGTGCTTCAGTGGAAATATCCGGGTGGAATAGATAAGTGGTTGTCATACCCGGAGGTCGGTTCGGCGCCGTTTGAGGCGGCGGCGCTGGTAGCTACTGGACTGGCGGGCGGGCGTGTATTTCCCGGTTTATCTTATTCAGCACGATAACGCTAGGCATCAGCGAGAGAAACATGGCCGGCAAAGTAGCCAGCAAGGCATACATCTTATTGTGCAGCACTACATACAGCACAATAATCAGGGCCACGACCATCACAATTCCGAGGCCGATAATTGCCCCTTTTAGCTTGTTTTTTCTGGAGTGAAGCTCTGCTAGGCTAAGCTGCGCGAGGTCTCCGCTGATACTGTTTTTCGCCATTTGATTTCTCGTGGAAGTTCAGAGAGTCAGGTAAACTCACAGACCGTTCATGCCTGCCGCCGGTCTGCGCCCTGGCTGCTGCGCAATATACAGCCTGCACTATCCCCGGTTTCGGAGGCTGATTTCCGCCCGGACCTGCTGCAGCACCTGTTTCTGACTTTGCGAATTCCGGTAAATCCCCACTATCATAGCCAGAGGAATTGCGACATACAGAAAGCCAAACCCGTTTCTCACGACCCCATACACCATAACCCCCACCAGAAAGCCTATGCTTGCAGCGGCGAAGATTTCATTTCGCTTGAGCTTTTTTTCCTCACCCAACAATTCTTGGAGCGTGAGCTTCGAGTAATCTTCCTGGGCCGACATATATGTTTGACGCTTGGTGTTAAAATGTGCAGTCAGCTGGTGCTGCTAACAGCCGTGTTGCCGCAACACATGCCGCCCCAGGTTTGGCAAGCAACCTGCTACCGGCACGCTTGCCGAAACTTACCCACATTCCCCGACTTCGCCAATCCACAACAGCCCCGACAACCACTGACTATTGTCAGGTGCAGTCGTAGGAAGAAATAACGATGCTACCGTTTTTGTTGACGGTGAGCTTCAGTTCCTGGGCAGCGTCACTGCTGCCAAATCCGCAAGTGAAGGTGTAGACATTTCCTTTCCTGGAAATCAGCGTAGGCTGCACCAGCTTCTGGCCGTCATAGCCGGAATAGCTGTTTATCATCTGGTGATAGACTTCGTGCAGCGCAAGCTTTCTGAAGGTGTAGTCATGGTCGAAACAGCTATCGAAGGAAGTGTAGACATAGGTGCTGTTAGCGTACTCCGTGATGGTGCGCAGCTCGCCGGTTTTTGGGTGTTCTTCGCGGGTACCTTTTTTAGCACCCAGAAGATTTATGTGCCGCAATCCGTCTATTCCTTTTTCAATTACCGGCCTTATTGCGGTTAGGTCGGCGCTGAAAATGTACCCAGCAGAGGAGGGCGTAGTCACCTTCATCCACCTGCCTGGCAACCCAAAACCGGCACTTATCGGTTGGGTAACGGTAGAAGCTAAGGTTTCCTGAATTTCCACCGCAGACCCAACGGGGATAGTCCGCACTGTGGCCGATTTAAAGGACGGTTGCTTATGCAGTACCGCCCCCGACACATTGATTACGTAGCGCCTTTCCTTGCTAGCGGATGAGGTACTGGAACTGGCTCCCAGCAGCATAAAGGCACCTATTGCAGCAAGCACTGTTTTTTTCATAATCCATCTATGAAATAATGAGTTACCCTCTGACCTGTCCGCCTTTGCAGCAGGCAGTCAGGCCGCCAAGGTAGCCAACCGAATCGAAAGCATCATCCTACTGATACCCGGCGGCCTGCAGCCGGAACAGCTCGGCGTAGCGGCCGCCTTTGGCCAGCAGCTCCTCGTGGCTCCCGATTTCCTGGAACTGCCCGTTTTCGATAACCAGAATCCGGTCGGCCATGCGCACAGTGCTGAAGCGGTGGCTGATGAGCACGGCGGTTTTGCCCTGCGTCAATTCCTTGAAGCGCTGGAACACCTCGTACTCGGCGCGGGCGTCGAGGGCGGCGGTGGGCTCGTCGAGGATGAGCAGCTGGGCGTCGCGCATGTAGGCGCGGCCAAGGGCAATCTTCTGCCACTCGCCGCCGCTCAGGTCCACGCCGCCGTTGAAGCGGCGGCCAATCATCTGCTCGTAGCCGCCGGGCAGCTTGGCAATGACCGAGTCAGCGAGGCTTTGCCGGGCGGCCTGCTCAATGCGGGGCTGGTTGCCCTGCTCCTCAATGCGGCCCACCGCCAGGTTCTGGCCGGCCGGCAGCTGGAAGCGCACAAAGTCCTGGAAAATCACCCCGATTTCCTGGCGCAGCTCGGCCGGGTCGTACTCGCGCAGGTCATGGCCATCGAGCAGGATGCGGCCTTCGGTAGGGTCGTAGAGGCGGGCCAGCAGCTTGACGAGCGTGGTTTTGCCGGCGCCGTTTTCGCCCACCAGGGCCAGCTTTTCGCCGGCCTGCAGCTGGAAGCTGAGGTTGCGCAGGGCCCATTTCTCGGCGTTGCGGTACTTGAAGCCCACGTTTTCAAACTGAAACCCCTGCTGAATAGGCCGCGGAAACGGCCGCACCGTACGCGCATCGTCGGCGCGGATGATGCGGGGCTTTAGCCGGAAGAAATCAAAGAAATCCTGCAGGTACAGTGCCCCCTCGGCCACCGCGCTGAACCGGCTCAGAATGCCTTCCAGCAGACCGCGCATCCGGGCAAACGAGCCCGCCAGAAACGTAAGCTGCCCGATGCTGACGCGCCCGCGCACCGTTTCGCTGATGATGTAGACGTAGGCCGCGTAGTAGCCAGCCGCGCCCACCGCCGCGAAAAACGCGCCCCAGCCCGCCCGCCGAATCACGAGGTCCTTGTTCTTAAGGTAGAAGTCGTCGGAGAGCGTGCGAAACCGGTCGATGAGAAAGCCTGAGAGCCCGAAGATCTTCACTTCCTTGGCCGTTTCGTCGGAGGCGCCGGTCTGGCGCAGGTAGTCCAGCTCGCGCCGCTCGGGCGTCCAGCCGTGCACCAGCGAGTAGCTACGCTCGTTGAAGTGGCTTTCGCCCAGAAACGCCGGCACCACCGCCACTAAGAGCAGCAGCAGCAGCCAGGGGTTGAAGGCCGTGAGGCCCACGGCCAGAAAGCCCATCGTAATGAAATCCTGGGCCTGGCTGAGCACCTGCGACATAAGCACGGTGCGCGACAGAGTCTGGCGGCGCGCCCGCTCCAGCTTGTCATAGAAGGCGCTGTCCTCGAACTGGTCGAGGTCCAGCTCGGCGGCGTGCTGCATCAGCCGGATAGAGCTTTGGTTGGCGAACAGGTCGCCGAGCAGCGAATCCAGCAGGGCCACACCACGGCCCAGCACGTCGGAGAAGACGGCCAGCCCAAACTCCAGCGCCACCAGCGTAAGCACCGGCGTAAGCTGCCGCGCCTCGGCGGGCTGACGGCTGAGCTGCACCACGCTGTCGAGAATCAGCTGGCCCACGTACAGCATGGCCACCGGCAGGGCGGCCCGCAGCAGGCGCAGCGCCATGTTGCCGAGGGCCAGCGCCGGGCTGGTCTGCCAGATCAGGCGCAGGAAGGCCGGCAGGTTTTTGAGGGCCGAAAACCGTTCGCGCACCGTGAGGGCCGGCTTACCGTCGGGGCGGGGCTTTTTGGCGGAAATCGTGGAAAAGAAAGAGTCAGAACGAGCCATATAACCGGTGTACGGCACACTTCGGGCCGGAGTGCGGCGGCGGCCGTTTTGGCAGCCACCGGGCGGGCTTTGCGGCGCCGGCCGGTCGCACTCCACTCGTGCCGTATAGCCGAAACCGGCCACCCTGTACTTTTACGCCGTTTTTCGTCGTTTCTTTGGTTGCTATGCTGCACAGTCTTCTATTTGAACCCTACGCCAGCCCGGCAGCTGAAGCCCGCGCCGAGGCCCTGCAGGAAAGCTTCTCGGCGTTCGACGAAGGCGTGCTGCTGCTGAACCTGGCCCTGGAAGACGAGCTGCTGGATGCCGTGCTGCTGATGCCCCGGGGCGTGGCTGTGTTGCAGCTGCTGCCCGGCGGCCGGCACCTCAGCGGCGATAATCCGACGCGTGGCCCGTGGCTGCTCGACGGCCAGCCGATTCCCGGTTTCGTGGGTTCCGACAACCCGTACCAGCAGCTGCAGCGGCAACGCCCGGCACTGGCGGCCTGGCTGGCAGGGCAGCCGCTGTTGCCGGCTATTGCGCCCGAAACCATCGGCGCTATGGCCGTTTTCCAGGACGTTCTGCATCTCACGGCCGAGCTGGAAGAGCAATTGCACCAGTTGCCCACCGAAGACCGGTTTCAGTTGGTGCGCCAGCCGCAATCAGTGCTCCGGGACTTTCAGCAGATGCCGGCGGAGAAGTCGCAGTGGCTGCCGAATGACACGCTCGATGCCTGGGCCACGGCGCTGCTGCAGCCGGATGATTTGCCGGAGGAAAGCGCGCCGGAAGCCGACGACGACAACGACGACCTGCTAACCCGCAAAGCGCGGCAGCTCTGGCGCTGGCTGGGGGCCGAAGACGTGCCCGCCGACCCGCCGTACAGCGCCGCCGCGCCGCCAACCGTTGCCGAAACCCTGGCCGACAGCCAGCAGGAGAAAGCCCGGCTGGAACAGATCCGGCAGCAGATCCGGGCCGAGGTGACGGAGCAGACCCAGGCCCTGCAGACCCGCGAAGCTGCTCGCGACCAGACCATTGCCCAGCTTCGGCAGCAGCTGACCGAGGCCTCTGCTGCCGCCCCGGAAACCGCCCGCCTGCAGGCCCAGCTGGCCGCCGAAGCCCGCGAAAAAGCCGCGTTAGAAGAAGCCATCCGGACGTCCCGCACCGAATCGGAGGCCCGCAACCGCGACCTGGACGACCGAATCCGGCAGCTCAGCCAGCAGCTCCAGCAGCTGCAGGCCCGGCCGGCCCCTACTCCACCGCCCGCTGCCCCGACGGCTCCACTGTCTGCTTCACTAATGGCTGCCAGCAATGCCCCCGCACCGGCCCAGGCAGCGGCGCCCGCGACACGCCTGGCAGCCCGGCAGCCCGCGGCACCTCGCCGCCCAACGACGGGTACGTCGTGGCGGCTACAGTGGCCGCGGGTGTTGCTGGCCGGAGCGGTGGCGCTGCTGGCCGGGGCTGGTATCTGGGGCGCGACGCAGCTGCCGGCGCTGTTGCGCAAACCCACCGCGGCCCCGGCGGATACGCGCCGCGCCAGCCAGACCGATGGCAACGAGGAAGCCGCCGCTCCTACCCTGTCCGACATCCGGCCCGATACCATCCGGCTGACCCCAGCCGAGGCCGCCACCGCCGACTCCCTTATTGCCGCGGAGGAACTGGAGCAGCTCGTCACCGAGCCGCAGCCACTGCCGGCGCCCACCGACGAAGCCACCGAAATGATGGATTCGCTGGTTTCGCCGACCGGGGACCTGTAGCTGGTAGTAACGGCCGGGGTAGAGCGGAGGTAACTCAGCTGGCTTCCGAAGCCCGAATACCAGCCAGGCAGGCGGCGCACCCGCGCCCAGGCCGTACCTTTGCCGCCCATGCCCGCTACCACTCCCCGTACTTATAGCGCCGGCTTCTGGCTGATGTGCCTGTCGTCGTTCTTCTTTTTCATGAGCTTCAACATGCTGCTGCCCGAGCTGCCCGCGTACCTCACGCGGCTGGGCGGCGGCGACTACAAGGGCTTCATCATTGCCCTGTTTACGCTCACGGCCGGCCTCTCACGCCCGTTCAGCGGCAAGCTCGCCGACACCGTGGGCCGCATTCCGGTGATGGTGTTCGGCTCGCTGGTGTGCTTCATTTGCGGCTTCTTTTATCCCTGGACCACCACCGTGGCGGGCTTCCTGGGGCTGCGGCTGCTGCACGGCTTCAGCACCGGCTTCAAGCCCACCGGCACCGCCGCCTTCATCGCCGACATCATTCCGCTGGAACGACGCGGAGAGGCTATGGGCCTGCTGGGCGTGGCGGGCTCGCTGGGCATGGCGGCCGGCCCCGCCCTGGGGCCGCTCATCACGGCCGCTACCTCGCTCAACACGCTGTTCTACTGCTCGTCGGGGCTGGCGCTGCTGAGTCTGGCGGTGCAGGGCACCATGACCGAAACCCTGCCCCAGGCCCAGCGCCAGAAATTCAGCTGGAGCTTGCTGCGCCTGAACTGGGGCGAAATCCTGGAGCCGCAGGTGATGGCCCCGGCCGTCGTGACGCTGCTGTGTTTGTTTCCGTTCGGGGCTATCCTGACGGTGGTGCCCGACCAGAGCGAGGCGCTGGGTTTGGCCGGCAGCAGCAAGGGCCTGTTCTATACTTGCTACACGCTGGCTTCGCTGGTGGTGCGCCTGCTGGCCGGCCGCGCCTCCGACACCTACGGCCGGGTGCCGGTGCTGCGCTGGTCGTCGGCGCTGCTGGCCGTGTCGTTGGGGCTGATGACGCTGGTGGAGCACTCGGTGCCGCTGTTTCTGGGCGCGGCGGTGCTGTTTGGGTTTGCTACGGGCCTGCTGTCACCCACGCTCTACGCCTGGACCATCGACCTGAGCCACCCGGAGCGGCGCGGGCGGGCCGTGGCCACTATGTACATTGCCCTGGAAGCCGGCATCGGGCTGGGCGCGCTGCTGGGCGGCTGGCTGTTCAGCAACCAGCTTTCGCGCCTGCCCTACGTGCACGCCATGAGCCTCGTGCTGGTGCTGGGGGCACTAGTATATCTGCTGGTGGGCGTGCGGGCCAAGCAGCCGGTGGCATAGAGCCGGGCGCAATTATTCCGGGCAAACCACACTTCCTTTGGCTTAGGTAAATCGGCCTGCTATATTTGGAGAGTACAATAGTGCTATCGGCAATCAGGCCGCTTTGTATTCTTATTCTACTCTTATCTAATGCTCTTATTCGTAATCCGCTACGCGGCCTTACTCTGCCTGAGTTTGCTGCTGGCCGGGCCGCTCAGCGCCCAGAAAGCCCCAGCTCCACCCATCAAGTTCGGCAGCGTCGGGCCCGCCGATTTCGTGCCGGCGCCGGCCGCTTCCGATACTGCCGCCGCCGTGGCCGAGTATCTCTGCGACTATGGCACCTCCCGCATCGTGGGCAGCCGCGACCAGTTTCAGGTGGTGTTCGAACGCACCACACGCCTGCAGATTCACCGCAAAGCCGGCTACGACTACGCCACTGTGCGCGTGCCACTCTACACCCGCGACGGCCGTTACGAGCGCCTGACCAATGTTAAAGGCAGCACCTACAACCTGCAGGATGGCCGGGTGGTGCAGACCAAGCTGGCCGCCGACCCCACCTTCCGCGAGCAGCTCGACAAAAACCACGTGCAGATGTCATTTACGATGCCGGCGGTGCGGGAAGGTGCCATTGTGGAGTTCAGCTACACCATCACCTCCGACTTCATCTTCAACCTCCAGGACTGGCAGTTCGAGCATACCATTCCGGTGCGCTGGAGCGAGTACCGGGCCACGCTGCCGCAGTTCTATCAGTACAAAACCATCACCAACGGCTACCTGCCGTTTGCCGTGAAAGAGGAAACGGTGGTGCCGTATTCCACCACCTACACCGCCGGTACCACGGGGCTGGCGCCCGGTCAGGAGAGCCGCATATCGGCCTATGCGCTGCTGCTGCGCTGGGTGATGAAGGACGTGCCGGCGTTCCGGACCGAGCCCTTCCTGACCACGCCCCACGACTACATGCGCAGCGTGCATTTCGAGCTGGCCGGCACCGATTTCACCGGCCGCGACTACCACGATATGACGGGCAAATGGCCCGCCCTTTGGCAGCTGCTGCAGAAGGAAGAGCAATTCGGCCAGCTGCTTGGCAGCCGTTCGCCGCTGGCAGCCGAAGCCGAAGCGCTGTACCGGCAGCACGAAGCCCCCAAGGACCGGGCGGCCGCCGTGCTGGCCCTGGTGCAGCGCACCGTGAAGCACAACGGCAAAATTGACCTGTTTGGCTCGCAGCCCCTGCGCCGCACGCTGGAGCAGCGCCTCGGCAACTCCGCCGACCTCAATCTACTCCTGGTTAGCACTTTGCGCGCCGCCGGCCTGACTGCCACGCCGCTGCTGCTGAGCACCCGCAGCCACGGCCAGATGCAGCAGCTGGTGCCGGCCCTCTCGCAGTTCAACTACGTGGCCGCCCACGTGCAACTACCCGACAGCACCGACCTGCTGCTGGATGCCACCGAGCCCGAGCTGCCGGCCGGGATGCTGCCCGAGCGCTGCCTCAACGGCGCGGGCTGCCTGGCCAATGCTACCGGCCGCTGGCTTACCATCAAGCCGGCGGCGCGCTACCTGGAATTCCGCACCGCTAAACTGCACCTCACGGAGCAAGGGGCCATCGAAGGCAGCCTGAAGCTGGAATACGACGGGTATGCCGGTCTGGAGGCGCGGCGGCGTATCCGCCAGAATTCGGCGGCCGACTACCTGGCCATCCTGCGCCGGCAGTGGGCCGACTGGCAGCCTGCGCCGCCCACGCTGGCGCTGCCCGATGTGGTGCAGCTACCCGTGGCCGTGGAAATGGCCCTGCACCTGCCCGCCCCCGACAACCCGCCGGCCACGCTGCTGTATTTGCCCGTGATGCGGCTGCTGGGGGCGGTTCCGTACCAGTTTCGCGCCCCCGACCGCCATTACCCTGTCGATTTCGCCATGCCCCACGAGTATACCTCGCTCGTGACGCTCACGCTGCCACCGGGCACCACGGTGCAGGAGCTGCCGGCCAGCGTGGTGCTGGCGCTGCCCAACGCTGGGGGGCGGTTTCAGTACCAGGTAACGCAGCTCAATCCAGAAACCGTGCAATTTATGGCCCGCCTGCAACTCAGCCGCACCGAGTACAGCCCGGCCGAGTATGGCGCTCTGCGCGAGCTACATCAGCGGGCCGCCGCCAAGTGCGGCGAAATGCTGGTGCTGAGCCGAAAATAGCCGCGCTTCAGTATTTCTTCATCTGAATATTGGCCGATATTCTAAAAATGCGGAGCTTTATAATTCCGTTATTCTGCTCCGCTCCTACCTGCCACCTAGTACTATCCTTTTATCTGCTTTTTCCCGCGGCCGGCGGGCAGGAGCTGTGTGCTCGTTTCGTTTACTTTTTCTCTATATAGCTTACCATGCTAACACCTTTACTCCGCCGGCTTTTGCTGCTGGCAGTGCTGGGTAGCGCCGCCACGGCGCCCGCCCTGGGCCAGAACGAGCCCATCAAATTCGGCAAGCCCGACCTCAAGGACTTCGACCCCAAAAACTTCGTGGCCGACAGTGCCGCCGAAGCGGTGGTGCTCTGCGACTTCGGCCGCTCCCGCTTCGAGGTGGGCGCTTCCGGCGAAGGGTTCCAGACCGTGTTTGAACGGGTTACGCGCATCAAGATTCTGCAGAAGGCCGGCTACGACTGGGCTACCGTGGAGGTGCCGCTGTATCACAAAAACAACAGCGAGGAAAAGCTCACTAACCTGAAGGGCTTCACCTATAACCTCGTGAACGGGGAGATGGTGAAGGAAAAGCTGGAAAGCTCCTCCACTTTCCGCGAGGAATCCGGGCCCAACACCACCACCCGCAAGTTCACGCTGCCCAACGTGCGCGAAGGCGCCGTGATTGAGTACAGCTACACCGTTGTGTCGGACTTCCTGTTCAATTTCCAGGACTGGCAGTTTCAGCAGTCCATTCCGGTGCGCTGGAGCGAGTACCGGGCCCAGGTACCGGAGTATTTCGACTACAAGATGCTGATGCAGGGCTACCTGCCGCTGGCCGCAAGCGAGCATCCGCAGGGCCAGGGCCAGTACACGGTGCGCTGGAGTTCGTCCATTGAACCCGGCTTGAACGGCGGCCGCACCTCGGGCGGCTCCGAAACCGTAACGGCCCAGGTAACCAACCACCGCTGGGCAGTGCAGAACGCGCCGGCCTTCCGCGAAGAGCCGTTCATGACGTCCTCCCGCGACCATCTGGCGCGCATCGACTTTGAGCTGGCCGGCCTGCAATGGCCCGGCCAAGGCTACAAGGCGGTGGCCGGCACCTGGCAGAGCATCAACGACGAGCTGCTGGCATCCGACGGGTTTGGCGCCCAGTTGCGCCGGGCAGGCTTTCTGAAAGACCAGCTGACGCCGCTGCTGGCCCAGGAAAAGGACCCGGCTGCCCGCGTGGCGGCCGTGCACGCGCTGGTGCGCAAAGCCGTGAAGTACGACGGCCGCGACCAGTACAGCTCCGCATCGGTGCGCAAAGCCTACGACCAGCACCGCGGCAATGCCGCCGACGTGAACCTGCTGCTGATTGCGGCCCTGCGCGAGGCCGGCTTCCAAGCCAACCCCGTGCTGGTAAGCACCCGCGACCATGGCGCCGTCAATGCCGACTACACGCCCATGCTTTCGCGCTTCAACTACGTGGTGGCCCATGTGCCGCTGCCCGAAGGCAAGGAAATGCTGGTAGACGCCACTGAGGAGCTGCTGCCCTGCGGCATGCTGCCCACGCGTTGCCTCAACGGCCAGGGCCGCCTGATTATGCCCAACGCCGCGGAGTCGCGGTGGGTGAGTTTGCTGCCCTCGCAGCGCCTGACCGAGTACCAGCAGATTCAGCTGGTGCTGGACGAGAAAGGCGGCTACACCGGCAAGGTGCACTCCGAGCACGGCGGCTACGCGGGCTCGGCCCAGCGCGACCGGCTGCGGGAGAAAGGCGAAAAGAAGTTTGTGGAAGACATGCTGACCGGCCGCGAAGGCTGGACCATGAACAAGTACCAGTTCGGCCAGCGCGACGAGCTGGCCAAGGCCCTGAGCTTCGACTACGAGCTGACGGCAGCCGGGGGCGATGCGCCGGCGGGCCTGCTGTACCTACGGCCCCTGCAACACTTTGGCAACAGCAAAAACCCGTTTGTGCACGAGTCACGCCAGTTTCCGGTGGACTTCGGCTGCCCCGTCGACGAAACCCTGGTGATGACCCTGACGCTGCCCGCGGGCTACGAGGTGGAGGAGCTGCCCAAGCCCACGGCCATGAGCTTGCCCGATAACGGGGGCCGCTTCCTGTTCCAGGCCCAGCCCGCCGCTGATGGCACCATCCAGATCATGAGCCGCCTGAACCTGAGCCGCGCCGTGTACTCGGCCGAGGAATACGTGAGCCTGCGCGAGTTCTACCGGCTGGTAGTGGCCAAGCAGGCCGAGCAGCTTGTTCTTAAGAAGAAATCGTGAGCTACCGCCTGAATTTCCCGCGCGTAGCCGCCTGCCTGGGCGCGCTGCTGACTGCCGGCCTGCCCGGGCAGCCCGTGTTGGCCGGCCCGCCCGCCAGCTACCCCGTAGCCGATATTGCAGCGGCGCTGCGCGAAAACGCTCACGCCGTAGTGCGCCGCGCCGATGAAACGCTGGTGGTAAAGTCCGCCGGACGCACCGTGGAAACCGTGCGCCGGGCCGTCACCATCTTCGACGAGGCCGGCGCCGACTACGCCCGCAAGCTGGTCTACTACGACCAGCTCAACACGATCAGCTACCTGCGCGGCACCGCCTATGCCGCCGACGGCCACGTATTGCGCACGCTAAAGGCGTCGGAAATCAAGGACATTTCCCTGTCCGACGGCTTCAGCCTGGCCAACGACGGCCGCGGCCGTGTTGCCGATCTGCGCCAGCCGGTGTACCCCTACACCGTGGAATTCGAGTACGAAATCAGCTCCACCAACACGCTCTTCTACTCCACCTGGAAGCCCCAGCCCGACGAGCAGCTGGCCGTGGAGCACGCCACGTTTCGGGTGCTGATGCCCGCCGGCCTGGCGCTACGCTACCAGGAACGCGCCCTGCCCGCCGGCGGCGCCGCCGTAAAGACCCCAACAGCCGAGGCCGGACAGACCTACGAGTGGCAGGTGCACAACCTGGCCGCCGTGGAGGCCGAGCCCGACGGGCCACCTGTGGGCGAAACCACGCCGGCGGTGTACACGGCTCCCACGCAGTTTGAGGTGCAGGGCCACCTGGGCACTCTCACCTCGTGGCAGACGCTGGGTTTGTGGAACTACCAGCTCAATACCGGCCGCGACGAGCTGCCGCCCGCCGTGCAGACCAAAGTACAGGCCTTGGTGCAAGGCGAAACCGATGAGCGGGCCCGCATCCGGAAAGTATATGAGTGGCTGCAGGCCAACACCCGCTACATCTCGGTGCAGCTGGGTATTGGCGGCTGGCAGACGTTTCCGGCCAGCAGCGTGGCCGCCAACGGCTACGGCGACTGCAAGGCCCTGACCAACTACTGCCAGGCGCTGCTGAAAACGGCCGGTGTCACGGCCTTTCCGGCGTTGGTGCGCGCCAACGAGGAAGACATCCGCACGGAGTTTCCCAGCCAGCAGTTCAACCATGTGGTGCTGTGCGTGCCGCTCAGCAAGGCCGCCAAGGCCGACACCGTGTGGCTGGAATGCACCAGCCAGACCAATCCGTTCGGCTACATGAGCAGCTTCACCGGCAACCGCCATGCGCTGCTCGTGACGCCCCAGGGCGGCCGGCTGGTGCGCACGCCCCAGTACTTGGCCGCCGACAACCGCCGCGAGCGGCTGGCCGACGTGTACATGGATGCCCAAGGCAGCGCCACGGCCAGCATCCGGACCCGCCTTTCGGGCCTGGAGCAGGACGCCTACGCAGGGCTGGCCGGCTCTCAGAACCTGGCCGACCAGAAAAAGGCCGTGGCGGAGCATCTGCCGCTGGCCAGCTTCAGCATCAGCAAGCTCAGCTACCAGCACAACCAGCAGCAGCCGGTACCGGTACTCACCGAAAACCTGGGCCTCACGCTGCCGGGCTGGGCTTCGGTGTCGGGTAAGCGGGCCTTTCTGACGCCCAACCTGCTCAGCCGCTGGGGCGCGCTGCCAGCCACCGTGGGCGAGCGGCGCACGCCCATCTGGCTCGACAACGCGTTCAGCTACGCCGATACCGTCCGGATTCATGTGCCGGCCGGCTTCAAGCCCGAAAGTCTGCCGGCGCAGGTGCAGCTCACGACGGCATTCGGCACCTATTCCAGCCAGGTGCAGGCCCTGCCCGACGGCACGCTGCTGTATGTGCGGCGCCTGCTGATGCCCCGCACCCGCTTTGCCCGCGAAGAATACCCGGCGTACCAGGAATTCCGCCGCCGCATCAGCCAGGCCGATAAGGCGCAGGTGGTGCTGGTGAAAACCGACGCCTGATCCAACCAGCCGCATTACAACACCAAAGGCCCGCCGGAAGTAGTTCCGGCGGGCCTTTGGCTTTGCGTGGACGGGCAGGGCCAGGCATACCACCAGCTTTCATCATCCTAATTACGTGCTGGTTACGCCTTGACAGGCCTGATCTGATAGCGTGCATTTGATTGAGGCTGCTTCCGGGCAAAATCCCGGTCCAAACGCATTGCTCCTACAGCAAAACCAGTACCTTAGGGCACCATACTCTTGTTGACTTCCTTTTTTTTCAACCCATCCTTCTATGTTGCCAATCTTTACTCTGCCAAGGCGCACATGGCGGCCGGCCCTGCTGGGCGGTCTGCTACTGGCGGCTACCGGCCTGCCGAACGTGGCCTCCGCCCAACGCGTGCTGTGGGCCGATGCTACCGGGGCCCAGCCCACTGCCGCCCGCACCACCACCCAGGCCCTGCGCCAGTACCGCCCGATTACGGTGCAGCTGCCCGCCATGCGCGACGCCTTAGCCAACGCCCCCCGGGAGGCCGGTGCCGGTGCCCGCAACTCCAGCACGGTAGTGTCCCTGCCGATGCCGGATGGCACTTCGCAGCGCTTCCGCATCGTGCAGGTGCCCGTGATGCTGCCTGAAATGGCCGCTAAGTACCCGCAGATCCGCACCTATGAGGCCCAGGGCATCGACGATCCGGCGGCCACGGCCCGCCTGGACGTGTCGCCGGCGGGTTTCCACGCCATGATTATGAGCGGCACCCGAACGGTGTTCATCGACCCGGTGCAAGCCGGCAGCAGCGCCCACCTGGTGTTTGACCGCACGGCCATGAACAAGGACAACGTGCGTTTCGAGTGCCTCACGCCCGGCGCTATCGGCTCGGCCGGCTCGGTGCTGACGCCGCCGCTGCCCGCCGCCATTCCCAACGGCGCAACGCTGCGCACCTACCGATTGGCCGTGTCCTGCACCGGTGAGTACGCGGTAGCCGTTTGCGCGCCGGACGCTCCTACGGTTGCCCTCACGCTGTCGAAAATTGTTGCCTCAGTGAACCGCGTAAGCGGGGTGTATGAGAAGGAAGTGGCCGCCCGCCTGGTGCTGGTGCCCAAGAATGACACCCTGGTTTTCCTGGACGGCACCACCGACCCATTCACCAACAGTTCCTCTACCACACTGCTGACCGAAAACCAGGCCGTGGTAACGGACCGGATCGGGCAGGCCAACTACGACATCGGCCACATCTTCGCCACCGGCGACGGCGGCGTGGCCCAGCTACGCAGCCTGTGTGCCGCCAGCGGCAAGGCCCGCGGCATGACCGGCCGGCCCGCGCCTTTCGGGGATGCTTTTGACATCGACTACGTGGCCCACGAAATCGGCCACCAGTTTGGCGGCAACCACACGTTCAACGGTACGGTAGGCTCCTGCGCCGGCGGCAACCGCTCGGCCAACGCGGCCTATGAGCCCGGCTCCGGCACCACCATCATGGCCTACGCCGGCATCTGCGGTACGGATAACACCCAGCCCAACTCCGACCCGTACTTCCACTCCTACAGCTTCGACGAGCTGGTAGCGCACATGACCAACGGCGGCAACTGTGGCGTAAACACCGCCACCGGCAACAACGCCCCCGTGGTGAATGCCGGCGCCAACTACGCCATTCCGCTCAGCACCCCATTCGAGCTCACCGGCTCGGCCACCGACCAGAACGGCGACGCGCTGACTTACAGCTGGGAGCAGTTCAACCTCGGGCCCGGCGGCGCTCCAAACTCGCCAACCGGCAATGCGCCCATCTTCCGCGTGTTCTCGCCGGTAGCTTCGCCTGCGCGCACGTTCCCGGCTACCCTCACGCCAGCCGGCGCGCCGGGTGCCCTGCTGACCAACGTACAGGTGCGCGGTGAGATTCTGCCTTCGTATGCCCGCAAGCTCGTTTTCCGCCTCGTGGCCCGCGACAACCGCGTGGGTGGCGGTGGCGTCGATTATGACTCGATGAACGTGGCCGTTATCGGCACGGCAGGTCCATTCATCATGACGCTGCCGAACACCTCGGCCGCCTCGTGGCAGGCCGGCGCACCGCAGCAGGTAGCCTGGAACGTGGCCAACACCACGGCCGCGCCCATCAATGCCGCCAACGTAGACGTGCTGCTATCCACCGACGGCGGCCGCACGTTCCCGACGGTACTGCTGGCCAACACGCCCAACGATGGCTACGAAACCGTGACGATACCCACTTCGGTGGCGGCCAGCACCACGGCCCGCCTCAAGGTGAAAGCCTCCGGCAACGTGTTCTTCGACCTGTCCAACCAGGATTTCACCATCACCAACTCCGGCCAGCCCACGTTCTTCCTGTCGCCGACGGTGGCGCAGCTGCCGGCCCTGTGCCCCGGCGCGGGCTTCTCGTTCCCGCTGGCCATCGGCCAGATTCAGTCGTTCAGCGGCGCCGTAGCCCTGTCGGCTACCGGCCTGCCCGCCGGCATCACGGTTTCGTATGAAAATGCTACCCCGGCCGCCGGCACCACGGTGCAGGCTACGGTGAACGTAGCGGCTGGCACCGCCGGCGGCAACTACACGATTTCGTTAACGGGCGTTAGCGGCAGCATCACCCAGACGCAGCAGTTCACGTTTACGGTGCTGCCAAGCGCCTCGGCAGCGGCGGTACCGGTTAGCCCGGTTAGCGCCCAGCGCGTAGGCAACCGCCCCCGCCTGACCTGGAACGCCGTGCCCAACGCCACGTCCTACGAGGTGCAGGTAGCCACCGACGCTGCGTTCAGCACCGTACTGCTCACGCAGGCCAACATCACGACGACCAGCTTCACGGTGGCTACGCTGCCCCTGACGCCGGGCACGACCTATTTCTGGCGCGTGCGGGGCATTAGCCCCTGCAGCACGGCTCCGTATTCGGCTGCGGCTTCGTTCCTGGTAGGCTCGGTGACGTGTGCTCCGATTGCCGCCACCCAGGTACCGGTGAGCATTCCGTTTGGCACCACGCCCACGGTTACGTCCACCATCAACGTGCAGAACGCCGAGCGTGTCGGCGACATCCGCATCCGCAACCTGGCCATCACCCACCCCAACGTGGGCGAGCTGACCATCTCGCTGACCAACCCTGCGGGCCGGACGGTAGTGCTGCTGGCCAACGTGTGCCCCGGCACCGCCGACCTGAACCTGAACCTGGATGACGCCGCCGCTACGGCCGTGAGCTGCCCGCTGGCCAGCGGTGCTACGGTGCGGCCGGCCAACTCGTTTGCGCCGCTGCTCAACGACCCGGCCAACGGCAACTGGACGCTGACCATCTCGGACAACAACGCCAGCAACGGCGGCCAGCTGACCGGCTGGAGCTTGGAGCTGTGCACGCTGGCCGAAATACCGGCCGCACCTTCTACACTGCTGACGCTGCTCAACGGCGTGACCAACAACCGTGCAAACGTGAACCTAGTGTGGGCCGACAACTCCAACAACGAAACCGGCTTCCAGATTGAGCGCACCGGGGCCAACAACACCACGTTTGCCTTGCTGGCCACCGTAGCCGCTAACACCACATTCTACGCCGACCAGATTGCCGGCGCCAACGGTACGTATTGCTACCGGATCCGGGCTATCAACCCCACCGGCAGCTCCATCTACACCAACGAAAGCTGCGTGAGCATCACGACGCTTTCCAGCCAGAACGCGGCCCTGCTGCGCGGCGTGGAGGTGTTCCCGAACCCGAGCACCGGCCAGTTCCAGGTGAGCGTCGACAACGCCCAGCGCGGCCTCGTGACGCTGCGCGTGACGGATGCCGTGGGCCGCACCGTGAGCAGCATTGCCCTCAACAAGGGCGGTGCCCCGCTCAAGCACTCCCTCGACCTGAGCAAGCTCAGCACCGGCGTCTACCAGCTCCACCTCGACATGCCGGAAGGCACCGCCGTAGTGCGCCTGCTGAAGCAATAGTCGGCACCGAGTATCACTAGCTAAAAAGGCGGCTCCCGAATCGGGGGCCGCCTTTTTTTATGCGTTGGAACGGGTCAGTCTGCGCTACCTGAAATCCTGGCGCACGTCATGCTGAGCTTGTCGAAGCATCTCTACCTCTGGCTAATCATTACCAGCACAACGAAGCGGTAGAGATGCTTCGGCAAGCTCAGCATGACGTTCTAAATAGATTGTACAAGCCTCAAAACCGGTACCGCGCTTGGGCCTTGAACTCAGTGCGGCGGGGGCCCTGGATTTCTTCGAGGCCGGAGCCGACGGTGGTTTGGTGGCGGTAGTGGGTTTCGGCCAGGCGCAGCCAGAGCGTGAGCTGGCGGGTGCAGCTGATTTCGGCAATGCCGTAGACGCGCGTGCCCTGCCCTGAAAGGGCCGGCACCGAAAACGCGTAGAGCACGTCCTGCTCGAACACGTACTGGCGGGTGTCGTAGCTGTCGGTATCGAAGAGGGCGTAGCGGGCGGTGAGGCGCAGGCGGCGGCCGACGGCCACCGAGGCATCTTGGGCCAGCACGTAGCCACGCTGCCAGGGGCTGGCGTCGGTGGCGCGGTAGCGGCTGCCCTGCACGCGGGTGCGAAGGCCCAGCGTGGGGGTGGGGTTGGCGTCGTAGTAGAGCAGCACGCTGTGGCGGGTAGTGGGCTCGGGTTGCGGGATGGGCTGGCCGGAGGACGGGTTGTAGGCTTTCTGGCGGGTGCGCAGCTGGGCGTAGAGCAGGCTGGTTTTGGTGGGCGCGTACGTCACGCGGGTCAGCCAGTCGTGGCCGCGCGAGGGGGCGCCCACGTCGTATTTCAGCCACGGAAACCAGAACTGGTCATAGTACGCCGATACTTCCCAGCGGGCCACTGGCCGCACTTTCAGGCCCAGGTACAGGCCGCTTTCGTTGATGTTGCGCGTGTTTTCGCTGAGCGCGTTGCCGTAGAGCGTGTGGAAGTTGCGGGTGTAGTGCCGCACCAGCGCCGACACGTCGACGGTGGGTGCGAGGCTGGCCAGCAGCCCGTTGACGGTACCCCAGCCGCCGCTGCTGCTGCGGGCCGTTTCGCCAAACACCAGCACGTTGCCGCGCACGTAGGTGTAGTGCGCGCCCAGCGCCAGGTTGTGCGTACCGCGAAACTCGTATTGATTATACAGCTCGGGGCGGCGCTGAATGGCTTTGTCGAAGTGGGTATCGACGGCGGTGAGGCCGGCGGCGAGGTGGCCGCTGCGGCTGGTGTAGCTGAGGTTGCCGCCGGCCACGGTTTCGCGCAACGTCTGGCGGTTGGCCCGCTCCGACGGCGTGCGGTGGAAGCCCGTCAGCAGAAACCCCGACGAAAACTCGTCGAACTCGGCCAATGAGTCAGCCGCCAGCTGCACGTTGGCATCCACCCGCTTCCGCGACACGAAGGCCGTGGCCCGCACCGTGGGCGCCACTTCCACGGTGGCGGCCGCGCCCCGGAAAAACGTGCTTTCCAGAATCGAGGAGTACGGCCGCACCCCGATGGAGCTGCGCCGCAGCGTGGTGATGGTTTCGGCACCTTTGCCCACCTGCAGCCCCGACGACAGCAGCAGCCCCTGCCCAAACTGCAGCTGGTAGTCGCCAACAGCCAGGGTTTTCAGCTTGCCCCGCTCCTGCACCACAAAGTGCGCCGACAGAAAATCGGCGCCGTACTGGCGGCCGTTGGGATTCCAGGTGAGCTGCTCGCCGGCATCCTTTTCGGCCGTGACGCCCAGGCTGAAGTCCTTGGCGTGGCTGACGCGGTAGCGTAGCAGCAGCTTGTCGGGCGAGCCGAGGTAGCGCGTGGGGCCGCGGCCGAGGCTGTCGAGCGGGGCGGCGGTGTAGCCGGTGCGGGTTTGCAGCACCCGCTCGTAGCGCAAAAACAGGGCGTTGTTGTCTTCCTTAAACACGCGCTGCCACAGCGGGCCGCGCAGGCCGTTGGTGCCGCCGGCGGTCTGCACCGTCACGAAGGGCGCGGCCCGATAGATGGTGCGCAGGTCGAAGCCGGGCACGGCCTGCAGCTCGTAGAGGCTCAGCAGCGGCCCGCGCTGCTGGCGGTACGTGAGCAGCTGGCTGATCTGGTTTTCGGAGAGCAGCAGCAGGCCCCGCAAATCTTCGCGGGTGGCGGTATTGAGGCTGATTGGGGTCTGGTAGTACTGCAGCAGCGTTTCGTAGAGGTCCTCGGAGGGCACCTGGTCGCTCTGGATTTCGGCAAACAGCTCCTGCGTCAGCCGGTCGAGGTCGGGCGTGGGGCGCACGTATTCCTGGGCCTGCGCCGTACCGGCTGCCAGCAGAACGGCCGTCAGGATAGCCTTGAAGCGCCGTTTTTGCGGGTAGCGCGAAGCTTTTGCTTCGTGCGTAGTTGAACCGTAGGCTGCTGAATCGTTTAGCGGTACGCGAAGCAAAGGCTTCGCGCTACACTCGCCCGACAGTTCTCCCGACTGTGATACGAAAGTGCTCCAACCGGACCTCATGGCTGCTTGGCGTTGAAGCTCAGCCCAATGCTCAGGTGCTGGCTGAGGCCCAGGGCCGCGTGCCAGGCGGCGGCGTAGTCGATTTGCAGCGCGCCGGCCCGAAAGCCCAGGCCGCCGGTGGTTTCCTCGGTGAGCGTGCGCAGGCCGGCCCGCAGCGCCAGTGCGTCAATCACGCGGTACTCAACGCCGGCCTTGAAGTCGGCCGACTGCTCCACTTCCTTTTCGGTTTCAATGTTGAGCATCACCTTGGCCGTGGGGCGGTACGAGATGCCGGCCTTGAGCACCGTGGGCACCCGCTCCTGCTGGTATTCGGCCAGCTTGGCCTGGTTGAGGTTGTAGAGGTAAGCCCCAAACACCAGCCGCTTGGGCACCAGCTCGGCCTGCCCGCCCAACGACACGGCCACCGCCCGCCGGCTGCCCAGCCCCTCGATGCTGAGCTGTAGCAGATCCACCCGCGCCCCGATGCTGACGAGGCCGCCGCGGTAGCCGTAGCCGGCCCCAATGCGCTGCTCGTTGTAGAGCTTGCCGCCGAAGCGCTGCACCTCCAGGCCCACCACGCCGCGGCGGGCCAGCCCGTTTTCCACCTTGCCCAGCGGCGCGGCCACCGCCAGCGCCACAGTATTGAGGGCACTAAGCAGGTAGCGGTTTTCGGCGTACACGGCCGCCGTGGGGGCGCTGAGCTGGCCGAGGCCGGCGGCGTTGTTACCCACGGCCCACACGTCGTTCAGAGTGACGGAGGCGTGGCCGAGGGCGGCGGCGCGGGCCCCGCGCACGCCGGGGCCGCTGCCCTGCGCGTGGCTGATGAATCCGGTTAGCAATAAGACACTCAGAATCGGGTAGCGTTTTGCCATAAAATGCTTTTCCATCTTTTACAAGTGATGAAAATTACCGGAAAGGCGGCAACTCCACAACTATTCATAGCGCACAGCCAATATTTATTTCCTGTGAGAAATCCAGCCCCACCAGACGCGAAAACGCCCCGGTGCCGTGTTGGCACCGGGGCGTTTTTGGGTATCATTCCGACCACCGTGGGAAGTCTGCAGCAAGCCCTATGGCGGGATTGCGCAGATTCCGCGCTTCACTCGGAACGGTAGGCGGACTTACATGCCGGCGGCAGTGGTTTCCTTGCCTTTCTTCTTCTTGACTTTGGTTTTCTGGCCGTCGTCGGTTTTCACTTTCATCTTCTCCACGTCGCTCATGCCATTCACCGAGGCGGTGGCGGCACCCACGCCGGGGTTGGGGCCGTTGTTGACGATGGTCATTTCATCGACGATGTGCTTGGCGTTGCCGAGCTTCTCGATGCACCAGAGCACGTAGCGGATGTCGGCGTTGATGCAGCGCTTCAGCTCGGGGTCGTAGGCCAGGTCGCCGGTCATGGCTTCCCAGTTGCCGTCGAAGGCCAGCCCGATCAGCTCGCCGCGGCCATTGATAACCGGCGAGCCGGAGTTGCCGCCCGTGATGTCGTTGTCGGTGATGAAGGCCACGGGCAGGTTGCCGTCCTTATCGGCGAAGCGGCCGTAGTCTTTCTGCTTCAGCAGCTCCAGCTCTTTCTGGGGCACCACAAACTCGGGGTTGGAGGCGTCTTCCTTCTCCAGAATGCCCTGGGCCGTGGTTTTATAGTCGTAGCGCACGGCGTCGCGGCCTTTGTAGGGGCGCACGGTGCCGTAGCTGAGCCGGATGGTGGAGTTGGCATCGGGCGAGTACACCTTCTGGCTGTTCTTCTCGCGCAGGGCGGCTACGTATAGGCGGTTGGCGCGGGTGAGGCCGCTTTGCAGGGCCTGCATCTTGGGCAGAATGTTCTGGGTGTAGTTCAGGTACACCGAGTTGAAGGTCTTGAACCCGGGGTCGGCTTCCAGCTTGGCCAGCGTGGGCGCGGCCAGGAAGGCCTTCACCTTGGCTTCCGAGGTCAGGAAGGAGTTGGCAAACACGTAGTCGGCGTACTTCTGCATCGAGCCACCGTACTGCTTCTGCACGGTCTGGAACACGTCGGGCAGCTGGGCGGCGGGCACGTCCTTCATGTAGAGGCTCATCAGCGCGGCAAACACCTTTTTGTCGGTGCTGGCGCTGTAGTCCTTGAAATACTCGGCCACGGGCTCCTGCAGGTCGGCGGTGGCTTTGCTGAGGGCGGCTTTGTCGGTGGGCGTGGTTTTCAGGGTCATGTAGAGCGGCATCATGCGCGAAGCCAGCGTGATGATTTCGGTGCCGAAAGCGGCTTCGTTCACGTACTGGCTGCTCAGGTTGTACTCCCGCAGGCCGGCGTAGGCCTGGTTGATGCTGGTGAGGGCCTCGCCGTACTGCTGCTGGCGGGCGGGGTCCTGGCTGATCCACTGGGCCAGGGCAGCTTCTTCGGCTTTCTTGGCGTCCACGGTTTTCAGGCGGTTCATGCCCTCATTCTGGCCGATGAAGTACTTCCAGTAGTTGGCGATGTTGGCGTACTTGGAGGCGTACTGCAGACGCAGCGTGGGATTCACGTCCATGTCCTCCTTCCACAGCTTGAGGCGCGTGTCGCGCAGCTTGATGCGGGCGGGGTTGCTCTGGTCCAGGGTCATCTGCAGGCCGGCGGCGGGCAGGAAGCGCTGGGTGCGGCCGGGGAAGCCGAATACCATGGCGAAGTCGCCTTCGCTGATGCCCTGCAGGCTTACGGGCAGGTGCTTCTTGGGCACGTAGGGCACGTTGTCGGCGCTGGGGCCGGCAGTAGGCTTGTTGTCTTTGGAGGCGTACACGCGGAACATCGAGAAGTCGCCGGTGTGGCGGGGCCACATCCAGTTGTCGGTGTCGCCGCCGAACTTGCCCACGGCTTCCGGCGGGGCGCCCACCAGGCGCACGTCGCCGAAGCGCTGGTACACGAACAGGTAGTACTCGTTGCCGCCGAACATGTCGCGCACGTAGGCTACGTACTGGCCGTTTTCCTTGGCCGCGTCGGCCATTTCCTTCTGGCGCTTCTGGATGGTGGCCATGCGCTCCTGCTCGGGCGTGGCGGCCGTGAGGCCTTCCAGCACCTTGCCGCTCACGTCTTCCATGCGCACCAGAATGTCCACGAACAGGCCGGGGTTGGTCTTTTCTTCGGCTTTGGTGGCGGCGAAGAAGCCGTTCTGCAGGATGTTGTTTTGGGGCGTGCTGTGGGTCTGGATGGCGTCGTAGCCGCAGTGGTGGTTGGTGAGCAGCAGGCCCTGGCTGCTGACGAACTCGCCGGTGCAGAAGCCGCCGAGCTGCACCACGGCATCTTTGAGGCTGGCGTTGTTGACGTCGTAGATTTCTTCGGCCGTGAGCTTGAGGCCTTTTTTCTGCATGTCGGCCTGGTTGAGCCGCTTCACGAAGAGCGGCAGCCACATGCCCTCATCGGCGCGGGCCGTGAAGGGCAGCAGCAGCGTCAGCAGCAGGGCCTTGGCCCAGTGATTGGTGCGCATAAAACTGTGGGGAATGGGGAAAGGAAGGAATGAGACGCCGGGCGGGTGCACCGGCCTTCAAACTTACAAAAAGGCGCTGCAACGCGCCGCCCGCCGGGCCCGGGATTTATTCCACGGGGTTTACGGTTCTTTGCGCTATGTCTGCCGTCTTCCGCCAGCTACTGCTGGGTTTGCTCTGGGTGTACCGCCACCTGATTTCGCCGCTCACGCCGGCCAGCTGCCGCTACACGCCCACCTGCTCGGCCTACGCCGTGCAGGCCATCGAAAAGCACGGACCCTGGCGGGGCGGGCGGCTGGCGCTACGCCGCATAGCCCGCTGCCACCCTTGGGGCGGCCACGGCCACGACCCGGTGCCGTGAGGTAGCGCGACACATCATCTGCCCGATTTTTTCCGTACAAGTAGTGTTTGCGCTGCCCGGGCTCTACGAGTCGGGCAGCTTTTTTCATCTTCGCTGCTCTCTGATGCCCAGAATATTCCTGCTGACCCTTGGCCTGGCCACCCTGCTCACTACCGCTTGCTCGCAGGCCCAATCCGACACCGCCAATGACCTGACTACCGCCAACGCCTCCGAGGATGGGGCGGATGAGCAGAAGTCGGGGAAGAAAGGCAAAAAGGGTAAGAAGGACAAAAAGGGTAACGCCGAAAACGCCCCGCTGGCTAATCTGGAGACGCTGGGCGAGCTGCAGGGCGGCATTCCGGAAAGCTCGGGCCTAGCCCACGGCGGCCGGCCCGGCACGTTCTACACCCACGGCGACGCCGGCACCGCGCCCACGCTCTACCTGTTCAATGAGAAGGGGGAGAAGCTGGGGGAGCGGGAGTTGCCCGTTACCAATGTCGATTGGGAAAGTATGGCTGAGGATGGCAAAGGGACCCTATTCGTGGCCGATGCCGGCAACAACAACAACTCCCGCCAAGACCTGACTATCTACCGCTTCAATCCTGACCAGCCCGCTAGCGTTGGCAAAATCCGCTTCCGCTACCCCGACCAAAAGGACTTCCCACCGGCCAAAGATGAGCGCAACTTTGACTGCGAGGCTTCGCTCTGGAGCGCTGGCAAAATCTATCTGTTCACGAAAGACCGCGCCAACCAGACTACCAGCAAGGTCTACAGCGTGTCGGACCAGCCCGGCTCGCACGTGGCCGAGCTGCTGACCAAGCTCAGCATTGCCGGCGAGGTAACCGGCGCCGACCTCAGCCCCGACGGCCGCCACCTGGCGCTGCTGGGCCGCGAAGAGCTGTACCTGCTGGAAGGCTCCGACCTGAGCAGCGCCCTGAAAGCCACTCCCAAAACCGTGTCGCTGAAAGGCGCCGGCCAGACCGAAGGCATTCTATTTCTCGACAACGGCACGCTACTTATCAGCACCGAGCAAGGCCCGCTCTACCGTTACAAGCTGTAGCAGCTTATAGAAGTTAGTACCAAGAAGTGAGAGGTGAGCCTTTCGTTCTGATTGCCCGAATGGGTTGCAGAACGAAAAGCTCACCTCTCACTTCTTGGTACTAACTTCTATGCTATACTTTGACGGCCTTTTGGTCGGGGGCTTCGTCGGCTTCCAGGTCGCGCGGGGCGTGGCCGTAGGGGTTCTTGGGGTCTTTGCCGGCGCGCAGCAGCACCCACAGGCCCATTATAATCAGGGGCAAGCTCAGCAGCTGGCCCATGTTCAGTGGCAGCCGGTCTTCAAAGGCTTCCTGGTTTTCCTTTAGGAACTCCACCAGCACCCGGAACGAGAACAGCAGCACCACAAACAGGCCAAACAGCTGCCCGCGCGGCGTGCGCTCCTTGGTGCGGTTCCACATGAAGTACAGCAGCACCAGCAGCACGATGCAGAACAGCGCCTCGTAGATCTGGGTGGGGTGGCGCAACTCAAACGGAATGTTGCTGTTGCCGCCGTGGATTTCGTTGTAGCGCGCAAACTTGAATGCCCACGGCACGTCCGTGACGCGGCCGATGATTTCCGAGTTCATCAGGTTGCCGATGCGGATCATGCAGCCGCCCAGCGCCACCACAATCACAATCCGGTCGAGTACCCAGAGGTAGTCGAACTTGTTGTTGCGGGCAAACAGCCAGGTAGCCAGCAGGATGCCCAGCGTGGCGCCGTGGCTGGCCAGGCCGCCTTCCCAGATCTTGAAAATCTCCAGAAAATGCTCGCTGGTGAGGTAGTAGCTGGGGTCGTAGAACAGCACGTGGCCCAGCCGGGCGCCCAGAATGGTGCCCACCAGCATGTAGATGGTAATGACATCCACCCAGCGCGGCGACACCCGCTCCGACTTGTAGATGTGCGACAGCACAAACGTGCCCAGCACGAAGCCCGACATGAACAGCAGCCCGTACCAGCGCAGCGTGAGCGGCCCTATTTTGGCCAGAATCGGGTCAGCGGTCCAGGTGATGTAGGAGAGAAAAGAAAGCATGGTTACGAAATATAGAAGGGACTCAAAGGTACTCACACATTCCACTTGCCGCTTTGCAGGCTACTTCTGCTGCAGATTGTGGGCAGGCGGCAGTTAGCGCAGCAGGGCGCCGTCGCCGCTCAGCAGCAGCAACATGCCCAGCATCACGGCATAGCTGGGCCAGCGCAACCAAGCAGGCAGCAACTGGCGCTCCGCGGCGGCCTCGGCCACCAGCCGGGCCCGCACGCGGCTGTAGAAGAACGGCCGGGGCTGGGCATTGGGCTGGGTGCGCCACTGGCGCAGCAGGTTTTCCCATTCGTCGTCGGCTGTGGGCCGGGGGGCAGGATCAGTCATGGCGCAGGGAAAGATGGTGGCGAAGGGTTTTGCGGGCCCGGAACAGCAGGGATTCCACGGCCGACACGGTGGTGTTGAGCACCGCGGCTATTTCATCGTAGCTCAGCTCCTGCTCGTGGCGCAGGGTAAACGCCACCTGCTGCTGGCCGGGCAGCCGGGCAATGTGCGCTAGTAGCAGCGCCAGCTGCTGCTGGCCTTCCAGCTGCGCCTGCGGGTGCGCATGGTCGGGCGGCTCGTGCAGCACCTGGTTGTCGAAACCCAGCAGGCTGGTGAAGTAGGCGAAGCGCTTCCGGGCGCGGGCCCGCTGCCGGTGCTTGAGCGCCCGCGAGGTAGCCAGCCGGTAGAGCCAAGTGCTCAGCGCCGCTTCGCCCCGAAACCGCCCGATGGTTTGGTAGACTTCCACAAACACCTCCTGCGCCACGTCTTCGGCCTCTTCCGGCGACTGCAGCAGCGCCAGCACCGTGCGGTAGATCCGGTTTTGGTAGCGCTCCACCAGCGTCCGAAACGCCGCCTCGCTGCCCTGCTGCAGCTGCGCTACCAACTCGGCATCGGGCGAGACGGCAGCGCAGAGCGCGGGAGACAGAACGCCGGGAGGAGCAGGCAGCGGAAGAGTATACACCAGTGCGGCAGGAATTGAAAGATGAAAACGACACCTGCCCGACGCCCGGCCTTCGCCGCGCCTGCTGAGGATACAACTGCTTAGGCCCCATCCGGCACACAAAACTTGCGCACCGGCTGAAGAATATTCTTCAACAAACTGTCTGACAGTTGATAACTTGTTGAAATCCCGCAATCCGTCGGCACTTTCATAGATCCAGAATCCTCGTACAACCGCAACTGGCCGGAGGTGGCAGCCGCGCCGTGCTGACGACGACCGGCCCGACGGCTGAAAGAGCCGCCGGACCGGAGCCACTACCTTACCCCAGCGCAGCCAGGCACCGCTCTACCACTATAGTGCGTTCAGCTCCTCGGTATAGCCGCCGCTCAGGATGGGGAAGCGCAGCCAAGAGCGCGGATCTACGTTGTAGTCGTCGAGGTGGAAGCTGGGGGCGTACCGCTCGCGCTTCCATTGGTTGCGGCTCCAGAGGCTGTAGAAGCGCTTCACGTAGGTTTTCAGCTGCTCGGGGTCGGCGGCGGGGTCTTCGTGGCGCAGGGTGGCCAGCACCTGCTTGGGCGCCAGCCGGTCGTAGAAAGCCAGCCGCTCGATGCGGTTGAGCAGCACGTAGGGCATCAGGTCCCGCTCGTCGGTCTGCTTGTCTTCGAGGGGGCGCAGCTCGGCGGTGGGCTGCAGGCTGTTCACGTGGCGCAAAGCCGGGTAGTTCAGCTCGGTTTCGGCCCAGCGCAGCCACTTTTTCACGAAGTCCTTGTCGACGCCCGCAATAGGCGAGATGCTGCCGGCCGTGTCGCCGTCCATGGTGCAGTAGCCCACGCTGGCCTCCGAGCGATTGGATGTGGTGATGAGCAGGCAGTTCTGCACGTTGGCCAGCAGCCAGATGGCCGGGGCCCGCACCCGCGCCTGAATGTTCTGCAACGCCAGGTCATCGGTCTGCCAGGTCAGGTCACGGCCCAGCGCGTGCTCGATCTTGCCCACGTAGCCGCTCACTTCCGCGTCAATTTCCCAGTTGTGAAACACGGCCCCGATAGACTCCGCCAGCTCCTGCGCCGAGTTGAACGTGTCGTCGGAGGAGTTGACGGTGCCCTGGTAGGCACAGGTGAGCAAACGGCGCGTGATTGCGCGGTTCGCGGCGCGTTGCTCGTTGTCTGGAGTCGACGCCGAGGCGTCGTTGGGGCCCGGCGCATCCTGGTCGGCTACGGCCGTTACGGAGCCGGCCAGCTGGGCTATTTCCTCCGCGGTAAAGCAGCCGGCGCGGCGCATGAACTCGGCCGTACCCAGCTCCGCCGTGCCCAGGCGCACCATTTCGGCCACCGCCACGGCGCACAGGCAGGAGTCGGCGCCGCCGCTGAGGCTCAGCACGAAGCCCCGGCTGCGGGCCTTGCGCAAATAGTCGAACAGGGCCAGGCTCAGGGCCTGGTTCAGCTCGCGGTACTCATCAGGAGCGGGCAGGGGTGCTATGTCGGCGGCCGGGGCCAGCGGCGCGCTGAAATCCACGTCCACGTATTCCATGTCCACTTCCTTGAAGCTGAGCAACTGGTTACGCAGCAGCAGGTGGCCATTGCGAGCCACCAGAATCTCACCGTCGTAGGTGATGCGGCCGGCCTCGTTGCCGAGCAGGTTGGCGTAGAGGTAGGTGCAATTGAACGTGCGCGAGGCCTCCGTCACGAGGTGATAGCGCACATCGGTCTTGCTCATGGCGAAGTGGCTGGCTGAGGGGTTCACAATCAGATCTACGCGGCCCATCAGGCGGCAGGCGGGCCGCACGTCGTTGGGCCGCCACGCATCCTCGCAGATTTCAAACCCGAACTTCACGCCCTGGTGCTCAAACGTTAGGTCGCCCAGCGTCCACTCCTCCCCTTCCCACTGCACGGCGGTGGTTTCGCCGGCCGGCCAGGGCGCAAAGAAGCGGGGCTCGTAGTGCACGCCGTCGTTGGCCAGAAACTGCTTGGCCGCAAAGCCCAGAATCTGCCCGTCGCGCAGCACGGCGGCCGTGTTGTAGGTGCGCTGGTTGAGCCGAATGGGCAGCCCCACCACCACGCAGATGCCCTCGGTCCAGGGCCGGATCTGCTGCAGGTGGGCTAGCGCGGCTTCAGGCAGCCACTCACTCAGAAACAGGTCTTCGCAGCCGTAGCCGGTGAGGCACAGCTCCGGCAAACACAGCAGCTCCACGCCAGCCGCTTTAGCCTGCTCGATGGCCTCGCGGATGGTGCGCAGGTTGTGGGTCCAGTCAAACGGTATCTGGTTGAGGGCGGCGCCGGCTATTCGCATGGGAGGGGTCAGTAGGTTTCTGCAAAACAACTCTATTTCCCCGGATTGGGTTGCCAAAACACTGCGTCCTCTGCGCAAAACACTGCGCCCTCTGCGGGCTACCATCGTAACAACGACGTAGCCCGCAGAGGGCGCAGTGTTTTGCGCAGAGGACACAGTGTTCCTACACGCCCAGCGCTGCCAGCGCCCGCTCGGCGGCCAGCTGCTCGGCCTGCTTTTTACTCAGGCCCATGCCGGTAGCCACCACTTCGTCGTCGAGCACCACAGAGGCCGTAAACTCCATCACGCCGCCGGGGCGGGCCTCACCGTTGAGGTCGTAGCGGATGGCTTTGCCGTTGCGCTGGGCCCACTCAATGAGCTTGCTCTTGAAGTTGGCCGTCGTTTCGGTGAGGGATTTCACGTCCACAAAAGGCTTCACGAGGCGGCTGAGCACAAATTTACGGGCCGCCTTGTAGCCCTGGTCGAGGTACACGGCGCCCACCAGCGCCTCCAGGGCGTTGCCGTTCACGGAGCGCGAGCGGGCGGCGCGGCCCTGGCCGGGGTCCAGCTGCACCAGCTTATCAAGGCCCAACTTGAGGGCCAGGGCGTTAAGGCTTTCCCGGTTCACGATGCGGCTGCGCATCTCAGTCAGGAAACCTTCCTGCTCGTACGGAAACTTCCGAAACAGGTATTCGGCCACCACTGTGCCCAGCACGGCATCCCCCAGAAACTCCAGTCGCTCGTTGCTTTGGTGGCGCCCAGCGGCCGTGGCCTGCTGCTTCACCACCGACGAATGGGTAAAGGCCAAATGGTAAAGCCGCACGTTTTGAGGCGTGCGGCCGGTTACCGTGGCAATTGCTTGACGGAAGGCCTTATCATGGCCCAGCATCCGCCGAAAAAACCCGAACAAGGGTAAGCCACTCATGGCTGCTACTCCTGAAACTTGCGGAACACCACCGACGTGTTGTGCCCGCCAAAGCCGAAGGTGTTGCTCATGGCCACCTTCACCTCGCGCGGCTGGGCCTTGTTGAACGTGAAGTTCAGCTTGGGGTCCAGTTCGGGGTCGTCGGTGAAATGGTTGATGGTGGGGGGCACGATGCCGTGCTGAATGGCCAGAATGCTGGCCACGGCCTCAATACCGCCCGCACCGCCCAGCAAATGGCCGGTCATGCTCTTGGTGGAGCTGATGTTAAGCTTGTAGGCGTGCTCACCGAACACCTTCTGAATGGCCTTCACCTCGGCGCCGTCGCCGAGGGGCGTGCTGGTGCCGTGGGTGTTGATATAGTCCACATCTTCGGGCTGAATGCCAGCGTCGCGCAAGGCGTTCTGCATCACCAGTACCACGCCTTCGCCCGTAGGGTCGGGCGCCGTGATGTGGTAGGCATCCGACGACAGACCGCCGCCGATGATTTCGGCGTAGATCTTGGCGCCGCGGGCCTGGGCGTGCTCGTAGGCTTCCAGAATCAGAGCCCCGGCGCCTTCGCCCAGCACGAAACCGTCCCGGTCTTTGTCGTAGGGGCGCGAGCCGGTTTCGGCATCGTCGTTCCGCTCGCTCATGGCTTTGAGGGCATTGAAGCCCCCTACTCCGGCCTCCGTAATAGCCGCTTCCGAGCCGCCCGTCACCACCACGTCGGCCATGCCGAGGCGGATGTAATTGTAGGCGGCCACAATAGCATCCGACGACGAGGCGCAGGCCGACGTCGTCACGAAGTTGGGCCCGCGGAAGCCGTTTTTGATGGAAATGTTGCCTGACGAGCTGTCGGCAATCATTTTGGGGATGAAGAACGGGTTGTAGCGCGGCGTGCCGTCGCCTTTAGCGAAGTTGAAGCACTCGTCCTGGAAGGTTTTCAGCCCCCCAATGCCCGAACCCCAGATAACGCCCACCCGGTCCTTATTCACTCCTTCGAGCAAGCCGGCATCCTTGATGGCTTCGTCGCTGGCGATAACGGCAAATTGCGTGAACAAGTCCATTTTCCGACCTTCCTTGGTGGGGAAGTAGTCATCCGGACTGTAGTTCTTCACTTCGCAGGCGAAGCGGGTCTTGAACTTGCTGGCGTCGAAACGGGTGATGGGCGCGGCACCGCTGATGCCTTGGCGCAGCCCTTCCCAGTAAGCAGGAACGGTGCTACCCAGCGGCGTGATGGCGCCCAGGCCAGTAACGACAACTCTCCGAAAAGCCATAGGCGGGGCAGAGATTACGAAAAAGGGGGAAAGCAAAACGGCCGGCGGCAGGCCGGCCGGAATGCACAAAAAACCGAAGGAAGTAGTGAGTATCGAGTAGTTAGTAGGTAGTCATCCGGAGTGCCGGGCTGCCCCAAAGGCAGGCATCACCAACTAAATACGCCATACTGTATACTCACTACTGCTTAATTACTTAGCGTGCTCTTCGAGGTAGCTGATAGCCTGGCCCACGGTGCCGATGTTTTCGGCCTGGTCGTCGGGGATAGACACATTGAATTCTTTTTCAAACTCCATGATCAGCTCCACCGTGTCGAGCGAGTCGGCACCCAGGTCGTTGGTGAAAGAGGCCTCCGGAGTTACTTCCGACGCTTCTACGCCCAGTTTGTCGATGATGATGGCTTTTACTTTTTCTGCAATTTCAGACATTTCCGTGGGGGTTTAGAGAAAACTCGCCACAAATAACATCATCTTCCCTAACATTTTCAAACCTGCCCCCCGATTCTTCCGGGCACAAGATTCTGGCCAGGGTGGTTCGTTTCGGATAAGGGGATGTGTACTTTTGCGCATCACCGCTTCGGCACCTGTCTATGAAAACCCTCACGCTGGACGTAGAATATGAGTGCGACTTCGACCTGTTCGGGGTCGTTTCATCGAGCCGGGAGCACACGCTGGCTTGGCAGCTCAACCAGGCGCTGCGCCTGCGCCTAGTCAAGCAGCAGGACCTGATTTACGACCTGCTTCACCAGGGCCGGCTGGTTATCAGCAACTACCTGCACGCCACTGAGCACCTCACCCTACGCCTGCTACGCAACCGCTCCATCGACCCCTCGGTGCTGAAAAAGCCGTTTCTGGCGCCCGATGTCAAGGAATACGATTACCTGATTCAGGTGAATAACGGCAGCGGCCAGCTCGCCGCCGAGGCACTGCTAGCCGAGCTCACTACGCTGCCCGTGGTGCAGTACGCCTGCCAATTCGACCCGAATTCGTTGAAGTTTAAAGAAAATCTGCTCTTTTGAGTTTACAACGCCCGGCTCCAGCCTGGCGGGCCTTCTGAGCTACTTGTTTCACCTAGCCACTGTCGTGCGCCGACTCGCCAAGCTGGAGCTTGGTGCCCCCTTCTATGGAACCTCTGCCTCATTTTAATAAAACTAAAATCGTAGCCACGGTTGGACCGGCCTCCAACACCTACGAGAAACTAGGCATGCTCATGCGCGAAGGCGTGGACGTATTCCGCCTCAATTTCTCGCACGGCAGCCACGAAGACCACCTGTCGGTTATCAACACGGTGCGCCGCCTCAACAAAGACATGCGCACCAATGTGGGCCTGCTCCAGGACCTGCAGGGCCCCAAAATTCGCCTCGGCGAAGTGGAAGGCGGCGCCGTGGAAATCAAGGCCGGCGACAAGATCAAGCTGGTGTGCGGCGAAAAGGAAATCACCACGGCTACCCGCCTGAGCACCATCTACCTGGGCCTGGCCCGCGACGTGAAGCCCGGCGACATGATCCTCATCGACGACGGCAAGATTGAGCTGCGCGTGCTGGCCACCGACCGCGACAAAGAGGTGGACGTGGAAGTGATTTACGGCGGCCTCGTGAAGCCCCGCAAAGGCATCAACCTGCCCGACTCCGAAGTGTCGGCTCCGAGCATGACCGAGAAGGACATCGAGGACCTGAAATTCGGGCTGGCAAACGACGTGGATTGGGTGGCGCTGTCGTTTGCGCGCCGCGCCGAAGACATCCGCTTCATCAAGGGCCTGATTGCGGAGAGCGGCAAATCGGCCCGCGTGATTGCCAAGATTGAGACGCCGGAAGGCCTCAAAAACCTCGACGAAATCATTGCCATTGCCGACGCCGTGATGGTAGCCCGCGGCGACCTGGGCGTGGAGGTGAAGATGGAAGAGGTGCCGATGGCCCAGAAGCTGATTGTGGAGAAGTGCAACATTGCCGGCAAGCCGGTGATTGTGGCCACGCAGATGATGGAAAGCATGATTACGGCCCCCCGCCCCACCCGGGCCGAAACCAGCGACGTGGCCAACGCCGTCCTCGATGGGGCCGATGCCGTGATGCTGTCGGCGGAAACGGCCGTGGGCGCGTATCCGGCCGAGGTAATCCGCTCGATGGTGGGCACGATTCTGAGCGTGGAAACCCGCCGCGAGTCGCTGTATCACCGCTGGCACCCTATCTCGCCCGAGTCGCCGACGTTCATGGTCGACAGCGTGCTGTCGGCGGCCTGCCACCTGGCCAAGAACACGGGCGCCAAAGCCATTACCGGCATGACGCACCGCGGCTATACGGCTTTCCAGATTGCCAAATACCGCCCCAAGGCCAACATCTTCATCTTCACCGACAACCGCTCTTTGCTCACAACCCTGAGCCTGATCTGGGGTGTGCGCGGCTTCTATTACGACCGAATGGTGAGCACCGACAGCTCGGTTTCGGACATCAAGTACGCCCTGACCGCCACCGGCAACCTCAACAAAGGCGACGTATTCATCAACACCGCCTCCATGCCCATCAACGAGAAAGGCAAGACCAACATGGTGAAAGTAAGCGTAGCCTAACGCTGATGTAGCACAGGCTTTAGCCTGTGCCGCACAACACACGAAAAAGCCCGCCGGAATAGCTTCCGGCGGGCTTTTGGTTTTAGTGCTCAGTATGGAGTACCGAGTACTCAGTACCGAGTATTAAGGCAATCATCAAGCATCTCGATACTCCATACTAAATACTCGGCACTCACTACTCCCGCACGGCACAGGCTGAAGCCTATGCTACTTTTCCAACTGCAGGCGCAGGTGCTGCGGCCGCTCGCCGATGGCCTGTACCTCCACTACGTACATGCCGGCCGCCAGGGCCTGCAGGGGCAGCACCATGGCGGTTTGGCCGGCGGCCAGTGGCCAGGTGCCGGCCGTGCGCCCCAGCGCGTCGAGCAGGCGCACGGTGGTGGCGGTGCGAGCCGGGCCGGCCAGCGTGAGCGTGGCGCTGCTGCCCGCGGGGTTAGGATAGAGCTGGAACGTGGCCGCCGCCCGCGCCGCTCTGGTAGGCAGCAGCGTGGCGAAATCGGTGCGGGAGCCGCAGGTCTGCAGGGTGCCGCTGCTGGTACGGCGGGTATAGGTGAGCTGGTATTCCAAATCACGCACGAAGCCCACGCCCGGTGCGCTCAGGGTTTGCTGATTCAGGGCATCCAGCCCTGGCGTATAGCCAATACCGGTGCGGTTGTACAGCACTTCTGTCTGCAACGCCGCGGGCCCGCTACAGGCGCCGCCCGGCCGGTTGCTGACCACCGGATAGCCCATGAGCACCGCATTAAAAGGCAACTGCTGGTAAGCGTAGGACAGCAACGGGGCGCGCAACGGACTCAGCCGGTCGCTGCTGCTGCCACGCCACTGCCCGGTGCGCAGTGAGGCCGACATGCGCACCCGCGATACGGGCGAAACGGTAGTACTGGCAGGAACGCAGCCCGGCGCGCCACTATACACCGTTCGGCTTTGCTCCTGGCAGATGTAGGTCAGACTGTCGGCCGTGAGCTGACGCATGAGTATGCGGCGCAGTACGTTGCCGCTGCCGCACCCGATTGGATTGCTGGTGAACTGCGTGTACTGGTACCCCAGCTCGTCGCCTAGCTGCAGATTCAGCAGCGTGAGCGGGTTGTAGTAGCTGAGGCCGGCGGGTGCGGGGCGGCGGGCCAGGGTGAGCTGCCGGGCCGCTGGCACCCCAAACCGCAAATCAGCCGGTCCCGATACCAGCCCGTTGTTTTTGCTCAATACCACCAGCACGCCGGGATTATTGCCGGCCCGAAAAGTGGCTACGGAATCCTGCACACCATCAAGCATCATCGTGCCGCGTGACACCAGCGTGGTGGTTAAGCCATAATCGGTGAAAAAGCTGCTCCACGTATCACCAACGCGGGCAAACGGCTTCAATACCAAAGCGTAACTGAGACTCAGGCCGGTATCGGGGCCGCCGTCCCAGAACAGCACGTAGGTGCGCGTGGCGGGCGTGTAGCGCAGCTGCTGCCCGAATTGGTTGTTGCGAGCCTTCTGCCAGGCAAAGCTGCCGGTGCGCCGCATGATGCGGTTGAAGTAGTACACCGAGTCGGTGCCGTGCACGCCGGCTGAGTCGAGTCGCAGGGTCAGGACGGTGTCCGCAGAGGTACCGCGGAAGGCGTGCACGTCGCCGTTGGGCCGGAAAGGGCGCCAGTTCTGGGCGGTGGCGGGCAAGGCTGTGAGGCTGCTCAAGAGCAGCAATAATTGGTACAGATGTTTCATATAGCGCTAGGAAAAGATATGACTGCCAAAAGATAGGAAATAAACTATGCGCCCGAAACACGAGAAGGCCCCGCGCTTGCGCACGGGGCCTTCTCTATCAAAAGAGCAGAAAGTTACTGGTGCTGCTTAGGCGGCCAGCGACTTCACGAACTTAGCCAGCTTCGACTTATTGTTGGCGGCTTTGTTCTTGTGGATGATGTTCTTTTTGGCCAGGCGGTCCAGCATCGACGATACTTTCTTCAGCAGCTCCTGAGCAGCCGAAGCATCGGTGGTGGCGCGCAGCTTCTTAACAGCTGTGCGGGTAGATTTTGCCTGGTAACGGTTCAGCACGCGCTTAGCTTCGTTGGAACGGATGCGCTTGAGGGCTGACTTATGATTTGCCATGTGTAGGAGAAATGAACGTTCTGCTCGGTTTCAATTCGGATTGGGTGGGCAAAGGTAAGGGTTTGGATGGAAAGTGCAAACAGACCGCCCGGAATTTGCGCCTCGGACGCCGAATAATCTCGCGGGACTTGCTTACCTGAGCAGTAGGCATGCCGAACTTTATTTGTAAAACAGGGTTGACAATCGCGCCAGAAGCACTAAATTCTATACAGATCTGCCGGGCATCCTACCAACCACACCGCACCCTAGTTAGCCGCCCTCGCCCATGCCACTCGTTGCCGACTCCCGCTATCAGCCGCCGTTCTATATGTTCAACGGCCACCTGCAAACCATTGTGCCCAGCCTGTGGCGCGAGGTGCCGGAGGTACACTACCAGCGCGAGCGGGTGGAAACGGCCGACGGCGACTTTCTCGACCTCGACTGGTCGCGGCAGCCGCATGCCCCGGCCGATACGCTCTGCATCGTGTCGCACGGGCTGGAGGGCGACGCCTCGCGGCCGTATGTGCGCGGCATGGTGCGAGCCCTTAACCAGGCCGGCTTCGACGCGCTGGCCTGGAACTACCGCAGCTGCAGCGGCGAAATGAACCGCCTGCTCCGCTCCTACCACCTCGGTGACACCGACGACCTCGACTTTGTGGTGCGCCACGCCCTGGCCACGCCCCGCTACCAGCGCATCTTCCTGACTGGCTTTTCAGCCGGCGGCAATGTCACGCTCAAATACCTGGGCGAAAACCCGGCGCGGGTGCCGGACGAGGTGGAGCGCGCCGCCGTGTTTTCGGTTCCTACCGACCTCAGGGCCAGCTCCTATCACATCGGCCGCCTCGAAAACCGGGTGTACCTCAACCGCTTTCTGAAAACACTGCGCGGAAAGATGCGCCAGAAGGCGGCCCTGCTGCCCGACCAGATTGACCTCACCGACCTCGACCAGCTCCTGGATTTCCCACAATTCGACGACCGATTTACGGCACCGATGCACGGCTTCAAGTCGGCGGAGGACTATTACGAGCACGCCAGCTCCGGCCGCTACCTGAGCGGCATCCGCATCCCGACACTGCTCGTGAATGCCGAAAACGACCCGTTTCTGCCGCCTACCTGCTTCCCGCGCGACGCGGCCGCCCGCAGCGAGTTCGTGTTCCTGGAAACGCCCTCCGACGGCGGCCACGTGGGCTTCGGCGAAGGCACGCCGGACGGCGCGTACTATTCCGAGCGCCGCGCCGTGGAGTTCCTGACGGCCGCCGTGCCGGCCTGACTTTTTAGCGGCCGGATGGCACGAACACTACCTTCTTAGTTTCGAAGAAATCCTCGGTGTAGAAGTCGCTCAGGTTGTGGATGGTGGCCTTCAGACCCGATTCGTCGATTTCCTCGGTCAGGTCGCCACCTTTGAGGTAGTAGAGGCCACTGTTGGACGCGGCTTCGTGCTGGGGCTTGTAGCGGTGCGCAATCCAAGTGTGGAAGGTGGCTAGGCGCGCCACGGCGCGGCTCACCACGTAGTCGTATTTGGGGCGCAGCTGCTCGGCGCGGGTCTGCTCGGCCGTGACGTTGGTGAGGCCCAGGTCGCGGGCCATTTCCTGCACGGCATGAATCTTCTTGCCGATGCTGTCGACCAGATGAAACTTCACCTCCGGAAACAGAATGGCCAGCGGCAAACCGGGCAGGCCGCCGCCCGTACCCACATCCAGCACCGACGAGCCCGGTACAAACTCCACCACCTTGGCAATGCCCAGCGAGTGCAGAAAATGCCGCTCGGCCAGGTTATCGACGTCGGTGCGGGCTACCAGGTTAAGCCGCTCGTTCCAGCCGCGAAACTCGGTATCGAGCTGGCTGAACAGCTGGCGCTGGTGGTCGGTGAGGTGCGGGAAGTAGTGGGGAAGCATGTGCATAGTGGGGCAAAGGTAAACACCGACGGCATCTGTCATCCTGAGCTTGCGAAAGACCTTATCACGTTGAACTGACTCGGTCAGCGGCAATGCAGACGTGATAAGATCCTTCGCAAGCTCAGAATGACGGGATAAAAAAAGCCCCTTGCGGGGCTTTTTTTACTTATATGATTTCCTTTTTATTTTTCACCATGTCATAAAGCAGCTCGCGGGCGCGGTGCAGCTGGGCTTTCACGGTGCCAAGGGGCGCTTTCAGCTCCTGGGCAATTTCCTCGTAGCTCAGCTCATCGAAGTAGCGCAGCGTCACGAGGCGCTGATACTTATCAGGCAGCCGGGACACCACGTGCTGCATGATTTCGATCTTCTGGTTTTTGATGGTCGTCTCCTGCGGGTTCAGGTTCTGGTCGCGGAAGTCGATGGTGATTTCGTCGCCGTTGTCAATCTTGATGGCCGAGTCGATGGACATCGTTTTGATTTTATTCTTGCGGATAAAATCAATGCAGTTGTTGGTGGCGATGCGAAACAGCCAAGTGCTGAAGGCAAACTCGGGGTTGAACTTGTGCAGGTTGCGGAAGGCCTTGGCGAAGGCTTCGATGGTAAGGTCGTCGGCGTCGTCGGGGTTGCGCACCATCTTCAGCACCACGTGGTACACCGGCTTCTTGTAAATCTGCATCAGCTCAGCGTACGCCTTTTCGTCGCTGTTTTCCACGGCGGCGCGGATCAGCTTGAAGTCGTGCTTGGCTTTGGCAGAGAATTGTTTTTCCTGATTATTTACTTCCATCGGAGGTTGCGGTAGAGGAACAGCGACATTCCTAAAGCGAGATAATAAAAAAAGTAGACAACGTCTAACACCGGCAGCAGCGCCACCGGCAATGGGTCATCGAGGCGCCGGCTCAGACGCTGGTAGGTGGCGCACACCAGGCCGGTGCGTACCACCCAGAGGCCGGCCAAAGGTATCCAATCGGGCTGGGAAAACAGCAACCCTAAACTAACCGCGTAGAAAAGCAGATTGCTTCCGATAAAGTTTCCCAACCGCAGCCGGTCGGCCAGACGGTAGCTGCGGCCGGCCGACAGATGCCGCCGTTTCTGCCGCCACCAGCCGCCCCAGGTGGTGGCGGGTTCGCTGAGCGTGTGGGCCACCGGCTCGGCCACCACTGCCACGCGCGCACCCCGCGCCACGGCATCCTGCACCAGCAGGTCGTCGTCGCCGGACAGGCTGCGGATGTGGGAAGCAAAGCCCTTAGTTGTGGCAAAGACCCCGCGGGTATAGGCCAGGTTGCGCCCCACGCCCATGTAGGGCTGGCCGCGCCACGCAAACGAGAGGTACTGCGCGCCGGTCAGCAGGGTTTCAAACCGCACCAGCTTGTTGAGAAAACCGGGCTCGGCGGCGTAGGCCGAGTAGCCCAGCACCATATCGGCGGGCTGCCGGAAGCCGGCGGCCAAGTGCTGCACCCACTGGTTGGTGGCCGGAATGCAGTCGGCATCGGTGAAGAGCAGCTGCGGGTAGCGGGCCGACTTGATTCCCAGCGTGAGGGCGTATTTTTTGGGCGACAGGCCGTCGGGCGTGCGGCCGATGGTGACGAGGCGGAAGTTGGGGTAGTACTGGCTGAGCTGCTGGGCGTAGAGGTAAGTATCGTCCTCCGACCGGTCGTCGATGAGCACGATTTCCAAGCCGGCGGGATACTCTTGCCGGAGCAGCAGCGGCAGCAGGCGGCGCAGGTTTTCCAGCTCGTTATGGGCGCACACCAGCACCGAAACCGGCTCGGCCCCGGCCTCGGTGGGCTCGGGCGGGCGGGTGGCGAAGGGCCAGAAGTAGTAGGCGGCGTAGTAGAGCTGCACCAGCACCGTGGCCAGCAGCAGCCAAAGGGCCGGGGAGAAATGAACGGGCAACACGCAGCGTGGGAATTAGCCCGCAAAAGTAGGCATTCGGGATGGGCCGAGTACCTTTGCACGCATAATCAGTTGGCAGTTGCTCGTTGTCAGTTGGCAGTTTGTTCTTCCGATCATAGCAAGGACTATCTGACAATTGACCACCAGCAACCGACCACCGGCTACTGCCCCACCATGACTTTCGACTTAGTAACGCAAGACCCGCACACCAAAGCCCGCGCCGGGGTGGTGCACACGGCCCACGGCGCCATCGAAACGCCCATTTTCATGCCCGTCGGGACGGTCGGCACCGTGAAGGCCGTGCAGCAGCGCGACCTCAAGGACGAGGTGCAGGCCCAGATCATCCTTGGCAACACCTACCACCTCTACCTGCGCCCCGGCCTAGAGGTGCTCAGCAAGGCCGGCGGCCTGCACAAGTTCAACGGCTGGGACCGGCCCATTCTCACCGACTCGGGCGGCTACCAAGTGTACTCGCTCAGCGGCACGCGCAAGATCAAGGAGGAAGGCGTGAAGTTCCGCTCCCACATCGACGGCTCGCAGCATTTGTTCTCGCCCGAGGGCGTGATGGATATTCAGCGCACCATCGGGGCCGACATCATCATGGCCTTCGACGAGTGCACGCCCTGGCCCTGCGAGTACGACTACGCGGCCCGCTCCCTCGACATGACCCACCGCTGGCTGAAGCGCTGCATTGCCCGCTTCGACAGCACCGAAGGCCACTACGGCTACCAGCAGACCCTGTTCCCGATTGTGCAGGGCTCCACGTTCAAGGACCTGCGCGTGCGCTCGGCCGAGTTCATTGCCGAGCAGGGGCGCGAGGGCAACGCCATCGGCGGGCTGAGCGTGGGCGAGCCGGCCGAGATGATGTACGAAATGACCGAAATCGTCTGCGACATTCTGCCCAAGGACAAGCCGCGCTACCTGATGGGCGTGGGCACGCCGGCCAATATTCTGGAGAACATTGCGTTGGGCGTGGATATGTTCGACTGCGTGATGCCGACCCGCAACGCCCGCAACGGCATGCTGTTCACCACCCAGGGCATCATGAACGTGACCAACAAGAAGTGGGCGCTGGATTTCGAGCCGATTGACGCCGAACTCGGTGGCCACGTCAGCACGTTTTACTCGCGCAGCTACCTGCGGCACCTGTTCCAGAGCAAGGAAATGCTGGGGCCGCAGCTGGCCTCCATCCACAACCTGAGCTTCTACCTGTGGCTGGTGAAGCAGGCCCGGGAGCAGATCCTGGCCGGCACCTTCCGCGAGTGGAAGGAGAAGATGGTGAAGCAGGTGATGACGCGGCTGTAAATCGCTGATTCGCGCTGATTAACCGTGATTTCGCTGATTCCCACCTTTCGACAATCGCTGATTCGCGCTGATTAATCGTGATTTCACTGATTTTCACCTTTTGACAGTTGAATTACTGCAACAGCGAGCTTTCTTCCTGCCCTTGTCGATTCCTGCATTTTCGCTGATTTTGCGAATCGATATTTCAACTTCCAAAATCAGCTAAATCACGGTTAATCAGCGCGAATCAGCGATTTATGCGAATTCTCGATAAATACATTCTCCAGAAATTCCTCACGGCCTTCTTCTTCACGGTGCTGGTGCTGGTGATGGTGATTTGCGTGATTGACTTCACAGAGAAGAACGACAATTTCATTCAGCACAACTTGGGCGCGTGGCAGATCATCACGGAGTATTACGTGAACCTGTTTCCGTATTACGCCAACCTGCTCTCCCCCATCACCGTGTTTATTGCGGTGGTGTTCGTGACGGCGCAGCTGGCGGCGCGTACCGAAATCGTGGCCATTCTGTCGTCGGGCGTGAGCTTCAAGCGGCTGCTGGTGCCCTACCTGATGGGCAGCTTCGTGCTGGGCGTCGCCACCGTTGCCCTCACCGGCTGGATCATTCCGTACGCCAACAAGACGCGGGTGGAGTTTGAGCGCAAGTACGTTAAGAATCCCTACCGCTTCAAGGGGCGCGACGTGCACATGAAGATCGGGCCCAGCAGCTACGCCTTCATGGAAAGCTACGACAACGTCAACAACATCGGCTACAAGTTTGCGCTCGAAACCATTGAGGGCACGCTGCTCAAGCGCCGCATGACGGCCGAGGCCATCACCTGGGACTCTACCAAGCGGGCCTGGCGCCTCTCGCCGCAGCTGGTGCGCACGTTCCGGGGCCAGAAGGAGGTGCTGCTGTCGTTGCCGGCCCGCGACACCACGCTCAACCTCTTCCCCAAGGACTTCGCCAGCACCTACCGCCTGAGCGAAACCATGACGCTGCCCGAACTGAACCGCTACATTCAGCAGAAAATAGACCGCGGCTCCGACGACACGCAGGTGTACCTGAGTGAGAAATACGAGCGGTACGCCTACCCCTACGCCATCTTCATCCTCACCATCATCGGCGTGATTATGAGCGCCCGCAAGAGCCGCGCCGGCGTGGGCGGGCAGATTGCGCTGGGCTTCGTGCTGGCCTTTGTGTTCATCATCTTCGTGATTCTGAGCCGCAACTTCGCGCAGGTCGGCTCCCTTTCGCCGCTGCTGGCCGCCTGGATTCCAAGCATCGTTTTCACCGGCATCGGGCTGGTGCTCTACCGCGTGGTGCCACGTTAAAGAGTAACTGAGTAAGGGAGTAGCTGAGTAAGGACTCCTTGCTGGAAAAGCTTACTCAGCTGCTCAATTACTCGATTTTACTCAGCTACTCCCTTACTCAGTTACTCCATGCTGAAAGACTACCTCCGCCTGCATTTTATCGTCCTGCTTTGGGGCTTTACGGCCATTCTGGGCAAGCTGATATCGGTGCCGCCGGTGGAGCTGGTGTTCTGGCGTACGCTGCTGGCCGCCTCGGGGCTGGCGGTGCTGCTGGTGGCGCGCCGCCAGCCCTGGCACGTGGCCGGCCGCGAGGCGCTGAAGATGCTGGGCATCGGGGTGCTGGTGGCCGCCCACTGGATTACGTTTTTCCTGGCCGCCCGCCTGTCATCGGTGAGTGTGTGCCTGGCCGGGCTGGCCACGCTGGCGCTGTGGACCTCGCTGCTGGAGCCGCTGGTGCTGTGGCGGCGGGTGCGCCCGTATGAAGTGGGTTTGGGCCTGCTCACGATGGCAGGCCTGTACTTGGTGTCGCAGGCCGAGCTGGACCAGATGGCTGGCTTGCTGGTGGCTATTGTGTCGGCGGGGCTGTCGGCCCTGTTCAGCGTGCTCAACTCCCAGTTGGTGAAGCGCCACACGCCGTTTCAGCTTACGCTGTATGAAATGACCGGCGCCTGCCTGAGCATCGTGCTGTTTATGCCTGTGTACAGCCACTATTTCACCGACGGCCGGGGGCTGCAGCTGGGCCTGCAGGGCCTCGACTGGCTGTGGCTGCTGCTGCTGGCCGGCGTGTGCACGGTGTATGCGTTTTCCGCATCGGTAGAGCTGATGAAGCGCATTTCGGCCTTCGTCGTGAACCTGACCATCAACCTGGAGCCGGTGTATGGCATTCTGCTGGCCGTGCTCATGTACACGCTGCGCATCCCCGGCTTCGGTCAGGAAAAGCTATCCACCGGCTTCTACCTGGGCACCGTGGTCATCCTGCTCAGCGTGCTCATCCACCCCGTCCTCGACCAGTGGATGAAGCGCCGCCAGCGTAAAGCTGAAGCCGCCGAGGTGTTGGTGGGCAAGTAGCCCGACGGTAGCACGATAGTAGCGCGAACTTTGTAGTTCGCGCTACTGCTGTATTACAGCCGCCCCCGCCACACCTGATACTCCGTCGGCAGCTCCAGTTGCGGCGGCAGCTCCAGGCCCGGAAACAGGCCGTACACCGCCGAGCCGGAGCCGGAGAGACTGGCGTACACCGCACCAGCGTCATAAAGCTGCTGCTTGATGTTAGCCAGAACGGGATAAAAAGGCGTCAACGCGTCCTCGAAGTCGTTGCTGACGGTGTCGCGCCATGTGTTGAGGGGCTGGCTGAGGGCCGTGCGCAGGTCGTGGCGCGGGTTGCGGGGCTGCACGCGGCTGTACGCTTCGGCGGTGCTGATGTGCAGGCCGGGGTACACCACCAGGCAGGCCATGCCGGTCAGGTCCAGCGAAACGGGCTCAAATACGTCGCCTTTCTCGTAGGCAAAAACCGGTTTGTTGCGAATAAAAAAGGCGCAGTCGGAGCCCAGCCGGCGGGCGTAGCTTTCCAGGGTTTCGGCGGACAGGTTCAGCGTAAATTGCTCGTTGAGGGCCCGCAGCGCAAACGCGGCATCGGCCGAGCCGCCGCCCAGCCCGGCCCCAATGGGCACCACCTTATGCAGGTGCAGCTGCACGGGCGGCAGGTCGAAATCGGCCTGCAGCAGCTCGTAGGCCCGCACGCAGAGGTTGGTGGCCGGGTCGCTGGGGATGGGCAGGCCGGTGAGCGTCAGGGCCGTGTCGGCGCCGGCCGGGGCGGGCAGCACCTCCAGCGCATCGGCCCACGGCAGCGGCACAAACACCGATTCGAGGTTGCGGAAGCCGTCGGGCCGCTGGCTGGTGATGTACAGGCCCAGGTTGAGTTTGGCGTTCGGAAAAACGAGCATGGCGCAAATGTAGTGCTAGCTTTGCGGATGCGGCCGCCGCAGCGGCCGGCATTTTTTGCGTCGCAACCGCCATTGGCCCCGCCGTTTTTTCGTTAGCTGCGCTGAGCCGTGGCCGGCCCCGACCAGAGCCGTTTCCCAAACCACTTCCACCGCCGCCCGCGTATGTCTACCGCTGCTACCTGGTACCGCCGCTGGGGCAAGCGCCTGCTGGATGTAGCACTGGCCGGACCGCTGCTGCTGCTGGCACTGCCGCTGCTGCTGCCCGTGGCGCTGGCGCTGGCCGTCCAGAACGGCGGGCCGTGGCTGTTTCGGCAGGCGCGACCGGGCCGGCACGGGCACCTGTTCACGCTCTACAAGCTCCAGACCATGACCTCCACCCGCGACGCCCACGGCCAGCTGCTGCCCGATGCCGCGCGCCTGCCGCGCCTGGGCCGCTGGGTGCGCGCCACTAGCCTCGATGAGCTGCCCCAGCTGTGGAACGTGCTGCGCGGCCACATTAGCCTGATCGGCCCCCGGCCGCTGCTGCCCGAGTACCTGCCGCTGTACTCCGCCACGCAGGCCCGCCGCCACGAGGTGAGGCCCGGAATTACGGGCTGGGCGCAAGTAAACGGGCGCAACGCCATCAGCTGGGAACAGAAATTTCTCTACGACGTCTGGTACGTCGATAACCTCAGCCTGCGCCTCGACCTGCGGATTCTGCTGCGTACCGTAGGCCGCGTGCTGGGGGCCCACGGCATCACGGCAGCCGGCCAGGCTACCACCGAAGCCTTCCGGGGCTCTTCTACTGTTTGATGCACGCCATGCCCGTTTCTGCCTCCCCTGCTTCTGCTGCGCCGCTGGCCCCGCTCGTTATTTTTGGCGCGGGCGGGCTGGGGCGCGAAGTACTGATGCTGGTTCACCAGATCAATGCCGCCGCGCCCACCTGGCATGTTCTGGGATTTTATGATGACGCGCCCATCACCGCCGCCACCGCCCTGCACGGCCTGCCCTACCTCGGCACCGCCGCCGACCTCAACGCCACGCCCGGGCCGCTGCACGTGGCCGTGGCCGTGGGCAGCAGCAGCAGCCGGGCCGCCGTAGTAGCCCGCCTCACATCCCCCAACCTCTCCTTCCCCACCCTTATTCACCCCGGCGTGGCGTGCGCCCCGTACCAGCAGCTCCGGATCGGGGCCGGCTGCATCATCAGCCAGGGCTGCATTCTCACCTGCGACATCACGCTGGGCCGCCACGTGCTGCTCAACCTGGGCTGCACCATCGGCCACGACGCCGTGCTGGAAGATGGCTGCTCGCTGATGCCGCACGTCAACGTGGGCGGCGAAGCCCACTTGGGCGCGGGCGTCTACCTCGGCACCAACGCCACCGTCCTCCACCAGGTAAAAATTGGGGCGGGCACCATCCTGGGCGCGGGCGCCGTAGCCATCCGCGACCTGCCGGCCCACTGTACGGCCGTGGGCGTGCCGGCTCAAATTATCAAACAGCATGTAGCATAACCCCGCCCGTTGCCGTTTACCTCCTGCTACAGGCACTTATTCCACTACCTGAGAATGGCGGCCTGCCGGCCCTGTTTTCGTGTTTCCCCGCTTACAGTTTAGGCCAGAGCCTGAGCTATACTTTCTCCGATGCGCAGCCAGGATTACGACCGAATTTACCTTTCCCCGCCCCACCTCGGCCGCCACGAGCTGAACTACCTGCACAAGGCCATCGAAGACAACTGGGTGGCCCCGGCCGGCCCCAACCTGGATGGATTTGAGCGCGACATCTGCGAGTTTACGGGCGCGGCGCACTGCGTGGCCCTCACCTCGGGCACGGCCGCCATTCACCTGGGTCTGCGGCTGCTGGGCGTCGGCCCCGGCGATACGGTGCTGTGCCCATCGTTTACGTTTGTGGCCACCGCCAACCCCATCAGCTACCTCGGGGCCACGCCGGTGTTCATCGACAGCGAAGCCACCACCTGGAACCTGTGCCCGCAGCGGCTGCGCGAGGCCATCGAGGCCAGCCTCCGGCAGGGCCGCCGCCCCAAAGCCCTCATCATCGTGCACCTGTATGGCATGCCGTGTCAGCTGCGCGAAATCCTGGCTATAGCTGCCGAATTTGACATTCCGATACTGGAAGATGCCGCCGAAGCCCTGGGCGCCCGCTACGACGGCCAGCCGCTGGGCACCTTCGGGGCAGTGGGCGTTTTCTCCTTCAACGGCAACAAGATCCTGACCACCAGCGGCGGCGGCGCCCTCGTCACCAACAACGCCGACTGGGACAAAAAGGCCCGCTTCTGGGCTACCCAGGCCAAGGACGATGCCCCGCACTACCAGCACTCCGAGCTGGGCTACAACTACCGCCTCAGCAACCTGCTGGCCGGCATCGGGCGCGGCCAGATGGGGCTGCTGGATGACCGGGTGAAAAAGCGCCGCGAGATATTCAGCTGGTACCAGAAGCATCTGGCCGACCTGCCGGGCCTGTCATTCGGGCCCGCCGAGCCCACCGGAGGCCGCGCCAACCGCTGGCTGACCTGCGTGCTACTCGACCCCACCCAAACCACCGTCACGCCGGAGCTGCTGCGGCAGCACCTGGAAGCCCGCAACATCGAGAGCCGGCCGCTGTGGAAGCCGCTGCACCTGCAGCCGCTCTTTGCTGGTGTGCCCATGTTCGGCGGTGAGGTTTGTGCCGATTTATTTACCCACGGCTTATGCCTCCCTTCGGGCTCGGCCCTTACCGAAGCCGACCTGCAGCGCATTGCGGAAACCATCCGCGACGCCTTTGCCTGCCACCACCACGCCTGACAGCCCCTGCCCGCTGCCGGTGGCCGCCAAACGCAAACGGGCCGCGCCTGTTGCAGCAGGCGCGGCCCGGGAGCAGCTTTGAGCAGGAAAGTGGAGCCCGGCCGCCGGAAAAGGCAGACCGGCCAGCACACCACCTGTCAGGGGCTAACCAGGTTGAGGCTCAGGTTGAAGTACAACGGGTTGCCCAGCTCGTTTTCATACAGCGGGTCGTTGTCGCCGCTGGGGTTCTGCTTGCTGAAGGCATCGAAGCGGTAGTTGTAGCGGAAACCCGCCTGCGCCGACAGCCACACGAAGCCCGCCAGCTGGCGCTCGTAGGTGATGCGCGGCTTCAACTCGCCGCGCCGCAGGTACACGTCCTGGCCGTTCACGGGGCCTAGGTAGTAGGCGTTGCCTTCCAGCTCGTAGCCGAGCATGAGCAGCGAGTTGGCCCCGAAGCTGCGCCGCACGTTCACGCGGGCCGGGAAGATGGCCTCCACGCCCCACTTCGGGTTGAAGGTGCGGAAGTAGTACACCACCGGAATGTGCAGCAGCTGCCCGGCCCGGTAGGTGCGCGTCAGGCCCAGGCCCCACATATACGATTCGCTGGGTTTCCAGCCGTAGATGGCCGTGCCGCTGTAGGTCAGGGCCTTGGTGCTGATGGCGTCGAAGTTGCGGTAGGTACCGTTCAGGTCGACGTTGCCCTGCACCAGCAGGAAGTTCTTGTCGTTGAGCGGCCGAAACACCGTGGCGTTGAAACCCGTGGAGCGCAGCCCGTCTTCCAGACGCCGAAACAGCGGTATACGCTCGGCGTTGGCTACCCGCACGCCGGTATTCCAGTACGTGAGGCCCAGGTTTAGAATCAGGCTGGAATTGGATATCACCGGGGCATTAAAGCCCAGGCGCAGGCCTGCGAAGCGGTCCACCTGCTCGGTAACCTTTTGAGGACCGCCGGTAGTATTTGTCAAAGGGCCGATCGACGTCAGATCAAAGGGCAGCTGCGCCTCGTAGCCCACCGAAATCAGCTTGGTGGGGCTTTGCAGCAGTACTTTCTGGCTGGCGTAGGGGCGGTTGGCGGTGGCGTCGGCATTGCCGAAGCTGCTGAAATCGTCCAGCCCCAGCGAGTCGGCGGGGGCGGTGGGCAGGTCCTGGGCCCAGGCCGGCGCGGCCAGCACCGTGCTCAGCGCCAGAAGGGCGCCGGGAAGCAGGAAACGGGAGAGATGCTGCATGAGGCTACTTCTTTACCTGCCGCTTCCACACGTCGGTCCGGCCGAAGAGCGACACCCCGATGTAGCCACGCACTTCCAGCGTGTTCGGGTCGGTCAGGGCCATCTCGCAGGAATAGTCGCTGCCGTTTTTGGGGTCGTAGATCTGGCCGCCCTCCCACTTATTTTCCCCAACGTACTTGAAGTCGCGCATGTTCACCAGGCCGCGCAAAGGCTTGGTGCGGGCCGATTCGGTGGGGTTGTTGACGTCGGTGCGGGGCGTGCCGTCGGGGTTGTTGAGCACTTTCAGCCACACAATACGGCCGAAGTACTTGTCGCCGCTTTTGTAGATCTGAATCATACCCGTTCCTTCCCCGTTTTTCCACACGCCCAGTACGGCGTCGGGGTTATCTGCCAGGGCGGCGGCCGCCGTCAGCACAACAAGCAGTAAAGTGAGCAGGCTTTGTTTGATCAGCTTCATAATAGGTACTGAAAAAAGAGGGTGAGAGGAGAAAAGAGGAGCAATGATTTTCCAAATAGAAGTAATAAAACAGAATCATAATAATGTTAATCTCCTTTTAATATTATTATAACGCTATTTTAATCTTCTCTCTCAGGCACTGCTGCCAACAGGAAGCCGGGCGATACGGCCGCACCCGAAAGCGCGCAGCACCGGGCAGCGGGAGCCGGCCGCTCTGGAAGCCGCCAAATTTGGCCGCTCTTTGTCGGCGGGCGCATATTCGGCGGTAAGGTCATTGCCAGTTTATTTACCGGCGGGTTGTACCTTCCTTCCGGTTCGGCCCTTACCGAAGCCGACCTGCAGCGCATTGCGGAAATCATCCGCGACGCCTTTGCCTGCCACCACCGCGCCTGAAATCAGCACAAAGCCCAGATTGGCGGTATATAAAGTTCAAACGGCAGTACACCCAGCACAAAACGTCAGCCTGCCAGTACAAGCTCCCGGCAGGCAGTATTAAACTACCGTAGCTTCCAGCGCCTGATGCAGGTCGACCAGCAGTTCTTCCACGGGCTCGATGCCCACGCTCAGGCGCACCAAACCAGCCGTAATGCCCAGCTCCTGCCGCTGCTGTTCGGTAAGTGCCCGGTGCGAGGTGCCCGCCGGATACGACAGCGACGAGTCGACGCCGGCCAAGGACGGTGCGAACGGGAACCGCTGGCTGGCCCGCATGAAGCGGCTCACGGCGTCGGTGCTGTCGTCCAGCAGCCGGAACGAAACCATGCCCCCGAATCGGCCCGCCCCCTGCTCCCGCGCCAACGCCTGCTGCGGGTGCTGCGCCAGCCCCGGATAAAACACCTCCTGCACCGCCGGATGCTGCGCCAGCAGCTCGGCTACGGCCTGGGCATTGCGGCTGTGCGCTTCCATCCGCAGCCGCAGCGTCTTGATACCACGCACGGCCAGCCAGCTTTCCATGGGGCTCAGCGTGAGCCCAAACAGCGTCCCGATTTGCCGCAGGCGGGCGGCATCCTCAGGAGTGCGCGCCACTACCACCCCGGCCGTCACGTCGGAGTGGCCCGCCAGATACTTCGTAACGCTGTGCATCACCAGGTCGGCGCCGTACCCAAAGGGCTGCGTAAGCACCGGCGAGGCAAACGTATTGTCCACCACCAGCTTCAAACCCAGCGCATGGGCGGCCGCGGCCGCGGCACGCAGATCCACCACGCGCAACAGCGGGTTGCTGATGGTTTCGCAAAGCAGCAGCCGGGTGCGGGGCTGTGTGTACGTGGCCAGATTGGTGGTCAGGTCGTCGAAAGGCACGTAGCTGACGGCAATGCCCAGCCGGTCCAGCTCCTGGTTGAGCAGCGCGGCCGAGCCGCCGTAGATGTCGGCCGCACACAGTACATGGTCGCCGGCCGTACAGTAGGTCATCAGAGCCGCGAAGATGGCCGCCATACCCGAGCCCGTGGCCACCGCCCCGGCGCCGCCTTCCAGGTGCGTCACGGCCTCGGCCAGCTCGTCGGAGTTGGGGTTGCCGTTGCGCGAGTACAGGTAGCGGCTGCCGGGCTCCCCGAAGTACAGCTCCAGCTCGTTGAGGTCTTCAAACTTGAAGACGGAGGTCTGGTAAATCGGGGTGATTTTGGGGTGGATGTGCATGGGCGGGAGAGTGGGCGGAAAATTGGGCGCGGGGCAAAACAACGGCAAAGTACGGCGCTGGTTGCAGCCGGGCACTATTTCATCTGCCGCACCTCCTTGCCCAGCTGAGCAGCAGCCGGCCGCCCCGCCGGCAGCTTCTGCAGCGCCGCCAGGTACTGCTGAGCTTCGGTTTTGTGGTTGAGGTTGATGGCCAGACGGGTGAGGTTGGCCAGCGTCTGCCAGTCGTTGGGTTTGCTGGCATTGGCCCGCTGATACAGCGCGTAAGCCTTGTCCTCCTGCCCATGCAGGCTGTGGTACATGGCTAGGTTGAAAGGACCGAGGGAGCTTTCCGGGTAATACTCGCTGACGAGCTCCGCCAGCTGCCGCGCTACCTCGGCGTCTTCGGGCGTGTCGGCCTGCCAGTAGGGCAACATGTATTCTTCCAGATTTTCGGGCAGAAAAACTGCTTCCGGCCCCGGCAAAGGTTTGCCTTCCTGCCAGCGCCACGGCTGGCCGCTGGCTTTGCGCGCAGCCAGGGCCTCGCGCAGCACCTGCACTTCCGGCGCCGGCTCGTGGGTCATCTCGTAAGTCTTGGCCAGCCCAAACCGCATATCCAGCCGGTCCGGGGCCAGCCGTATGCCTTCGCGCAGCGTGTTGCGGGCGGCCTCCAGCAGGCGCGGCTCGTAGCCCTCGTTGAGAGAGCCGGCGGCACTGCCATCCTGCTTCTGCAGCGCCACGCCCCGCCCGGCAGCCGGGGACGTGCTCACCACTACACGGCAGGACTTGCGCAGCAGGTAGTTGAACTGGGCCACGTACCGGTCGGGGTTGTTGGGCTCTTTCAGCTGCCAGGCCTCCAGCACCCGCCGCTGCTTGGCGGTATCCTGGGCCTGCGCGGCCCGCCGGTAGTCAATGGGAAAGGTTTGGGCAACAACCGGGGCCGCCGCAAGCAGCAAACCCATCAGGGGTAGAATAGCGCGCACAGTAGCTGGCAGAGCGTAAAAAGAGTGGCGCAAGCTACGCGCCGTGGCAGATTTCCCGGTTAGCGAAGCCACATAATTTCTACCCCAGCCTCCTCCCCTACCAGACGCACAAAGCCCCGCACCTGCTGGCAGGTACGGGGCTTTGCTGAAACTGCTTCGGGCCGCGCTTACGCCGAAGCGCCTTCTGCCAGCACGATTACGTTGTTGCGCAGCACCTCTACCACCCCACCGTCGATGCGGAAAGTAGTAGCGCCGCCGTTCAGCACCACGTTGCCGGCTTTCAGGGCCGAAATCAGCGGGGCGTGGTTGTTGAGAACCTCGAACAGGCCATCGGTACCCGGAAACTGCGCCGACGTAACCTCGCCTTCAAAAACCTTGCGGTCGGGGGTGATGATTTCTAAATGCATGATGTATGGAATTATCAGGCTAAAAAAGAACGTCATGCTGAGCTTGTCGAAGCATCTCTACCGCAGCAGTAATTAAATACTTGCGCGGTAGAGATGCTTCGACAAGCTCAGCATGACGTTCCGCTTGACGTTCTGACGACTACTTGGCTTCTGCTATCAGACGCTCACCTTTGGCTACGGCATCCTCGATGTTGCCCACCAGGTTGAACGCCGCTTCTGGCAGGTGGTCGTGCTTGCCGTCGATGATTTCGTTGAAGCCGCGGATGGTGTCCTTGATGTCAACGAGTACGCCTTTGAGGCCCGTGAACTGCTCAGCCACGAAGAAGGGCTGCGACAGGAAGCGCTGCACGCGGCGGGCGCGGTTTACTACCTGCTTGTCCTCCTCGGAGAGTTCGTCCATACCCAGGATGGCGATGATGTCCTGCAGTTCTTTGTAGCGCTGCAGAATCTCTTTCACGCGCTGAGCGGTGTTGTAGTGCTCTTCGCCCAGTACCTCTACCGACAGAATGCGCGAGGTGGAGTCCAGCGGGTCAACGGCTGGATAGATGCCCAGCTCGGCGATTTTGCGGCTCAGTACCGTCGTGGCATCCAAGTGAGCAAAGGTGTTGGCCGGGGCCGGGTCAGTCAAGTCATCGGCAGGCACATATACGGCCTGTACCGACGTGATGGAACCGCGCTTGGTGGAGGTAATCCGCTCCTGCATGGCACCCATTTCGGTGGCCAGCGTGGGCTGGTAACCTACGGCCGACGGCATCCGGCCCAGCAGAGCCGATACTTCGGAGCCAGCCTGCGTGAAGCGGAAGATGTTGTCGATGAAGAACAGGATGTCGCGGCCAGCGCCGGTGCCATCACCGTCGCGGAAGCTTTCGGCAATCGTCAGACCCGACAGGGCTACGCGGGCACGGGCTCCGGGAGGCTCGTTCATCTGGCCGAACACGAGAGTCGCCTGCGACTTCTCCATCTCAGCCATGTCTACTTTGCTCAGGTCCCAGCCGCCTTCTTCCATCGAGTGCTTGAACTCCTCGCCGTAGCGAATGATGTTGGCTTCGATGAATTCGCGCAGCAGGTCATTGCCTTCGCGGGTACGCTCACCAACACCGGCAAACACCGACAGACCCGAGTAGGCCTTGGCTACGTTGTTGATCAGCTCCTGAATCAGTACGGTTTTGCCTACGCCGGCACCACCAAACAAACCAATCTTGCCACCCTTTACATAAGGAGCCAGCAAGTCGATTACTTTAATGCCGGTGAAGAATACTTCCGAGGAAGTAGCGAGGTCTTCGAAGCGCGGAGCCTGGCGGTGAATCGGCAGGCGCGTGGTGCTCGTGGGCTGTGGAATGCCGTCGATGGCGTAGCCAATGACGTTGAACAGACGGCCCTTGATGCTGTCGCCGGTGGGCATGGAGATAGGAGCGCCCAGGTCGCGCACGATGGCGCCACGGGTCAGGCCCTCAGTCGAGTCCATGGCGATGGTGCGCACACGGTCTTCGCCCAGGTGCTGCTGGCACTCCAGGATAACGACCTGGCCGTTGTCTTTGATGACTTCGAGGGCGTCGAGGATGTTGGGGAGCTTAGAGCCTTCACCCGCGAAGCTCACGTCCACAACGGGACCGATAACCTGGGTGATTTTGCCGGTATTCGCCATTACTTTTTATGTATGGAGTGGGATGCAACGTTTCAGGCCGCAAAACTACGGCTTAATACCCGCTTTGCCAAAGCAGGTTTTTTCGAGAAATTTAACGGCGCTGATCCGACGCCTCCAACCCTGAAAATCAGGCACTCACAGCCCTCAAAACGCCTTTTACACGCTACTGAGGCCAAATTTTCTGAAAAAATTTTCCACCGAAAGTTTGCCTTGAAAAAAAGCCGTACTACATTTGCAAACCCAAACGGCACACCGGCAACGGAAACGGATGGGAAATTGTCCGATGGTGTAACTGGCAACACGCTTGATTTTGATTCAAGAAAGTCCAGGTTCGAGCCCTGGTCGGACAACCGACTAACCCAACGCGAAAGGCGCTGATTCTTCCTCCCCGGAAGAGTCGGCGCCTTTCGCTTTTTCAGTTTCTGCCATTCCGGGCATAGCACGTAATCTGAGTCATCGTTGTTGACCAACTTTTCCCGGATTCCTCGCTTCGCTCGGAATGACAGGCGTTTTTCACCTTTCCCTTCTTTTCAAGTACCCCATGTCACAGCAGGTAAAAATATTCGCGGGCAACGCCTCCCACGAACTGGGTTTGAAAATTGCCGAAGCTTTCGGCCAGCCGCTCGGCGACCTGAGCATTCAGCGCTTCGCTGATACGGAGCTGGGGCCGAGCTTCAATGAAAGCATCCGGGGCTGCGCCGTGTTCCTGATTCAGAGCACTAACCCGCCCGCCGAAAACCTGATGGAGCTGATGCTGATGGTAGACGCCGCCAAGCGCGCCTCCGCCGCCTCCGTTACCGTGGTGATGCCCTACTACGGCTACGCCCGCCAGGACCGCAAAGACAAGCCCCGCGTAAGCATCGGCGCCAAAGTGGTGGCCGACTTCGTGCAAAGCGTGGGCACCGACCGTCTGATGACCTGCGACCTGCACGCCGGCCAGATTCAGGGCTTCTTCGATATTCCCGTCGATCATCTGGACGGCGCCACCGTCACGGCCCCTTATATAAAGTCGCTCAACCTCGAAAACCTCATCTTCGCCTCGCCCGACGTGGGCGGCGTGGTGCGCACCCGTGGCTTCGCCAAGAAGTTCGGGGCCGAAATCGTAGTCTGTGACAAGATGCGTCTGCGGGCCAACGAAATTGCCTCGATGCAGGTAATCGGCGACGTAACCGGCATGAACGTGGTGCTCGTGGATGACATCGTTGATACGGCCGGCACCATCTGCAAGGCTGCCGAGCTGCTGATGGAGCGCGGCGCCAAATCGGTACGGGCCGTAATTACGCACGGCGTACTGTCGGGCCCGGCCCACGAGCGGATTCTGAACTCGGCGCTGGAGGAACTGGTCATCACCGACACGATTCCGCTGAAGCAGGAGAACCCCAAAATCAAGGTAATTTCCTTGGCGCAGCTGTTTGCGCAGGCCATCCACAATGTCGTGTCGCACGAGTCGATTAGCTCGTTGTTCGTGTAGGGAACGTCTCTTCTGTCATCCTGAGCAGAGCGAAGGATCTTATCACGCCACTACAAGTCGTTGGCACGCCAATCGTTCTTGCGTGATAAGGTCCTTCGCTCCGCTCAGGATGACAATTGTTTGCGAAACCACAACCATTTCCCAAACTATCCGCTTATCTTTGCGGCCCGTTTGCCTGCTTTGGGTAAGCGTTTTTTCCTCAAAAGCACACTTTTATGAAAAGCCTCGAGATTGTAGGGTTTAAAAGAGCGAATCTCGGTAAGAAGGACGCCAAGGCTATCCGCCTGGAATCGTACGTACCATGCGTACTGTACGGTGGTGCAGAGCAGGTTCACTTCTCCGCCCCCGCTATCCTCTTCCGCGAATTGCTGTACACGCCCGAAGTTCACATCGTGGACCTGAACGTGGAAGGCACGCACTACAGCGCCATCGTGCAGGATGCTCAGTTCCACCCCGTGAACGAAATGCTGCTGCACGTTGACTTCCTGGAGCTGCAGGAAGGCAAAGAAGTGAAGATGGACGTTCCAGTAAAGTATGTAGGCGTTTCGCCAGGCGTGCTGGCCGGTGGCAAACTGGTGAGCAAGCTGCGCAAAATCAAAGTGCGTGCTACCCCCGAAAACCTGCCCGAATACGTAGAAGTGGACATTTCGGAGCTGGCTCTCGGCAAGTCGATCAAGGTGAACAAAGTAGTCCCTAACAACTACACCATCCTGACCAACGAGCAGGCGCCGATTGCTACCGTGGCTATCCCACGTGCGCTGAAAGGCCAGATGTCGGCCGACAAATAAGGATCACGGATTGGCACGGATGTAAGCGGATTTCACGGATTTTGTGGACGACGCGGCGTACCTGCCATTCCAACCCAAAAAGCCGTCCTGCTCGCAGGGCGGCTTTTTTTGTGTGCGTTGCACGGCCGAGCCAGCAGGCTCCCGCTGGGCCGGCCGCGCAACCTTGCATCCGTGAAATCCGAAGAATCCGTCTAAATCCGTGATATGAAGTTTCTTGTGCTGTGCCTGGGCAACATCGGGCCGGAATACGCTAATACGCGCCACAACGTGGGCTTCATGGTGGGCGACTACTTGGCCCGCAAGCACGATGCCGCGCCCTGGCAGCTGGGCCGCCACGCCTTCACCACCGAAATCAAGCACAAAGGCCACACCTACGTGCTGGTGAAGCCCACCACCTACATGAACCTAAGCGGCAAAGCAGCGGCCCACTGGCTCAGCACGCTCAAGCTTACGAAAGAGCAGATGTTGGTCGTCACCGACGACCTGGCTTTGCCCTTTGGCAAGCTGCGGCTGAAAGCCAAAGGCTCGGCCGGCGGCCAGAACGGTCTCAAGCACATCCAGGAAACCCTGGGCTCCGACGAATACGCCCGCCTGCGCTTCGGCATCGACTCCAGTTTCTCGAAGGGCCGGCAGGTGGATTACGTGCTCAGCCCGTTCTCGGCGGATGAAAATATTGACCTGGAAGGCCGCCTGGAAAAAGCTGCCGAAGCCGTGCTGGCCTTCGGGGCAATGGGCGTGGAGCGCGCCATGAACGTGGTGAACGTGAAGTAGGGGCGCGTTGCACGCGCCCGCCCGGCATTAGCTATCCAACAGGAAAAAGCCAGTTTCTACATGCGTAGAAACTGGCTTTTTTGCTTGTAGAACGACGTTTGTGGCTCGCAACCACCGGGCGCGTGCAACGCGCTCCTACGCTACCGAACTGCCGGGGCGTACGGGGCTGCTGGGCTGCATCAGGCTAAGCACGCCGTCAGCGTTTTCGGCCATCAGGAGCATGCCCTGGCTTTGTATACCCTTGATTTCGCGGGGGGCAAGGTTGAGCAGCACCTGCACCTGCTGGCCGATAAGGGCCTCGGGCAGGAAGTGCTCGGCAATGCCCGAGACGATGGTGCGGGGCTCCTCGAAACCGAGGTCAACCGATAGCTTGAGCAGCTTTTTGGTTTTGGCGACCTTCTCAGCGGCTACGATGGTGCCGATACGCAGGTCCATCTGCTGGAACTGCTCGAAGCTCACATCCTCTTTTGCGGGAGCGGATACGGCGGCGGCCAGCTCGTTGGCTTTCTTGGTGTCGAGCAGCTTCTGCACCTGGGCTTCTACGGTGGCGTCCTCGATTTTAGTGAACAGCAGCGCGGCTTCGGCCAGCTGGTGGCCGGCAGGCAGCGCGTCGGGGCGGCCGGCCTGGGGCCAGGTGCCTTTCTCGGTGTTGAGCATGCCACCCAGGCGGGCGGCGGCTTCGGGCAGGAAGGGCTCCAGCAGCGTGACCAGGGCGGCGGCCAGCTGCAGCGACACGTGCAGCACGGTGCCAGTGCGGGCCTCGTCGGTTTTGATGAGCTTCCAGGGCTCCTGGTCGGCCAGGTACTTGTTGCCGAGGCGCGAGAGGTTCATCAGCTCGTTCAGGGCGTCGCGGAAGCGGTAGTTGTCAATCAACTCGCCGATGCGGGCCGGGAACTCCTGCAGCTGACGCAGCACGTCCTCGTCCTCGGTGGTGAAGCCCACGGCGGCGGGTACTTTGCCTTCGAAGAACTTGTGGGTGAGCACCACGGCCCGGTTCACGAAGTTGCCGAGGTTGGCCACCAGCTCGTTGTTGTTACGGGCCTGGAAATCCTTCCAGGTGAAGTCGTTGTCCTTGGTTTCGGGGGCGTTGGCGCAGAGCACGTAGCGCAGCACGTCGGCCTGGCCGGGGAAATCCTGCAGGTACTCGTGCAGCCACACGGCCCAGTTGCGGCTCGTGCTGATTTTGTCGCCTTCCAGGTTCAGGAACTCGTTGGCGGGCACGTTATCGGGCAGGATATAGTCGCCGTGGGCCTTGAGCATCGTGGGGAAGATGATGCAGTGGAACACGATGTTATCCTTGCCGATGAAGTGCACCAGCTTGGTTTCGGGGTCTTTCCAGTAGGTTTCCCAGGTGTTGGGCAGCAGGTCCTTGGTGGCCGAGATGTAGCCGATGGGCGCATCAAACCACACGTAGAGTACCTTGCCCTCGGCCCCGGCCACCGGCACGGGCACGCCCCAGTCCAGGTCGCGAGTAACGGCGCGCGGGTGCAGGCCCTGATCAATCCAGCTCTTGCACTGGCCGTACACGTTGGCTTTCCAGTCCTGCTTGTGGCCTTCCACAATCCACTCGCGCAGCCAGGGCTCGTATTGGTCGAGGGGCAGGTACCAGTGCTTGGTTTCGCGCAGCACGGGGTGGTTGCCCGAGAGCATGGAGCGCGGGTTGATGAGCTCGGTGGGGCTGAGCGAGGTGCCGCACTTCTCGCACTGGTCGCCGTAGGCGTTTTCGTTGCCGCAGTTGGGGCAGGTACCCACGATGTAGCGGTCGGCCAGAAACTGGTCGGCCTTCTCGTCATAGTACTGCTCAGAAGTCTGCTCGATGAACTTGCCTTCCTCGTAGAGCTTCTTGAAGAAGCCGCTGGCTACCTCGGCGTGGGTGGCATTGGATGTACGCGAGTAGATATCGAACGACACGCCGAAATCCTGGAACGAGTCGCGGATGATGGCATGGTATTTATCGACTACCTGCTGGGGCGTGACGCCCTCCTTCTGGGCCCGGATGGTGATGGGCACACCGTGCTCGTCGGAGCCGCAGATGAATTTTACGTCGCGCTGCTGGGCGCGCAGGTAGCGCACGTAGATGTCGGCGGGCAGGTACACGCCGGCTAGGTGGCCGATGTGCACGGGGCCATTGGCGTAGGGCAGCGCGGCCGTAACGGTGTAGCGTTGGGGAAGAGAGGCCATATCGGGGGCAGAAAGCAACTAAAGCAAGAGAAAACCGCGGCCGGAAAGCCAACGGGAGTGCAAAGGAACGAGGAATAAAGAGGAATGCCGCCGGTTGGTTTGCCTGAACTATACCAGCGCCAGACTACCGCAACCGATTGATGGCAAGGCGGCCGCCAGGCAGCGGAATGATGTGGTCAGCAACATTACCTATTAATCCTTCTATATTTCGGATACCGACGGCGGCATTTTGCGTACTACGGGCCACCAACCTCCCCCTCCCTAATCTTTCAAATCATGAAAAACCCCGACCAGGAGAAACCTGCCAAAAAAGTCAAGAAGGAAAAAGATCCGGCCGAAAAAACCCAGCGCAAAGCCGCTAAAGCTGCCAAGGCCACTTCCAGCGCCCTTTCTGACACCGGCTCCGGCAAGAAGGCCTCGCAGAAGAAGGCCCTGAAATCGGCGGCCAAGCAGCTGCAGAAGGAGCTGGATGGCCGCATCAGCGAGGTGGTGAAGCGCATCCGCAAGGAAGCAAAAGCCAAGCTGCAGGAAGTGGTGAAAGATGCCAACCAGCGCCTCGACGCCGACATGGAGCACCTGTTTGAGCAGGCGCTGCACACGATAGTTCGCCGTCACGAAAACGGCACCGCTGCCGCCTCCGACAGCATCTCCACCGAATCTGACCCAACTACAGCCGCTGCGGCCAAACCAGCCGCGCGCCCGGCGGCCAAGTCGGCGGCCAAGCCAGCTGCTTCCCGCTCGCAGCCAGCCGCAAAAGCCCCGGCCACGAAACCAACTGCCGCCAGCAAACCCGCCGCTGCCAAACCTGCAGCAAAGCCCGCAGCCACCCGTTCACGCACGGCCGCGGCACCCAAGCCAGCCGCTACCGGCGCCAACAGCGCCCCAGCTACTTCCGACTCGCCTGACGCCTAGCCGTTGCGCCTGCTCTGCCTAATACAATGGCCCGCTGCTTCTTAGGAAGCAGCGGGCCATTGCATGTATGGGGCACCGATAATCTATGGCCGCCGTACGGTGTCTACCGGGGCGCCATTGAGGCGGCGCAGGCGGGTTTCCTGCGAGGTGGTGTTGGCTTCGTTGGTATTGAGGCTTTCCGGACGCTTGCGCGAGTTGATGCCGCTGGCTTGCTCGCCAAGCTGCACGCGGCCCGGCGTAGCGTCGGGTACGGAGCCCCCGTAACCACCACCGCTGTTGTAGGCCGCCTGCCGGTCGGCGTCGGTGCGGATTTCGGCCGGCATGGCCGTGGGACGGGCCACCTCATTGGAGGTTTCCTGCGACGTAAAGCAAGCACTCAGCACGCCTGAAGCGCCGAGCAGCAGCAACCCGCACAACGGATAAACACGAATCGTTTTCATAAAGCAGAGAAAGCCGGCCGCTCCGAAGCTGGCGCGGCTTTCCTTACAACGACTTACGGCCCTGTTGGGTTGGCCCGGCTGGCACTACCCGGCCACCGGCACCGCCAGCGCCGCCCGAATTCCGTCCCAGAGGCCCACGCGGGCCTGCATGCAACGCACGGCGGTTGCCTCGGCCTGCTGCCAGCGGGTGGCATCGTCGGCGCATAGGTCGCGCACCATTTGCTGGGCCAAAGGCGTGTGCACCTCCTCGTCGAGCTGGATGTGGCGGTCCAGGTAGTACGTAAAGGTGTCGAGTTGGCCGGGGAAGCGCTGGCGCAGGTCGTGCACGAGGTGGCGGAACATGTCGGGAATGACGTCTTCGCGGCCAAACGTGAAGGCGGCGGCCACGGCGTGCGGCTGGCCCGACTCGATGATGCGGAACGTATCAAGCACGAATTCGCGCACTGTGGCTGGCGCGTCGGCCGCTTCCAGGGCCTGCGCTACGGTGGCGCCCTGCGCCAGGGCGGCCAGCAGGCGCTCAATGGGGGCGGTATCGGCGCCGCACTCGCGCATGGAGCGCAGGTACAGTTCGAAGTGGCTGGACGGATGGCCTTCGGGGTCAACGTCGGTTTCCTCTTCCAGCACGATGTCGTTGATGAGGCGGCGCGTGGCGGGGTTGCCGCGGGGCACCCACGGCACCTCCACGCAGGTCAGTTCCCGCTGCAAGGCCTTCAGCAGCGACATAAAATCCCAGACGGCAAACACGTGGTGCTGCATAAACACGCGCAGATCGGCGAGCGAGTGCAACGACTGGTACACGCCGTGGGCTACCAGCTGCTGCCGGGCCGGGGCAAGGGCCCCCTGCAGGCCGGCGATGGCATCAGAATGAACTTGAGTGGACATGAGAATCGCGGATTGATTGGATTGCAAAGATTCCTGTGGCTGGTGAAAAATGCGCCAACCACAGCTTGCGACTATAACAAACGAAACGGCCCGCTGGCTTAGGTTGCTAGCAGGCCGGACGCAAAATTAGTTGTCAGTTGTCAGTTGTCAGTTGTCAGAAAGTACGCTCATCGACTAACAACTGACAACCAGCAACTGACAACTACCTTATTTGGCTTTCTCGAACACCATGCCGTAGGAATCCATGCAGTAGCGCTGGCCGGTGGGCTTGGGGCCGTCGTTGAAGACGTGGCCGAGGTGGCCGCCGCACTTGGCGCACACCAGCTCGTCGCGGCTCATGCCCATGGTGTTGTCGGCGGTTACTTTCAGGCTGTTTTCGGTGGCCGGCGCCCAGAAGCTGGGCCAGCCGGTGCCCGACTCAAACTTGGTTTCCGAGGAGAACAACAGGTTGTGGTCGGCGGCACAGTAGTAGTTGCCCTTCTCGTGGTTGTCGTGGTAGGGGTTGTTGAAGGGCCGCTCGGTGCCCTGCTCGCGCAGGATGTAGTACTGCTCCTTGGTGAGCTGGGCTTTCCACTGCGCGTCGGTTTTGCGCACCGGAAACTCGTCGGGCTTGCCGGTTATGGGCTTGGGTTTGGGGTAGGCTTTTGCCGCGCCGGAAGGAGCCGTGGCGGACCGGGGCGAATCGGCGGCGTCCATTTTGGTATCGGTGCGGGCAGTTTTTTTCTGCGAGCAGGCCGTGTTCAGGGTCAGCACCGACAGCAGCATAATCAGGAGGGAGGAGCGCATGAGGCGAGGAAAAGAAAAACAGGTGAAAATGAAAGCACAGGGCCACTTTGGAGCGGCTGCGGCTAGAACATACGCAACCGGGCGCTGGTTCGGCCTTGCGGGTCGCAATCTTCCGGAAGCGCCGGGCCAGGGCTCAGCAGCCCAATCAGTTGGCCTGTTGCTGCTGCCCGTTTCTTCCTCACTCATTAACAATTGATTACTGTAATTTATTTGCGACAAACATTCCGTACCTTTGCACCCGGAAAAACCTTTGTATGCAGAACATTCGGAACATCGCCATTATCGCCCACGTTGACCACGGCAAAACGACGCTCGTGGACAAGATCATCCACGCCTCCAAGCTGTTCGACGAGCACCAGCAGTTCGACGACCTGATTCTGGACAACAATGACCTGGAGCGTGAGCGGGGCATTACCATCGTCTCCAAGAACGTATCGGTACGTTACAAGGACGTTAAAATCAACATCATCGACACCCCTGGTCACGCCGACTTCGGCGGCGAGGTGGAGCGCGTACTGAAAATGGCCGACGGCGTTTTGCTGCTCGTCGATGCCTTCGAAGGTGCCATGCCCCAGACCCGCTTCGTACTGGGCAAAGCCATCGACCTGGGCCTGAAGCCCATCGTGGTGGTGAACAAAGTCGACAAAGAAAACTGCCGTCCCGACGAGGTGTACGAGCAGGTGTTCGACCTCATGTTCAACCTGGGTGCTTCGGAAGACCAGCTGGATTTCGTGACGCTGTACGGCTCTTCGAAGCAGGGCTGGATGAGCACCGACTGGAAGGTGAAGACCGACAACATTATTCCGCTGCTCGACGCGGTTGTGGCTTCCATCCCTCCCGCTCCTACCCTGGACGGCACGCCCCAGATGCAGGTTACCTCGCTCGACTACTCGTCGTTCGTGGGCCGTATCGCCATCGGCCGCGTGCACCGCGGTACGCTGAAGGAAGGCGCCAACATGAGCCTCGTGAAGCGTGATGGCACCATCAAGAAAGTAAAAATCAAGGAGCTGCAGGTGTTCGAAGGCCTCGGCCGCACCAAGGTTTCCGAGGTTAGCTCCGGCGAAATCTGCGCCGTAACCGGCATCGAAGGCTTCGACATCGGCGATACGCTGGCTGACGCCGATAACCCCGAGGGCCTCGCCGTTATCAGCATCGACGAGCCGACGATGAACATGCTGTTCACCATCAACAACTCGCCGTTCTTCGGTAAGGAAGGTAAATTCGTGACCTCGCGTCACCTGCGTGACCGTCTGTTCAAGGAAACCGAGAAAAACCTGGCCCTGCGCGTAAAGGAAACCGATAAGGAAGACACGTTCCTCGTGTACGGCCGCGGTATTCTTCACTTGTCGGTACTCATCGAGACCATGCGTCGCGAAGGGTTCGAACTGCAGGTAGGCCAGCCCCAGGTACTGTTCCAGGAAGACGACAAAGGCCACCGTCTGGAGCCGATTGAGCACCTGGTAGTGGACGTACCCGAGACGACGGCCGGCAAGGTAATCGAGCTGGTGACGATGCGTAAGGGTGAGCTGACCATCATGGAGCCTAAGGGCGACCTGCAGCACCTGGAGTTCAACATTCCGGCCCGCGGCCTGATCGGCCTGCGTAACAACGTGCTGACGGCCACCGCTGGTGAGGCCATCATGAACCACCGCTTCTCGGCCTACGAGCCGCACAAAGGCGTAATCCCCGGCCGTATTGCCGGCTCGCTGATTTCGATGGATACCGGTGTTGGTACCGCTTACACCATCGACAAGATGCAGGACCGTGGCGAATTCTTTGTTGATCCGGGCGAAGAGGTATACGCCGGCCAGGTTATCGGCGAGCACACCCGCCCCAACGACCTGACCATCAACATCCAGAAAGGCAAGAAGCTCACCAACATGCGCGCGTCGGGCACCGACGACAACGCCAAGATCATCCCGAAGCGCCAGTTCTCGCTGGAAGAAGCCATGGAATACATCCAGAAGGATGAATACCTGGAGGTAACGCCGAAGTCGATCCGGATGCGCAAAATTCTGCTCGACGAAAACGAGCGTCTGCGCTCGGCCAAGAAAGTAGACTAACTGCCCGTCAGCTAGTTTGCAAAGGGGAGCAGCCGGTGGCTGCTCCCCTTTTTTATTGCCGGACTTGCTTGGTAATGAGCTGATTGCTTATATTCGCAGAGCCCTCGCCAACCTCTATCTGCAATGGATTCCGAAAACCGCAATAAGCGCGACCTGCCCGAAGTGGTAGCTGATATTCTGATTACGCTGGACAAAGTGCAGCGCGACGTTTCCGCCCTGCAACAGGAAATGGGCGGCCTGCGCCAGGAAATGGGTCACGGCTTCAACCGGCTGGAAAGCGCCTTCAACAACATGACCACGGCCGTGCTGGACGCCATGAACCGGCAAACGGAGCGCTTCGACCGGGTGCAAACCACGTAGACCACCCAGGAAACCGAGGTACGGGAGCTGCGGCAGCGGCTGGAGAACCTGGAGAAAGTGGTGTACAAACAAGCCGGCTAAGCTTACCGGCAGACTATAATACAGCAACAGGCGCGGCCAATGGCCGCGCTTTTTTGTTGCCGGAAGGCCAGATGCGGGCTGTGTTTGTTGTATTGCTACCTGCCATTCCACTCCTGAACTACCCCCGTGCTTCCTGATTTCTCCCCTACTCCGATGCGCAGCCGCCTGCACCTGATGCGGCAGCGCTGGAGCAACCTGCTGTTTGCGCACTGGCCCGTGCCGCCCGAGCTGCTCCGCCCCTATCTGCCGGCCCGGCTGGAAGTGGACACGTTTGAGGGGCATGCGTGGCTGGGCGTGGTGCCGTTCACGATGAGCCACATCCGGCCGCTGGGCCTGCCGGCCGTGCCGGGCCTGAGTGCCCTGCACGAGCTTAACGTGCGCACCTACGCCACCCTCGACGGTGTGCCCGGCGTGTGGTTTTTGTCGCTGGATGCCACGCAGCCGCTGGGCGTGTGGGCGGCCCGCACCTTGTTTCACCTGCCGTATCTGCACGCCCGCATCAGCCTGACGGAAGCGGCGGGCAGCCTGCGGGCGGTGGCCGAGCGCACCCACCGGGGCGCGGCCCCCGCCACCTTCGCGGCTACCTGGACGCCGGGCGCGACATTACCCCTGGCCCAGCCGGGTACGCTGGCCTATTTTCTCACGGAGCGGTATTGCCTGTACACGGCCGGCGCCGACCTGCAGCAAGGCGTGCAGGGTAATAATTTGTGGCGCGGCCGCCTGTGGCACGAGCCCTGGACGCTGCGGGAAGCCACGCTGCAGGAGTGGGACTCGACGCTGGTGGAAAGCCACGGCCTGCCCACCCCGCTGGGGCCACCGCTCCTCTACGCCGCCGATCCGCTGGATGTGCAGGTGCAGGAGCTACGCCGCGTGTAAGCCGGCGCCGGTGCAGCGCTACCGCCGCACCTCAAACGTAGTGTAGCGCTGCACCGGCCCAGCCGATACCTCCACCTGAGTTACGTGCGCCGCGGGCGGGCCGTGGTGGCACCAGGCCTGCAGAGCGTCCAGCGCTTCGGCCGGGCCTTCCGCTTCGATGGTGACGGTGCCGTCGGGGTTGTTGCGGGCGTAGCCGTGGAGGCCCAGTTGCCGGGCCTGCTGCACGGTGCTCTGGCGGTAGAAAACGCCCTGGACGCGGCCATGAACGAGAAACGTGCGGTGCTGAATGGCCATAGAAAGGCAGGGAAACGGGTACGAAAGTTCAAAGGTGGCAAACGGCCATAACACCGCGCAACCTGCGTGCTGCATCCGGGGCTGGGGCGTCTGGCATTTTATGCGTTGATTCGCGGCCAAGCATCTTATCGATACCCTATGCCGGCGCCTGAATTCTTCTATACCCTCACCGTCGTTCTGCCCATTCTGGCGGTTGCCCTAACGCTCTGGACTGGTGGCTGGCTGCGGAGGGTATATCTGATAAGTGTCCGGCTCTTGCTGGGGGCTTTCATGCTGAGCGCCGGCCTCTACAAGCTCTCCGACAACCAGATACCGTGGCTGATGGGCCCACCGATGAACCACACCTTGCTGGCGAAGTATGGCTTGCAGCTTTTCGCCCAATTCATTGGGGTAGCGCAACTGATCATTGGTTTGTTACTGCTAACGGGCCGGTTTGCGCTGTTGGGAGCCCTGATGCTGGTGCCGATATGGGCAGGCATCATTATGTTTACTTGGTCTCAGGACTGGCAGGGAGTTGAGGATTGGCGGGGCACTCCATCCCTTGTCTGCGGCTTTCTGATTCTAACCCTGGGTTTGCTGCTGCACGACTACCACCGGCTCAAGTACGTGTTCTACCCGCCCGCACAGCCCGAAACCATCCGGGCGGTGCCGCTGCGCACCGGGCCGCGGGGCCTGGAGGCGCTGTGGTGGCTGGGGGCGGCCGTATTTATGGGCGGCAGCCTGCTCTACCCGGTTTCGCTGCGCGTGATGGTGGGCACCATGCTGGCGGGCCTGCTGCTCCTGCTGGCGGCCGGCGGCCTGCTGCTGTGGCGCCGCCGCCGCACCGCCGCCGCGCCCGGCGTCTAGCCGCGCTGGCGCACGGCCTCAAACGTGAGGATGGCCGTGGCGGTGCTCACGTTCAGCGAATCAATGTAGCCGCCCATCGGGATGATGATGGTTTCGGTGCAGGCCTGCATGAGCTCGGGCGTGAGGCCGTCGGCTTCGGTGCCCATCACGAAGGCGGTGGGGCCGCGGAAGTCATACTGGGTGTAAGGGCGGGCGTGGTCGGTGAGGGCGGCGGCGTAGGTGCGGATGCCGTGCTGCTGGCACCAGCCGAGCAGTTCCTGCCGGGTAGTGGCTACGGTGGGCACCGTGAAAATGCAGCCGATGCTGCTGCGGATGGCGTTGGGATTATACAGGTCGGTGCGTGGGTCGCAGATGATGACGGCGTCGGCGCGGGCGGCGTCGGCGGTGCGCAGGATGGCACCCAGGTTGCCGGGCTTCTCCACAGCCTCCAGCACCAGCAGCAGCGGCGAGGCCGGCAGCTTCAGCCCGGCCAGCGTGTGGCGCGGCGGCTGCGCCAGGGCCAGCACGCCGTCGGAGCCTTCGCGGTACGCCACTTTCTCAAACACCGCCTTCGACACCTCAAACCACTCCGTCGGGCCTTCTCCAAACAGGGCCTGCAGCTGCTGCTGCCGCTCGGGGCCGGCTAGCTCGGGGCACACAAACAGCGTGGGCACAGCCACGCCGGCAGCCCGGGCAATGGTCAGCTCGCGCAGGCCTTCAATGATGGTGAGGCCCTGCTCGCGCCGCTCCGACGATTTTTGCTGCAGCTTGAGCAGATTTTTGATGCGCGGGTTCTGGGGACTGGAAAGGAGGTCGGGCATAACGAAAGACGAGCCCGGCAATCCGGCGGGCGCCCCAAAGATACAGCACCGGGGCCGAGAGGCGGCGTGCTTTTCCGTGCCCCAACCGTTATCCTTGCAGGCGCGTAAGCGTGCTGACTTTCGGTTTCGCCTTTTTCCTGCAGATGCGGCTACAACTCAATACCAAGATTCTTCTCGGCTTCACGGTGGCGCTGCTGGTGCTCACGCTCACCTCGCTGCTGGCCTACCGCAGCATTCAGCAACTGAGCTTTTACACGCGGCAGGTGGAGCACACCTACCAGGTGATGCAGCACACCTCCGACATGCGCATGCGCACCCGCGACGCCCAGCTGGCCGTGCGCAACTACCTGCTGCTGAACGACACCACCCGCCTGGACGAGGTGCAGAGCAGCCTCGACGGCGCCCTGCGCAACTTCGACTCGCTGCTGCTGCTCACCCGCGACAACCCCACGCAGCAGGGCCGCCTCGACAGCCTGCGGCAGCTGATTGCCTTTGAGCGGGCCCTGCTCACCAAGTGGCAGCGCGCGCCAGCCTCGCTTGAGGCCGCCCGCGACTTGGTGCTGGCCGACAAAAACACGCTGAACGATATCCGGCGGCTGCTGGATGAAATAACGGTGGACGAAACGGTTCTGCTCGACCAGCGCCGCCAGAACCAGGATTTCTACGAAAACACCAGCCCGCTGGCCATCGTCGTGTCGGCGGTGCTGGCCGTGCTGATTGTGCTGTGGCTGTTCTCGAAAATCTCGCGCGAGCTGCGCGCCAACCAGCGCCTGCAGCAACAGCTGACCACCGTGAACGACGACACGGCCCAGCGCATCGAAATCATTGAGAACCTGGCCAACCAGGTGGTGCAGGGCGACTTCAGCGTGAAGATCAGCCAGGACCAGCAGCGCGACACGCTGGGCAAGCTGGCCACCTCGCTCAACCGCATGACCCAGACGCTCGATGAGAACTTCACGGCTCTCAAAAACCGCAACCTGGAGCTGGACCAGTTTGCCTACGTAGCCTCCCACGACTTGAAAGCGCCGCTGCGGGGCGTGATGACGGTGGTCAAGTGGATTGAGGACGAGCTGCACGGCGAGCTGAGCGAGCAGATGCGCCAGTACCTGGACATGATGAAAGGCCGTCTCAGCCGCCTCGAAGACCTCATCAACGGCCTGCTGGCCTACGCCCGCGCGGGCCGCACCGAGCAGCACATCGAGGAAGTGAACGTGGCGCAACTGGTGAGCGAAATCACGGAAATGGTGGTGCCGCTTAGCTTCCGGGTAGAGCTGGCTGACTCGCTGCCGGTGCTGCACACCGACCGCCTGAGCCTGCAGCAGGTGTTCACGAATCTGATGAGCAACGCCGCCAAATACCACGACAAAGAGGCGGGCACTATCACCGTCGGCTGCCGCGACGTGGGCAAGTGCTACGAGTTTCGGGTGCAGGACGACGGCCCGGGCATCGCGCCCGAATACCACGAGAAGATCTTTCTTATTTTCCAGACCCTGCGCGACCGGCACACGGCCGAAAGCACCGGCATCGGCCTGAGTATCGTTAAGAAAATCATCGACGAGCAAAAGGGCAGTATCCACGTCGAGTCGGCCGTGGGCCAAGGCGCCGCCTTCGTGTTTACTTGGCCGAAAGAGGCGGTGAAGTGATTTTGGGTGGTGAGGTAATGAATTGATGAGGTGAAAGATGATGGAGTAATGAGGTGATGGAGTGATATGCTTGCCCTGATTTCCAATCATCCCGTCCATTCATCTGCCCATCACTGCTTCACCATCATCCTATTACCTCACTGCCCAATCACCTAACCGCCTCATCCCCCACCACCCCATTACCCCATCCCTATCATGCGCTCCGTACTGCTTGTAGAAGACGATTTCTTTGACACCATGACGGTGAAGAAGTCATTTGAGAAATTCAGCGTGCAGCACAAGCTGTACACCGCCTTCAACGGCCTGGAGGCCCTGGACCTGCTGCTGGGCCAGAACGGCGTGGAGCCCATCCGGCCGCTGCCCGAGGTGATTCTGCTGGACCTGAACATGCCCAAAATGAACGGGCACGAGTTTCTGGCCGAAATCCGCCGCAACCCCGACCTAGCCGGCATTCCGGTGTTCATCACCACCACCTCCGGCATGGACGTGGACCGGCTCAATGCCCAGAACCTGGGCGTGAGCGGCTACATCCTCAAGCCCATTGACTTTGAAACCACGACCGACATGGTGGACAGCATGAGCCTGCTCGAGAAGCTCCTTAAATAGCACCGCGCAATCATGACGCTGAAGTTCGAAAACGACACCACCCGCATTTACTACGACGACACCATTCCCGGCCTGGTTCAGGTCTGGAACGGCTTTGCCAACGGCGCCCCCCTACGGGCAGCTCACGAAGCCCTGCTGCAACTGCAGCAGCAGTATGGCACGGCCAAATCCCTGAGCGACCTGCGCCTGATGCGCGTTATTCCGCGCGCCGACCAGCAGTGGATTCAGGAGGTGTTTTTTCCGCAGGCCCTGGCGGCCGGCTACCGTGCCGTGGCCATCATCACCAGCGAGGACGTCTTCAACCAGACGTCTGTGAAGAATATCCTGCTGCATGTCGGGCAGAACGATACCTTTCAGGCGGAATATTTTCAGGAAGAAGCTACGGCGCGGGCTTGGCTGGCGCAACTGCCGTAGCAAAACCCCAAACCGGGCACTTATTTTGCTGCTCCTGCACACTTGTCTATTCTGAGGCGACGTTTCTTCCTGGCGCCTTATTCTTCGCCCTTCTGCCCTCCTCGTATGCTACTTCGTTCTGCCTTGCTGATGTCGTTGGGGCTGGGACTGGCCGCGCCCGCTGCCGTGCGGGCCCAGCAGGTTCCGCGTGAGCTCAACACGCTGCCGCCGGCCCCCGCCACCCGCCCGCCAGCGGCCGCCGTCCCGGCTGCCACTCCCGACACTACGCGCCAGGCCGCGCCGCGCCAGCTGGCTGCGCCCCCGGCAGCCCCCGCTACGGCGCCGCAGCAGGCACCTTTGCCGCCGGCCGCCACCACCCGTTACAGTGTGGGTCTGAAAAGCGGGCAGGTCTATAAGGGCTTCGACGTGCTGGTGAAGCAGCCCCTGCTGGGCCGCCCCTACCTACTGATGGACGGGCAGCAGCGCTTCGAGCTGGAACAAGTGCGCTATTACGAAGACGAAACCGGTTTCTACGTGCGCACCACGCTGCCCGGCCGCTCCTCCCGCGAGTCCACGCTGCGCCGTGATAAAGTAGGCCGCATCAGTCTGTATTCCATCACCAGCACGCAGTACGCCGGCAACGGCATGGGCGGGTTCGGCGGGGGCTATGGCCGCTACGGCGGGTTTGGGGGCTACCCCTACGGCTTTGGCGGGCCGGCGTACCGCACCACCAAAACCGAGTATTTCAGCAAAGACAACGGCCCGATTGAGAACCTGAACGTACGCACCCTTGCCCTGGCCACCGCCGACAACCAGGCCGCTACCAGCCTGCTGCTGCAGGCCCGCCAGTACCAGACCTACACCACGCTGAGCTACGTGGCGGCCGGGGGCCTGCTGGTGGCCGGGCTGGTGCAGTCGCTCAACCAGAACAGCAACGGGCCCTCCATTTCGCCGCTGGTGTATGCCAGCCTACCGCTGATGATTGTGCCGCTGGTGCTGGGCGGCAAAACCCAGAACAACGTCCGCCAAGCCATCAGCCTCTACAACCGCGGGCAGTAGCTGGGAGACGGAGCGCGCCAAAACCGGCCGCCCTGCCAACGCCGGGGCCCGTGCCTGCGTAGGCTGCAGGTGTGATACCAGACCTTTTTTCGGCAGTGGATGCCGACACGGAAGCGCGCCGCCGCAAAGCCCTGCTGGTGCATGCGCGCCTGTGCGCAGAGTACGGCGCTCCTTTCCCGTTTTTCAGCACCAAAGACCCGCTCAGCGAGCTGGTCAGCGCGCTGCTGTCGCACCGCACCCGCAACCACGACTCGCACCGGGCCTATCAGGAGCTAAGGAGCCGCTTTCCTACCTGGGAGGCCGTGCGCGATGCGCCTACTGAAGAAGTGCAGCAGGCCATCAGCGCCTGCACCTGGCCCGAGCAGAAGGCGCCGCGCATTCAGGCTGTGCTACGCGAAGTGAGCACCCGGTGCAATGGTGGCCCCTGCCACCTGGAGTTTCTGGCCGACCTGCCGGTGCCCGAGGCGCGGGCCTGGCTGGAGGCCATTCCGGGCATCGGGCCCAAAACCAGCGCCGCGGTGCTGCTCTTCAGCACTCTGCGCATCGCGGCCATGCCCGTCGATAGCCACCACCACCGCGTGGCGCAGCGCCTGGGCCTCATCGGCCCGAAAGTGGGCGAGGCGGCCGCGCACAAGCTGCTGGAGGCCCTGCTCCCACCCGGCTGGGATGCCCAGCAGGTCTACGACCACCATGAGGCGCTGATGTTCCACGGCCAGAAGTGCTGCTATTTCCACACGCCTGCCTGCGGCCGCTGCGTCGTCCTCGACCAATGCCCATTCGGCCAGGCGCGGGTGAGGTGATGAGGTGATGAGGTGATGAAGAACATCATGCAGAGGCGTAGCCGAAGCATCTCGCGTGCTGATGTTGGAGTACTACTGCAACATCAGCACGCGAGATTCCTCGCTCCACTCGGAATGACGTTATTGCGTCATCACCATTCACCTCATCACCTCATCACTAACATTCACCTCATCCCATGAAACCTACTTACGGCGTACCGGCTTTGCTTTCGTTTTTCATTCCCGGCCTGGGGCAGCTCATCAAGGGGCAGATTTTGAAGGCCTTCCTGATCTGGGCTGTGGGCGGCGCACTGAGCTTCTTCCTGGTCTGGACTATCGTGGTGCCGTTCGTTATCTGGGCCTGGAACGTGTACGACGCCTACAACGACCCGGCGTAGCGGCATGGCCGTGCTTCATCTGAAGGCCAAACCCAACGCCCGCCAAAATGCCTTGCTGGTAGCCCCGGATGGCACCATTACGGTGCGCCTGCACGCGCCCCCGCAGGACGGCAAGGCCAACGCCTGCCTGCTGGCGTACTTAGCGGAGGTGTTCGGGCTGCCCAAGTCGCAGCTGAACCTGCTGAGCGGCCACACCGCCCCGTTCAAGAAAGTGGAACTGGCCGGCCTCTCCAACGAAGCCCTGCAGGCCACGCTGGCGCGCTATTCCGCTGCCTGAAGGCGGCATTACAGTGGGTACTGAGTATTGGGTATTGAGTACCCAATACTCAGTACCCAATACTAAATACTAAAAGAAACCAACGAGTTATGACTTTTCCGATGTGGGCGCAGGCCGGATTTTGGGGGCTTGTGTCGGGGTCGGCGCTGCTGCTGGGCGCGGCTGCGGGCTATTTTCTGCGGGTACCGCAGCGGCTTATTGCCGCCATCATGGCCTTTGGCAGCGGCGTACTGATTGCCACTCTCTCCCTGGAGCTGATGGAGGAAGCCTACCATAAGGGCGGCTTTATGGCCACGGCGCTAGGCTTTCTGGGCGGAGCAGCGGCCTTCACGCTGGCCAACTGGCTACTGGCCCGCCACGGCGCCAAGCACCGCAAACGCTCCGGCGAGCACCAACAGCAGGAGCGCACCGCCGTGCAGCAGGGCCATACGGAAGCCTCCGGAGGCGGCGACGACAACAGCCTGGCTCTGGCCATCGGGGCTTTGCTGGATGGTATTCCTGAGAGCATCGTTATCGGGCTGAGCATGCTGGCGGGCGGCGGGGTGAGCGTGGTAGCGGTGGTGGCCATCTTCCTCTCCAACCTACCCGAGGGCCTTTCCAGCGCCTCGGGCATGCGCAAGGCCGGCCGCCCGGCCCGCTACGTGCTGCTGCTGTGGGCCGGCATTGCCCTGATTTCGGGCCTGGCCTCGCTGGCGGGCTACACGGTGTTCAGCCATTTTTCCAACGAGGTAGTAGCCGCCACCATGGCCGTATCGGCCGGGGCCGTGCTGGCCATGATTGCCGACACGATGATTCCGGAGGCCTTTGCAGTGGCCCACAATTTCACGGGCTTTATTACGGTACTGGGGTTCCTGGTGTCGTTTTTCCTGAGCAAGATGGAGTAAACGGCATCTATCATTTTGAGCCTTCTGTCATCCTGAGTTTGCGAAGGACCCTATCATGTCTGAACGGTGCGTCAGATAATGGCTTGTGCCAGCGTGATAAGGTCCTTCGCAAGCTCAGGATAACAGATTACGCTACACGAAAAAGCCGTCAGATTCCCCCCTGACGGCTTTTTCTCCCCACTCCTCAACACACCCGGCGTTGGCCACCCCCGCTTTCCGGAGCCGGAGGGCCAGTGGCCGGGTGATACTTACACGCCCTCTACCACCGGCTCGCGGCGGTAGCTGCGCTCAAATTCTTCATCGATGTGGTAGGTGGACTCCTCGTGCTGGCTCAGGTCTAGGCCCAACTCTTCGTCCTGCAGCTTCACGCGCAGCCCGAAGAGGCGGTCGGTGAGCTTGAGCAGTAGCCAGGAGCCCACGAACGAGTAGGTCACCACAATCACCAAACCCAGCACGTGGTAGCCGAAAACCGTGGCCGAACCGTGCACCAAACCCACTTTATCGGCGAATACGCCGGTAAGCAGCATGCCCACGATGCCGCCCAGGCCGTGGCACGGAAACACATCCAGCGTGTCGTCGAGGGTGGTGCGGTTGTTTTTCCAATGCACGGCCCCGTAGCTGATCAGCGACGCCACGACGCCGATGAAAATGCTGTGGCCGTACTGCACGAAGCCCGCTGCCGGCGTGATGCCTACCAGCCCTACCACGGCCCCGATGCAGGCGCCCAGCGCGGTAGGCTTGCCGCCGTGCACCGTTTCGACCAGCAGCCAGGCCGTGAGGGCCGCGCCCGAGGCCAGCATGGTGTTCACGAAGGCCAGCGCGGCCACTTCGTTGGCAGCCAGCGAAGAGCCGGCATTGAAGCCGAACCAGCCGAACCACAGCAGCCCGGTACCCAACAGCACGTAGGGCACATTGGGCGTGGAAAAAGCCGCTTTGCGCACGTGCGTGGTGCGGCGGCCCAGCACCATGGCGCCGGCCAGCGCCGCAATGCCCGCCGAAATGTGCACCACCGTGCCGCCAGCAAAGTCAAGCACGCCCCACTGCCGCAGGAAGCCCTCGGGGTGCCAGGTCCAGTGGGCCAGCGGGCAGTAGATGAACAGGCAAAACAGCACCATAAAGGCCAGGTAGCCCTTGAAGCGCACCCGCTCGGCAAACGAGCCGGTAATAAGCGCCGGCGTGATAACGGCAAACTTGAGCTGAAACGCGAAGTAGAGCACAAACGGAATGGTAGCCGCAAACGCCGGATTTGGCGCGGTGCCTACGTTGCGCAGCATCATAAACGTCAGCGGATTGCCGATCAGGCCGTGCCAGGAGTCGCCGTAGGCCAGTGAGAAACCCACAAAGTAGAATACCAGCGTAATCACGCCCATGGCCACGAAGCTCTGCAGCATGGTGCTGATGACGTTTTTGGGCCGCACCATGCCGCCGTAGAAGAACGACAGGCCCGGCGTCATGATCAGCACGAAGGCCGTGGCCGTCAGCATCCAGGCCACGTCGGCGCCGTTGAGCGAGCCCGCCAGCGCGGCCGGATGCGCCACTTCCGTGAAGGCCGCCACCGCCGCCAGCCCGATCAGCGTAACCAGCGAAAACATGCTCAGACTGGTAAGCTTTTTTGAGGGAGCAATCATGTCTACAGGAATCGGTGCAGTGCGTTATGCAAAGGCAATTTAACAATAAAACACCCTTATCAGCAACTACTACCCTCGGAATTTACCCTACATCAGCTTAATTTATAAGATTTACTAAGAAAGCACCCCTAAATTATAACCCAATATCCAGACAAAACACATTTTTGGGATAAAACACCTATCAGCGCACCAGTGGCACGGTGCCGGCAGGATTATCTGGCAGTTGGGCGAGGCCGCTGTAGCTAGCGGCTCAAACGGGAAGGCACCGAAATCCGTCCCGTTTGGCAGCCGCACGATTTTTACGGGTACCTGCTGCTGCACCAACTGCCGAACGCGCTGCGTAGCGCCAGCACTACGCGGCGGTCAGATGCACGACATAGCTCACCTGACCAACGACAAAACTGGCGGTAGCACGCGCAGAATACGCGTGAGAAACAAGGCAGCCGGGCTGGCAGGCAAAACCATTAAACCCCGCAAGGGACTCACGGGCCAGACTGGCCTCTACCTGCCACCAGGCGCCGGCAAGCCTTGTATTTGCGGCGGTAAGGATGCCGGTTCTGCCGCGCCAATTGGCCGCAAAACCCGTAGCTTGCGGCCTCTCTTTATCGTGTAGATTATGGCCGCCTTACCCAATCCATCCGACTTACAACCCCTGCTCGACGCCCTGCAGTTTTCCCCCGAAAACGTGCCGTTGCGCCGCCACGTAGCTGGCCTGCTGCGCCAGATGGGCCGTTTTGCCGAAGCCGAAGACCACTACCGCCTGGGGTTGCGCCAGGCCCCCGACGACGTGGAGCTGCAGCTGGGTTTGGCCGAAACCTACGCCGCCCTGCTCAAAACCTCGGCCGCGCTGGTGGTGCTGGAAGAGGTGCTGCGCGCCCACCCCGACCACGCCCGCGCCCACCTGCTGCACGCTCGGGTACTGGCCCGCGCCGGCGGCCCGCCCGACGAAGCCCGCGCCGCCTACCAGCAGGCCCTGCACCTCGACGGCAGCCTCCGCGACACCAACCTCGACGAGCAGCTGGGGTTGCGTCCGGCCGCCCAGCCCGCCACCGGCGGCGCCCCGGCCGACTACAATGCCACCCACGTTTCGGACCAGGGCCTGGATGAGCGCGCCCTGTTTGCGGGCCTGGAGAAGCCGAAAATCACGTTTCAGGACGTGGGCGGCATGGAGGCGGTGAAAGAGGAAATCGGGATGAAGATGATTCAGCCACTGCTGCACCCCGACCTCTACAAAGCCTACGGCAAGGCGGCCGGGGGCGGGCTGTTGCTCTACGGCCCGCCCGGCTGCGGCAAAACCTACTTGGCCCGCGCCACAGCCGGCGAGGTAAAGGCCTCGTTTATCCACGTGGGCATCAACGACATTCTGGACATGTGGATGGGCCAGAGCGAGAAGAAGCTGCACGAGCTGTTCGAGCTGGCCCGCATGCAGGCACCCTGCGTGCTGTTTTTCGACGAGGTGGATGCCCTGGCCGCCAACCGCCACGACCTGCGCCAGAGCGCCGGCCGCACCCTCATCAACCAGTTTCTGGAGGAGCTGGACGGGGCCCGCAGCTCCAACGACGGCGTACTGATTCTGGCCGCCACCAACGCCCCCTGGCAGCTCGACCCTGCCTTCCGCCGCCCCGGCCGCTTCGACCGGATTGTGCTGGTGACGCCGCCCGACGAACCCGCCCGCGTGGCCATCCTGGAAGTGCTGCTGCGCGGCAAGCCCGTAGCCGACGACCTGCGCCTGCCTGCCCTGGCCGCCCAGACCGCCGGCCTCTCCGGCGCCGACCTGCAGGCCGTAGTGGATACGGCCGTGGAAGCCTGTCTGCGCGAGTCGATGAAGGCCGGCCAAGTGCGGCCGGTGCAGCAGAGCCATTTGCTGGCCGCCGCCAAACAGGTGCGCCCCAGCACCAAGGAGTGGTTTGCCACGGCCAAAAACTACGCCCTCTACTCCAACGAAGGCGGCACCTACGACGACATCCTGACCTACCTCGGCATCAAAAAATAGCTTTGTCATGATGCCCAGAACCCCGGCCGCGCGGTGGCAGAGCGCGGTGCAGAACCTGCTGGATATACACCGGCCGGAGCAGGCCGAGCAGCTGGTTCGGCAGCAGCTGGCGCGCAATCCGCAGGATGTATTTGCGCACATCCTGCTCAGCTTTGCGTTGTACCAACAAAACCTGCTGGAAGGGGCCCGGGAAGTAGCTCAGCAGGCGTTGGCCCTGGCCCCGGCCGCCAGTGAGGCATTTTATGTACTGTTTCTGGTGGAAGACCAGGCCGGACAGGCGCCTGCCCGGGCAAGGGCGCTGCAGGAAGCACTCCGCCTGCAGCCCTTCAACCCCAAATACCTGGCGGCTCAGGCTCAGCTTTACTTGCATCAAAACCAGCCAGCCGCGGCGCAGCAAGTTGCCGCGCAGGGCCTCGCCAACCACCGGGGCCACGCCGGCTGCCTGATAGCGCTAGCGAATGCGCTGCATGAGCAGCAGCGCTGGCCAGATCTGGCGCCGGTGCTGCAGCAGCTGGTGGCGGCTCATCCCAACCTGCCGAAAGCGCACCAGCTGCTGGGCCGCGAGGCTATGCGGCAGCAGCACTATGCAGCAGCCCAGGCGCATTTTCAGGAGGTGCTGCGCCTGGCTCCCACCGATGCCACGGCCCTGCAGGGAGCCCGTCAGGCCATCCGCCGCCAACTCTGGATTGGTCGGGCGGCCGTGTGGCTGGATGTTTATCTGACGTTCATCTCAGAAGGCACCAAACAAGGCAAGCTGAAAGCCTGGGGCCACTTTCTGCTGATTCTGATTCCGCTGAGCCTGCTGTGCATACCTATACTGCTCTTCATGGGATTTGAGGCCGTGTACTGGCGCCTGCACCCGCAGGTGCGGCGCCTGCGCAACCGCCCCGACGCGGCCCTGCCTTACGCGCAGCAAACATTCTGGCGGTACGGACCGGTGGCGGCCTTTACGCTGTTGCTGCTGGCCTGGCTCACGGGGATGTTCTGGTTGCTGGTGTGGCTGGGCGTGCCGGAAAGCAGCCTGGGGCCGGGCCTCACGGGCGGGCTTACCACGGTGGCAATGGCCATCTGGGCCGCCTCCAAACAAGCCTCCGAACAACCTTTACCCGAAAAGTCGCCCCTGGGAAAGGTGCTGGTAGCCGCGCTGGCGCTGGCACTCAGTATTACGTGCGCAAGCTGGCCGGCAACTTGGCCATATGGGCCGCTGGGAGTACTGGGGCTTACCAGCTGGGCTGGATTTCTGGCCATTCGCCGAGCCCGGGCGGCAGCACAGTAGCCGCCGCTTTGGCCTTCTCTATCATGCATTCCATGAACACGCTCCAGCCGCGCCGGATTCAGGTTTTGCTGCGCCAGCTGCGCCCCGATCTGGCCGAAGCCGAAGCCCGGCGCCAGCTGGCCCGGTTTCCGGAATCCAGCCAGCTGCAGGCGCTGCTGGGGTTGAGTCTGATTCGCCAGAACAAGCCGGCCGAAAGCCGGCCGGCCGCCGAGCGGGCCGTGGCGCTGGACGCGCAGAACGACTTCGCCTTTTACGTGCTCAGCCTGGCGTGCCTGCAGGGCGGGCAGCTGCAGGAGGCCGCCCTGCACATTGCCACGGCCCTGCAGCTGCAGCCCGTCGTGCCTGACTACCATTTCCTGCAGGGTTCCGTGGCCTTTGCCGAAGGCCATACGCAAGCCGCCCTGACCGCCGCCGACCAAGGCCTGTGCCTGCATCCGCAGCACGTGCAGTGCCTCAACCTCCGGGCGCGGGCCCTGTCGCGGCTGGGTGGCGGGGCCGACTGGCAGCCGGAGTACCAGCAGGCGCTGCGCGAAGCTCCCACGTTTGCGCCCACGCACGTCAATCTGGGGTTCAGCCACCTCGAGCACGCCCAGTTTCAGCAGGCGGAAGCGCATTTTCTGCAGGCCCTGGCCCTCGACCCCACTTCGCAGGAAGCCCGGGCGGGCGTGGTATCCACAGCGGTGTCAAGGGCAGGGCTTGCTCTGCCGCCGAAGGCGCCCAGGCCGTGGTTTGTAGAAGACAAACGGGCCGGTTTTTTCCTGCTTTTCCCGTTTGTGCTGATGTTTCTGGTGGTGTTTTATGCCGCGCTGGAAGACGTGGAAGCTGCCACCCTGCGGCAGTATGCGCTACCGGTGCTGGCCGGGGCAGTGCTGCTTTTTTTCCTGCCAGCTTTGCTGATTGTCAGCTTCAAAACCCTGCACCTGAGCTGGCAGCTGCTGCGGCCCGCTACCCGCCACGTGCTGCCGCCTCCCCACGGCCGGCTACTGGCTGTGGAGGCCGGGGCTATACTGGCGTTCTACCTCACCCTGGCGGCCCTGCTGCTGCCAGGCACTGCGGGCGTGGCCGGGCTATTGCTGGTGCTAAGTTTGGCCGCAGTGGCTCTGGGCCAGCAAACCCTCAGCACCGTGCAGGGCCGCCGCGCGGGCTACCTTTGCGCAGGCGGGCTGCTGGTGCTGGCCGTGGTGCTGGGCGCCTTACAGCCCGCGTACGGCTTGAGTTGGCGGGCCGTGCTGCTGTATTTCAACCTGGGAACCTGGCTCTATCTGCTGGCCTTCTCTTATCTCGATTAACTGCCCTTTCCTGTATTCATGGATTCCTACCAGTCGATTAGCCGCGTGCAACTTCTATTGCAGCATAAGCGCCCCCAGGAGGCCGAGCAGGAAGCCCGCCGCCAGCTCCGCGACGACCCCGACAACAGCTTTCTGCACTGTTTGCTGGCGTTGGCTTTGATGGAGCTGACTCAACTGCCCGAGGCCCAGGCCGAAGCCCAGCAGGCAATCCACCTCGACCCCGAAAGCAGCTTCGCCTTCTACGTGCTGAGCGCCACCCTGCAGCGCCAGCACGAGCTACCGGCGGCGTTGGAAGCCATTGAACAGGCCCTGGCCCTCGACCCCGAAGATGCCGACTACCAGCACGTGCTGGGCCAGCTCCGGTTTCAGCAGGGGCAGCTGCACGCTGCCTTGCGCGCCGCCGAAGCCGGCCTCCAGACCGACCCCACCCACGTTGACTGCCTGGGGCTGCGGGCGCGCTGCCTGGCCCGCCTCGGCCGCCGCGACGAAGCCTCCGCCGACCTCGATGAAGCCCTGCGCCACAGCCCCTCCGACGCCGGCACCCACGCCGACCTGGGCTGGGTGGCCCTGGAGCGCGGCCGCGCCAAGCAGGCCGCCGGCCACTTCCGCGAAGCCCTGCGCCTCAACCCCACCTCCGACTACGCCCGCGAAGGCCTGGTATCGGCCCTGAAAGCCCGTTTCTGGCTCTACAACGGCTTCTACCGCTTCATGGTCTGGACCCAGACGCTGAGCCCAGGCACCCGGCAGGGCCTGTTTATCGGGCTGTTTCTGCTCTCGCGGGTGGTGCCGGGGCTACTGCCGCTGTACTTGGTGCTGGTGTACATGAGCTGGTTTGCCGAGCCGTTGTTCAACTCGCTGCTGCGCTTCAACCGCTACGGCCGCTTTGCCCTCAGCGAGGCTGATACGCGCTATTCCAACCAGTTTCTGGCCTTGCTGCTGAGTGCCCTGACCCTGCTGGGCGCGGGCCATTACGGCCACCTCAGTCCGCTTACTACGGCCGGTATTGTGGGGCTGGGGCTGCTGTTTCCGCTGGTGGGCACCCAGCGGCAGTGGCACCCGAAACGACGTCAGCAGTCGAAGTGGTTTGGCTGGGGGCTGGCGGCCGCGGGCGTGCTGGCCATCTGCTTCGATGCGCTGGCGCTACCGGGTGAGGGGCCGTTGTTCCTGACGTTTCTGGGCGGCACGCTGGTGTACGTGTGGGTGATGGGTTTGCGTGGTTAGATGCTGCGGCAGTTGAGGGCATGACCGTCATGCTGAGCTTGTCGAAGCATCTCTACCGCTTCATTGCCCGGCCATAGAGACGCGACACTTCGCGTCGCGTCGTCTGCGCCGTTAGGTCCGTTTGAACAGCCCAACATCAGCAAGACGCGAAGTGTCGCGTCTCTACACCGTTCATCAACCCAACATCAGCAACGACGAGACGCAAAGTATTGCGTCTCTACATCGTTCCGGTTGCTAACCTTTTGCCCGGCCCAGCACGTTATCCAGGTACTTCTGGGCCGAGCCGGTGTTGAGCAGCAGAATCTGCTCCTCGGGCCGGATCTGGCCAGTGTGTAGCAGATGCAGGGCCGCGCTCCAGAGCGCCCCGCCTTCGGGGGCCACGAACAGGCCTTCCAAGTGGCTTAGCTCGCGCATGCCAGCCAGCATCTGCTCGTCGGTAATGGCCAGGGCCAAGCCGTTGGATTCATCCAGCACATCCAGCATCAGCGGTTCGCCCAAGGGGCGGGGCACGGCCAAGCCGTTGGCAATGGAGGGCTGGCCCACGTAGGCGTGGCAGTTGGGCTGGCGGCCGGCGCGGGTTTCCACCAGCGGGCAGCAGCTGGCGGCCTGCACGGCTATCATGCGGGGCAATTTGGCGTGGCGCGGCAGCCAGCCCAGCGCCTGCATTTCGCGCAGGGCCTTCCAGATGCCGATGAGGCCGGTGCCGCCCCCGGCCGGGTACAGCAGCACGTCGGGCAGTGACCAGTTGAGTTGTTCGGCCAGCTCGTAGCCCATGGTTTTCTTGCCTTCGAGGCGGTAGGGTTCCTTCAGCGTCGAGACGTCGAGCAGTTCGCCGGCGGCGTTCAGCTCCCGCACCCGGGCAGCGCAGTCGTTGATGAGGCCGTCCACGAGGTGTACCTCGGCCCCGTACCAGTAGCATTCCTCCTTAAAGGCCGTGGGCGTGTGGCGGGGCATCACCACCACGCAACGCAGGCCGGCCCGGGCGCAGTACGCCGCCAGCGCAACACCCGCATTGCCGGCCGTGGGAATGATGCAGCCGGTTACGCCTAATTCTTTGGCCTTGGAAACCGCCATGCTCAAACCCCGGGCCTTAAACGAGCCGGTGGGGTTCTGGCCTTCATCCTTGAGCAGCAGACTACGCAGGCCATGGCGGGCCGCCAGGCGCGGCAAAGGAAGCAGCGGCGTCCAACCTTCGCCCAGCGTTACGAGGTTGCTGTCATCGAGTAGGGGCAGCAGAGCGCGGTACCGCCACATGGAGTTATCGGCCGGGTTTATGACGTCGGCGGGGGTGAGTGGGGCGCTGAGGTCGTAGCGGGCCAGCAGGGGCTGGGCGCAGCATTCGGACAAGCGCTGGAGCGTGAAGGCATCGTGGGGGGCGTGGCAGGCGGCGCAGTGCAGCGCGTGCAAACGGGATTGGGTGGCAGTTTCGAGGGCGGTCATAGCAGGGAGTTGAACGCAAAACTCCCCGTCGCATATGCCGAAACCAAACGCCTTATTGGAATAGGCTATGCCTGTTTGGAATGACAACCGGACTATGTATAGTCGCGACACTTCGCGTCTCGCCGTTGCTGATGTTGGGTAGAAAACAGCCGAACGTCATGCAGAGCGCAGCGAAGCATCTCGCGTGCTGATGTTGCAATGGTAACTCAACGTCAGCATGGGAGATGCTTCGCCTCCGGCTCTGCATGACGTTCAATGTAATTTGGTGTCTTTTTGAACGGCGCCGTTACGGCCGTTCAACGACGAGACGCGAATACGCGTCTCTACACCCGTCAGGCATCAGCACGCGAGATTCCTTGCAGGCTCGGAATGCCGTTCTGGGTTTGCCCCTGCTTTACTAACGCTGCGCGTTGCCGTAATACCGCCGCGCGAACTGCACAAAGGTCTTGTAGGGCAGGTTGTTTTCGGTGCCTTTGCGCTGCACGAAATCGAAGTGGCGCACCAAGTTCAGGTCGCGCACGGGCACTTCCACCAGTTCGCCGGCGGCCAGCTCCTTCATCACCGACTGCCGGGGCAGAAACGCCAGGCACGTATCTACCCGCACAAAGTTCTTGAGGGCCTCGGTGCCGCCCAGGCGCACTTTCACCGGCAAATCGGTGAGGCGGATGCCGTGGGTTTGCAGGGCTTCTTCCAGCACGGCCAGCGTACCCGAGCCGGTTTCGCGCAACGCCACGGGCGTGCGGCGCAAATCCTGGGCTTCCAGCTCGCGGCGGTGCAGCGGGTTGCGGGCCGAGCACACGGCCACCACCTCATCGGTGAGCAGCGGGGTGTAGGTGACGTGGCTGACTTTGTGGATGCCTTCGATGATGCCCAGGTCGATTTCGTGCTCCAGCAGGGCCTTGAGGATGTTCTCGGAGTTGCGGTTTTTGAGCGTAAGCTGGGTGTGCGGGTAGCGGCCCAGGTACGCCGACAGCACCGGCGGAATCACGTAGAGCGAAATGGTGGTGCTGGCCCCAATCACCATCTGCTGGCGCGGCTGAAACTCGGGGCTCAGCTCGGTAAACTCCTGCTCCAGCTCGTGCTGCAGCTGCCGGGCCAGCAGCAGCTTGCGGTACAGCAGCTCACCGGCGGCCGTGAGCTGCACCGCATTGCCGAGCCGTTCAAACAGGCCCGTTTTGTAGTGCTCCTCCAGCGCCCGCACTCGCTTGCTCACCGCCGACTGGCTCAGAAACAACGTCTGCCCCGCCTTGGTAAAGCTCAGCTGCCGGGCAACTTCCAGAAAGACTTCGTGGGCGTGGGAAAGCATGGCGGCGAAGGTACGCGTCCGGCCGGCTTTTGGACGGTGTTGGCGCACGAACTGCGCTGCGCAACGTCTGCCATTGGATAGCCAGTGCGAATGGAGGCGCAGATACCAGCGGCACAATCGTACGTTCTCGTAGAGGTTTGCATCGAGGGCAGCAAAAACGCTAAATCTGTCCTGCTGCGAACTAAAAAAATCAGGGGGCTAGTCCGCCTCTCCCTATCTTAGCCACAAACTATACAATTGCTTTATTATGGAAACTGCTGTACAACAGCCTAATCAGGAAGTGTATGATTTCGCCGCCGGCCTGATGGCCAAAGGCCTGCCTGATGAAACGATTCAAAGTCAGCTGCAAGAGCAAGGACTGGACACTGAAAGTGCTACGACAATCACCAGCGGCCTACGTGCGGAGTTTGTTGCCTACCAACGCGAGGAAGCCCGCAAAAACATGCTGCACGGCGGCTTGTGGCTGCTGGGCGGCTGCGCAGTTACCGGCGTGACGTTCGCGCTGGCTTCCGACGGCGGCTCTTACGTTATGACCTGGGGCGCTGTCATTTTTGGTGGCTTTCAGTTTCTGAAAGGCGTCTACCAGCACTTCACCCGGCGCTAAGTTTTAGGTGCTTTCTGCCAGACAGCAGCCTACTCACATGCGTGGGTAGGCTTTCTGCATTTCTATCTACCTTCTGCAACACACATGTTGCCGGAGTTAGACGTTGAGTGGCTGGAGACAGCGCTAAACTATTCAAGACTTCCCCAGACAGCATAATTCGAGTCTCCTGATGAGGCTATAAGCAAAATACCGCCCTCATCTACGCTTGTACCATCTGACAATTGCCAAGGCTCATTTCCTTCCTCAGAAGTACCGTTAATTCTGAACCATGAGCCGTCATCAAAACGCACTTCCAAATCTGCGGTATCGGTACAGAAAGCATCCACTACTCGCTTCAGATTAACGCTATTCATTCCCAGCAACATACGTTCTGCTTCACTCAACTTATCATCCCGCTGAGGATAGAAAGTAACACCAGCATCGAAGTAAAGCTCTATATCGCCCTGTTCCTCCCTAAACTGGATGTATGGGCTTTGATGAAGTACACCAAAGCTTTCAACATTCGTGTTAACCAAAAGTGTGCTCACTATACGAGTAGCTACCTCCACTATATTATTCGTCATCACTCATTTATCGGTTGGCAGAAACCCAATAACTATTCCCACTCAAACCTATACAAAACCTAGTAGGAACGCCGTTTTTATATACCTTCCGGCGTCTTTCCTAACTCCTCCCCCTTCCATGCTGTTTCGCTCCTTTTCCCGCCTGCCGCTGCTGGTGTTGCTGGCTTTGCTGTGCGCCTGCTCCAAGTCCGGTTCTGATGCCGGCCAGGACCCCAACGGCGAGGAAATTGACCCGTACCAGAACCTCGTGTTTCAGTTTGCCGATGCCGTGGTAACGCCCGAGTTGCAGGACCGCTGGGACACGGTGCAGGTGGTCAGCTTCGAGCCGGCCGTGCGTGGCAAGTTCAAGTGGAACAGTGACCGGGAGTTGGTGTTCTCGCCTAGCACGCCCTTCAAGCCCAGCACCGCCTTCAAGGCCACGCTGCGTAAGGAGGCGCTGCCGGAAGCCCGGCGCAACGCCGAGCTGCCCGAGAACCGCCAAAAATTCCACACGCCGTACCTGGAAATGCAGACGCCGCAGGCGTTCTGGGGCCGCTCCAGCCGGGCAGCCGGCACCGCCGAAATGCGCGTGGAGCTGCCCTTCAACTACGCCGTGAAGCCCGCCGACGTGAAGCCCCTACTGCGCGTGACTCAGGACGGCCAGCCCGTGGCCTTCGAGGTCAGCGGCGAGCCGGGCGAGGTGGTGCACGTGAGCCTCAACCAGCAGGTGCGCCCTGGCTCCCCGCTCACCGTGGCGCTGGCCCAGGGCCTGCACGCCGTGGGCAGCGACCAGCCCAGCACTGCTGACTACGAAACCCAAGTGACGGTGCCCGACCCGCAGGCGCTGCTGGTGAGCTCCATCGAAGGCTCCTTGAAAAACGCCGACCCGGTGGTGCTCATCACCACCAACCAGCCCGTGACGGCCGCCGATTTGCAGAGCTTCCTGACGGTGTCGCCGCAGGTGGCCTACGAGGTGGAAGAAGTGGAAAATGGTGTGCGGTTGAAGGGCGGCTTCGAGGTGGGCCGCAGCTACCAGATTGGCGTGAACCAGGGCCTGCGCGGCGGATTGGGCGGCATCTTGGGCGAGGCTGTGACGCAGTCGGTGAGCTTCTCCGACGAGCGGCCCACCATCAGCTTCGCCAGCCAGGAGAAGGCCATGTACCTCGACGCGCTGGGCTCCCGCAACCTGGGCGTGCGCATCAACGAGGTGGGCCAGGTGAAGGTGACCATTGCCAAAGTCTACGCCAACAACATCCAACAGCTGCTGCGCGGCGGCAGCCAGTACGGCTACCCCGAGTACGACGGCGAGGAAAGCAGCGAGGAAGAAGGCGACGGCGGCGAATACGTGGACCGCTCCTTCCAGTACTACGACGTGGAGAACCTGGGCAACGTCCTCACGGAGCGCACCTACACCGTGTCGGGGCTGCCGAAGGCGCAGGGGCTGCGGCTGCTGAACCTGAACCTCAAGGACCTGGAGTTTTCGGGCGGCCTCAAGGGCCTGTACGTGATACGCGTGCAGGACACCGAGCGGCAGTGGCTGCAGGTGAGCAAGCTGGTAGCCGTGTCGGACATCGGCCTGATTGTGAAACAGGGCAAGGCCGGCAGCACGCTGGTGTTTGCCAACTCCATCCGCAACGCCAAGCCGCTTTCTGGCGTGGAGCTGCGCTACATCAGCACCAACAACCAGGTAATGGGCACCGGCATTTCCAATGGTGACGGCGTGGCCCGCTTCGACAGCACGGCCGCCAACGGCCGCTTCCGGCTGGGCATGGTGATGGCCCAGCAGGGCAACGATTTCACCTTCCTCGAACTGAGCCGCAGCCGCGTGGAAACCTCCCGCTTCGAGGTGGGCGGCCTGCAAACCAACGCCGCCCGCTACCAGGCCTTCCTCTACGGCGACCGGGACCTGTACCGCCCCGGCGACACCATCCAGACCAATACCGTACTGCGCACCGAGGACTGGCAGGCGCCGCCCAAGGGGCTGCCGGTGAAGATCCGGCTGCTGCTGCCCACCGGCAAGGAGTACGCCAGCCTGCAGAAAACCCTGAACGCGGCCGGCTCCTTCGAGGCCCGCTTCCTGCTGCCACCGGCCGTGATGACCGGCCTCTACACCCTGGAAGTCTTCACCGGTAACGATGTGCTGCTGACTTCGCGCCAGCTGTCGGTGGAGGAGTTTATTCCGGACCGCATGAAGGTGACGGTGAAAGCCAGCCGCGCCGTGGTGAAGCCCGGGCAGTCGGTTTCGGCCCAGATTACAGCCCAGAACCTGTTTGGCCCGCCGGCCGCCGACCGCAAGTTTGAAGTCGAGTTTTCGCTGAAGGAAAAAGCCTTCAAGCCGAAAGGCTACGAGCAGTACACCTTCGCCATAAACAGCGGCGACAAGCGGCGCGGCAGCTACGGCGACCTGGAATCGACGCCCATTTCCGACCGTTTCGAGAAAACCACCCGCGAAGGCACCACCGACGCCGCCGGCCGCGGCACCGCCACTTACCAGGTACCCGACTACACCGACCTCGGCATCTTGGAAGGCGCAGCCTTCACCACGGTATTCGACGAAACCGGCCGCCCCGTAAACCGCCTGGCCACGTTTGAGGTGCAGACCCAGCCGGTGCTGTTCGGTATCCGGAGCGCCGACGACTTGGTGAGCACCGGCCAGCAGCTGGCCGTGCAGCTGGCGGCCCTCACGCCGGCCGGCCAGCCCACCACGTCCCAGGCCCGGGTGCAGGTGGTGCGCCTGCTCTGGGAGACGGTGATTGAGCGTCAGGGCGGCCGCTACGTGTACAACTCGCAGAAGCGCGAGGAAGTGGTGCTCAACCGCGTGGTGTCGGTGAAAGGCGCGGGCCAGGATGCCGGCCTGAACTTCACGCCCACCTACTCCGGCGAGTACGAAATCCGGGTGTCGGGCACCGGGGCCGTGACCTACGTGGCCCGGCGCGTGTACGCCTACGGCTACGGCGACACCCAGAGCAACTCCTTCGAGGTAAACAACGAGGGCGAGGTGACCATTGAGGCCGACAAGTCCAAGTACGAGCCCGGCGACGTGGCCCACCTGCTGCTGAAAACGCCCTTCCCCGGCCGCGTGCTCGTGACCGTGGAACGTGACCGGGTGCTCGACCACTTCTACGTGACCACCGACGAGAAATCGGCCAAGGTGGACGTGCCCATCCGGGGCAACCACGTGCCCAACATCTACGTGACGGCCACCGCCATCCGCGAAATCAAGGACAACCGCCTGCCGCTCACCGTGGCCCGGGGCTTTGTGCCGCTGACGGTAGAGAAGCCCGGCGCCCGCCTGCAGGTAGCCATCAAAGCCCCCGCCCAAAGCCGCTCCCAGACCGCCCAGACCATTGAAGTCACCACTGCTCCCGGCGCGCAGGTGACGCTGGCCATGGTGGACGAGGGCATCCTGCAGATGAAGGATTACCGCACGCCTGACCCCTACGGCTACTTCTACCAGAAGCGCGCCCTGGAAGTGCAAGCCTACGACGTGTACCCCTTCCTGCTGCCTGAGCTGGGCACCAGCAGCACCGGCGGCGACGGTTACGACCTCTCGCGCCGCACCACGCCCGTACCCAACCGCCGCGTGCGCCTGCTCGCCAAATGGAGCGGCGTACTCACCGCCGACGCCAGCGGCAAGGTGCGCTACAAACTGCAAATCCCGCAGTTCAGCGGCGCCATCCGCATCATGGCCGTGGCCTACAAAGGCGACGCCTTCGGTTCCGCCGAACACACGATGAAAGTGGCCGACCCGGTAGTTATTTCGACGGCCCTCCCCCGCTTCCTCAGCCCCGGCGACACGATTGACGTGCCAGTGACGCTGACAAATACGACGGGTAAGGAAATGTGGGTTATGGTCAAGAAACAGCTCACTGGCCCTCTTGCATCAGCCGAACCCTTAATTCAAGATGGCTCTTTACCAGACAAGGTAGAACCTGCTGGATATGCTGTTAAGCTTCCTCCCAACACAGAGAAACGCATTAGCTTCCGGGTCAATGCCAAGCCATCTATTGGCACTGGTAGCGTTGTAATTACAGTTAAGAATTCAAAAACAAACGAAACCTTCACCGAAACCATCGAACTACCTATCCGTCCTGCCTCGCCGCTACAGAAGCGCACGGGGGCGGGCGTGGTGGCGGGCGGCGCGGCCCAGCAGCTGAACCTGCGCACCGACTTCCTGCCTTCCTCCCTGCGCAGCCAGCTGGTGGTGAGCCGCTCGCCGATGACGGAGTTTGCCAAGGACCTGCGCTACCTGCTGCAATACCCCTACGGCTGCCTGGAGCAAACCGTGTCGGCCGCCTTCCCGCAGCTCTACTACGGCGACCTGGCCGCCACCCTGGGCCAGAAGAACGACCTAAGCACTAAGCACAAAGCACTAAGCACTAAATACAATCCCAACTACCACGTGCAGGAAGCCATCCGCAAGGTGGAAGCCCAGCAGATGTACAACGGCAGCCTCAGCTACTGGCCCGGCGGCGACTACGACAACTGGTGGGCCACCGCCTATGCCGCCCACTTCCTGCTGGAAGCCCAGCAAGCCGGCTTCGACGTGAATAAAAATGTACTCGACCGGGTGCTCCGCTACCTGCAGGCCCGCGTACGCAAGCGCGAAACCGAGACCTACAACATCATCCAGACCGGCGGCGTGATTCAGCCTACCACGCTGGCCAAGAAGGAAATTGCCTACTCGCTCTACGTGCTGGCCCTGGCCGGCCGCCCCGATGCCGTGGGCCTGAACTACTACAAAGCCAACCGCAAGCTGCTACCCGAAGACTCCCGCTACCTGCTGGCGGCGGCCTTCGCCCTGAGCGGCAACCAGCGCAGCTACCGGGAGGCCCTGCCCACCCGATTTGGGGTGCAGTCCATTGCCGGCCGCCAGCTCGACGGCGCCTTCTCCTCCCCCATCCGCGACGAGGCCCTGGTGCTCAACGCCCTGCTCGCCGCCGACCCCGCCAACGCCCAGGTGAACATCCTGGCCCGCCAGCTCAGCCGCCAGGTGAAGCAGGCCGGCTGGCTCAGCACCCAGGAACGCGCCTTCGCGCTACTGGCCCTGGGCAAGCTGGCCAAGAAGAACGCCGGCAGCACCGTCACGGCCAGTCTGCTGGCCGACGGCAAGGCCATCGGCAACTTCTCGGGCAAGGACCTCACGGTAAGTAACGTGGCCAACCGCCAGCTGGCCCTGCGCACCAGCGGCAAAGGCAGCCTCTACTACTTCTGGGAAACCGAGGGCATTTCGCCCACCGGCCAGGTCCGCGAGGAAGACGCCTATCTGCAGGTGCGCCGCCAGTTCCTGAACCGTACCGGCCAGCCCGTGAGCAGCACCAGCTTCCGCCAGAACGATTTGGTAGTCGTGAAAATCACCATCCAGTCGGCCGAGTCGGCCGGTGAAGTGAAGAACGTGGCCATTACCGACCTGCTCCCCGCCGGGCTGGAAATCGAAAACCCGCGCATCGGCGCCGTGCGCGACATCACCTGGGCCACCGACGCCGCCCAACCCGACTACCTCGACGTGCGCGACGACCGGATCAACCTCTTCACCACCGTCACGCCCCAGCCCAAGTCGTTCTACTACCTCTGCCGCGCCGTGAGCAAAGGCACCTTCAAGCTCGGCCCCGTCAGCGCCGACGCCATGTACAACGCCGAGTACCACAGCTACAATGGAGCCGGCGTGGTGCGGGTGCGATAGAATCTAAAAACGTCTGTCATCCTGAGCAGAGCGAAGGATCTTATCACGCAGGAGCCGTGTCCACGTGATAAGATCCTTCGCTCTGCTCAGGATGACAGCTGATTTATCCTATATCCCCTCAAACACTTCCGTCCACTCCAGTTCCACGCCGGGCAGCGTAGCCACTGGAATCGGGCCGGGCTGGTAAAACTCGCCCTGCAATTCATATTGGTCCGTTTCGCCCAGCGTGTACACCACTATGTTTTTCAGGCCGGGGTCTACCATCCAATACTCCTGCACGCCGTTTTCCTCATAGAGGTCGAACTTGGTTTTGCTATCGTGGGCGGTGTTGCCGGGACTCAGGATTTCGATGATCCAATCGGGCGCGCCCACGCATCCGAACTCGTCGAGCTTGGCCGGGTCGCACACCACGCAGAGGTCGGGCTGCACCACGGTAGTAATCTGCGCGTCGCCGTTGGGCGAGGTTTTCAGCAGGCGAACATCAAACGGCGCGGCGAAGCCCCGGCAGGTTTTACCGCGCAAGACTATACCGATCAACGTATTCAACTGAAAGGAAATGGATTGGTGGCGCACGCGGGGCGCGGGACTCATGCGGCGCACTTTGCCTTTGATGAGTTCCACCATTCCTTCCAGCCGCCACGTCAGGTAGTCGGCGTAGGTGTAGGTTTTGGTGAGGTCGAGCTGGGAAATATCGGTGATGACGGGCATGGCAGTAGCAGTGGAGAACCAAACGAATATACGACGCAAATCAACCGGCGCGGGCTGCGCATCCGCTAACTTGCCCTTGTGAAACGCCGCCCCATTTACCGTATCCTGGCGGGCTTCGGCCTGTTGCTGCTGCTTCTATTGGGGCTGGACTGGGCGTTTCCAGTGCCGCCGGCCCCGCAGTACTCGCCCCTGGTGCTGGCCGCCGACGGCTCGGTGCTGCACGCCTACCTCAACCCCACCCAGAAGTGGCGGATGAAGACCGAGCTGCGCGAGATTACGCCGGTGCTGCGGGCCGCCATCATCGAGAAGGAAGACCGGTGGTTTCGGTGGCACTTTGGGGTAAACCTGGGGGCGCTGGTGCAGGCCGCCGGGCGCAACGTGTTTGGAACGGGGCGCACCACCGGAGCCAGTACCATCACCATGCAGGTGGCCCGGCTGCTGGAACCCAAGGAGCGCACTCTGCCCAACAAGCTGCTGGAAATGGCCCGGGCCGTGCAGCTCGAAGCCCACTACAGTAAGGACGAAATCCTGCAGCTCTACCTGAACCTGGTGCCCTACGGCGGCAACGTGGAGGGCGTGAAGTCGGCGGCGCTGCTCTACTTCCAGCAAACGCCCGACTACCTCTCCCTGGCCCAGACCGTGACGCTGGCCATCATCCCGAACCGGCCGCGCGGGCTGGTACTGGGCAAGAACAACGCGGCCGTGCTGCGGGAGCGGAACCGGTGGCTGCGGCGCTTCGGAGCGGCGGGCCTGTTCCCGGCGCAGGACGTGGCCGACGCCCTGCTGGAACCCCTGGACGTGCAGCGCCACGCCGCGCCCACCCTGGCCCCACATCTGGCGCGGCGACTGGTACGGCAGTTTCCGCACGCGGCCATCATCCGCAGCAGCCTGCAGCGCAGCAAGCAAAGTAAGGCTGAAGATCTGACCCTGGGCTACGTGCGCCGCCTGCGCGAATTGGGCATCACGCAGGCGGCCGTGCTGGTGGTGAACAACCGCACCCGGCAGGTGGAAGCCTACGTGGGCTCGGCCGATTTCCGCGACTTCGCCAGCCAGGGCCAGAACGACGGCGTGGTGGCGGTCCGCTCGCCGGGCAGCACGCTCAAGCCGTTTCTGTACGCGCTGGCCATGGACCGGGGCCTCGTCACGCCCAAGCAGCTGCTCCCCGACGTGCCCACCAACTTTCAGGGCTACCGCCCCGAAAACTTCGACAAGCACTGCAACGGCGAGGTGACGCTGGAGCGCGCTTTGGCCTACTCGCTCAACATCCCAGCCGTGCGCGTGCTCAACCAGCTCGGCGTACCTGCCTTCACCGACAAGCTCCGCCAGGCCGGCTTCCGCAGCATCACCCGCAACCGCACCCAGCTGGGCCTGAGCAGCATCCTGGGCGGCTGTGGCGCCAGCCTGGAGGAGCTGACGAACCTGTACGTGACGCTGGCCGATGCCGGGCAGTACGCACCGTTGCGCTACCGGGCACCCCACCCCCCGGCCCCCTCCCCTCCGGGAGAGGGGGAGCCGAATGGTTTCGTTCAACGTCTTCGTCAGGCTCCCCCTCTCCCGGAGGGGAGGGGGCCGGGGGGTGGGGTGCCCCGGCAGAACGGCAACCAGCTAATTTCCGAATCCGCCGCCTTCCTCACCACCGACATCCTCAGCCAGCTCACCCGCCCCGATTTGCCGCTAGGCGCCGCCAGCAGCATGCGGCTACCCAAAGTGGCCTGGAAAACCGGCACCAGCTACGGCCGCCGCGACGCCTGGAGCATCGGCTACAACCGGGAATACACCATTGGAGTGTGGCTGGGCAATTTCAGCGGCCAGGGCAGCCCGGCCCTCACTGGAGCCGACGTGGCCACGCCTTTGCTCTTCGACCTGTTCAACGCCCTGGCCTACAACTCGCCCAACGACTGGTTTGCGCCCCCGGCCGCGCTGGATTTCCGGCTGGTGTGCGCCGAAAGCGGCCTCGTGCCGAGTGAGACTTGCCCCAACCAGCTCATCGACTACTTCCTGCCCAACGTGAGCAGTGGGCAGCGCTGCCAGCACCAGCGCGAGGTGCTGGTGTCAGAAGATGGGAGCTTTACGTATTGCCGGGCCTGCGCGCCGGCGGCCGGCTACCGGCGGGAGCTGTACCCGAATCTGCTGCCCGAGGTGGCCGCCTACAAGGAAGCCCAGGGCATTCCGTACCGCCGCCTGCCGGCCCACAATCCGCAGTGCCAGCTGGTACGCGGCGGCCGGGAGTTGGCTCCCACCATCACCTCGCCCACCGCCAACACCGAGTACGTGCTCAACGCCCACGAGCAGCAGCAGCTCCTGCTCAGCTGCACCACCGACAACGAGGTGCGCCAGGTGCACTGGTACATCAACGACCGGTTTCTGCGCACCGCTAAAGCCACCGAGCGGGTCTTTTTCCGGCCCCAACCCGGCCCGCTCAAAATCTCCTGCGCCGACGACCACGGCCGCAACACCGACGTGCTGGTGACGGTGACGGAGCTGGAGTAGTAGCGCGAACTGCTATGCTCTGAGCTGCCGAACGGCTCCGGTCCGGCGGCTTTTTTCAGCCGTCGGGCCGGTCGTTGCGTGCTGACGCCGGGGCCGGCAGGTTGTATCCACCGGAATGCCCAAACGGCGACCGGACTGACGGCTGAAAAAAGCCGTCGGACCGGCGGGGCTGCCTCTGCTTGCCGTAAGCCGGGCGGTACTGTTAGGCCGTTTCGTAAAAGCTCCGCAAAACCTTTCGGCGCACGACGGGTTTGACCAGCTTCCACTCGGCTACTACCCGAAGCGCGCACCCACGCTCTTCGGCCCGCCAACCGGCTTCGGCCTCCGCCCTTCGTGCAGCCTCCCCCCGGCTGCCGGTGTCCCTCGGGGCATCTGCCCTACCGCTTCTTTTGGGTCACCCAGCCCTGAACCGCTCAGTTACGTATCGGAGTAACTGCATTTCCTTCCGTATGACACACCTACAACAGGCGCTCCGGCTTCTGCTTGGCTTGCTGTTGCTTGCGCCCAGCGCGGCGCTGGCCCAATCGGCCCCTCCCTCCCAGCCTGCCAACCAGGTTTTCACCCTTGATCAGTGCCTGAATGTGGCGCTGGCCAACCAGCCGGTGGTGCGGCAGGCCCGCATCGACCAGGAAATTGCCCAGGCCAACAATCAGGTGGCGCTGGCGGCGTGGCTGCCGCAGGTGGGCGTGCAGGGCACGGCCCAGCACTATTTCCAGCTGCCGTTCACCATCTTCCCCGACCCCACCACCGGCACGCTCACGCCCCGCCAGATTGGCGTGCGCAACGTGACCACCGTGGGTTTGAGCGGGACGCAGGTGATTTACAACAACGACGTGTACCTAGCCGCCCGCAGCAAGCGGTTCAACAACCAGGCCGCCACCCAGAACACCGTGAACGTGAAGATTGCCACCGTTTCGGACGTGAGCAAGGGCTTCTACGACGTGCTGCTGGCCCAGCGCCAGCTGGAGGTGTTCAGCCAGGATATTTCCCGCCTCCAGCGCAACTACCGCGACGCCCGGGCCCGCTACGAAACCGGCATTGCCGACAAAACCGAGTACCTGCAGGCCGAAATTTCGCTTAACAACTCCCTCACCGGCCGCAAGCAGGCCCAGGAAGCCATTAAGGCGCGCCTGGCCTACCTCAAGCAGCTGATGGGCCTGTCGCCCGAGCGGCCCCTGGCCCTGCAGTACGACACGCTGAAGCTGGAGCTGGACGCCACCATGGACACGGCCGTGGCCCTGAACATCAGCAACCGCATCGAAATCCAGCAGCTCCAGACCCAGAAGTCGTTGCAGGACGTTACGGTGGATTACTACCGGCTGGGCTTCCTGCCGTCGGTGTCGGCGTTTGGCAACTACAACTCGGTGTTCCAGAACAACTCGGCCAGCGACCTGTACCGCACGCGCTTCCCCAACTCCTACGCTGGGCTGCAGCTCGGTTTGCCGCTGTTTACCGGCTTCCGGCGCACCCAGAACCTGCGCCGCGCCCGCCTCGAAAACACCCGCCTCGACGAGGACGTGAGCAACACCCGCAACCAGATTAACACCGAGTACACCACGGCGCTGGCCAACTACAAGGGCTACTACACGCAGTATATGCTGGGCAAGCGCAATCTGGAAGCCTCCAAGGAAGTGTACGACGTCATCAACCTGCAATATCGGGAAGGCATCCGCGCCTACATCGACCTGATTGTGGCCCAGACCACCCTGCGCACCTCCCAGCTCAACTACTACACCGCCCTATTCCAGCTCCTGAGCAGCAAAGTGGACCTACTCCGCGCCCTCGGCGAGCTGCCGACGGAGTATTAGGTCTTGCCGTTGAACGGCCGGAACCATGCCGGTTAAACGATGTAGAGACGCAACACTTTGCGTCTCGTCGTTGAACGGCCGGAACTACGCCGGTTGCCCAACCTCAGCAACGACGAGACGCGAAGTGTCGCGTCTCTACACCACCCAGACGCCCCCTCCATAGCCCAGGGTTTCAACCCTGGGCACCCGCACCGCCCGCCAGCCCCCTCATCTTTCGCTGCTCCTGCTTTTCATATGAAACATACCCTCCTCCGCTTTTCCTTCGCTGCCAGCCTGCTGGCGTTGGCCAGCTGCGGCAAGAAAGAAGACGAAAAAGCCGCCGGGCCGCCGCCCGCCACACCCGTGACGCTAGTAGCCGCCCGCACCGCCGACGCCGTGTACTACGACGAGTACCCCGCCACCGTGGTGGCCCTCAACAACGTGGAGTTGCGCAGCCAGGTGGCCGGGTTCATCACCCAGATCTACTTCAAGGACGGCGACGTGGTGCAGAAGGGCAAGCCGCTCTATGAGATTGACCGCCGCAAGTATCAGGCCGCCTACCAGCAGGCCCTGGCCGGTGTGCGCAGCGCCCAGGCCGTGGTGCAAAACGCCCAGGTGAACCTGAGCCGCTACCAGCGCCTGGCCCAGCAGGATGCCATTGCCCGGCAGGTGGTGGACAACGCCCAGACCAGCTACGCCACCGCCCAGGCCCAGGTGGCCCAGGCCCAGGCCAACGTGGCCCTGGCCCGCACCGACCTCGACTACTCCGTGATTAACGCGCCCTTCACCGGCCGCATCGGCATTTCGCAGGTGCGGCTGGGGGCGCAGGTCAGCCCCGGCACTACGCTGCTCAACACCATCAGCGCCGAGGACCCGATGGGCGTGGACTTCGTGATTCCGGACGCCGACCTGAGCCGCTTCGCCGACTTGCAGCGCCAGGGCGGCAGCGGCCAGGACTCCACGTTCCGCCTCGTGCTGCCCGATGGCGCGCGCTACGCCCAGCCCGGCAAGATGCTGGCCATCGACCGGGGCGTAAACCAGCAAACCGCCACCATCCAGATTCGGGTGCAGTTCCCGAACTCCAAGCGCGACCTGAAAGACGGCATGAGCACCGTGCTCAACGTGCTCAACCGGCAGTCGGGCCGCCGGCTGGTGGTGCCGTTTAAGGCCGTGGTAGAGCAGATGGGCGAGAACTTCGTGTTCATCGCCGGCGACAGCAGCAAGGCCTACCAGCGCAAAGTGCAGCTCGGCCCCCGCCTCCGCGACCAAATCGTCATCATGAACGGCATCAAGGACGGCGACCAGGTAGTAACCGAAGGCCTCAACCGCCTCCGCGACGGCGGCCCGATTACCACCGGCGCGCCCGCTACCGCCGGCGCCGGAGCCCCAGCCAGCGCCGCTAAGTAAGCAGCAGAACGTCATGCTTCATCTGGCGTCCGCTTGCCGAAGCATCTCTACCGCTTCGTTCGGACAATTCAATAGCCCAGGGTTTAAACCTTGGGCTACGGAGCCGCTGCTCCATCATTCATTATCCAGAGGTAGAGATGCTTCGACTACGCTCAGCACGACCGCCTGACGCGCTGCTGAGCACCACGCACTAAGCACTACAACATGATTGCAGAAACCTTTATCCGGCGTCCCGTTACGGCCATTGTCACCTCCCTGGTGATTGTGCTGGTGGGCGTGCTGGCCATCCTGAACCTGCCCGTGGGGCAGTATCCGGAGATTACGCCGCCCACCGTATCCGTGAGCGGTACCTACACCGGCGCCGACGCCCAAACCGTGGAGCAGACCGTGGCCACGCCCGTGGAAGTGCAGGTGAACGGCACGCCCGGCATGACTTACCTGCAAAGCAACAGCACCAGCAACGGGCAGATGAGCATGACGGTGAACTTCGAGGTGGGCACCGACATCAACATTGCCGCCCTCGATGTGCAGAACCGCGTGGGCATTGCCCAGCCCACGCTGCCGCAGGAAGTGCAGCGCCTGGGCTTGGTGGTGCGCAAGCGGAACCCCAGCATTCTGATGCTGGTGGCCATGTACGCGCCCAAAGGCACCCACAACACCACCTTCCTCGACAACTACGCCAACGTGTTCGTGAAGGACGCCCTGCTGCGCACCAAGGGCGTGGGCGACATCGTGAGCCGCGCCGACGACTTCTCGATGCGCGTGTGGCTCAAGCCCGATAAGCTCAGCCAGCTCGGCGTCACGGCCCAGGAAGTCACGGCCGCCATTCAGGAGCAGAACGCCCAGATTGCGGCCGGCTCCATCGGCGCGCCCCCGGCCCAGACCGGCCAGACGTTTGAGTACATCGTGTTCGTGAAAGGCCGCCTGACCAACACCGAGGAGTTCGGCAACGTCATCGTGAAAACCCGCCCCGACGACGGCTCGGTGGTGTACCTCAAGGACGTGGCGCGGCTGGAGCTGGGCAAGTTCAACTACGCCAACAACTCCTTCGTGGACGGCAAACGCTCGGCCTACCTGCTCGTGTACCAGGCCCCCGGCGCCAACGCCCTCGAAACCTACGAAAACGTGGTGGCGACCATGGACCAGCTCAAAAAGCAGTTCCCCGCCGACCTCGATTACGTGGTGCCGTTTGAGGCCGCCTCGGTCGTGAAAGTGTCCATCGAGGAAGTGCTCCACACGCTGGTGGAAGCCCTGGTGCTGGTGATTATCGTGGTGTTCCTGTTCCTGCAGAGCTGGCGCTCCACGCTCATTCCGGTGCTAGCCATTCCGGTGTCCATCATCGGCACGTTCATCATGTTCATCCCGCTGGGCTTCACCATCAACACGCTTACCATGTTCGGCTTCGTGCTGGCCATCGGGATTGTGGTCGATGACGCTATTGTGGTGGTGGAGGCCGTGGAGCACAATATGAACGAGCGGGGCATGAACCCGCTGGATGCCACGCTGGCCGCCATGCGCGAAATTTCGGCCCCGGTTATTGCCATTGCCTTGATTCTGGCGGCGGTATTTGTCCCGGTGGGCTTCATTCCGGGCATCACCGGGCGGCTGTACCAGCAGTTCGCCATCACCATTGCCATTTCCGTGATTATCTCGGCTTTCGTGGCCCTGTCGCTCACGCCGGCGTTGTGCGTGCTGCTGCTCAAGCCCCACAAGCGCGACGAAAATTCGAAAGGCCTCGACAAGTTCTTCTACAAGTTCAACACCTGGTTTGACAAGGTCACCGGCAAGTACGGCCGGGGCGTGCAAAGCGGCATCAAGCACAGCCGCTTCGTGGTCGTGATTCTGGTCTGCATCATTGCCGGCACCGGGTTGCTGTTTGCCAAGAAGCCCGGGGGCTTCATCCCGACCGAGGACGAAGGCCGCATCATCATCACCTTCAACCTGCCCGAAGCCGCCTCCACCGAGCGCACCGTGGGCACGCTGAAAGCCATTATGAAGGAGCTGAGCGAGGTGAAGGGCATCCGGCACTACGCCGGTCTGGGCGGCCTGAACGCCGTGAACTTCTCCTCGAAATCGAACAGCGGCACCGTATTCTGCCAGCTGGAACCCTGGGAAGAGCGCAAGGACGAGGAGCTGCAATTGCAGGGCCTAATTGCCAACATCCAGAAGCGCATGAGCCGCTTCAAGGAAGCCAACGTGGTGGTGATTTCGCCGCCGGCTATTCCGGGCCTGGGCAACACCGGCGGCTTTTCCTTCGTGCTCCAGGAGCGCGAGGCGGGCGGCGACATCAAGAACTTCGATGCGCAGCTGCAGAACTTCCTGAATGCGCTGCGCAAGCGGCCCGAAATCACCGGAGCCTTCTCGTTCTTCACCGCCAACACCCCCGGCTACGAGCTGACCATTGACCGCGAAAAAGCCAAGAAGCTGGGCGTGTCCATCTCCGATATCGGCACCGCGCTGCGCACCTACCTGGGCTCGGCCTACGTGAACGACTTCACGGTGTACGGCCGCAACTTCCGCGTGGTAACCCAGGCCGACAGCATGTACCGCGGCGACATCAGCAACCTGGGCCAGTACTACGTGCGCAACAGCAGCGGCGGCATGGTGCCCCTGAGCACGCTCACCAGCTACAAGCGCAACGAATCGGCCCCGCTCATCTCGCACTACAATCTGTTCCGCTCGGCCGAAATCAACGGCAACGCAGCTCCCGGCTACTCCTCCGGTGACGCCATCAAGGCCCTGGAGGAAACAGCGGCCCAGTCGTTGCCGGCCGGCTACGGCTTCGAGTTTTCGGGCCTGACCCGCGAGGAGCAGCTGGCCGGCGGCCAGACGGTGTACATCTTCGCCCTGTCGCTCACGTTCGTGTTCCTGTTCCTGGCGGCCCTGTACGAAAGCTGGTCGGTGCCTTTCTCGGTGCTGCTGGCCGTGCCGCTGGGCGCATTCGGGGCTATTCTGGCCCTGATTTTCCTGCCCAAGCTCACCAACAACGTCTACGCCCAGATTGGTCTGATTACGCTCATTGGTTTGTCGGCCAAGAACGCCATTCTGATTATCGAGTTTGCCAAGGAGCGGGTGGATAAAGGCATGCCGCTGGTGGATGCCACCCTGGAAGCCGTGCGCCTGCGCCTCCGCCCCATCATCATGACCTCGCTGGCCTTCATCCTGGGCGTGCTGCCACTGGTATTCGCCTCCGGCGCGGGTGCCCAAAGCCGCCAGACCATCGGCTGGACGGTGCTCGGCGGCATGATTTCGGCCACGCTGCTGGCCATTTTCATTGTGCCGGTGCTCTACGTGCTCATCACCCGCTTCGCCTACGGCAAGGAGAAACTGGCCGAGCTGGAAGCCAACTACAAGCCCGACGAAGAGCACGGCGGCCCCAAAGAAGCCGGCCCCGGCGAAGGCGACCATTCTCCCGCCCCGCAACCGGCGTAATCTGGTTCTCTAGTACTAAAAAAGCCCCGACAGCCCCCGCTGCCGGGGCTTTTTCGTGTCTGGTGTAGAGACGCGAATACGCGTCTCGTCGTTGAACGACCCGGCACCACGCAACCCCAGCATATTTAGCAAATCCGACACATATACACGCGCCTTGCTATTGGATGACTACGAACGATCCATATAAACAACCTCAGCAACGACAAGACGCGAATACGCGTCTCTACAGGCATTACAGCCTGCTTCACCGCACATAATATCCAACTAAATTATTTAGCCATGCGGCTCTGATACATGACTCATTTTTTACTAACAAAATTAGTATTTGCCAAAATCATTCGCTTACTTGGCATCGTAATCAACTGCCATTGCTATGACTGATTTTGCTTATGCCTACGCCCGGCCGTCGGCGCTGGAAGCGGGGACCGAGGGCCAGGCCCTGCTGTTATCGGCCTTTGCCGAAGATGCTGCCGAAGCAGCAGGAACGGCCTGCTTTTTCCGCGGCCGTTTGCGCGACTCATGGCTGGCAGCGCGGGGCCTGAGCACGCTGGCCAAAGTGGTAGCCGCCCGCTTCGTGCCCCAAAGCGCCGTGCTGCGCGACCCAATCGTGACGGCCGGGGCCGGGCGGCTGCGGTTCGAGGCCTTTTCCTCATGCAATGGCGTGTACGCCCGCCTTGACCTGGGCCCCGAGGCGCTGGACGGCGAGTTTCTGTGCAGCGGCACCACCAACGTCGATTTCAATGAGCCGATGGTGAATGCCCTGGCCCGCATTTCGCGCACCGAGCCGGTGCTGCTGTCGGTGGGCGAGCAGGAAGTGGTGCTGGAGCGGGCCGCCGGGCGCGTGACCGAGCGCAAAGTGGCGCTGCCGGAGCGCTGGATCAAAGGCCTGACCACCGTGCAGGGCTACTTGGCCCAGATGGAGGAAAAGATGCGCCTCACGCGTCTGCAGGCCGTGCAGCTGGTGCAGAGCCTGCCCGCCGGCACCGCCCGCACCGATTTTTTCCTGGTGTTGCGCGGCCCGCGGCCCAGCTTTGCGGCCGTGGCCAGCCCCGGCGCAGTGCGGGTGGGCGGCGTGCACCGGCTGCGGCTGCTGGAAGGCCTGCTGCCGCTGTGTGAGGCCCTGCGCGTGTACGCCGCGCCCAACGGGCAGGCGGCGGCCTTCGTGCTGGATCTGGGCGGTGGCCAGCAGTTTGTGCTGGCGCTGTCGGCGGATGCATGGCGCGGGTTTTCGGGCGAGGGCAACCAGTTGGAGGCCTTGGTGGACGAGTTGCCCGCCGAGTGGGTGGCCGGGGCCAATGCCCTGTTCCGGGGCAACGAAACCTTCAACCCCACCCTGTTTGCCCTGGAGCACGGCCTCGCCCCCGACACCGTGGACCGCCTCTGCGCCAGCCTCTCGGCCATGGGCCTGCTGGGCTTCGACCTGCTCGAAAACCAGTATTTCTACCGCCGCCTGCCCTTCAAAACCCAGCGCATCCTGAGCCTCAACCCGCGCCTGAAAAACGCCCGCGCCCTGCTCTCCGCCGCCGACGATGTGCAGCTGGTGAGCATCGGCCCCCAGGGCCGCACCGAGGCCCGGGTGCGTGGTACCGGCGTGTGGTATACCGTGCTGGTAGGCGGCCCCGAGCCAGCCCGCTGCACCTGCCCCTGGTACAGCGGCCACCAAGGCCAGCGCGGCCCCTGCAAGCACGTGCTGGCCGCCCAGCTGCGCTTCGTGCAGAGCTGATTCATGTTATCGAAAGCCCAAAACCAGCTTTCTCAACCTATTATATTCACCTGACTATGAACACTATCGAAACGTTTGAACGCATTGCCCGCCGCGGCAAGCTGCAGGATATGGTTGACTTTCTGCTGCCGCTTGGCAAGCAGGATCTGTTGGCCGTACGCCAGAAAACCAAGGTCCTGTACCGCGAAATGAACAACTGGAACCTGGGCAACGGCCGGTTACCATTTGAGCGGGCACCACTGCTGTTTCTGGCGGGCGTGGCCTCCTACTCGCGCAAAGAGGCTGCTACGCGGGCGTTTGATCTGCCCTGGAATTTCCATAACAGCCACGCCCGGCAGGAACCCGGACAATGGGAGCTGCTGGTGCAGATACTGCTGCACGCCCGGCCGGTTTGGCTGACGGAGTGGCTGTTGCGCGTGACGCGCAGCTCACCCTGGCAGGTTATCGGGTACACCCGCCTGCGGGAGCTGGCTGAGGCGGGTCTGGTGGAGTACGATGCCTGGCTGTTTGCCCAGTCGCTAGCGCAGCACCTGCTTGCCTTCAGCCATGATAGCCGGAGCCAAACCCAGGACCTTACTCCCGAGATTATCTACTCCCTGCAGGCTGATTCCACGTTGCTGGAGCGCGACTTGCCCCTGCTGTTTGATTTCGACACGATGGTGGATTCGGCCGCCATCTACCGGCAGCAGGAGGCGCAAACCACCTGGACCACGCTGATGATGCGCCTAGCAGATGCGGGCCACCTGCAGCGCGCTGACCTGCTCAGCCGCAGTCTGATGGCTTTGCGCCGCGACTTCCGTCGCCCGCTCCTGACATGGTTCAAAAACCTGTATTTAGGTCTGCAGCCGACGCTAGCCGAGCGGCTGGACCGCCAGGCCGATTTGGTAGACCTGCTGGCCCACCCGCTGCCGCTGGTCGTCAACTTCGCGCTTGATCAGCTCAAAGACCTGTGGGCGCATCCTGGTTTCGCGCCCGCCCCGCCGCTGCTCTACGCCGAAAGCCTGCTTACCCGCCACGATATTAAAACCGGCATCCGGGCCCTGTTTGGTGGGCTGGAGAAGCTGCTGAAGCGCGAAGCCGGCGTGGCGCCCACGCTGGCGGCCCTGGCCTCCACGGCCCTCGCCCACGCTGATGCCACCGTTCAGGAGCGCGCCGCCAAACTCCTGAAAACCCTGCTCAGCGCCACCAGGCCGCTACTCACGGCCGCCGAAGCCGCCGATACCATCGCCGGCCTCTGCCTCTACGCCGACCTGCTGGCCCCGGCCGCCCGCACCCTGCTCCTGCCCTATTTGCCGCTGGAAGACGATGATCCGTCTTTCAGCGACGCTGTTTCCTACGTGCCGCAAACCGGCTTCGTGCCCGATATTTCTGCCGCCACGGCCATTACGCCGGTGCGCGACTGGCACGAGCTGCTGTTCCTGACCGGGCAGCTGGTGCAGCAGCGCCAGCCGGCGGAGGTGGAGCGCTGGCTGGACGGCCTGCTGCGCCTGCGCGGCCAGTTTCCGGCCGACTATGCCCGGCAGCTGCACCCCTATCTGGTGCAGGCGCTGCCCTGGGTGCTGCAGGGCAAGTCGGAGGAGGAGACGCGGGCGGGGTTGCTCTCGTTTTCCTTTGGCAACCACAACGGGCAGCAGGAGCTGCTGTTGGCCTTACTTATGAGCTGGTACCTGGGGTTTCCGCACCTGAAAGTGCAGCAGGTGCCCTTGAGCCCCGCCCAGTACCACCACCCCGACCCGCTGCTGCGCGTGGAGCAGCAGCGCCTGGGCGCCGTGGAAGAAGCCCTGTGGGCCTTTGCCGCGCCGCTGCCGCTGCTCAGCACGCCCACCCACGCGCCGCACTGGGTGGCGCCCTCCGTGCTGGTACAGAAGCTGCTGGAGTATGAAGCCGCCGGCCAGGAACCCAACTCCGCCGACCTGTGCCTAGCCCTGGCCCGCACTGCCCTGGCCTCCCCCGACGACGCGGCCACGGCCCGCACCCTGCTGCCCCGCTTCCGCAACGCCGACCTGCGTCAGCTGTTGACTTCGTTTCTGGGGCCTACCACATCAGAAGTAGCGCTGCCGGCTACCCTACCGAAGCCGCCGCAACGCCGGTTTTCGGGCCGTCTGGCCCAGCTGATTCCGTTTCTGCGCAACACAGCTGCCCCAGCCGCCAGCCCCGACTGCACCGGCGCGCTGCCCTGGCTGTGGGCAGTAGCGGCCCGCACCCGCCAGCCCCACGCCACGCTACCGGCCCTGCAGCACTGCGCCTCCTACCCCGGCGTGGATACGCCCTGGCATCCCACCTGGAAAGTCCAGCAGAACTCGCACACCTACAAGCAGACCTGGAACAAAGAGAAGCCCGAAGTGACCGAATACTGGCAGGAGCTGGTGGTAGACGCGCCAATGCCGCAGCACAAGCTCCCCTCCGGCCTGCTGCTGTATTCGCTGCACGCCAGCGTGGCGGCCCGCAACAACTATTCGCTGTGGGCTACGGCCACGGACCTGCCGTTTCTGCTCACGCTGCTGCCCAACCACCCCGAGCCGCTGTACTGGCACCTGATCCGCATCGGCTGCCGCACTGCCGGCAAAGACACGTCGTCGCAGGATGCCCTGCGGGTGGTGCTGCACAGCCTGCTGCTGCCGGGGCCGGCCTTCACGGAAGCCGCCACGCTGCTGCTGGCCCTCAGCCTCACGCACGCCGCCCCCAACTGCCGGGCCGTGGCGCTGGAAGTGCTGCTGGCCGCCACGGAAAACAGCCGACTGGTGCCAGGGGCGCTGGGCACCGTTCTGGGCCAACTGCTGGCCACCGGTTTCGCACCCGTGCAGCGCCTCACCGATGCGCTGGCCCAAGCCCGTGCCATCAGCGCGCTGGTGGATGACGCGCAGCGCCAGCTGCTGGACAGCCTGCTGCCGCTGCTGCCGGCCGCACCGCTACGCAACACCCGCAAGCTGATTGAAGCCTACGCCGACCTGCAGGGCCGCACCCGGCAAGCGGTACCGGAGGCAGTGCAGCAGAACCTGCGCGCCTGGAGCAGTTCGACCATCCTGAAGAAAGCCACGGCCGGCCTGTTGAGCGCCTAACTTACGCTGCGACAGCGCGTATCTGCTCAGGTCTGGTTTCACCTATTTCCCGGCTGCATGAAAGCCCTCTGGTCCACCGTTGTTATGGGATGCCTACCCCTGCTGCTGCACGCGCAAAGCGCCCCGTTTTCCATCTACTCGAACACCATCCCGAACTCCCGGCCCAGCAGCCTGCAGGAAAAGAGCATCACGCTCGAAAACGGCGGCATTCGGGTGTCCGACGTGGTGCAGCCGACCCTGCAGGTGTTTCGGCCGGCCAGGGACAAGGCCAACGGCACGGCCGTCATCATCTGCCCCGGCGGCGGCTACGTGCGGCTGTCCATGGACAACGAAGGCTCCGACGTGGCCAAACGGCTCACCGAGATGGGCGTCACGGCTTTCGTGCTCAAATACCGTCTTCCCAACGACCAGCTGCAGCCCGACAAAACCACCGCGCCGCTGCAGGATGCCCAGCAGGCCATCCGGCTGGTGCGTCAGCGCGCCGCCGAATACGGCCTCAACCCGACCCGGATTGGGCTGATGGGCTTCTCGGCGGGCGGGCACCTGGCTTCCACGGCCGGCACGCACTTCGCGCAGCCAATAGGCGCTACCACCGACGCCACCTCCGTCCGGCCCGATTTACTGGTGCTGCTCTACCCCGTCATCAGCTTCACGGATAGCCTGGCCCACGCCGGCTCGCGCCGCAGCCTGCTCGGCCCCACGCCCACCCCCGACCAGATCCATCTCTACTCCAACGAGCAGCAGGTAACGCCCCAGACGCCGCCCACCTTCCTGGTGCACGCCCAGGACGACCAAACGGTGCCCGTGCTCAACAGCGTGCGGTTTTACGAAGCCTGCGTGCGCCACAGCGTGCCCGCCGAAATGCACCTCTACCCCAAAGGCGGCCACGGCTTCGGCCTGCGCAACCCAACTACCAAAGACGACTGGGCCGAGCGGCTCCAAAACTGGCTCGACGCCAACAGCTGGCTCGCGCCATAGCTACCAGTCTGCCGGTTCCTCCTCGCTGGCCCACCACACTTCCGTGCCGGCGGGTACGGGCTGGGCATCGGGCTCGGTCAGGAGCAGGGTGCGGGTTTCGGGCGTGTCGGGGCCGGCTATTTCTTCTACGCTGGCAATGGTGGCCACCTGTCGGCCATCAGAGTAGCGCAGGTGCAGGCGCAGATGCGTGTGCAGAGCCAGCGCAGCTAAGTCGGGCGGGGCGGTTTCCGGTAAAAGTAATATCCCGAGTCCGGGCAGCGAAAAACTTTTTGCCACCCGGAAAAGTAATTTTTCTTTCATAGCGGTTCATACGCGCAAATGTGCTTTCCCGCCAATTGCAGCGCTGTTTTTACCCCCGGCAACGGCTGCAGGGCATTTGCCGGCTCAGCACTGATGAGCTAAACCTGACATACCTTCCGTTCGTATTGGCATGGTGCTTGTAATTCTTTCCCCGAAACCGGGTCACAGGCCCTTCAAACATTAATTCTCCTTAGTCATGAAAAAGGCAAGTTTGTTTCTCGCATTTGTGATGTTCTTCTCCACCATCCTTAGCGGCTACGCTCAGGACCGCAAGATTAGCTCCAGCGCTAAAGGAGCCGTGATTGGTGGATTGGGTGGCGCTGCTGCCGGTGCCCTCATCAACAAGAAAAACCGCGTAGTAGGCGGGGCCGTGGGTGGCGCTGCTGGTGGTGGCCTGGGCTACGTCATCGGCCGCAACGCCGACAACAAGCGCCGCGCCGAAGCTGCCCGTGTAGCTGCCGCCCGCCGTTCCGAAGCGAACCGCGCCGCTGCTTACCGTGCCGGTATTGCCAAAGGCAACGCCACGGCCCGCGCTAACAACAACAACGCCATGGCCGCTACGGCTGCCGCCTCTGCTGCTCCTTCCATGATGAACAGCTTGGCTCCCGCTGCTTCCAGCCCTTCAGCTTTTGCTATGAGCACCGGTTACCTGCCAAACGAGTCGTATGGCAACCGTAACGCCGCTTACCCTTCTTCGGAGGTGCGTCGTAAGAGCTGGTAGATTTCCGGCCTTAGTGCTAACAGAAAACCCAGGTCTTTGCACCTGGGTTTTCTGTTAGCTCGCCATTCAGCTTCCGTTTTTCCCGTTCTGCTCTCTCCCTTTTCTCTTACCAAAACCTGTTCTCATGAAACCCTTTCTCGGTCTCCTGCTCGGGGGTGCTCTGCTGGCCTCCTGCTCCAAATCCGCTCCTGAAACTGCCGCAGTCGACGTAAAAACGCTCAACCAGCAGTTCGTAGGAGCCTGGAACGCCAAGAACACCCTGCAGATCGACTCGCTGCTGGCCGACGACGTGCAGTACGCCCAAGGCGCCACGCGCTTCAATGGCAAGTCGGAAGTGGCCGATAAGTGGGTGCGGGCTACCATGGGTACTATTGCTGACCTGAAGCTCTACGGAACCTCCACCGGCTCCGACGCCACGATGGCCTACGAGGCCGGCACGTTCTCCACGGAAGTGCTGCCCGAAACGCCCGGCCAGCCCCGCGGCGAAGGCGAAGGCAACTTCATCCTGCTCTGGAAAAAGAACGCCAAAAACGCCTGGAAGCTCAGCTACGTGCAGCTCGAAGGCCTGCCCGTGAAAGTGGCCAACTAGGATCATAGATTGACACAGATTTAAGCGGATTGCACGGATTTTGTGGCCGGCGCCGATTTTATCTAGCCGACTTTATCTGTCGAAAAGTAAATCGCCCCCGGCAACTCAGTTGCCGGGGGCGATTTACTCTTTGGTGCTTGGGCTGAATGCAGGCTTGCTGCTACGCCTGCTGGCTTTCCAGATATTCTTCGCCTTGCAGTGCGGGGGCCATGTTTGCTTCTTCTTCCTGCGTGAACAGCCGGGAGCGAATCAGGAACCGGACGCCCAGTGGGATTTCCAGTGAGAAGCTGGCCCCACGGCCTTTCACCACGTCTACGGTGAGCTGGGTGTGCTGCCAGTACTCAAACTGGCTGGTGCTCATGAAAAAGTCGCAACCGTGGATCTGGCCCAGCCACACGTCGTTGCCGCCGATGCGGAACTCGCCCTTGGCAAAGCACATCGGCGACGAGCCGTCGCAGCAGCCGCCGCTCTGGTGGAACATCAGCGGGCCGTGCTCGTCGCGCAGCAAATCGATGGTGGCCTCGGCGGCGGGCGTCACGAGGACGCGGGGAGTTTGGGACTGGGACGACATAGAGCGAACAAAATCGGCCGCGCAGGGCGGCTGGGGAGAAGAAAAAAACCGTTTACTTCAACGGCTTAGGGTGTGCGCCTTTTTTGGGCGCGTACGTGTACACGGTGCCGGTGCGCAAATCCTGGGCCCGCAACCGGCCTTTTTTCAGGTCGGCCATGTTGTAGCGTACGTTGCGGAGCGGATCGTAGTAGATAACCCACTGGCCACCGCTGTCCTTCACGCCGCCACGGGCATCCATGTTGGGCATGGGCACCGGCTGCGGCTGATCAGATTCAACCACTTCATCCTGGTGGAGGCCTTCTGTTTTCAGCAGTGTCCAGTCCGGGTTTTTCTGGCCCGGCAACGGCAGTTTCTGGGCCGAGGCCGCCGTGGCCGCTACCATTGGCAGCAACGCAAGCAAGGAAACTTTCATAAGCAGCATAAGGAGTAGTACGTTATAGTCCTGAAGGTTATCCACAAGACGCAAACGCGCCGCCAAGCGTTGCAGGCGCCTTCCACACAAGCGAATGGTGAGCTGCTGTTCCACCAGCCTTGGTCAGGCTTACCGAACAGCAACTCACCATTTCACTTACCCAAGATGCGGCGGCCTAAAAGAAGCCCAGTTTCTGCTGGCTGTAGGAAATCAGCATGTTCTTGGTCTGCCGGTAGTGGCCCAGCATCATCTTGTGGTTTTCGCGACCGAAACCGGAGGCCTTGTAGCCACCGAACGGGGCGCCGGCGGGGTAGTCGTGGTAGCAGTTCACCCACACGCGGCCGGCCTGAATGGCGCGGGGCATCTGGTACAGCTCGTGCGCGTCGCGGCTCCAGAGGCCGGCGCCGAGGCCGTAAAGCGTGTCGTTGGCCAGCTCAATGGCCTCGTCGTTGTCTTTGAACGTCGTCACGGACAGCACCGGGCCGAAGATTTCCTCCTGGAAAATCCGCATTTTGTTGTGGCCGCGGAAGATGGTGGGCTGGATGTAGTAGCCGTCGTGCAGCTCGTCGTGGGCATGGTCGCGGTGGGCATCGCCGCCGGTCAGCACCTCGGCGCCTTCGGCCTTCCCGATTTCCAGGTAGCTCAGGATTTTCTCGTACTGGTCGTTGCTGGCCTGCGCGCCCATCATGGTTTCGGGGTCGAGCGGGTGGCCGAGCTTGATGGCTTTTACGCGCTCAATCAGGCGGGGCATAAACTCGTCGTAGATGTCCTCGTGGATGAGCAGGCGCGAGGGGCAGGTGCATATTTCGCCCTGGTTGAGGGCAAACATGGCCGCACCTTCCAGGCACTTATCCAGGAAATCGTCGTCGGCATCCATCACCGATTTGCAGAAGATGTTCGGCGACTTGCCGCCCAACTCCATAGTCACGGGGATGATATTTTCGGCGGCGTATTGCAGAATCAGGCGGCCTGTGGTGGTTTCACCCGTGAACGACACCTTCTGTACGCGCTTGTTGGAAGCCAGCGGCTTGCCGGCTTCCAGCCCGAAGCCGTTCACCACGTTAATCACGCCGGCCGGCACCACATCCTGAATCAGTTCCATCAGCACCATGATGCTGGCAGGCGTCTGCTCGGCAGGCTTCATCACCACGCAGCAGCCGGCCGCAATGGCGGGCGCCAGCTTCCAGGTGGCCATCAGCAGCGGGAAGTTCCAGGGAATAATCTGGCCCACCACGCCCAGCGGCTCCTGAATCACCAGCGACAGGGTGGTTTCGTTGAGCTCCGTGGCGGAGCCTTCCTCGGCCCGGATAACGCCGGCGAAGTAGCGGAAGTGGTCGATGCACAGGGGCAGGTCGGCAGCCATGGTTTCGCGGATGGCTTTGCCGTTTTCCACGGTTTCCACGGCGGCCAAATGGGCCAGATTGGCCTCCATGATGTCGGCAATCTTGAGCAGCACGTTGCTGCGCGTGGCGGCCGAGGCCTTGCTCCAGCTCTTAAACGCCTCGTGGGCGGCGTCGAGGGCCAGCTCAATATCCTCCTTAGTGCTGCGCGCTACTTTGCAGAAGGCCTTGCCGTCAATCGGCGAGGGGTTCTCGAAATACTGCCCGTTAACCGGCGCGACCCACTTGCCGCCAATGAAGTTGTCGTAGTGGGATTTGAACTTGGGGCGCTCAATAAGCGTGGTGGTTCTTTCCAGGGTTTCCATTGGCGAGAGTTTAGTGGGGTTTATTGGTAGGCCAAGCTAGGCTTTCCATTACTTGAAACCATTGTAGTATCCTCGCATAAACCCCACCTATTGTCGCAACATTGTAAGCACTCACTCACCGCCCGTGCAACTCTCCGGCGGGCGGCTGGGTTTGTCTGATACCGGCCGAGCTTCAGCGCCGTTGCTTTCTGCCCGAACTGTCCTTAGCTTTAGCTGTTGCAGATGTATCCGGCAGCCACATCCTGGACACGTCAAAACTGCTTTTCGTCTTCGTTGCTATGCCGCACCACCTGCCCGCTCCCATTGCCCTGCGCCAGCCCGAACAGCTTACCACCTTGGTAGAAAACCGGACGGTGTACTCGCTGGAGGCCTTCGAGCTGAACGTGTTTGAGACGCACCGCACCGCCCACCAAGTGCCGCTGAGCATGGGCCACGTGGTGCTGACCACCATGCTGCAGGGCAAGAAAGTGATGCACTTGGCAGGCCGCCCGGCCTTCGAGTACCTGCCCGGCGAGTCGGTGATTGTGGGCGAGAACGAGACGATGGTGATTGACTTTCCGGAAGCCGACGAACATCGCCCCACGCAGTGCCTGGCCGTGGCCATTCCCATCGAAACCATCCGCCAGACCGTGGACCTGCTCAACGAAGAGCAGCCCCGCGCCGAAGCCCACCTGCCCTGGCAGCTCGACACCACCGAGCACGCCCACTTCCACAACACGCCCGAGCTAACCAGCACTTTAGAGCGCCTCGTGCAGCTCTCCCGCGACACCGGCCGGGTGAAGGACGTGCTGGCCAACTTCACGATTCAGGAGATGCTGGTGCGCCTGATGCAGACCCAGGCCCGGCAGCTGCTGTTCCACAACTACCAGCAGCACGCCACCTCGCACCGGTTCGCGGCGGTGGTGCAGTACATCAAGCAGCACCTCACCGAGCAGATAACCGTCGAAAAACTCTCGGAGCTGGCCTGCATGAGCAAGGCCACGTTCTTCCGGGTGTTCAAGCGCGAACTGGGCCTCACGCCTGTGGAGTTCATCATTCAGGAGCGCCTTTCCGAAGCCAAGCGCCTGCTGCGCAACCCGCTCAGCACCGTGGCCGACGTGTGTTTTCGGGCGGGCTTCAACAACACGGCCTACTTCCAGAAGCTGTTCAAGCAGTACGAAGGCATCACGCCCGGCGTGTATAAGCGCCAGTGCGCGGCGTAACGCTAAGCTCCAGCTTGGCGACGAGCAAAGCGAGTAACCCGAACCGCGCCACCAGCCCAGCCGCGTAGCTACTTGCTGCACTCGTTCGCGAAGCAGAAGCTTCGCGTTACATCACACAACCTTCCGCGCCGTTTAGCAGTTCTCTGCATTCATCTACGCCACGGCGGCCTGCCGTGGCGCTTTGTGTTTCATGAGAGAATCTGTGCAGGCTGGCGCCGTTACTGCGCCGGCTCCTCCGCCGCTGGCCCCCGGCCTGGTCTGGCTGATGGCAATTACCTGCGGCCTGGTGGTCGCCAATATCTACTATAATCAGCCGCTGCTGGCCGAAATCGGGCGCACCTTCGGGCTGCGCGAAAGCCAGGTGAGCCTCATAGCCACCGTCACGCAGGTAGGCTACACGCTGGGGCTGCTGTTTGTGGTGCCGCTCGGCGACAAGCGCGAGCGGAAACAACTGATTCTGGGGCTGCTGCTGTGCGCGGCCGTGTGTCTAGCAGCCGCGGCGTATGCGCCTACCTTCGGCACGCTGGCAGCGGCCAGCCTACTGATCGGGCTATTTTCGGCAGTACCGCAGCTGCTGATTCCGATGGCCGCCTCCTTGGCCTCCGACGCCGACCGGGGTAAGGTGGTAGGCCGCGTGATGAGCGGGCTGCTGATCGGGATTCTGGTGTCGCGCACGATTAGCGGCTACGTGGGGCTGCACTTCGGGTGGCGCACGATGTTCTGGGTGGGTGCGGCCATCATGGTGCTGCTCACGGGTATTCTGGCACGCATGCTGCCGCGTAACCAACCTACGTTTCAGGGCAGCTACGGCAGTCTGCTCCGCTCGCTGGGCACGCTGGCTGGCACGCTGCCGGTGCTGCGCCGCTCGGCGCTGGTGGGGGCCTGCATGTTCGGCGGCTTCAGCGCCTTCTGGACTTCGCTGGTGTTCTTCCTGGAAAGCGACGCCTACCACTACCACAGTGACGTGGCCGGCCTATTCGGCCTCATCGGGGCCAGCGGCGCGCTGGCGGCTTCCTTCGCCGGCAAATCGGCCGACACCAAAGGCCCGGACTACGCGCTGAACCTCGGGATTCTAATGTTTCTGGGGGCGTACCTGCTGCTGGGCTTCGGGGGCACCTATCTGGTGGGGCTGGTGGTGGCCGTCGTCGTTCTGGATGTGGGCCAGCAGATGACGCACATTTCCAACCAGACCCGCATCTTCATGCTGCTGCCCGAAGCCCGCAGCCGCCTCAACACCGTCTACATGACCGGATGCTTCATCGGGGCGTCCGCCGGCTCCTTCCTGGGCGGCCTCGCCTGGGACCATTTCCAGTGGCCCGGCGTGTGCGCCGTGGGGCTGGCCTTTGGCAGCATGGCGTATCTGCTGAATCGGTTTTACGGGCGCGGAGTTACGGCTTAGCGGGTGCGCCGTAATACGCCCGTTCTGCTTCCGTCTGACTTCGGCCCTTCGCATCAAACAACAGCGTAAGCTTGGTTTCAAACACTGGAACTGCAATGTCGGCGTACCAGTTCGGGGGCACCGCGGGCGCATGCTTGTGCAGTTCAGCCAGAATGGTGAGCCATTGCGGCGTCGATTCGGAAAGCGTCAGGCATGCCGCATCTGCCCAGAATAGGTCCAGGTAGATTTCGTCAGTGGTATAGCAGTCTGTTTTGTAGCCAAAGGCAGCCTCCAGTTCTTTCCAGTGATACTCCCGCGGCGGCATATCCGGGTTTTCCAGCAGCGAAAAGCCGCCCTCAAAGAACTGAATCTGCTCCATTGCTTCTGCATCAAGCGCCTTGCGAATCTCCCGCCCCAACTTGCTGCCCGGGGCCACAAACATGATGCGCGGCGAAAGCAACTGGTAGAGGGCAACGGCTCCGCATCCACCGAAGAAGACGATATTAAACCAGAACAACCAGGGCGAATAGGAAGCCCGCGTCCAGACAGCTCCTGCGACGAACAGAAAGCTGAAAATCACACTGCGGATCGTCTTTGACTTGCTCTCCCAGATGATGCGCCGGTTGTTGTAGACTTCCTGCATAGCCGTGCTGCCTGGAGGCTTTTACCGCTACAGCCGCCCCATACACACCACTAGGCTCTCCCGCCAGTGCGGAATAGTCACGCCCAACGTGGTTTTCACTTTGGTCTTGTCCATCACAGAGAAGGCGGGGCGGGTGGCTTTGGTGGGGTACTCGGCGGTACGGATGGGCACGGTGCGGGTGGGCAGGCCGCCCAGCTCGAAAATGGCCACCGCAAAATCGTACCACGACGTGACGCCCTCGTTGCTGTAGTGGTAGAGGCCGTAGGCGGTGCTGCCGGTTTCGATGATGTGCAGCAGCACGCCGGCCAGGTCGATGGCGTAGGTGGGCGTGCCCAGCTGGTCCCAGATGACGCGCATCTCGTCGCGCTCCTTGCCGAAGCGCAGCATGGTTTTCACGAAGTTGTTGGCGTACTCGGAGTACAGCCAGCTGGTGCGCAAAATGAAATACCGCTCGGTGTGCCCGGGAATCACCTGCTCGCCTTCCAGCTTGGTGAGGCCGTAAACGCTGATGGGCGCGGTTTCGTCGGTTTCCTGGAGGGGCTGGTTGCCGGTGCCAGCAAACACGAAATCGGTGCTGATGTGCAGCAGCGTGGGGCCAAACTCGCCGCAGAGGCGGGCCAGGTTTTCGGCGCCGTCGCAGTTCACTTTGCGGGCCAGGTCCACTTCGTCTTCGGCCTTGTCCACGGCCGTGTAGGCGGCACAGTTGATAACGTAGGCAGGCCGGTACTCGGCAAAAACGGCTTGCAGCGTCTCGGTGTTGAGGATATTGGCCTGCGCTTCGGGCAGGAAAACAAGACCGGACAGGTTGCGCTCCTTGGCAACGTGCTGCAGGCATTGGCCCAGCTGGCCGGCGCCACCGAAAACGAGAGTGGTTGAACCCATAAAATAGACGGAAAGTCGGGGGAAAAGCAGCTGTCATCCTGAGCTTGCGAAGGACCTTATCGCACCAGAACAAATGGAGGTAGCCCCGGGTCGTTTTAGCGTGGTAAGGTCCTTCGCAAGCTCAGGATGACAGATGAGGCAGAATGAGGCCGCAAATTACGTGTTTCCGGCCGCCCTCCTACTCGCCTGCGGCCGGGGCCGCGCTCAGCGCCGGGCCGCCGGGCTGCACCGGGCGCTTGTTCTGGATGGGCCGGAAGGCCTGCTCGCGCGGCTGCTTTTCGCTGAGGTAACGCCAGTAACGCAGCGGCATGTGGCGGCGGTGCAGCTTCATGTTCTTGCGCTCCGGGATGTTTACGTGGTCGAAATACGACTGCCAGAGCAGCTTGAACAGCGGCTCCCGCTCGTCCAGCACGGTGGCCGACACGCTGGTACTGCGCTGCGAAGCGGCACTTTCAAACTCCACCACGTCGGTGCGGGTGAGGTCGTAGTAGAGGCCGTAGCGGCGGCGCTTATCGAAGATCAGCCAGCGCTGGTCGGCGTAGCGCTTGGTGAAGTGCGGTGCGATGAGCGGCAGCACATCGAAATCGGGGTCGATAGTGGCGTGAAACAAGCCATCCTGGGTTTTCTCGAAACGCACGAAAGCCTCCATGCGGTGCTTCTCGCGGTACATCTGCTGCGCTATTCGCTGCACGCGGCGCACGTTGTCGTCGGCGTAGTGCTCGGAGATGTCGCGGCCGGCGCGCATGGCTAGGTCGGCATAACGGAAGACCAGCAACTCCCGGTCGGGCTGCTCGCTCAGAAACACGTGAAACAGGCGCGTGCGGGCGTCCTTATCCATGTAGCGCAGCAGGCCGTCCCAGACGCGGGCGGCGGCCGTTTCGTCGGTATCAATCAGCACGGGCTGCACGAACAAGCCGCCCTGCACCGCCCCTACCGGCTGAATACTGTTGGGGGCCGCCTTCCGGTCGTAGACCTGGAACAGCACCGACAGCAAGCCCTCAAACGAGCCGTCGTAAGTGTAATCCAGGGCCGGATTGGTGAGCTGGGGCGCGCCCGGGCGGCGGCCAGCGGCGGGGCCGACTGCCGCAATACGCGGTTGGTTGAGAGGCGACAGGGAATGACTCATAGCACTACGGACTGGAACACAGGACCACTCCCGCCATCCACTTTACGCAGCCTCCGACTGCCGGGATTTGGCGGCGGGCCGAACTGTTTCGCGGTGGAGCTGCTGCACCAGCGGCAGCAGGTCGGAAAGCTTGCAGCAGCACGCAATGCGGGCCACTTTCACGGGTTGGGTGGCGGTGGCGGCTGGCACGTCGGCGGCGCGATGGGAGATGGTCATGGCATTTGCTGGTTTTAGTCGTCAGTTGCTGGTTGTCAGCTGTCAATAATTGGGGTGCCTGAGAACGGACAACCGGCAACTGACAACTCATTTAGGAGGCCTGGGCAAAAAGGTCGAGCTGCTGCGTGACCAGGGCCGAGCGGACCGAGCCGGCCCCGAACAGGATCTGGCGGCGGATGGTCTGCTCGTCGTAGTCGCGGGTGGAGAGGGCCTGGCCGCGGCAGGTCAGGAAGAACTTGGCGCGCTTGAGCACCACGCCGAACTTGTGCAGGTGGTCGAGGCTGAGCGGGCCGAAGCGGCGGGCGGCCACAATGCGCTTGGCCGAGCGCGAGCCCACGCCGGGAATGCGCAGAATCATCTCGAAGTCGGCGGTGTTGATGTCCACGGGGAAAACGTGGCGGTTGCGCAGGGCCCAGGCCAGCTTGGGGTCCACTTCCAGATCGAGGAACGGGTGCGCCGGGTCCAGGATTTCGTCGGCCTGGAAGCCGTAGAAGCGCATCAGCCAGTCGCTCTGGTAGAGGCGGTGCTCCCGGATGAGGGGCGGCTGAGTCACCTGCGGCAGGCGGGCGTCGTCGGTGACGGGGATGTAGCCGGAGTAGTACACGCGCTTCAGGCCGTAGCCTTTGTAGAGCGAGTCGGAGAGGTTGATGATCTGCAGGTCGTTTTCGGCGGACGCGCCCACGATGAGCTGAGTGCTCTGGCCGGCCGTGGCGAACTGCGGCACTTTTTTGAAAAGCGCTTTCTCCTCTTTGTTCTGGGTGATGCCGTCGCGGATCTGAGCCATGGGAGTCAGGATTTCCGCATAGTTCTTCTCTGGCGCCAGATTCTGCAAGGCCATTTCGCTGGGCAGCTCAATATTCACGCTCAACCGGTCGGCATACAGGCCGGCCTCCTGAATCAGCTCCTCCGAAGCGCCCGGAATGGCTTTCACGTGGATGTAGCCGTTGAAGCGGTGCTCGGTGCGCAACTTCTTGATGATGCGCACGAGGCGCTCCATGGTATAGTCGGGCGAGGAGAAGATGCCGCTGCTCAGAAACAGGCCCTCGATGTAGTTGCGGCGGTAGAAATTCATGGTCAGGTCCACGACTTCGTCGACGGTGAAGGCGGCACGCTTCACGTTGTTGCTTTTCCGCGACACGCAGTAGGCGCAGTCGAAAATGCAGTGGTTGGTGAGCAGAATCTTCAGCAGGCTCACACAACGACCGTCCTCGGTGTAGCTGTGGCAGATGCCCATACCCTCGGCGTTGCCCAGACCTTTGTCCACGTTTTTGCGCTTGCCGCCGCTGCTAGAGCACGACACGTCATATTTGGCGGCATCTGCCAATATGCTTAGCTTTTCCTGGATACGCTGTTCGTTCATCGGGCAGTTTCGAGGCTTAAAAATAGAATCTTGTGCGCTGATTCGCACTATCCAAAAGACTAATTTTATTAGAAATGTTCCGGTAACACGAAGTATTTACGGTACGCCGTGGCACGGACTTCAGTCCGTAGCCCTCACCGCATACAGGGAGCACAAACGACCAGCCGCGGCTCTGCCATTGCACCAGCTAACGGCCCCGCGCGGCACGCAGCCTTCGGGCTACGAACTGAAGTCCGTGCCACATGCGGGCTGCAGAAATCATGCGTGAGCCGCGTATCTTGCACACAGGCGGCCATGGTAGCGCCGCCGGCTGCACGCATGAAAAGTTGGGGGCTTTTTTGGGGGATACTGGTGCTGGGCTGGCTAAGCCTGGCCGGCCCGGCTGTGGCCCAGAATACCGCCGTGGCTCCCGTGGACACTTCGCGCCGCGCCAACGGCACTCGCCCCGACTCGCTGCGCCGACGCTTCGACCAGGAACGCCTGCTCAACGGCCTAAAGGCCTATACCCGCCGCAAAACCATTGCCGGCAAGGCCGCGTCGGCGCTGTTCAACTTCACGCCCCGCCGCGAAGACCAGGCCGGCCTCGACGCCGCTTTGCTGGACCGGCAGTACGACCGGCACAACTACAAAATCGTGCGGAAAATCAACATCCGCACGCTCACGGCCTTCGGCTACAGCATCACCGACTCGACGCGGGTGCCGCGCAACATTCTGGAGAAAACCGGCAACGCGCTGCACCTCAAAACGTCCCGAACGCGGGTGCGGCAGGTGCTGCTGTTTCGGGTGGGCGAGGAGCTGGAGCCGCAGGACCTGGCCGAGTCGGAGCGTTTGCTGCGCCAGACTCCGGAGCTGCTCGATGCGCGGGTGTTCGTGAACGAGCGCACCAGCACCGCCGACAGCGTGGACGTGGAAATCGTGACCAAGGACGTGTTCAGTCTCAGCGGCTCGTGGGAGGTGCGCGACGTGGGCGCGGGCGTTATCGGGCTGCGCGACCTGAACTTTCTGGGGCTGGGGCACCAGCTTCGCAACTCCTACCAGTACGGCAGCCGCTCGCCGCAGCCCTGGAGCTATGAGGGCAGCTACCAGGTGCCGTTCCGCCACTTCGTGACGGGCGAGGCGCGCTACCGCAACGAGTTTGAAAACAAGTACGGCGGCTTCACCATCAGCCGGGGCTTCTACTCCATCAACACCAAATACGCCGGAGCCTTGTCGGTGTACGCCTACGACCAGGGCCTGGTGCTGCCCCGCCCCGATGGCACGCCCCAGCAGCCGTCGGAAGGCCAGCCGCTCATCTACACGCCCCGCCGCTACAACACCCAGGACGTGTGGCTGGGCCGCTCCCTGCCCCTGCCCTCCTACGATTTAGGCCACGACAACCCGGCCCGCCTGATTGTGGCGGCCCGGCTGCAGCGCACCAGCTTCTCGGCCCGCCCCACCCCCGAGTACGTGGATGCCCGGGCCATGCTGGCCACGGTGGGCTACAGCGTGCGGCGCTACTACAAGGACAAGTACCTGTTCGGCTTCGGCCGCACCGAGGACATTCCGACGGGCACGCTGCTGAGCGCCACCGTGGGCTACGAGATGAACAGCCTGCAAAACCGCCATTACTATGGCGTGCGCGCCTCCACGGCCAGCTACAGCCCGCGCGGCGGCTATCTGTATATGAGCGGCGAGTTTGGCTCGTTTGTGCGGCGGCCGTCCAACGACTGGCAGCAGGGCCTCGTGAGCACCGAGCTGCTGTACTTCACGCGACTCTACCACCGTGGCAACTTCCAGTGGCGGCACTTCCTGTGGAGCCGCAACGCCATCGGCCTCAACCGCCGCCCCGGCGAGCAGCTGCTGGCCATCAACGGCGACCGGGGCCTGCGGGGCTTCTCGCCGGCCACCGACCTGCGCGGCACCAGCCGGGTGGTGCTCAACTACGAAACCACCGTGTTTACGCCCGTCTCGTTTCTGGGCTTCCGGCTGGCCATGCTGGTGTTTGCCGATGCCGCCTGGCTGAACACGCGCACCCCGGGCCGCACGCTGCCTTTCCACGACAAGCCCTACACCGGCTTCGGGGCGGGCCTGCGCTTCCGCAACGAGTACCTGCCGATTCGCACGTTTCAGCTGCTGCTGGGCTTCTACCCACGCGGGCTGGCCACGCCCAACGGCTTCAGCATCTACGAAAGCTCCCGCTCCTACTACGACTTCAGCGACTTCAGCTTCGGCCAGCCCGGCGTGGTGCGCTACGAGTAGCCACAATCGTAAAGTCCGGGCCGGGTGCCGGCCGACTGGCGCTGAGTAGCGGTGGCGCCGGAACTTCCGGGCTGCACGCGGCGAAATCCCTGGATTTTAAAAGTCCGATTGCCGAACATTCTTTTCGCGGAGCCAACACCAGACGCACTGGAAACGCAGTATCCTTACCGTGCCTCTCTGATGTGCTGAGTTTGCTGCTGCCTTGCCAGCAACTTATGGCACTGGGGAGGCAATGCGTTACTGTTGAATCTGGCATTTTCTATCACTATGTACTACTTCCGCAAGCCCTGCCTTTTCGTTGCGTTAGTGTTGTTGGCCAGCGCCTGCAAGAAAGAGCAATCCGAACTGGAGAAACTGCCCGACGCCACCCAGAATGGCAGCGGCGGCGCGGGCTTCCTGCTTGATGGTCAAGCGTGGCTGCCGGAGGCTAGCAAGTTGTTTGGTTCCGGTCCGGCTGTATCAGCTACGTGGCGGCGCACAGTAGCAGGCCGCACGCTACGTGTCGGCTTCAGCCGTGACAGTGATGATACGTCGGCTGGGGTGTTTATACCCGATATTCAACGAGCAGGCACCTACCATCTCAACCAAACGGCCAACATCATTCTCGGCGAACGGAACCCTGCTTACGGGGGACTTATGATGTTCAAACCTGTACCAGACCGCATATTTCTCACCGGCTCCGATGCCATCGGCACTGTTACGGTCACCCGCTTCGATACGGTAGCGCACATTGTCAGCGGCACCTTCGACATGACCGTTAAGGAGGAAGTTGGGCCTGAAACCCACCGTCTCACACAAGGCCGCTTCGATTTACGATTCTAACGAATTACGCTATGAAAATACCCCTAACCTTACTCGCCCTCCTACTTTTCACCGCCTGCAAAAAGGAGGAAGTAGACGCGCTGCCGGAAGCCACACGTACGGGCCAGAACACAGGCGGCTGCCTCATCGATGGCAAAGCCTTCGTGGCTAAAGGCTGGCCTAGTGGCGGCCTGCTTGGCCCCAGGGCCATTCCGCCCCTAACAGGCGGCTTTGCTTTCGACAGCGTGTACTACGTCGAACTGAATGGGCAGCATAACGGTCAGAATGCAAGCATCCTTTTATTTCTTCGCAAGCGCGTCGCGGGTATCTACCTGCTGAATCAAAACACCCAATACTATCCGCAGGGAGACCCTTTGTATATTCTTGACCACGCTACTTACTCTACTAGCAATAGTAGCGGGGAAGTATATACCACAGATGCCCGGCACACCGGGCAGGTGCATTTGACATACATGAACAGACCTATTTCTGCTGGCACGTTCGAGTTTACAGCAGCCAGCACCTTCGACCGCACCAAGACAGTCACAATCACCAACGGCCGCTTCGACCGTAAGCAGTAACTCCTGCCTTGCTGTTTTACCCCACGCAGCAAGGGCTTTTTCGTGCCCGCGCCGGCTTTGCGTAGCTTTGCACCTACTGGAGTGATTGAAAATGGCCGGTAAAGCTCCTTCCACTCATTTTCAATTCTCAATTCTTAATTCTTAATTGCCTCCCCATGCTCGCGCTCGGTGATTACAACGACCTGGAAGTGGCCCGCGCCGTCGACTTCGGCCTCTACCTTTCTTCCGACGACGGCGACCTGCTCATCCCGCGCAAATACGTGCCCGAGGGCACCGAAATCGGCGACGTGCTGCGCGTATTCGTCTACCGCGACTCCGAGGACCGGCTGATTGCCACCACGCTGGAGCCGCTGGCCACCGTGGGCCAGTTTGCGGCCCTGACGGTGCGCGACGTGACGCCCAACGGCGCTTTCCTGGAATGGGGCCTGGAAAAAGACCTGTTCCTGCCCTACCGCAACCAGCGCCACGACCTGCGCGTCGGCCAGCGCGAAACCGTGTTCGTGTACCTCGACGAAACCACCGACCGGATTGTGGCCTCGGCCAAATGGGAGTGGTTCCTCAGCGACCAGCCCTACCCCGGCAAAGTCGGCGACACGGCCGAGCTGTTTGTGGCCGCCGAAACCGATATGGGCTTCAAGGTAATCGTGGATGGCACCCACCAGGGCCTGCTCTACCACAACGAGGTGTTCAAGCCCCTGCGCCTCGGCGACGTGCACACCGGCTACGTGCGCGTCATCCGCCCTGACGGCAAGCTCGACCTCAGCCTGCAGCGCCTCGGCTACGACGAAGCCCTGGCCGCCGCCGACACCCTGCTGGAAGCCCTGCGCAAAGCCCCCGACGGCCTGCTGCCCCTCGGCGACAAAAGTGAGCCCGACGACATCTACCGCCGCCTGGGCATGAGCAAAAAAGTGTTCAAAAAGGCCCTCGGCACGCTCTACAAGCGCGGCCAGGTGCAGCTCCAGCCCGAAAGCACCCAACTGCTGGCCGACAAATAGCCCGGGAGTAGCCGCTGGCGCTCTTCATCGAAACGAAAATCAGCCAAAGAGGAGGCGGGGAACAGGCAGGCATCCGTAGGTACCGCCCGCTCCCCGCCTCCTCTTTTTCGGTTTCAGGTGTGGTGCCGCGCATCCTGCATCATTTCACTCTGATATAACTATACCAATAAACAATACCCCCAATAGCAATTTCCTGGCATGACAGCTGCTCTCCGGGCGAATAGGAATTGCCTAATAACCGCCGCAGGCCGGCAGCTGGCCGCCACTGCCAGACAACCCCTGGCGGCTGGCCGTCGTCTTACGTACTGGCGCGGCCCCCGAAGCAGGCCGGCTGGTGTTGCCTTTTCCTCTTTTCATGCAGAAAACCGCCCTTATTGCCGGAGCCAGCGGCCTGATCGGTAGCCAGCTGCTGCCGCTGCTGCTGGCCTCCGACCGCTACGCCAAAGTCATTGCCGTGGGGCGGCGGCCGCTGCCCATCGTGCATCCCAAGCTGGAGCAGCGCCTCCTCGATTTTGACCACCTGGAGGAGCACCGCTTCGCGTTGATTGCCGACGACGTGTACTGCTGCCTGGGCACCACGATGCGCCAGGCCGGCTCCAAGAAAGCATTTTACACCGTCGATTATCTGTACGTGGTGAAGCTGGCGGCCCTCACGGCCGGCAACTTTGCCGCGCAGCTGCTGGTGGTATCGGCTATGGGCGCCGATGAGAAGTCGCGGGTTTACTACAACCGCGTGAAGGGCGAAATGGAGCAGGCCGTGCGCCAGACGCCGTTCCGGGCGGTGCACCTGTTCCGGCCCTCGCTGCTGCTGGGCGAGCGGAGCGAGCAGCGCGCCGGTGAGCGGCTGGGGGCCGTGCTGCTGCGCACGCTGCGGCCGGTGCTGCGCGGCCCGCTCCGCCGCTACCGCGCCATCGACGCCGCCACCGTAGCCCGCGCCATGCTGCGCGCCGCCGAGCAGAACGGCACCGGCATTCAGGTGCATACCTCCGACGCCGTAGCTACGCTGGGCCGGGCCGCTGGGTAGCGTTTCGGGCCCGCTGGCCAGCCGTGGGCGTGAGCCTGGCGCGAGGCCGCCACCTACTTTGTGCTGGTTATAGTGAGCGGCGCAAAAATGATTTGTACTTTTGCCGGAATATCACCTTAGTACATTTTCATTTTTCACGTATGAAGCGTTTGTCTTTTAGTGTGTTGCTGGTGCTGCTGGCCGGGGTTCTGAACCTGGCGGCAGCGCAAAGCAAGAAGGGTAGCGGCGGCGGCAGTGGTTACCAAAACGGCCTGGGTTTGCGCGCCGGCGGCTATTCGTCGGGCGGTACGTTCAAGCACTTCATCAGCGGCAAAAACAACGTGGCGCTGGAAGCCTTGCTCACCACCGAGTACCGCGCTAAAGGCGCCCGCCTCACAGTGCTGCTGGAAAAGCACCTGCCCCTCACCGACATCAAAGGCCTGCAGTTCTACTACGGTGCCGGGGCTCACGCCGGGGCTTACAAAGGCCGCTACTATTACGTGGAGCGCCTCTACTACCGCGACAACAAGAAGTACCGCCCCAACTACGTGGTCTACGTCAACGACGACCGTAGCTACGTGGTGTTCGGGGCCGACCTGATTCTGGGCCTGGAGTACAAAATGCCCGATCTGCCCTTCGTGGTCGGCGTCGACTACAAGCCCTACTTCGAAGTATTCGACGGCTACACCGGCCTCTATAACGATGCGGCCGTAAGCCTGCGCTTCACGTTCTAAGCAGCCACACAGGCCACATCAGCCGGTAACCTGACCATAAGAAAACGCCCGCTCATCAGATGAGCGGGCGTTTCTATTTTCCGGCGAAGCTGCTAATAGCGGATTCGGCCCCGATACGGCCGGGCGTGGTAGTAGCGCGGGGCCGGCCGCACTATCACGGGCCGGGGCCGCACTATCACAGGGGCCGGGCGCACCACCACCCGCGCAGGGCGGTAATAACGGGGGGCCGTGCGATAGTAAGAGTCGTAGTAGGGGCGCGGCGGCCCGGTCACCACCGCTGGGGCCGACGCAACGCAGCCTGTAAGCAGACTGCCAACCATCAGCAAAATCAACAACGCAGGAATTCTCAGGCGATTTTTCATAGGAGTTCAACCCCAACCGTTTAGCGGCCGGGCTCCTTGTATAGACGCCAACTATTACCCTAAGTTTAATGCCATTCAGCCGCAGATCTACCGGCGGCTACCTGCGCCAGGGTCGGTGCCGGTCGTGGAGCAGAAAGCCCGCCGTGAACAGCACCTGTCCGGAGCGCTGCCGGTACGCGTAGGTCTGGCCCTGAAACGAGAATTCGCGCGAGTAGGGCGTCAGGCTGCGCTCGTAGCGGGCATTCAGGTCGAAGCGGCCGAACTGCCCGCCCAGGCCCAGCTGCCCCAGCACCTGGTAGCGCACGGCACTCCCGTAGATAGCCGACTGCAGCGCTTCAATTTCCGTAGCCGTGCCACCAGTTTCGGAGCGGTAACGGGCCAGCACCGGCCCGGCCAGCACGTACAGCCGGCGCCCCACATGCAGGCCTGCCAGCGCCGCCACTTCCAGGCGCCGCAGCCGCGGGTAGAGGTACATAATGTTGGGATACGGCGAGTCCGGCTGCTGAAAGTACGTGATGCTGGACTGGTTGCCGAGCACCGAGGTGTAGGCCACTTCCGGCTGCACAAACAGGCGGCTCTCGCCCATTCCGAAGCGGGCAAATACGCTGTAGCGGTTGCCGGTATCGTCGAGCCGGGAGTTGTCATCGCCAGTCTGGAAATCGTATTTACCGAGCTGAATCCGGGCTTGCTGCGCCCGTGTCTGGCTGATATTGAAGCTGGCCCCTATGCCGATGGCTTCGAGGTGCTGGGCATGGCCTGTAAGTGGCAGCGCACTGAGGCAGAGGGCGAGCAAGGAGTAACGAATGTTCATACCGTGAGCAAATAAAATTGGATAAGAAAAACACAAAGCATCAGCGGCCCAACGCCAGCCCGATACGCAGGTTGAGCACCAGGCCGATGTTTATTCCTGGTTCCACCTCGCGGCCGCGGTCCGGCGTCAGGGCCATGGGTAGGGCCATGTTGAAATCCACGAAGCCATAGCGGCCCAGGCGGCGCTGCAGGCCATACACGGCTGCCAGACTCAGGCGCACGGCCTGGCCGGAACGGGCGAATTCGTAGAAAGGCGTTTCGTCGGAGTGCCGGCCGAAGCCGCTGCCCAAAGCCAGCGACAGGTAGTTGGCGGAGAAGTTGCTGGCGCTTTTGCCCTTGCGGATGCGCTTGTTGAGGTTGTAGTAGTAGCGGCCGGCCACCTGCGAGCGAACGGCGAAGCCGCGGCGCAGGGCACGGGTTTCGGCGTCGCGGTAGCGCAGCAAATCAGGGCTTACCTCCCCCATCACCGACCAGGCCGGGCTCAGCTTGTGCTCGTAGGCTAGGTGCACGCCCACGCGGGAAAACAGCAGCGAATCGGCGTTATCGGCGCGGCCAAGGTAAGTGGCGGCGAAGTTGTTGAGGCCCAGCTTCCAGAGGCGCTGCTCCTCAATCTGCAGCCGGGTGAGCTTGCTGTACTGCCGGCCTAGCCGGCTGCTTTCAGTGGCTTGCGGGGCGGGCACCGACGACGGGGCTACTGCCTCCTCGCTGTAGCTGACCCGGGAAGAATCGGGGGCTGTCTGGGCCAGTGCGGCAGTGGGTAGCAACGCCAGCCACAAGGTGTAACGCAGAAACCGGAGCATGGAAGTCGGACGCATATAACAGAGGTAAAAAGGCTAGTGCTTCATGATAAGTGGCAGCACCTGCAGGGTGATGGGCGCGTACGAGGTGAGCACCCGGATGAGCGGGGCGCGGCCAGGCGCTGTGAGGCGCAACGACTGTTGGCCGGTGGTTTGGCGCACGGCCCCGCTGTAGGCGTCAGGCACTACAAGCGTGCTGTGGGCCGTGCTCAGGTTGTAGCTGAACAGCTCCGGCTGCAGCACCTGCAGCTTTACTTCGGTGCGCTGGGCATCAATGAACACGCTTTTCAGGTCGGGGCCGGGCTGCAGCAGCACGCTGCCGTAGCGGTTGCGGATGGTGTAGCTGCCACTGGCCCCGGTGAGCCGCAGCGCCGACTTATCGGCTTCGCAAACGAACGCCAAGTTGATGTTGGCGGCGTTCAGGTCGGCGTAGCGGGCAGTAGCCGAAAGGCTACCGTGCAGGTCCTGCAGCGTAATCTGGCCGAAATCCTGCTCCAGCGTCTGTTTGCCGGTGAGGCCCGTGAAATAGGTCTGGCCGTAGGCATTCACCACCTGCAGCGGGTTGCCGGCAGGCATCTGCACCGTGTACTCGGCCCGCAGGTCGCTGCGTACGGCCGCGGCCCCCGGCGCCTGGGCAAAGTAGTTGACCAGATCAATCACGCTGCCGCTTTTTTCTATCTGGTAGCGGGCCACGGGCAGCTCCTTTTCGGCAATTTCACGCTCGGGGTGCCGCGCAATCAGCCGGAGCACTACCCGCACGGTGGGCTTGTCCCAGCCCTGCACGCGCAGCGTGGCTTTCTCGGCCCGCACCCGCACCAGCGTACCGGCAGGGCACGGCAGCGTCTGCTCGAGGGTGCGCGTCACCACCTGCACTTTGGTTTGGGCCGATGCGGCCACCGCACCCAGTATCAGCAGCAGGCTGGCGGCCAGGGCCGGCCAGGGCCGGCGCTTGTTAAGGGAAGTTTTCATGAGATAAGTAGTTGAACCAGCTCCCGCGTAACGGTGGCTTTGAGGGTGGTAAGCTGTACCTGGTGCTGCACCAGCTCCGGCGTAGCGCCAAACCGCCGCACGTCGCGCCGGAGGCCCTGCTCCTCGGTTTCCAGCTCCGACAGCTGCGCGCGCAGCTGCCGGAACTCGTCGGACTGGCACACGGTGGGCAGTGAGGCACAATGCGCGTCAATAAAGCTGACGCCCTGTTCGCCCAGCGGATCGAAGGCAGCCGGCGCGGCGGGGCTGGCTGCCGGGGCCGGCACCACTTCCTCGCTGTAGGCAATGGTTTCGCGGGGGGCGGTAGTGGTCGGGGTCTGGGCAACGTCCGCGGCCGGCCGGCGTGGGTCAGGCCGTTGCCACCAGATGCCCACCAGCAGCAGCACCGCGGCGGCTACTCCGGCCGCCAGCTGCCACGTAGCGGCCGGCCAGAGGCGGCGCACCGGCGTGGCTTCTGGCATGGCTTCCGGCGGGAGGCCGATGGTTGCGCCCAGTTCAGGTTCGTCCAAGCGGCGGGCAATTACCTGCCAGAGGTCGTCGTCGGGTTCGTGGATGGGCAGCCGGGGCAGGGCGCGGGCCACGGCGTCGTCGGTTGTTAGCTGGGTTTGAAGGCGGGCCCAGGTGTCGGGCGCGGGCTCGTGGGTGGGCAGTTGGTGCAGGGCCCGCCGCAGATGCTGCCGCCCGGGTTCGGGGGTTTCGGGGGTCTGGCTCATGCGTGGTATAAATGATGCAGTTTCACTTGCAGCAGCTTCTTGGCGTGATAGAGCTGCGACTTGCTGGTGCCTTCCGTGATGCTCAACAGCTCGGCCACTTCGCGGTGCAGGTAGCCTTCCACCTCCACCAGGCAGAACACCGCCCGGTAGCCGGCCGGCAGCTCGCTGATGGCCTTGTCCAACGCCTCGCCAGTCAGGCTGTCGTGCCAGCCCACGGTCGGCTCGGGGTGGCGCTGGTCGTCGTAGACTTCCATACGCTGCTCCCGGCGCAGCACCCGCAACGCCCGGCGCACCATAATCGCCTTAATCCAGGCGCCCAGCGTCGACTGTTGCCGGAAGTTGCCCAAGTGCCGGAACACGTCCACAAACCCTTCCTGCAGCGCGTCCTGGGCCAGGTCCCGGTCGTTGCCGAGAATCCGCATGGCGCACGAAAACATAGCCGACTTGTAGCGCTGGTAGAGCTGGTGCTGGGCCGTACGGTCCTGAGCCAGGCAGCCGGCTAGCAGCAACGATTCGTCGGAGAGGTCGGGAGAGAGAGGCAGCGCAGTCACTGTCGTCGCGGAAGGTGGAGTTGGCAGAAAGGGCCGGCGGCCTCCGCAATGGTTGGTTGGCGGCTAAAATAATTCTGTGCCAGCGGGATACCGGCTTCTCACGCATGCAAAAGCGCCTGCCCTTCCAATGGAAAAGCAGGCGCTTGCAGGCAGCCAGAAGGCCAGGCTATTTCTTGGCTGCGTACTCCTGGTTGAGGTATTTGAGCACCGGCTGGGTGATGTCGAGGTCTTTGCGGCCGTAAGCCAGCGAGCCACTCAGAATCAGGCGGTAGCCGTTGGCTTTGCCGTATTTTTCGATTTGCTTGTTGACGCGCTCCAGCACGGCCTGGGTCATTTTAGCTTCTTCGTCCTGGGCCTGCTGCTGCAGTTTCTGCTGGTTCTGGCCTACCTGCTGCTGCTGGGCGCCCAGCTTCTGCTCAGTGGCGGCGCGCTGCTCGGGGGTCATGCTTTCGCCCTGCTTCTGGTACTGCTGCACGGCCGCCTGGAAGCTCTGCACCATGCTCTGGTTCTGGGCTTCCCAGCGCTTGGCTTTGGCCTCGAAAGCCTTGCGGGCGTCCTGCATGCCTTTGTAGCCGTCAAGCAGCTTACCCGATTCTACATAGGCCACTTTATTGGTATCGGCGAGGGCCAGGGCGGCGGGCTCGTCGGCGGCCACGGTGGTTTCGGTGGTGGCGCCGGTCGAGTCGGTGGTCTGGACGGTTACGGGGGCCTTGCGGGCCGCCACGGTGGCCGGCTTAGCAGAAAAATGCAGGTAAAACAGCACGGCCACGGCAATGACCAGCACGGCATTGATAGCCAGTTGAAGCGAGTTTTTCATTCGGACAATAAGGAGAAAAGACCACAGTCGCCCGGCACGGGCAATCTGCGTCCCAAAGAAACGAAGGTCTGCCGATACTATTGATGCCTGGCGCCCTCCGGCGGCCCGGACTTCCGGCCGCAGCCAGCCGGCAGAGCGGTTGGCGCCCCTGATACACCGCCTACAACCTAGTTATTACTTGCAAGTTACGCAACTACCCGAGGCACCATAGGGCTACGGACTGAAGTCCGGGCCACGGCCTTACGGCGCTTCCGGTTCGTCTTCGTCGTGGTCTTCGGGTTCGTGTTCGAGGGGCTTCATGGGCTTTTCCTCGTAGGGCGGGGCCAGGTCGATGCGGCTTGGGGCGGCGTCGAGGCGGCCGACATGCACCAGCGCATCGCCCTGGTTGACGACGGGCATATGATTGAGGCCGATGATGTAGCCCGCTACCGGCGCTTCCAGGCGCACGGCATGCTCGCCGTAGGGGTCGGCCACGGAGCCATAGATCTGGCCCTTCTCGATGTAGTCGCCGTTGCGGACGTGGCTGCGAAACAGGCCCGCAAACTTGGCCCGCAGCCACGTATGGCGCAAACACACCACGGCCGGATGCTCGGGCCGCGAGGCGTCGGATACCATGCCCAGGTAGTGCAGCACCCGAAACGTGCCCGCAATGGCCAGGTCGATACCGGCCTCGTCGAGGCGCAAAGACTCGCCGGTTTCGTACACGATGATGCGCTTACCGAGCTGCATAGCCGTTTCGCGCAGGGAGCCCGCCCGCAGTGCCGAGTGCAGCGTGAAGGGCGCGGCAAAAGCGGCGGCAATGGCGTCGGTTTCGGGGTCTTCGTGCAGCAGGCACCGGATCTGGGGCATGTTGGAGCGCGCCGCGCCGCCCGTGTGGAAATCGATGCCGTAGTCAATCAGGGGCATGATTTCGCGCATGAAGCGGTGTGCTACGCGGCTGGCCAGCGAGCCGCGCGGGTTGCCGGGAAAACTGCGGTTTACATCCTTGCCGTCGGGCACATCGCGCGAGAAGTTCAGAAACCCGTAGATGTTGAGGATGGGAATGGCAATGATGGTGCCCCGCAACGGCCGCAGCAAATCGCGCCGGATCAGGCGCCGGATAATTTCGATGCCGTTCACCTCGTCGCCGTGCATGCCGGCCATCAGCAGCACCGTGGGGCCGGGCACTGTGGAACGGAACACGTGCACCGGAATGTCGATGACTGTGCCCGAGGGCAGCCGCGAAATCACTAGCCGCGTCAGCACCCGCTCGCCGGGCAGAATGGTGAGGCCGTTGAGGCAGATGGCGGCTGAGTTGGGGGCTGGGGTCAAGGGCAGGGCGGAAACAAAACAGGCAGGCGCACTGCTCGCGCCAGACGCCACACATACCCCAACCACAACCCGGCCGGGGCGCCACCAAGTGTGGCGAAGGAAGATAAGAAACTGCCGCGTCACTTCTGAAAACGCAGGAAGCAGCGCAGTGGTGCCACGACTTTTTTGTCGTAGCACCACTATCGTTGAACGAGACGTGCAGGCATCAGCAACGATAGTGGTGCCACGACAAAAAAGTCGTGGCACCACGGCGCCGGCGGGCTACTGCGGCGTGTCGGTCTGGCTGTCCGGCAGCACTGCGGCCGCCTTAGGGACAATTTTGGCCTTTTTCTTCTGCGCTATTTCCGCGGTGTACTCGATGATTTTGCCGGCAATATCGAGGCCGGTGGCTTTCTCGATACCTTCCAGACCCGGCGACGAATTCACTTCCAGCACCAGCGGGCCACGCTGGCTTTGCAGCATGTCCACGCCCGCAATGCCCAGGCCCAGCGACTTGGCGGCGAGCAACGCGGCGGCTTTTTCGGCGCGGCTCAGCTTCACGAGTGTGCCCGAGCCGCCCCGGTGCAGGTTGGAGCGGAACTCGCCGTCTTTGCCCTGGCGCTTCATGGCGCCCACCACCTCGCCGTTTACCACGAAGGCCCGCAGGTCGGCGCCCTTGCTTTCGGCAATAAACTCCTGCACGATGATGCGGGCCTTGAGGTTGTGGAAAGCCTCGATAACGGACTGCGCCGCCTTGGCCGACTCGGCCAGCACCACGCCCAGGCCCTGGGTGCCTTCCAGCAGCTTGATGATGACCGGCGCGCCGCCTACCTGCTCAATCATGGCCGGCACCTCGTCGGAGTAGTTGGTGAAGGCGGTTTTGGGCATGCCCACGCCGGCGCGGGCCAGAATCTGCATGGAGCGGAGCTTGTCGCGGCTACGCACGATGGCCTGGCTTTCCACGGCGGTGCGCACCTTCATCATCTCAAACTGCCGCACCACGGCGCAGCCATAAAACGTGACGGAAGCCCCGATGCGCGGAATGATGGCGTCGAAGCCTTCCAGCTTCTGGCCGTGGTATATGATGCCGGGCTTACCCTTTTCCAGTACCAGGTTGCAGTGCAAATGGTCCAGTACCACGGCCTCGTGGCCGCGCGCGACGGCAGCTTCCACGAGACGGGCGGTAGAATATAGCTTCGGCTCACGCGACAGAATCGCCAGTTTCATCAGTCAAAAATATAGGGTGGGTTGGAGCAGAAGCTTCGAAAGAGGAGGCGCCGGACAGCTCAGGACGGCGACGATTGCGCGGCCTGTTGGGCGCGGTAGGATACATTGCGCCGCGTCACATCGACCACAAAGCGGCCGTGGCGTAGCAGCAAACGGCCCAACAGCACGGGGTACTTCATATCGGACCGGTCGGACAACGAGAATTCGGTGTCGAAATCCTCGCCAAATATCCGCATAACTGCCCGGATAACGTAGCGTTCCTGCACGTCGCCGTTGGAGCTTTTGATGTCGCGCAGACCGAAGTCGGTGAATTCCATGAGCGTACCATCGAAATCCGGGTGCGACGGGTCCAGCAATTGCACGTGCAGGCACTGGCGGCCGTCGGGCCGGGTGGCCAGATGGATGTTGGAGCAATGGATGGCGCTGGTGTAGGCGCCGGTGTCTACTTTGGCCTCTACCCCCCACAGCTGAAACTGCGGAAAATCCACCAGTTCGCGCCGGCCCACTACCCGCTTTGGAATACGCAGTTTCTTCATTGTGCGAGCAAGATAATGGCAGTTAATAGAAGAACGTCATTCCGAGCGAAGGCGAAGCCGCAGCCGAGGAATCTCGCGTGCTGATGTTGTAGTAGTTATTACCACACTAGCGAGATTCCTCGGCTGCGGCTTCGCCTTCGCTCGGAATGACGTTCCTTTAGCCTTTGTAGCTGATGCGGTACACGGCGTCGTTCTGGTCGTCGGACACGAGCAGGGAGCCGTCGGGCAGCACGAGCAGGCACACGGGGCGGCCCCAGGCCTTCTGGCCCTGCAGCCAGCCTTCGGCGAAGGTTTCGTAGCCCGTGGCCTGCTTGCCGCTAGCATCCAGCTTCACCATGGTGATGCGGTAGCCAAGCTTGCTGGTGCGATTCCAGGAGCCGTGCTCCGGAATCAGAATCTGGTTGCGGTACTGGGTTGGAAACTGCTTGCCCGTGTAGAACTTCATACCCAGGGCCGCCACGTGCGGCCCCAGCTTGCGGGCCGGCTTCTGGTAGGTGTCGGCGGAGCGGCCCTTGCTGAGCTGCGGGTCGGGCACGTCGCCGGCGAAGAAGTAGGGGAAGCCGAAGTGCAGGCCGGGGCTGGCGGCGCGGTTCAGCTCGTCGGCGGGCAGGTTATCGCCGAGCATGTCGCGGCCGTTGTCTGTAAACCAGAGGGCTTTGTCCTGGGGGCTCCAGTCGAACCCGACCGTATTGCGCACGCCCTGGGCAAACACTTCCAGGCCGGTGCCGTCGGGGTTGAGGCGGTTGATGGTGCCGTAGATGGGCTCCTCAGGCAGACAGGAGTTGCAGGGCGCGCCCACCGGCACGTACAGCTTGCCATCGGGCCCGAAGGCAATGTAGCGGTAGCCGTGCCAATCTTTGTTGGGCAGCTGGCCATATACCACGGCCGGTTTGGGCTTCTGCTTCAGGGTGCCCGCAATGTTGTCGTAGCGCAGAATCCGGTTGATTTCGGCCACGTAGAGGGCGCCGTTGCGCACGGCCACGCCGTTGGGGGCGTTTAGGCCGGTAGCCACGGTTACTACCTCATCGGCGCGGCCGTCTTTGTTGCGGTCGGGCAGGGCGTACACTTTGTCGTCCTTGGTGCCCACGTACACGGTGCCATCGGGGCCCACAGCCAGCTCCCGGGCGCTTTTCACGCCCTGGGCGAAGTAGCTGATGGTGAAGCCGGCCGGGAGCTTAATCTTGCTCAGGTTGGCATCGGCGGCGGCCGGAGCCACTGGCCGGCCGGGCGCGGAAGCTGCCAGCACCAGCGGAGCGAGCAGCAGCAAAGGGAGGAAGTGGCGCGTTGTCATATACTGCCTACAACCCTTGGGCGGCCGTGAAGGTTGCCGGGCAGAGTAGCTGAGTAATTGAGCAACTGAGTATATGTGCACTCAGCGTGTCTACTCAACCACTCAGTTACTCAGCTACTCTACAGCCGGCCTTCGCGCTGCCGGCGCACCAGCTTCTCGTACTCGCGCTCCGAGAGCTGGGCCTTGCCGAAGCCGCCATACACGCCCAGGCCGTTCATGAACACGCCAAAACCCCAGAACACGGTAGGCCATACCGGCCACGGAATCCCGCCACGGTCGTGGTGCTCAGTTATGGCCCAGATGCCCCAGAGCAGCAGGTTCACTACCACGTAGGTGAGCAGGTGCGACTTGAATTTGGCGCGGTCCTTTGCAATGCGCCACAGCTGGGGGTCACGGTCGGTGGTTTCCATGGGGAAAGTGTTTTTTTAGCTGGATGATGCTCAAACGTACCGGTTCCCTTCAATATACAAAATTGAATATTGCCCAGGCGGCACCAGCGGCAGTTGAAGCGTCGGAAACCGGCCCTGAGTTGTAGCTTGCCGCGCCGGGTATGCGCACCGGTAGCATCTATCCACTACGCTATGCTCGCCTCCTCCTCTGCCGCCGACTGGCGCGCCACCGCCCACCGCTTCGGCCGCATCCTGCTCTACCGCGGCGACATCACCAAGCTCGACACCGCGGCCATCGTGAATGCCGCCAATTCCAGCCTACTCGGCGGCGGGGGCGTCGATGGCGCCATTCACCGCGCCGCGGGCCCTGCCCTGCTGGACGCGTGCCGGATGCTGCGGGCCGGCCACTAGGCAAAGGGTTGGCTACCGGCGAGGCGGTAATCACCACGGGCGGCCGGCTGCCCGCGCCGTATGTCATCCACACAGTGGGGCCCGTCTGGAACGGGGGGCACAAGCAGCAGCCGCAGCTGCTGGCCAGCTGCTACCGCAACAGCCTGCAGCTGGCTGCTGACCGGCAGCTGGCCAGCGTGGCGTTTCCGGGCATCAGCACGGGCATCTACGGCTACCCCAAGCCGGCGGCGGCAGCCATTGCCGTGCGGGAGGCGCGGGAGTTTCTGGCGCAGCACGCGTGGCCGCAGGAAGTGGTGTTTGTGGTGTTCGACCAGGAAAGCGAGCAGCTCTATCAGCAGGCGCTCCAACTACCTGCCAGCTAGGCGCTAACCGGTGTTTTGATGACCGGAATTGTGTATCTTGAAAGCAGGCACACGTCATGCCGTGTGCCGGTTCTGCGCCACTTTCTGCCCCATCCCGCCATGCAACTCAGCCCCCAATATCCCGCCGCTCCCCGCCCGGCCCGCACTAGTGCCGGCAACCCCATCTGGCTGGATGCGCTCCGCCTGCTGCTGGGCGTGTTCCTGCTTATCAAAGGGCTGTCGTTTCTGGACCACAGCACCGATGTGTACTACCTCCTCAGCCAGCAGCAGCCCTGGGCCGGCCTCAAGAAGGCTTCGCTGTTCGTGAGCTTTTTCCACATCGTGGGCGGCCTGATGATTGCCACCGGCACCCTCACCCGCCTCGCCCTCATGTGCCAGCTCCCGATTCTACTGGGCGCCGTGCTGCTGGTGAACTCCCAGAACGGCTTCAACCTGGCCAACACCGAACTGTGGACGTCTCTACTGGTGCTGCTGCTGTGCCTCCTGTTCATGATTGTGGGCCCTGGCCGACACTCCGTCGACAACAAAGTATTCCGCCAGGCCAAATAGCGCCGCTACGCCTACCCCAGCCGCGACACGCCGCCAGACACGATGAACTTCATAGCGTCGGAGCTGGGCAGGTCCAGGTGCGTGACGCTGGCTTGCGGCACCAGCACCAGCTCGCCGGAGAAGTTGTAGGAGTGCGGGAAGTACACGGCCACCAAGTCGGGGCGGTGCAGTGCGGCCAGGTCGTCCTGGGTGATGAAGCCCATCTTGAACACGTTGTCCTGGGCATTGAGGCGCACCAGCACCGGGCAGTTGAACTTCTGGTTGTCGCCGACGAAGGCATCAAACAGGTCTTTGAGGCTGGAGTAGATGATGCTCACCAGCGGCGTGCGGTGCAGAATCCGCTCGGCAATGACCAGAAACGGCCGCACCATAAACGACCTGGCCACAAAGCCCACGGCCGTTATCAGCAGCACCGCCACCACCAGCCCCAGCCCCGGCACATCAAAGCTCAGGCTCGCAAACAGGTCGTTGAGCCAGCGGAGCAGCGAGTACAGAATGTAGATCGTGAGGCCGATGGGCGCCACAATAAGGAAGCCGTTGAGGAAGTAGTTAATCAGTCTGCGCATGCCACAAATGTAGCATAGGCTTCAGCCTGTGCCGTCAGCCGTTTGTCTGCGAGCGGCGCAGCTGATTCTTCCTCTCGATGCTAAAAACCTACTGCAAGCGCCAAGCCCTCCGGCAGCAGGTTCGTAACCTGGCGCCGGAGGGCTTGGCTATTAGGGTCGTTTCTTACCTGGGAGGCAAGATTAACTGCGCTGCCCTGCGGGTACTTCGCGCTGCTTGCAATGAAAGCACCCGCGAGACAGCACAACTGGAGGTCATGCTACACTGGCGGCTACTTCCTCAATCCGGTCTTTCACACGCTCCATCAGCCACATGGGCGTGCTGGTAGCGCCGCAGATACCCACCGACTCGGCGTCGTGAAACCACTCGTCGAGCAGCTCCTGCTCATTTTCCACGAAGTAGCTGCGCGGGTTGGTTTGGTTGACCACCGAAAACAGGGCCTTGCCATTGGAGCTTTTGCGGCCACTCACGAAGATGATAACGTCGTGCAGCACCGCAAACTTGGCCAGTGCCGGCTCGCGGTTGCTCACCTGCCGGCAGATGCTGTCGTTGGCATCGAAAGACTCCAGTGCGCCCCCGGCTGCTTGAATCCGCTGTTCCATCAGGGCTTTCATGCGGTAGAAGCCGGCCGTGCTTTTGGTGGTCTGGCTGAAAAGCGTGACGGGCCGCGAGAAGTCCACCTGATCAAGGTCGGCCTCGGTCATGACGATGATGGCGCGGTTGCCGGTCTGGCCCGTAAGGCCGGCCACTTCGGCGTGGCCGGGCTGGCCGTAGATGACAATCTGGCCATTCTGGCGCTGGCTGGCGTCGAAGGCGTGCTTCACGCGGTTCTGCAGCTTCAGCACCACCGGGCACGAGGCGTCAATTAGCTCGATGTTGTTGCGCAGGGCCAGCTGGTAGGTTTCCGGCGGCTCGCCGTGGGCCCGGATCAGCACCTTGCAGTCGTGCAGTTGCTCCAGCTGCTCCCGGTCGATGATGCGCAGCCCTTTCTCGTGCAGGCGTTCCACCTCCATGCGGTTGTGCACGATGTCGCCCAGGCAATACAGGGTTTCGTCGTGGGCCAGCTCATCCTCCGCCATCTGAATGGCGAATTCGACGCCAAAGCAATAGCCGGAATTCTTATCTATGGTGACGTTCATGGAGATTGATGCTTAGTGCGTGGTGCCTAGTGCTTAGGCTGTGAGGGGCAGCGAAATTCAATGAAGTATCGGAGCCAGAACAGAACGAAAGTGCAGTAATACAATTCTAGTGCCTAAGCACTAGGCACTAACAACCAAGCACTAAACTTATACAACCACTTCGCCGCCATTCCGTTCGGGGCCGGCACCAGCGGCCAGCGCAAACAGCGTGGCCGACACCCGCTCCAGCACGAAATCCACCTGCTCGTCGATCATCATGTGGGTGGTGTCGAGCAGCACGGCGTCGGCGGCGCGGCGCAGGGGGCTTTCGGTGCGGGTGGAGTCGAGGTGGTCGCGCTTGCGCAGGTTTTCCACGATTTCCTCCACCGCCACCTGCTCGCCCTTGGCCGACAGCTCTTCCTGGCGACGCTCGGCGCGGGTCAGCACCTCGGCGGTCATAAACACCTTCACCTCGGCATCCGGAAACACGGTGGTGCCAATGTCGCGGCCGTCCATCACCACGCCGCGCTTGCGGGCCATGCGCTGCTGCTGGGCCACCATGGCGTGGCGCACCGCCACAATGCCCGATACCTCGCTCACGAGGTTGGAAATGCGCATCTGCCGGATTTCATCTTCTCGGATGGTACCGTCGAGGCACAGCTCGTTGCGGCCGGTTTTGCGGTTGCGCTTGAAGGTGATGTGCAGCTCGTGCAGGGCCTGCTCCACGCGAGGCAGGTCGTCGAAAGCAATGCCCTGCTCCAGCAGGTAGAGCGTGACGGCCCGGTACATGGCGCCGGTATCGATGTAGGCGTAGCCCAGCTCGGCGGCCACGGCTTTGGCCGTCGTGCTTTTGCCGCACGAAGAGTAGCCGTCGATGGCAATGACGATTTTTCTCATGGCTGATTCTCTCGGCACGGGTTGGGGGCTGGCTGCACTCACGAAATCCAGGTTTTGCGACGGGGCGCGGAGGCCAGCCGTTCGGGTATGCCCGCAAAAAACGCCGCCACCGACTCGGGCTGGCCCTTGTCTAGTTGCTGCGCAATGCGGTAGAAGGGGTTGAAAAAGCTGTGCTGCCGGATGCCGACTCCCGTGGTGCCATCGGGCCCCTGCGCCCAGGTGCCGCCATACGTTTCCACCAGGCATTGCCCCAGAAAGCAGCCCAGCGCCGTTACCACACCCTCGCGGGTGGCAGACGTGAGGCTGGGGCGCTGCTGCTCAATGAACTCAGCCAGGCGTTGCACGGCGTCGGCGTCGTAGGCAGGCGCCTGCAGCTGGCGGCGCACGGCCTCGGCGGCAGCGGTGAGGGAAGCAAGTGGGTTAGGCGTAGGTTCGGGCATCAGCAAGAAACGGGTTGAGGGGCCCACGCTGCGCCCGGGCGACCGGAGCAACCAAGGCAGAAAGAAGTAGGGCTGGTAGCAGACGCATCAGGATTGGGGGCTATTCCGACGGCTTGCTACTGGTTTGCTGCCACTGCGCGTACGCTAGCAGGATATTTTTCATGTGCTGCTGCCCCCACTTGCCGCGTTTGATTTTCTCGGCTACTTCGGGGCAGTCCTCGAACAAGGGCAGCATAGCCTTCTCGAACGCACCCCGGCTGCTAGGTACTCGCACAGCGTTGCCGCCACGGGGCTGCACCAGCAGGCTACTTTCTATGGGCGTAGCGGTTCTCACATTCAGTGGCCGGGGGCCCATAAGCAGACTGCTCGCGAGACTCGAAGTGTGGCGAAACTCCAGAAGTCTAAAATTGCCATACCGGTACAAATTTTTGGCGAACCCTCTCAGCACCTCACGCTGACCGGGGATAGGCACATTTAGTAGGACGCTGAAAGTGTCTTGCTCCAGCACAAACTGCCGTACCTCATCAGGGCCAAGCTCCACAGTGAATTTATTGGTTGGATTGCGTACCCGCACGGCATCGCTGGAATAAGTATAAAGCTCCGCCGCGTACCACTTACCATCCAGAAGCTGGTAGCTACCAGGTTTGTAGCTTACGATTCTAGGCGAAACCACGGGCCGCATCTGCGCCTGCGTCCCCGTCGCCGCCAAAAGCACAATCATAGCCACCAGCCCCGTCCAGCGACTTGCGAACCGAAACAAAACAACGCAATTCCTTTTCACAAGACCCATAGTTAGTGGCTCTCGCACGGGCAGGGCAGCTTGCCAAATTTGGCTTTTCGCTTCATGGATGCCGTTTTCTTTTGCTGCGGGGTGCGGCTCGCGCAGCCCGTGGCAGCAAGGCCCGAACCCAGCACGAGGGTAGCCATCAGCAAAGTCACAATCTTTCTCACCGGCGCAGATTTTGGGCAAATATACGGTTCTTTACCCGTTCGCCTTGGCTTACCTGCAACTTTCCCCACGTTTCGCTTCTGCCCCATGTCCGCCGATTTTCAGCTCACGGCCAACGTCATCGACCTGTTTGCCAACACCATAGCCCCGGCCACCCTGCACGTTGCCGACGGCCGCATCCGGTCCATCAGCCCCACCGGCGCTACTGCCCCCGACCCCACGCTGCCCTATGCCCTGCCCGGCTTCGTGGACGCCCACGTGCACGTCGAAAGCTCCCTGCTGATTCCGGCCGAGTTTGCCCGGCTGGCGGTGGTGCACGGCACCGTGGCCACCGTCTCCGACCCGCACGAAATCGGGAACGTGCTGGGCGTGGCGGGCGTGGAGTTTATGCTGGAAAGCGGCCGGCAGGTGCCGTTCAAGTTCTGCTTCGGGGCGCCGTCGTGCGTGCCGGCCACGCCGTTTGAAACGGCCGGCGCCGAAATCACGGCCCAGGACATCGAGCAGCTGTTCCAAAACCCCGAAATCGGCTACCTGGCCGAAATGATGAACTGGCCCGGCGTGCTCGGCCGCGACGCGGGCGTGATGGAGAAAATCCAGCTGGCCCAGCGCTACGGCCGCCCCGTAGATGGCCACGCGCCCGGTTTGCGCGGCGCCGATGCCGCCCACTACGCCTCGGCCGGCATCAGCACCGACCACGAGTGCTTTACGGCCGCAGAAGCCCTCGACAAGCTGGCCGTGGGCATGAAAATCCTGATTCGGGAAGGCTCGGCGGCCCGCAACTTCGACGCCCTTATTGAGCTGCTGCCCGAGCACCACGAGCACCTGATGTTCTGCTCCGACGACAAGCACCCCGACACGCTGGTGCTGGGCCACATCAACCAGCTGGTGCAGCGGGCCGTGGCCCTGGGCCAGGACGTGCTGAAGGTGCTGCGCGTGGCCTGCCGCAACCCCGTGGAGCACTACCGCCTGCCCGTGGGCTTGCTGCGCGAAGGCGACCCCGCCGACTTCATCGTGGTGGACGACCTGACGGACTTCCGCGTCCGCCAGACCTACCTCAACGGCGAGCTGGTGGCTGAAAACGGCCAGACCCGCATTGCCTCGGTGCCCGGCCGCGAAGTCAACAACTTCCACGCCCGCCCCGTCTCGGCCGCCGAGTTCCAGCTGCCCGCCCCGAGCCACGAACAACAAGCCCCGAAAAACGAAATCCGCGTTATTGAGTGCTTCGACGGCCAACTCATCACGGCCCGCCACGACGTGCCCGCCCGCGTGGAAAACGGCCTGGTAGTGCCCGACGTGGCGCAGGACATCCTCAAGCTGACCGTAGTGAACCGCTACCACGCCGCGCCGCCGGCCGTGGCCTTCATCCAGGGCTTCGGGCTGAAGCGCGGTGCGCTGGCCAGCAGCGTCGGCCACGACTCGCACAACATCACGGCCGTAGGCTGCGACGACGAGAGCATTGCCCGGGCCGTGAACCTGGTGATGGAAGCCAAAGGCGGCCTGGCCGCCGTGGGCGCCGACGGCCAGGAGCTGCTGCTGCCGCTGCCCGTGGCCGGCCTCATGTCGGGCCAGGACGGCTACCGCGTGGCCGCCGACTACGCCGCCATCGACGCGCTGTCGCGGGAGCTGGGCTCGCCGCTGGGGGCGCCGTTCATGACGCTGTCGTTTATGGCGCTGCTGGTGATTCCCAGCCTCAAGCTCTCCGACAAAGGCCTGTTCGACGGCGAAGCTTTCCGGTTTGTGGAGGCCGTGGTGTGACCTCGGCCGGAGCCGGTGCGCCCTCCGCACCCGAATCAGCTACGCTACCCCCTGAAACAGAAAAAGGCTTGCCGAATGATTCGGCAAGCCTTTTTCTATTCCAATACCTACGCTGCACGGCACAGGCTGAAGCCTATGCTACAAACCGTTAGAAACGCTTTTTCAGCAGCTTTTCCATCTTTTCCTCCGTCAGGGGTTTTGAGAGGTATTCAATGTTGGGGTACTGGGCCACGCGGGCGGTGTCGGCGGCGTGCATGGAGGTGGTCAGGACGGTGAGCACTGTTTTCTGGCGTTCCGTTTCGGGCAGCGCGTTGAAGCGCTGCAGAAACTCGAAGCCGTCCATGCCGGGCATCTTCAGATCCACGAACACCAGTTCGGGCACGTCGTGGGCAGGTGCTCCGGCCGTTTCCGGTCCCCAGAGCGCCTCAAACGCCTGTTCGGCGCGGGAAAACGTCAGGATGTTGTCGGCCACTTCCAGCCGGGTCAGCAGGCGGTTGTTGAGGAAAATGGTGGTTTCGTTGTCGTCAATCAACACCACACTACGCAGCTTCTTTGGCATGGCCGGAAATCAAAAAAGTGAACTAGCAAAACAGGCCGCACAACCCAGAAACAGCCTTATAGCCAGCCCTGAGCACGCATCCAGTCGTCGTTGTATATTTTGCCGAGGTAGCGCGTGCCGTGGTCGGGCAGCACAATCACCATCGTGTCGCCTTCCTGCAGATGCTCGCGGGCGTACTCGAGGGCACCGTGCACGGCCGAGCCGCAGCTCCAGCCCACAAACAGGCCTTCTTCCTTGGCCAGGCGGCGCGTCATGAGAGCAGCGTCCTGGTCGGTAACCTTGATGAACAGGTCAATCAAGTCGAAATCCACGTTTTTCGGCAGAATGTCCTCGCCGATACCTTCCGTCTTGTACGGGTAGATTTCGTTTTCGTCGAAGATGCCGGTTTCCTTGTATTTCTTGAACACCGAGCCGTAGGTGTCGAGGCCTACAGATACGATGGCCGGGTTCTGCTCCTTCAGGTACTTGGCCGTGCCGCAGATGGTGCCGCCCGTGCCTACGCCGCAGGCCAGGTGCGTGATGGTGCCTTCGGTCTGCTTCCACAGCTCTGGGCCGGTGCTCTCGTAGTGCGCCGCCGTGTTCGACATGTTGTCGTACTGGTTGGGGTAGAACGAGTTGGGCGTTTCCTCGCTCAGGCGCTTGGCCACCGAGTAATAGGAGCGCGGATCTTCGGGGGCCACATCCACGGGGCACACCACCACCTGCGCGCCCACGGCCCGCAGAATGTCCTGCTTTTCCTTGCTTTGCTTGTCGCTCATCACGAAGATGCAGCTGTAGCCTTTGGCAATGGCGGCCAGGGCCAAGCCCATGCCGGTGTTGCCGCTGGTGCCTTCGATGATGGTGCCGCCGGGCTTCAGCAAACCGGCTTTTTCGGCGTCTTCCACCATTCTTACGGCCATGCGGTCTTTCACCGAGTTGCCGGGGTTGAAATATTCCACCTTGGCCAGGACAGTGCCTTTGATGCCGTCGGCGACGCGGTTGAGCTTCACCAGCGGCGTGTTGCCGATGGCCTCAACGATATTATTCAGGTACATGGGTGAGCGTGAGAGGTGAGAGGGGAATTTTGGAGAGAGCGGGCCGTAAAGGTACGGATTTCGGCCGGGGCGTTTGCCTGTCATTCCGAGCGAAGCGAGGAATCTGCCTGAGCTGTAAGGCCGTTTAGCTGTAACAAGCGGTTTAGTCCGGGCTGGCTTTTCACTCAGATTCCTCGCTTCGCCCGGAATGACAAGGAGCTTGCCCCGGCCTTAAAAAAGGCTACTTTTGCACACCGGTTGCCCTACGGGCCACCGTACATCCCACCCTCAACCGAATAGCTTCTCTAACTCCCTCTACGAATGAGTGTTCTGGTAAACAAGGATTCTAAAGTGATTGTGCAGGGCTTCACCGGCTCTGAAGGCTCGTTCCACGCGCAGCAGATGATTGAGTACGGCACCAACGTGGTCGGCGGCGTGACGCCCGGCAAAGGCGGCACCATGCACCTCGACCGTCCCGTGTTCAACACCGTGGCCGAAGCCGTAGAGCAGGCCGGCGCCGACACCAGCATCATCTTCGTGCCCCCGGCTTTCGCCGCCGACGCTATTATGGAAGCGGCCGACGCAGGCATCAAGGTGATTGTGACCATCACCGAAGGCATCCCGACCAAGGACATGATTGCGGTGAAGGAGTACCTGAAAGGCCGCGAAGGTCTGCGCATGATCGGGCCGAACTGCCCCGGCGTAATGACCGCCGGCGAGTGCAAAGTGGGCATCATGCCCGGCTTCATCTTCACGAAAGGCAAAATCGGCATCGTCTCCAAGTCGGGTACCCTGACCTACGAAGCGGTTGACCAGCTCACCAAAGCCGGCCTGGGCCAGACCACGGCCATCGGCATCGGCGGCGACCCGATCATCGGCACCACCACCAAAGAAGCGGTGGAAATGCTGATGAACGACCCCGAAACCGAAGGCATCGTGATGATCGGTGAAATCGGTGGTGGCATGGAAGCCGAAGCTGCTCGCTGGATCAAGGAAACCGGCAACAAGAAGCCCGTTGTAGGCTTTATTGCCGGCCAGACCGCGCCTCCCGGCCGCCGCATGGGCCACGCCGGTGCCATCGTTGGCGGTGCCGACGACACGGCTGCTGCTAAAATGGCCATCATGCGCGAGTGCGGCATCCACGTAGTGGATTCGCCCGCCGAAATCGGCGACACCATGCTGCGCGTACTGGGCGGCAAGTAGTCGATTATCGACACCTGATTTTATGGAAAGAGCCCCGGCGCGAGTCGGGGCTCTTTTTTATTGCTTCTGATTAATCTAAATCATCGAAGAAGTCAATGAAGTACGTCGTTTTTTCATTTGCACATACCTCACTAAAAGCTCTTGCAGGTTCGCCAAATTCCTTTTTGAGCTCTTGTTCAATTTCCTCGAAGGAGTAGTCACTCGATATATACTTATCAAGCGGATGCGCATTATCGGCTAAATAAATAACCCGGTTACCACCAAATATGTAAGCTACCTGCCGCATGTACTTGCGCCATTCATTACGATGCAAAGTAGCATCGGTACCATCCGAATTTTGCAGGCAGAACCATTGCCGATAACGATAAGGAGGGTTATGTATCCATATTTTAGAATCGTCGAAGGACAAGTCAAGATCGTAGGGACCTTCAAAATCCATTGACTTGTCTTTGTCTTCGGAAGTGTTAAAATCATAATGATGGGAATCTTCTACTATAGGGAGCCAGAAAGTAGAGGTGCGTATAGAGGCCAATCTATCAGGCCTGTCATGATTCCACTCCAATGCGAAATCCAGCAGAAATTCTTGATTCTTGAGCGGCATAGTGTTCAGCCGTGGAAGAATAATATCAATTATTTCTCTTTGACTTTTGGCTTCAAATGGAATTTGATGATTTGCTATAGAATATAAACTTGTGCCCATAACTAGTTTGGCTACTTTTCGTTTTACTTTCCCCCGCTCTGCCCGCCCACGTTCACCACAATACCCAGCTGGAACACGGAGTTGGCTGCCTTCACGTATTTGCGCGGGATGAGGCCGAAGTTGCTGCCGCTGATGAGCTGCAGCTGCAGTGGGCCCAGCACCTCGATGCGGGTATAGGTGATGGGCTCGAAGAAGATGTTGTACTCGGGGGCGCGGGCCACGCCGTTGAGGCGGAAATCGGTGATTTGCACGTAGCTGGCGCGCATAGCCGTGCCGTAGTTGAAGGGCCAGTCGCGACCGAGGGCGCGGAAGCTTTTCTTTTCCTTGGACGTGTAGTTGGCCTGCAGGAAATACTTGTAGAGCGTGCCCTCACGGCGCTCGGAGGGCAGGTTGGTTTCGCGGCTGTACTCGGTGTACTTGGTGGCCCCGATGCCCACGCCGCCGTAGATTTCCAGCACCCGGCGGTCCTGGCGCAGACGGGTGAAGTAGCCCAGGCCGGCTTCCACGAAGTCGTGGTCTTCGGTCTGGCGGTTGTTTTTGTTGCCGAAGAAGCTCTGCTTCTTGTCGGCGTGCAGGAAGGAGGCCGAGGCCATTACGCCCAGGTGGTCCGTGACGGCGTAGGCGCCCTGCACGGCCGTGTTCTGGCTGAAATTGGTGTGCAGGCCGGCGCTCCACTCACCTTTCTGGGTGAGCAGCGGCACCTGCGGCGGCGGCGGAAAGTACAGCGACGAGCAGCCGGCCAGCAGAGGCAGCAGCAGAATCAGGAACGCGCGAAACAAAGCAGGCATAGACGCAAAGGCAGTGAAAAACCGGTGACAAAACGCCCGGAAACAGGTTTCGTTGTGTAGCCGCGGGCAGGTTAGTTGCGTAGAGCGTACACCATTCGTTTCTTCTCCGGGGTCGCCCCTCCTTCAAACTTCGTGCTTTATGCCCAATACTTCCTACGATGCACTCATTATTGGCTCCGGACAGGCCGGCAACCCATTGGCCACGGCCTTGGCGAAAGCCGGCCAGAAAGTGGTGCTGATCGAGGAAAACAAGCTCGGCGGCTCCTGCATCAACTACGGCTGCTCGCCGGTGAAGGCCATGCTGGCCTCGGCTGAGCGCGCCCACCAGCTGCGCACCGCCGACGAGTACGGCCTGGGCAGCCGGGAGCCCGCCGTGGATATGGCCGCCGTCATTGCTCGCAAAGACGTCATCATCGGCGAGATGCGCGAAGGCGTGCGCAGCAACCTGACCAAGGAAACGGCCGGCATTACGGTGCTGCAGGGCCACGCCACCTTCAGCGGTCCGCGCACGGTGCAGGTGGAGCTGGAAAACGGCAAAATCCAGGAGCTGAAGGCTAAAAAGGTATTCATCAACACCGGCACGCGGGCGGCCATCCCCGAAATCGACGGGCTGGAAGGCCTGCCCTACCTCACCACCACCCAGCTGCTCGACCTGAAGGAGCTGCCCGAGCACCTCGTGATTCTGGGCGGCGGCTACATCGGGCTGGAGTTTGGCCAGCTCTACCGCCGCCTGGGCAGCAAGGTCACCATCGTGGAATCGGCCGGGCAGCTGCTGGAGCGTGAGGACGACGACGTGTGCCAGGCCCTGACCAAGATTCTGGAGGACGAGGGTGTGGACGTGGTGCTGGGCGCCAAAGTGCGCAAAGTCAGCCACCACGATGGCACCTTCACCCTCACAGCCGACACCCACTCCGGCGAGCGGCGCCTGCGCGGCTCGCACCTGCTGGTAGCCACCGGCCGCACGCCCAACACCGACACGCTGGGTTTGGAAGCGGCCGGCATCCAGCTCGACGAGAAAGGCTACATCCAGGTGAATGAGCGTCTGGAAACCAACGTGCGCGGCGTCTACGCCCTCGGCGACGTGCACGGCGGCCCCCAGTTCACCCACATCAGCTACGACGACTACCGCGTGGTGCGCGACGGCCTGCTGCACCGCAAGTGGCGCTCGGCCAAACAGCGGCCCCTACCCTACTGCGTATTCACGGAGCCCCAGCTGGGCCGCATCGGCCTGAATGAGGAGCAGGCCAAAGAGGAAGGCATAGCCTACCGCGTGGCCACCATGCCTGTCAGCACGATAGGCCGCGCCCGCGAAACCGGCCGCACCGCCGGTTTCTGGAAGGTGCTCGTCGGGCCCGACGACCGGCTGCTGGGCGCCACGGTACTGTGCGCCGAGGGCGGCGAAATCATGAGCATGTTTCAGCTGATGATAGCCGGCAAGCTCAAGTACCAGCAGCTGCAGAACATGGTGCTGGCCCACCCCTGCTGGGCCGAAGGGCTGAACAACGTGTTTGCCAAGCTGGACAAGCCGAAGTAGCGGGTGTGGCGCGGACTTTAGTCCGCCGCCCTCGCACATCGGCCATATTGCGCGATTTTCACGGGCGACGGACTGAAGTCCACGCCACATGCAAACAGCCTTTCTACTACAAATGACCACCTTCGCCGAAACGCCCCGCCTGCTGCTGCGCGAGCTGCAGCCCACCGACGCGCCCGGCATGTTCGCGCTGGACTCGGACCCGGAAGTGCAACGCTACGTCGGCAACCGGCCCGTGCAGACGCTGGCCGAAAGCCAGCAAGCCATTGAATTTGTGCGGCGGCAGTACCAGGAAAACGGCATTGGCCGCTGGGCCGTGGAGCTCAAAGCAACCGGCGAATTTCTGGGCTGGGCCGGCCTGAAGCTGATTCGCGAGCCACTCAACGGCCACGTCGATTTCTACGAGGTGGGGTACCGGCTTATCCGGCGGTACTGGGGCCACGGCTACGCTACGGAAGCTGCCCGCGCCTCGGTGGCGTATGGCTTCGGAGAGCTGCGGCAGCCGGTACTCTACGCCATTGCCGACATGCAGAATCTGGCCTCCCGCGCCGTACTGGCGAAAGTCGGGTTTCAGCACCTGGGCGAATTCGAGCACGAGGGCGCGCCCACGGCGTGGCTAGAGGCGCGGGCCGACTCGCAGATGGGCTACCCCAAGCAGCAATAACCATCTTCTCAAACCCAACTATGCGCCTGATTTTATTAGTGGCTACTCTGCTTGCCGCAGCAGGGTGTGAACGTCCGGAGGCCCGCCTAGGCACTGAAGCCACGGATGCTCCCAATACCGCTTCATCCGCTGAGGCGGTCTACGCTGGCACCTACACAGTGCAGGATACTGCCGTCTGTGCGTTGTCTATCATCGTGACAAGGCGTGGTGGCAACGGCTATTTTTACTCGTCCGAAGGAGTCACCGGCAAGGTGGATATCACAAAGGAAGGTATCGAAACCTACTTCACTTTTGTAGGGCTGAAAGGCCAGGAACCCCCAGAAGATATCAGTGCCACATGGCAGGACAGCGTGCTGCTGATACAGAACTACGGCAACTCGATGAACGAATACACCCGGTTCGGCGGCTGCGACGCCAAGTATCTGGAGCTACGCCGACAGTAGCTGGGAAGCCTCGAATTACCAAGATCAGCAAGGCCGTCCTTACGGCTGCCGAAACAACGCCGCCAAGCGGTGTGGCAGAATCCCGACGCCCAGCGCCACGTAGGAGCGCGAGTCCCGTAGCTGCCGGCGCGAGTAGTTGGGGTCGGGTTGTCGCTCATCGTAGCCCATGGTGGCCGAGCCGCCTACCGACAGCTGCAGTTGCACAGGTCGTCGGCCCTGGTACGGGTCGCCGAGGCCGAAACGCATGAGCAGCATCGGCTCGGCGCGCGTGAGCTGGCGCAGGTCGATGGGCTGGCCAACGTCGGTGAGTTGGGTGAAGTACAGCCGCGTGCTGCGGCAGGAGACGCCCAGCGAAAACCGGTTGCTGACCTCGTACAGGGCGTAGGCTTCGCCGAACAGCTTGTTGCAGCGCACGTCAAACTCATGCTGCACCGGCTCACCTAGAAAGATGATCTGCCCGTCGTTGCGGTAGCGGGTCTGGTTGCGGATCTGGCCGACGCCGCCCAGCACGCCCAGCGTCCAGTTGCGCGGGGCCCAGTAGGTGCCGGCCGCCAGCTCATACTGCCGGCCGCGCCAGAAGGTGCTATCACCCGAATCAGTACGGATTCCGAACGCGCCCCGTACCAGCACGTGCTTCAGCGGCGAATACGCCCCCGACGCCTCTCCCCGACTCAGAAACGTGCTGGCCCGCACCTCCGACTCATGCTGCGCCCGGATATCAGGCGCCGCGTTCTGCATCGGCATATACACGGCGCAGCCGGTCAGGCACCAGATTCCGGCAAGCAGTAGTAACGGCTTCATATAGTAACACATATACAGATTCAGCAAGTAAGATACGCGGATTGAAAGTGCATAAAAAAGCCCGCCGCAACAGCTGTTGCGGCGGGCTTTTATTTTCTTGATTGGCACAGGCTGAAGCCTATGCTACACGCTTACTTGGCGTAGGCCACGGCACGCATTTCGCGGATAACCGTGATTTTGATCTGGCCGGGGTACTGCATTTCCTTCTCGATTTTCTGGGAAATTTCGTAGCTCAGCTCCGAAGCGCGCTCGTCCGTCACGTTCTCGGCGTCCACCATCACGCGCAGCTCGCGGCCGGCCTGGATGGCGAAGCACTGGTTTACGCCCTTGAAGCCGTTGGCGGTTTCTTCCAGCTGCTTGAGGCGCTTGATGTAGCTCTCCATCATCTCGCGGCGGGCACCGGGGCGCGAGCCCGAAATGGCGTCGCAGGCCTGCACCAGCGGCGAAATCATGGCCGTCATTTCAATTTCGTCGTGGTGGGCGCCGATGGCGTTTACCACGTCGGGGTGCTCCTTGTACTTCTTGGCCATCTCCATGCCCAGAATTGCGTGGGGCAACTCGGGCTCTTCGGTGCTTACTTTGCCGATGTCGTGGAGCAGGCCGGCGCGCTTGGCTTTCTTCACGTCGAGGCCCATTTCGGCAGCCATGGTGGCGCAGAGGTTGGCGACTTCGCGCGAGTGCTGGAGCAGATTCTGGCCGTAGCTGCTGCGGAAGCGCATGCGGCCCACCATCTTAATCAGCTCGGGGTGCAGGCCATGGATGCCGAGGTCGATGATGGTTTTCTCCCCGATTTCCACGATTTCCTCGTCGATGTTCTTGCGGGTTTTGGCCACAATCTCCTCGATACGAGCCGGGTGAATTCGGCCGTCCTTCACCAGCAGGTGCAAGCTCAGGCGGGCTACCTCGCGGCGCACCGGATCGAAGCCCGAGATGATGATGGCCTCGGGCGTGTCGTCCACGATAATTTCGACACCAGTAGCGGCTTCCAGGGCCCGGATGTTGCGGCCCTCACGACCGATAATCTTGCCCTTGACGTCGTCGCTCTCGATGTTGAACACCGATACGCAGTTCTCGATGGCGTGCTCGGCAGCGGTGCGCTGGATAGTTTCCAGCACCACTTTCTTGGCGTCTTTGGTGGCCGAAAGCTTGGCCTGGGCCACCACGTCCTTGATGTAGGAGCTGGCCTGAATCTGGGCTTCGTTTTTGAGCGACTCCACCAGCTGCTCGCGGGCTTCGGCGGCCGTCAGGCCCGAAATGGCTTCCAGCTGCGTGTTTACCTGCTGCAGCTTTTCGGTTAGCTCCTGGCGGGTTTCGGCCAGCTCGGCTTCTACCTCCTGCTCGCGCTGCTCCAGCTTGGCCAGCTGATTTTCCAAGACGGCCTTGCGCTTTTCCTCCTGCGTTTCCAGCTTCTCGCGCTGCTGCTGCGACTGAGTTTCGATTCGCTCGCGGGTGGCGTCCAGCTCGGTTTCCTTGCGCTGGATCTGCTCCAGCTGACGCTGGGTGGTGTCGGTGAGTTTCTTGATGGCCTGCTCCTGCTCTACCACGGTGGCGCGGCGCTCGGTCAGCTCCTGGTCGAGGGCCAGCTTCTGGCGGCGGCTCTCCTGCTCCCACTCCTGCTTGAGGGTGCGGAACTTGTCTTTCGACTGCTGAATCCGCTCGTCGCGGGTGCGGGTGGCCTGCTGCTCGGCTTCGGCCAGCAGCTGTTGGGCACGGGTTTTAGCTTCGGCTTCGTGGTCCTGGTTGGTTTTGCCAGCCAAGAGGCGCCCCACCACGATGCCGACCACAAGGGCCAGCACGGCGGCTAGAGCAATATAAAGAGTAGTGGACATGGGCTATGATGTTGGAAGAGGAAGAGAAAGCCATACCTCAGTGAACAGGCCACATGTCAAACAACCCCGCTGCGCCGTTTGCGCCACCGGGGTTTCAAGCTGCAGTACTACGCAGGTGCGTCCGTCTGGATCTTCAGACGAGCACCACTCCCGACAGTAGTTCATCGAGGCGCGCAAGGCGCTCGGTCAGAACCGTGTCGGTACCATCTTTTTCCTTACTGACTTTCAGGCGGTCAGCCATCGTGGACAAGGCAATCATGGCCAGCAGATCCTGCTTGTCCTGAATGCCGTATTGCTCGCGAAATTCCTTGATCCGCTCACCCAGCAACCGGCCTGCCATCCGCAGCCGCTCCTCGTCCTGAGGCTCGACGCGCATGGGATAGTCCCGTTCGGCAATGCGGATTTTAATGGATAGTTCGCTCATGGGAGCAGTCGTGGGTGGAGTTTGGGGATGGTCAGGTTACTCCCTCAAATAGGCAAGGCACTTATCTATTTCGCGGATGTATTCGTTGAGGCGCAGTTTCAGCTCGTTGACATTGGCCGGTTCACCGGCTATGGTATTGACAAGTTTAGTGATATTCTCCTGATTGTGGAAATCCTTCAGCTGCCGCTCCCGGTCGCGCACGTCGGCCCGGAGCTGCTGCACGGTGGTTTGGGCATCGGCCAGCTCCTCGCGCAACTGCTGATAGGCAGTCACTAAGGTGTTCACCTGCCGCTCCAGGCGGTCTAGTTGAGCAAGCTGCTGGGAGGAAGCCATTTTTTTGGTTTTGTTTGGGTTGAAGTTAGGCAGCTTGGGTAAATCTTCCGCACCAAACCTTTTGTCATTCCGACGAAGGAGGAATCTGAGTAGAACCGCTTTACCGATTCCATCCAGATTCCTCCTTCGTCGGAATGACAGGCGTTTACTTCCTGATCAGGGCCCCGGCCTGCTGCTCGAACTGCTGGATGAGGCGGTTCATCACCGAGTCGATGGCCTGATCGGTGAGGGTTTGGGTGCTGTCCTGGAGCAGGAAGCTGACCGAGTAGCTCTTCTTGCCTTCGCCCAGGTTGGGGCCTTCGTACACGTCGAACACGTTCACCTGCTGCAGGAGTTTCTTCTCGGTGCGGCGGGCAATCTGCTGGAGCTGATCGAAGGTGACGGTTTTGTCCACCACCACGCTCAGGTCGCGGCGCACTTCCGGGAACTTGGGCAGCTCGCGGGCCGCGAGGCTGTTCTTGTACTTGCGCATCAGCCAGTCCCAGTCCAGCTCGGCGTACCACACCGGCTGGCTCACGTCGAGCTTCTTGAGCCACACGCCCGACACGGCACCGAGCTGCGCTACGGGCTGGTTCTGGGCGAGCAGCGTGAGGCCGCCGGCCAGCTGCGGGTGTTGCACCGGCTGCGAGGTGGGCGCCGGGAAGCCCAGCGCCGCCAGCACCTGCTGCACGGCCCCGGCCAGCTGGTGGAAGCTGCTTTTCTCGGATTTCTGCTGCCAGGTTTCGGACGCGGTGTTGCCGGTCAGGTAGAGCACCAGCTTATTGCGCTCTTCGTAGCTGCCGTCGGGCTTCAGGTGGTAGGTTTTGCCGAATTCGTAGAGCTTCAGGTCGCGCTGGCGGCGGTTGACGTTGTGGCGCACCACTTCCAGGCCGCTGGGCAGTAAGCTGGGGCGCAGCACGTTCAGGTCGGCGCTGTTGAAGTTGAGCAGGCGAACCAGCGTCTCATCAGTCTCGCCTTCCTTCTCGAAGTACAGCGAGTTGGTGATGGAGTTGGTGATGATTTCGGAGAAGCCCTGGCCGCTGAGCAGCCGCGCCGTGTTCTGGCGGATGATTTCGGGGTCGGGATTGGGGAAGCTGGCCAGGTAAGTGGCCGAGTTGTGCGGGCGCAGCGCCACGTGGTTGTAGCCGTATATGCGCAGGATTTCCTCGATGATGTCGGCCTCGCGGGTCACGTCTACCTTGTGCGGCGGCACGCTCAGAATCCACTCGGCGTGGCCGGCTTCGTCGGTCAGCTCCTCGCTGATGAGGATGTCGAGGTCGGTGAGGATCTGGCGGATGCGCTCCGGCGCAATGAACTGGCCCACCAGCTTCTCCACGCGGGGCAGCCGCAGCCGCACCAGCGCGTGCCCGATGGCAGTCGGGTATTCGTCCACGATGGGCGCCACGATGGTAGCGCCAGCCACTTCCTGCAGTAGTAGGGCTGCCCGTTTCAGGGCAATCAGCACCATGTTGGGGTCGGTGCCGCGCTCGAAGCGGAAGGAAGCGTCGGTTTTGAGCTGATGCACTTGGCCGGTTTTGCGCACGGCCGCCGGCTGGAAGTAGGCGCTTTCCAGGAACACGCGGGTGGTGGCCTCGCTCACGCCCGAGGTTTTGCCGCCGAACACGCCGGCCAGCGCCATTGGCGCGCCATTCGCGTCGGCAATAACCAGGTCTTCGGTGCGCAGGGTGCGCTCGGTGCCATCGAGGGTAGTGAACTTCTCACCGGCCTCGGCGCGCTTCACGCGGATGTGGTTGCCGGTAATCTGGTCGGCATCGAAGGCGTGCAGGGGCTGGCCCAGCTCGTGCAGTACGAAATTGGTGACGTCCACCACGTTGTTGATGGGCGAGAGGCCGATGCTGCGCAGGCGGCGCTGCAGCCACTCCGGCGAGGGGCCTACCTGCACTCCTTCCAGCAGCAGGCCGGCGTAGCGCGGGCTGGCTTCGGTGTCCTCAATAGTTACCTTAATGTTCTGCGCGGCCTCAGCGGGGGCTTTGAACTGGCTGAGGTCGGGAAGCTGGCAGGGCTGGCGCAGCAAAGCGCGCAGCTCGCGGGCCACGCCGTAGTGCGAGGCGGCGTCGGCGCGGTTTGGGGTCAGCCCGATTTCGAATACCGAGTCGGAGCCCAGGCCGAAGTAGTCGGCGGCAGGCGTGCCGTTGGGCAGGTCGGTGTCCAGCTCCATGATGCCGGCGTGCGAGGTGCCCAGCCCGATTTCGTCCTCGGCGCAGATCATGCCTTCGGAGGCCGCGCCGCGGATTTTGCTTTTCTTGATTTTGAACGGCTCGCCCTGCGCCGGGTAGAGCATGGCGCCATCCAGGGCCACCACCACTTTGAGGCCGGCGCGCACGTTGGCGGCGCCGCAAACAATCTGGCGCGGCTGGCCGTCGCCCACATCCACGGTAGTAAGGCTTAGCTTGTCGGCGTCGGGGTGCTTTTCGCAGGTGAGCACCGTGCCCAGCACCACGCCGCGCAGGCCGCCCGGAATGCTTTCCAGCTCCTCAATGCCTTCCACTTCCAGCCCGGAGCCCGTCAGGAGCTGGCCGATTTCCTCGGCGGGTTTATCGGTCGGAATCAGGGTGAGGAGCCAGTCGTAGGATATTTTCATGTGGAGTCAATGATTAGGTATTCGCTGATGGCACAGGCGGCCCGGAGTTTCCAGGGCTAAAGCCCTGGGCTAGTCAGCGGCCAGCGTTAAATGCTACATAGCCCAGGGCTTCAGCCCTGGGAGCGTTGGCACCGTTGCGGGTGCGTCAGTTCAGCAAAGGTACGGATTTGATGTAGCGGCCGAAAAGTGTAGCACGGACTTCAGTCCGTAGCTCCATACCATTGCGCAACTTGGTCGGCAGTGCGGGGGAGCTACTGACTGAACTCCGTGCTACATTACTCTTTGTAGGCCTTCTCGCCGGCCGGAATGTCTACGGCCAGGCGGTTGTCCTGGGGCGGGACGGGGCAGGCGAAACCGTCGTTATAGGCGCAGAACGGGTTGTAGGCGGCGTTGAAGTCGAGCACGATTTCGGTATCGCCGGGGGCGGGGCGGGTGGCGTCGAGGTAGCGGCCGCCACCGTAGCTGCCGCGGCCGTTGGTGCGGTCGGTGAAGGGCACGAACAGGGTGGAATCTTTGCCGTCGGCCTTCAGAAATAGCGTCAGTTTGTATTCCTGCTTGCTGAGGATGAAGCTGGCCCGGCCCCAGCGCAGGTACTTGTCGGCTTTGCCGTTGGTGAGGGGCATTTCCACGGTGTCGCGCTGCGCAAACGGCTCCAGCTGCGCCTCAAAGCGGTACGCTTGGTCGGGGACGTAGTATTTCAGGCTGTCGAAGGTGTTGCGCTGCTCCTCGCTGAGCGGCGAGCCTTTCACGAGCCGGAAGCTGTTGTCTTTCTCGGTGCGGGCTTTGCGCAGGCGAGCGGCGTACTGGTCGTCGTTGAAGACGAGGTCCTGCAGGAAATAGCCGATTACAAGTAGCAGGCCGAGGCCGATGAGCAGTTTGGGGTTGATACGCATGGGCGCAAAGGTACTGGCTGCGGAGTGTTTCGTCTTGGCGGGAAGTGTAGAGACGCAATACTTTGCGTCTCGTCGTTGAACGACTGGAGCTGCGCCGGTTAAACAACATCAGCAACGACGAGACGCAAAGTATTGCGTCTCTACATCGTGCCGGCGGTGCTTCGGGGGCGCATCCGACGTTCAACATCAGCAACGACGAGACGCGAGTACGCGTCTCTACAGCGGGCGGGGGGCTTTTCCCGAGCTACAGCATGCCTTCGTCGGCGAAGCTGAAGTAGCCGGCATCGGTGTAGATGAGGTGGTCGAGGATGGGCAGGTCGAGGAACTGGCCGGCATCTTTGAGCTTGCGGGTGAGGGCAATGTCGGCGGCGCTGGGGTTGCGGTTTCCGCTGGGGTGGTTGTGCACCAGAATGACCGACGAGGCCAGCTGCTCCAGCGCCTCCTTGAAAATCAGCTTCGGGTCGGCCACGGTGCCGGCCACCCCGCCGCGGCTGATGCTGACGGTGCGCATCACCACGTTGGCCCGGTTCAGCAGCACCACCCAAAACTCTTCGTGGGGCAGATCCTGCAGGTGGGGCTGCACCACGCGGTAAATGTCGCGGGAGCAGGTGATGGTGGTGCGGGCCGGGGCGTCGGCTTCCTTGCGGCGGCGGCCCAGCTCCAGCGCCGCCATAATGGTAATGGCCTTGGCCTCGCCAATGCCTTTTTGGCGCATCAGCTCTTTCAGCGAGAAGCGGGCCAGGGCGTTGAGGTCGTTCTGGGCGGCGCTCAGCACCAGCTTGGCCACGTCCACGGCCGAGAGCTTGGCGGTGCCAGAGCCCAGCAGAATGGCCAGCAGTTCGGCGTCGGAGAGGGCCGCGCGGCCCTTCTGCATCAGCTTTTCGCGGGGCCGGTCTTCCTCGGCCCAGCTCTTGATACCGAATGACGCGGGGGTTTGGTAAGGCACAGCGGCGGTTTCCGTCGCCGGATTATTTTCAGACAGATTGTCAACGGCTTGCATACGGCACTGAGGTTGCAGGGAGCCGGCAAGTAAAGTAAAAACCCCGTTCTTTCGTCAGCCCTGGCAGGCCGGGCCGGTGAACCAATTCCGGCCGGTCAGGTTTCTACCCCCAATATGCTTCGTTCCCTTTCTGGTATTCTGTTTCTGCTGCTGTTTCTGGCCGCCGAATGGTATGGCTTCCAAGCCGTCCGCACGGCCCTCCACAGCGCTTCCCCCGTCACGCGCAAAACCGCCGACTTCCTCTACTGGCTCCTGACGGTGCTGCTCTGGGGCATTGCCATCTGGGCCATGGCCACCCGGGCCCAGGGCCACGCCCCTTACAAAGCCTACCTGACCAGTATGCTGCTGGGCTTGCTGCTGGCCAAGGTGGTGGTGCTGCTGTTTCTGTTTCCCGAAGACCTGGTGCGCGGCATCCGCACGCTGGCGCAGCGCTTTTCGGGTCAGCCGGCCGGCGCGGCCGGCGCGGGCATTTCGCGGAGTGAGTTTCTGAGCAAAATTGCCCTCGTAACGGCTGCCGTGCCGTTTGTAGCGCTGGCCTGGGGCGTGCTCAAAGGTGCCACCGACTACCGCGTGAAGCGCGTGACGCTGCGCTTCCCCAACCTGCCGGCCTCGTTCGACGGGTTCAAGCTACTGCAGATTTCCGACCTGCACACCGGCAGCTTCGCCTCCACCGAGCCGCTGCAGCGCGCCGTGGCCCTCATCAACCAGCAAAACGCCGACCTGGTGGTGATGACCGGCGACCTAGTCAACAACATTGCTACCGAGGTAGAAGACCACATCGACACGCTGGCCCAGATCCAGAGCAAGCTGCAGAAGCTGTCCATCCTCGGCAACCACGACTACGCCGACTACGTGGACTGGACCGAGCAGGGCGGCGCCGCGGCCAAGGCCGCCAACCTCGACCGGCTCAAGAGCAACCACGCCAAAATCGGCTGGAAGCTGCTGCTGGATGAAGCTCACCATATTGAGCGCGACGGCGAGAAGATTGCCATTCTGGGCATTCAGAACTGGGGCGCGGCCATGCGCTTCCCCAAGTACGGCGACCTGGCCAAGGCCCACGCTGCCGCCGACCCCAGCGCGCCGTTCAAGATTCTGCTCTCCCACGACCCTTCCCACTGGGACGCGCAGGTGCGGCCCGAGTTTCCGGACGTCGACCTGACGCTTTCGGGCCACACCCACGGCATGCAGTTTGGCGTCAATCTGCCCTTCTTCAAGTGGAGCCCCGTGCAGTACGTGTACCGGCAGTGGGCCGGGCTCTACAAGCAGGGCCAGCAGTATCTCTACGTGAACACCGGCCTGGGCTACCTCGGCTACCCCGGCCGGGTGGGCTTCCTGCCCGAAATCACCGTGTTCGAGCTGCGTCGGGCGTAAGCCAAACAAAGCCGGCCACCAGACGCTTTTCTACGCGGCAGCCGGCCGGCAACCGACACGATGTCGGCTGCCGTCACCTTTTTGTATTTCTTGTATGAAGCCTGTTCTTTGGCGCCCGTTGTGGCTGAGTACGGCCATCGGGCTGGCCGGCTGCTACGGCAACACGGTGCCCGGCTCCACATCCTCTGTTGGCAGCTCAGCACCCATCGATACCACGCTGTACGCGCCCGCCGCAAAAGGCCCCCTCACCTACCGGAGCCGGCAGCCCCAACTCGATAAGCCGCTGCCGGCCAAGGTCACGACCGACACGAACGTGGCCGCGCGCATCCGGACGCCCCGCGTGACGCCGTATGTGCCCGCTGCCCGGACGCGCCCGGCGGCCTCTACGCTGCCCGCCACCCGACGTGTGCAGGAAGCTACCGAGCGAGAATTGCAGGCACTGTCGCCGGTAGGCAGGCTGCCGGCGTCGCCCGTTCCTCAGACGGATGTCACGTCCCGGCCACCCGCATCAGCCTCTACCCCGGCCAACCTATCCACCACCGACTAACTACCAGCGCCGGCCGCAGTGCAGCAAAACCACGCCAGCGGGCTACGGCGCGGCTGTGGTGCGGCGGCAGGTAGTGCCTTTACAGAGAATTGAATCAGGAGAGGAATGAGGCGTTACCGGATCAGGGAGTCCGGGTAAGGAGGTGTAGCTATGGCCGGCCGCAACTGAATTTCAGGCGGACCCGTATACGCGCCATTGGATTTTTCCTACCCTACTCTCTCCCTTTTCCACAATCCCTCTCTGTCATGAAAAAGACCCTTTTCCTGCTCTCTGCTGCGGCTGCCTTCACCATGGCTTCGTGCTCCGACAACAAAACCACCGAAACGGCCACCACCACCGATGGCATGACGACGACCACGACGACGACCACCACGTCGTATTCGGACGACGCCATTCAGCAGCGCGCCGACCGGATTGCTGCCGCTATGGCCGCTAAAATGAAGTTCGACGATGCCACCCGCGAAAAGGTGCGCACCGTGTACATCAACCGGGGCAAGCGCCTCGGCGAGCTGCAGACCCAGTACGCCACCGACACCACCGGCATGGCCGCCGCTATGCGCACTGCCTACATGGATGCCGACACGGAGATGAAGTCGGTGTTCACCGACCCCACCCAGTACTCGGCCTACGAAACCAGCCGCATGGAGTACCGCGACGATATGTACATGGATGACATGAGCAGCACGTCGGACATGAGCACCGATGCTTCGGCCTCGAATAGCTCAATGAGCATGGAGGAAGGCAAAACCAAAGGTGCCGACGGCAGCAAGGTGAAGGTGTCGGCCGACGGCGACGTAAAAATCAAAGACGCAGAAGGCAACAAGATGAAAGTTGACGGTGACGACGGCACGATGAAAGCCAAAACCGAAGACGGCGACAAAACCAAAGTAGAGTAGTCGCCCGCCGGGAGGCTCCGGCTGCCCCGGGCAACCTGCTAAAGATCCGCACTGCTCGTCGGTGCGGATCTTTATTTTGTCGGTTCCAGATTCCTGACCGCCGAAAACGCCCGGACCTGCAACGGTCCGGGCTTTTTTTGGCTCTGTTGTTGGCTACCTTGCCGGTTGCTGGCCTTATTTCTGGTTGATGAGCTTTCTGATTGTGTGTTTGCGCAGCCTGCTGCGGTTTTGTTTGCTGCCGAAGGCGTTTGGGCGTCTGCTGGCAGGCAGCCTGGGGCTGATCCTGTTGCTGCTTATGTCGGGTACTGCGGCCGCCCAGGTGCGGGTGTCGGGCTCGGTGCTGGAGGCCGGCACGAGCCGCAGCATTCCGGGCGCGGCCATTATCGTGCAGGGCACCGGCCGCGGCGCCATCGCCGATCAGGAAGGCGACTTCCGGCTGGATGTCAGCAACCGCGACACGCTGGTATTCCGGGCTCTGGGCTTCCGGACTCGCCGCATACCGCTGGGCGGCACGGGTCTTTCGCAGCTGGTGATGCAGGTGATGATGGTGCGCGACAGTGTGCTGCTGGGCGAAGTCCGCGTGACCGAAGGGCGCCCCGACCGCGCCGCCATCAACCGGGCCCTGCGCAATATTAACCGCCCCAGCACTGCCCCTGCCAGCGCCGCGAAACGCCCACCGGCGCCCCGGCCGCTGTTTCCAGTAGACACTATTGCGCCCCGGGCGGTGGCCCCCACTCTGGCCAGCCCCGTCAGCCTCATCTACGAGCAGTTTTCGCGCGCCGGCCAGGAGCGGCGCAAGATGGAGGAAATCCGGGCCCAGGAAGCCGCCGAGCAGGCCCGCAAAGCCCGCCTGAAGTACAACAAAAACTTCAAGGACAACCGCGGCTATGAGGTGAGGTAAAACAGCAGGTGGTATGGCAGGACTTGTCATGCCGTCAACCCGCCCACCTGCCCTACCGTAAGCCCGAAGATGAAAATCGGTTATCCGTGCATGAATAACTCGCTGGATTGCACTTCAGCGTCCACGTTCCGGCTGGCTTCTTATTACGAAGAGCGGTTGGTGCAGACCGTGGCATCTAATTTGGCCTGTTTGCGACGCATTCTGGAGTACAACGTGGCGCACGGCCTGCTGTTCTTCCGCATCGGCTCCGACATCGTGCCGTTTGCCTCGCACGCCGTCAATACCTTTCCCTGGCAAACCCACTTTGCCGCTGAATTCCGCGCCCTCGGCGACTATATCAAAGCCCACGGGATGCGCATCTCGCTGCACCCTGACCAGTTTGTGGTGCTCAATTCGCCCAACCCCGACATCGTGCAGCGCAGCATTGCCGAGCTGGTGTACCAGGGCTCGATGCTGGATCTGATGGGCCTCGACAGTACCGCCAAGCTGCAGATTCACTTGGGCGGCCTCTACGGCGACCGGGAAGCGGCCATTGCCCGTTTCATTGCGGTGTGGCACACGCTGCCGCCTGCGGTGCAGATACGGGTGGTGGTCGAAAACGACGACCGGCTTTTCAGCCTGCAGGACTGCCTGCAACTGCACGCCGCCACTGGCTTGCCCATTCTGTTCGACAACTTCCATCACGAGTGCCTCAACCACGGCGAGCCCATGGCCGAAGCCCTGCGCCTGGCCGCCGCCACCTGGCACCCCACCCGCGACGGCGTGATGATGATGGACTACAGCTCCCAGGCCCGGGGCGAGCGGAAAGGCAAGCACGTAAGTGCCATGGAAGAAGACCTGTTCCAGGATTTTCTGCAGCAGCTACAGGGTCTGGATGTAGACATCATGCTGGAAATAAAGGACAAGGAAGCCAGCGCCCATCGGGCGTGTAGCATTTTGCGCAACTTGGCTCTGGTGCCGGCGGCCCCTGCCGGCTACGTGCCCCCAATCTTTCCGGAAGCAGGCCAGCCAGTTGCCGCCAAATCCCGTAAACCACGCAAGTCGGCTGCGGCCGGACCGGCCGGTTAATTTCCGGTAGGCCGGCGCGGCTGCTTTATCTTTCATCGTCACCGTTTCATTCATCATGGCCAACGACCTGCTTAACGCCACTGTCCATTCCCTGAAAAACGGCCTTACGGGCATTCCCGTCAGCGCCGCCATCGACAACACCGAAACCTGGCAGCAGCAATTGCTGCAAAGCGGCGAGCCCGCTTTGCAGGACATCGGCCGCGAAATTGGCAATCTGCAATCGTTGCTGAGCAGCGGTTCGCTGGATGGCACCGCCATTGGCCGCTCGCTCAGCATGCTGGGCGCCCAAACCAACCAGGCCGCCGCCACTGCCCCCGCCGACCTGCAGGCCGGCCTGCGCGACCTCGGCGACCTGCTACTGCAGTCCGGCGGCAAGTTGGAAGGATAGTTTCGGCGTGACTTCCGATAACAAGAAAGGCCGCTCCTGTTCGGGAGCGGCCTTTTTTGTTGCTAAATGCTTGTTGTCTAACGCTGCGGGGGCACCGTGGTAGTGGTGGTGTTCGTGCGGCGCGTGTTAGTGCGCTGGCGACGCGTAGCGGCGGGATTCGGAACCGTGGTGGTGCGCTGGTTCATAGCTGGGTCCTGCATGGTAGCAGGCTGCTGCATGACCGGACGGTCCGTTACGATGGTGCCCGTGCCCATCTGGCCGGGAACGGTAGTGCCGGTTCCCATCTGGGTAGGGCTTGTGGTAGTAGGCGTGCGCTGGTCGAGGGTGCCGGGGTTCGATGGCGTGGCCGGCGATACTGTGGTCTGGTTCATGGTGCCGCCGCGTTGCGGTACCGAAGGAGATACTTGAGCCGAAGCAGCTACAGCAGTGGAAAGCAGAAGGGCGGCGAAAAGCAAAGACTTTTTCATAATCAGGAAAGACAAAACAAGTGGGATAAGTAGGCACCGGCAGATGTGCGGTAGCCTCTGCATCCTCATACGGCTAGCCAGCTGCACCGACTCGATTTTACTCACTTATTTCTTGTTCATAATTCTGACATTCAGCATTTTATATATAAAATTCCAGTGTTATAAGCTGGTAGCAAATGGCCTTTACGACCTAAAATCGAAGCCGGCATAACTGCCGCAAAACAAAAAAGTCCAGCCGTAAAGCCAGACTTTGTTTCTGCAGTATGCATGGCCTGAAAGACGCTTTATACTGCTTGGTTGCGAGGCTGCTGCTCGGCCTGAAACTGCGCCAGCAACGAAGGACTGGCCAGAAGCAGCGTGGCATAACCTTTGGGCATCTCGGAGTATTGCAGGCGCAGCTGCGGATTTTGCCAGTATTGGCCGGAAGCCGTGGCGGCGGGGCCGTAAGCTTTGGCCAGCAATGCTTGAATACCCCGGCAGTTGGCCTCGCCCAGCACCCGCACCTCGATGCAGCAAAGCTGGTCTTTGTAGAAGCCGTAGCTGATGCCGGTGATGCGGTAGCCGCCCAGCGTCAGGGTTTCGTCGGAGCGGCTGAAATAGCTGATGGCTGATGGCGCACCTAAGCGCTGCTCGGGCACCAGATTGCGGAACTGCTGCCGAGGCATGCCCAACCAGGTGGCGTGCAGCGCAGCCGGCAGTTTGGAGATGCGGAACTGAGGAATGCGCGGCTCAGCAGCTACCGGAGGCCGGGCGGCCTCAGCGGCGAACGTGCATAACAGCAGCAACAGGTAGGTCAGCCCATGTTTCATAGCCTCAGCAAGATAACAAAGCCCGCAGAATTTCTGGCTATCGGCTCCTATTTGACGCAACTTTTTGGTGAAACTGGTGTCAGGCCACGGAATTTGCTGCTCTCATCAGGCTGTGGACAGAAATGTTGGCTGAAAATAAAAAACCCGCCCTGCAAGATGCAGAGCGGGTTTCAGTGGAGCCGCAGGGATTCGAACCCTGGTCCAGACAAGGAAGGCGTCGAGCTTTCTACGTGTGTATCTATGCTTGAATTTTCGAGAGAAACCAGGCGCACATCAGGCCCTTGATTTCCCCTTATCTGTTTGAGTTTCGCGCAGGCGTCACAGCGCCACCTACACTATCCTAACTCTTACGACGCCCCGAACTCACCCGTGAGAAGGAATACGGGTGCGGGACGATGACAGTGCTTAGTTCTAAACTAGGCAGCCATGGCGTAGCTATACTCGCCAGTTGTGTTTTGGACGGCTTTTTTGCGGGAGATTCATCCAACTCCCGACACGCTTACTCGCGACATGCACTAGCTGTCAATTCCGGTCGGCCCCAGATTAGAAAGAACGATACCCGCCACGAATAGCGGGGTGCGAATGTACGCACATCAGCCGGTAAACGTTGCCTACGGCTGAAAATGTTCCCGTTTGCCATTCCGAACGGAGCGAGGAATCTGTGGTAAAATCCAGAAGTCGAATCCAGATTTCTCACTCCGTTCGGAATGACATCCTATTTCACGGCTACTTTATCCGGCTGGAACGCTGGGGCACCGGTTTGCCAAAGCCCAAACGCCATGAGGTCGGCAATGCTTTCGAACTGCTTGAGGCGGGAATCGCCCATGCCGTGGCCGGCCTCGTAATCGGTGAAGAACAGAACGGGCTTGCTGCCGGCGTTGCTGGCTTGCAGACGGGCGGCAAACTTGGCCGGTTGCCAGGCAATGACGCGCGGGTCGTTGAAGCCGGCCGTGACGAGGGTGGCGGGGTACTGGGTGCCGAGCTTGAGGTGGTGGTAGGCGTCCATTTCCAGCAGCGCCTTGGCCTCGTCCTCCTTGGTCATCGTGCCGAACTCGGGCACGTTGACGGGGCCGTTGGGCGAGTTTTCCATGCGTACGGCGTTCAGGCAGCCCACTTCCGGAATGGCGACGGCAAACAGGTCGGGCCGCTCGGTCATGGCCCTACCGATGAGGATGCCGCCGGCGCTGCCGCCGTTGATGGCAATTTTTCCGGGCGCGGTGTAGTTGTTCTTGGTCAGGTACTCGGCGCAGGCAATGAGGTCTTTCCAGGTGTTGGGCTTGGTGGTTTTCTGGCCGGCCTTGTGCCAGGCCTCGCCCAACTCGCCGCCGCCGCGCACATGGGGCACGGCCAGCACGCCGCCCTGCTGCGTCCAGAGCAGGAACGGAGGCATAAACGTGGGCTCCATCGAAACGGAGTAGGCCCCGTAGCCTACCATGAGCGTGGGCGCCGCCCCGTCGCGCTTCAAGCCCTTTTTATACACCAACGACAGTGGTACCTGCACTCCATCGTGCGAGGGCACCAGCACTTCTTCCACCACCAGCCCGGTAAACTCCGGGTACTGCGCTTCCGACGACAACGGCTCCGGCGTGAACTGCCGGCTGGCCGGGCTGTAGCGGTAGCGTTGCCGGTCGGTGGTCCAGCCGCCCAGCGTCACCCACACGTCCGATGACTGCGCATTTTTGCTGGTCAGCTCAATCCGGCCGGCCGGCTGGGGCAGCTTCAGCTCCTGCGCGGCCTTCGAGCCCCGGGGCACGAAATACAGCCGGGCCTCCACCCCATTACGGCTACGCACGAAGTACACACCGTCTTTGGTGGATTTCAGCTGCTCGTCCATAATCGACTCGTCGGCGCTTTCGGGTACCAGCACTTCGGCCGTGGCTACGTTGGGCCGGGCGGCGGGCATGCGCATGAGCTTCTGGCGGGGCGTGTTGCGAGACGTCACGAAGTAGATGTGCTGCTCGTCGGTCACGAAGTTGGTGACTTCATCGGCGGGCCGAAACAGGGGTTGCCACGGGATATTGGGCTTGGTGAGGGCCGCTGCCGGGGCGAAGAACACGTTTATATAGCGGTCCACGGAGTACAGGAACCCGTAGGCCAGCTTGGTGTCCCGGTCGATGCCCGCGTAGGGGTAGTCGGAGGGCTTGATGCCGAGCTTGGGGTAAAGCTGATTGGAGAAGATGGGCTGATCCTGGGCCACGGGCGTGCCCAGGCGGTGCAGGCGGCACTGGGTGTTCTGGCGGGCGGCCATGTCCTTCAGGTCGCCGTTGTTGTAGGGCAGATAGGCCAGGGTCTGGTTGTCGGGCAGCCACTCGCCGCCGCCGCGGTTTAGCGGAATCTGCTCGGGGTAGAGCTTGCGGGTTTTCACGTCGATAATCAGCGTGCGGCCCAGCTCGGTGCCCTTCTCACTCACTCCAAACGACACCTTAGAGCCATCGGGGCTGGGCGCGAAGCCGTTGATGTTGTACACCTTGCCCGGCTCGAAGCTTTCGGGGTCGAAGAGCAGCACTTCCGCACCCTTGTACCCGTCGCGGCAGTAGAGCTTGGGCTGCTGGTCCTGGGGGCGGGATTTGTAGTAGAAGTACCGGTCGTTGTCGGCCACGCGCAGGTCCGATACGCGGGCGGCCTTGCGCTTGTCGATGGCCACCATCTGGTCGATGAGGCCCTGCCGGCCCGGAATAGCATCAAGGGTGCGGCGGGCGTACTCGCTCTGGGCCTTCATCCAGGAAGCCACGGCGGGGTCCTGCAGGTTCTCCAGGTTGCGGTACGGGTCGTCCACCTTCACCCCGAAATAGGTGTCGGAGGCGGCTTTCGCGGGGGCAGCGGGCACGGAAGGCTGGGCAATGGCAGCGGTGGCCAACAGCAGGCCGCCCAGCAGCGGCAACAGAACGGGGTGTTTCATGAGCGAGGCGAATAGAGGAAACGAAACTGACAGCCGAACCTTCACCGTTGGGGCCGGCTGCATTGCCCCAAGTCGAACACATACAGCTTGTTGCCACTTCACAGGCAGCAAGCAAAGCATCTGCCGACACGGGTGGAAGCCAGCCAAATGACGGCGCACAAATAGAAAATAAATTCTATTAAATATAATCATAATCACATCATCATGTGGTTATTCTGCTGGCCGAAATCAGGCGGGAAATCCGGCAACCGAGAGCGGCAAACGGGCGGAATCGGGCGGGCGGTTGCGTATCTTTGCCCCTAGCTCGTATGGAAAATTTTGTTGTTTCGGCCCGTAAGTACCGCCCGGCCACGTTTCGCAGCGTGGTGGGGCAGCAGCACGTTACCACCACCCTGCAGAACGCCATTGCCAGCCAGCATCTGGCCCAGGCGTTTCTGTTCTGCGGCCCCCGGGGCGTGGGCAAAACCACCTGCGCCCGGATCCTGGCCAAAACCATCAACTGCGAGTTTGTAGAAGAGCACGTGCGCAAAAGCCGGCCGGTTTCCGAGCTGATTCAGCAGCAGCCCGACATCGTGCCCGACGCGCTGCTCAGTGCCGCCGACCCCGACAATACGCCCTTCGATCTGGAAGCCTGCGGCAAATGCTCGTCGTGCCGGGCCTTCCAGGAAAACGCTTCGTTCAACGTCCACGAGCTGGATGCGGCCTCCAATAACTCCGTCGAGGACATCCGCAGTTTGGTGGAGCAGGTGCGCTACGCGCCGCAGCAGGGCCGCTTCAAGGTGTACATCATCGACGAAGTGCACATGCTCTCGAATGCGGCCTTCAACGCCTTCCTCAAGACGCTGGAGGAGCCGCCGAGCTACGCCATCTTCATCCTGGCTACCACCGAGCGACACAAGATTATTCCGACCATCCTGTCGCGGTGTCAGATTTTCGACTTCAACCGCATCAAGGTGGACGACATGCGCAACCACCTGCGCTACGTGGCCACCCAGGAGCAGATTCAGGCCGAAGACGACGCCCTGCACCTACTGGCCCAAAAGGCTGATGGCGGCCTGCGCGACGCCCTGAGCATGTTCGACCAGATGGTGACCTTCTCGGGCCACAATCTGCGCTATCAGGACGTGGTGCAGAACCTGCACATTCTGGACTACGAGTACTATTTCCGGCTGATTGACGCCCTGCTGACCGAAAACCTGTCGGCCACGCTGCTCTTGCTGGATGAGGTGATGCAGCAGGGCTTCGATCTGCACAACTTTGTGGTGGGCGCGGCCGAGCACCTGCGCGGGCTGCTGGTGTGCAAAGACTCCGTGACGGTGCAGCTGCTGGAGGTGTCCGACAACATCCGGGCGCGCTACGTGCAGCAGGCTCAGGATGCGCCCCTGCCTTTCCTGCTCTCGGCCCTGAACCTGGTGAGCCTCTGCGACCGGGAATTCAAACAGGCTAAAAACCAGCGCCTGCACGTGGAGCTCACGCTCATGAAGCTGGCCTACCTCAACAGCGCCGTGCAGTTTGCCCGCGACCTGCAAGGCGGCGTGGCCATCCCAGCCGCCAACGGCGAGGTGAAAAAAAAAAGTAGCGTAACGAGTAGCGTAACGCCTGCTCCGGCCGCCACCGCGCCAGTTGCGGCAGCTGTGTCGCCGGCTCCGGCCGCTCCAACAGCCGCCAACGGCCAGCTCGTAGCCGACGGCACCGCCGAAACGCCAGCCGCTTATGGTCGCTCCAACGGCTATGTCGCACCCGCTCCAGCGCCACTGGCAGCCAACAGCCAGCCACGAGTAGAAGATAGCCAACTAGCCCACGCCCCAGCTGACCCCGAGCCTATTGTGCCGGTGGAAAGCGGCGTGGAAGAGCTGCACGACACACCCAGCATCGAGGACGAAACGGCCACCCAGGTGCCCACCACCCGGCAGCTGCGCGACACCGTACCGCACGTGGAAATCGGGGCACCCAGCATTGCCGGCCACGAGCCGGGCCAGATGGCCGTAACGGCCGCGCCCATGCCTCCGCCCCGCCCCGGGATGCCGCCGGCCGGCATACCCCTGGGCCTCGGCACCAAGCTCCCCGGTTTGGGCAGCCTGAGCGCCATGAAGGCCCAGATGGAGCAGAAGGCCGCCGCCGGCAAAGCCGCCACCGACGCCGAGCCCAGCGGCCCCGTTACTGGTCTTCCAGTTATCAACGACGAGGTACTGCAGCGCGTGTGGAAAGAGCTGACCGAGGAGCGCAAGCCCGTCAGCATGATGCACTACAGCCTGCTCAACCGCCCGGTGCAGGCCAACGAGCAGCACATGATTCTGCTGCGCGTCGACAACCCGGTGCAGGAAGACCTGTTCAATGAGCTGCGGGCCGAGTTCCTGGGCGAGCTGCGCCGCCGCTCCGGCTACCCGCGCCTGAACGTGACGGTGGAAATAGTGGAACGGGTGGAAACCGGCCGCAAGCTCTACACCTCCACCGACAAGATGGACTACCTGATGGAGAAGTATCCGATGCTGGGCGAGATGAAGCAGAAGCTCGGCCTCGACGTCGACTAAATTACGGATTCTGTGGCCAGCGTAGTGTAGCGCGCAGCTCTTTCTTCACGTATCGTTGAACGGTGTTCGTTACCATTAGCAGCGGGAATTACTGGCGTAGCAGCCAGTAGCGAGGTACCGAGCAAAAGCTTCTCGTTACCGCGCACCGTTCCCAAAATCCGACCAATCCAATCAATCCGGAGCAATCCGTGATTCTCATAAGCATTTTTTCGCACTTCGCGCCGGAAGGGCTGCGGCGGAGCTTTTTATTCCCGGGGGGGCCGCCTATCTTTGGTTCCTTAATTTCCTTCCCGCTCTGCTTTCCGCGCTGGCCTTCCTGTGAAAAAACCGCTTCTGCTTCTTATTCCGGCCCTGGCCACGCTCGGTCTTACGCAATGCCAGACCAGCAAGCCCGCCGCTACGGCAGCAGCCAGCACCTCAGCCACCAGCCCGGAAGCGCCCAAGCAGAAGGAATACCAGTACCAAACCGTGGAAGGCGACCCGCTCAAAGCGCGCATCTACACGCTGGATAACGGCCTGACCGTCTACCTCTCCGACTACGACGACGCACCGCGCATCCAGACCTACTTAGCCGTGCGCGCCGGCTCCAAAAATGACCCGGCTACTGCCACCGGCCTCGCGCATTACCTCGAGCACATGGTGTTCAAGGGCACTTCCAAGCTGGGCACGCAGAACTGGCAGGCCGAAAAAGCGGAGTTGACCAAGATTGAGGCGCTCTACGAGCAGTACCGCGCCCAGCGCAACGACCCCGCCGCCCGCAAGCGCACCTACCACCAGATCGACTCGATTTCCGGCGTGGCGGCCAAGTACGCCGTGGCGAATGAGTACGACAAGGTGATGGGCGCCATCGGGGCCAAGGGCTCCAACGCTTACACCTCGGTGGAGCAGACGGTGTACCAAGAGGATATTCCGAGCAACCAGCTGGAGAAGTGGGCCGCCATCCAGAGCGAGCGGCTGGGCGAGATGGTGCCGCGCCTGTTCCACACCGAGCTGGAAGCCGTGTACGAGGAGAAAAACCGCGGCCTCGACAACGACTTCAGCAAGCAGTACGAGGCCCTGAACCGCAGCCTCTATCAGAAGCACGAGTACGGCACCCAGACCACCATCGGCACCATCGAGCACCTGCAAAACCCGTCCATCACGGAGATTAAACGGTATTTCGACAAATACTACGTGCCCAACAACGTGGCCCTCTGCCTCAGCGGCGACCTGGACTACGACCAGACCATCCGCGTAATCGACCAGTATTTCGGCAAGCTGCAGAGCAAGCCGGTGCCGGCCTTCACGCCCGCCCAGGAAGCCCCCATCACGGCACCCCTCGTGACGCAGATTGTGGGGCCCGACGCCGAAAACGTGATGCTCGGCTTCCGCTTCCCCGGCACGACCACCCGCGAGGCGCTGGTGCTGCGCATGGTGGACAAGCTCCTGAGCAACGGCCAGGCCGGTCTGATTGACCTGAACCTCAACCAGCAACAGAAGGTGTTGCAGGCCGCTTCGTTCACCGACATCAACAACGACTACTCTTCGCACATCCTCTACGCGACGCCCCGCCAGGGCCAGAAGCTGGAAGAGGTGCGCGACCTGCTGCTCGCCCAGCTCGACAAGGTGAAAAAGGGCGACTTCCCCGACTGGCTGATTCCGGCCATCATCAACAACGAGCAGTTGCAGCGCACCAAAAGCTACGAAAACAACGAGGCCCGCGCCGGCGCCTTTGTGGCGGCTTTCGTGGCCCGCGAGGACTGGAAGGACTACCTGAAGCAGATTGACGACTTCGGCACCATCACCAAGGAAGAGGTGATGCGGGTGGCGCAGCAGTATTATGGCCCCGGCTACGCGGCCATCTACAAGCGCACCGGCAAAGATGCCAACGCCGTGAAAGTGGTGAAGCCGGCTATTACGCCGGTGCCCGTGAACCGCGAAGTGGCCTCCGACTTCTACAAGCAGGTAACCGGCCTGAGCAGCCCCGAGCTGCAGCCGGTGTTCGTGGATTACAAGAAGGACATTCAGGAAGTGAAGCTGGCTTCGGGCATGCCGGTGTACTACACCCACAACACCGAAAACAACCTCTTCAACCTGTTCTACGTGCTCGACCTGGGCACCAACAACGACCCCAAGCTGGGCCTCGCCACCGACTACCTGCAGTACCTGGGCACCGACAAATACACGGCCGCGCAGCTGCAGCAGGAGTTCTACAAGCTGGGTTGCTCCTTCGCGGTGCAGAGCGGGCAGGACCGCACCACCGTCAGCCTCTCCGGCCTCGACAGCAACTTCGAAAAGGCGCTGCAGCTATTTGAGAGCTTGCTGGCCGCGCCCAAGCCCGATGCCGCCGCCCTCAAGAACATGGTGGCTGGCGTGCTGAAGTCGCGTCAGGATGCCAAGCTCAACAAGCAGGTGATTCTGAGCCAAGCCATGGTGAACTTCGCCAAGTACGGCCCCCAAAACCCCTTCACCACGCAGCTGAGTGAGAAAGAACTAAAGGCCCTGAAACCCGAGCAGCTCACCGCCACCATCAAAACCATCCCGACCTACCAGCACCGCGTGCTGTACTACGGGCCGCGACCTGTTAATACCGAAGACAGTAAGGCGTCTTTAGAAGAGAGTAAGAAATACCCAGACAACCTTGTAATAATTCTGCCAGGCATAACAGATGCCTTACAAAAATACCACCGCGGCCCGGCTAAGCTCACCCCTACCCCGGCGGCTAAGGATTTCGCGGAGCAGGCTATGAACCAGCGCAAGGTGTATTGGGTGGACTACAACATGGTGCAGGCCGAAATCCTGTTCCTGACCAAAGGCACCCTCTACGACAAAACCCTGGTGCCGACTACTAGCCTCTACAACGAGTATTTCGGAGGTAGCATGGGCAGCATCGTGTTTCAGGAGCTGCGCGAGAGCAAGGCCCTGGCCTACTCGGCCTCGTCGCGCTACGCCAACGCCGACAAGGCCGGCCGCAGCAGCTACAACCTCAGCTACATCGGCACGCAGAGCGACAAGCTGCCCGAGGCCATGGCCGGCATGAACACCCTGCTCAACGACATGCCCGTGGCCGAAGCCAACCTGCAAATCGCCAAGAACGCTATCCGCAACAGCATCGCCACGGAGCGCATCACCAAGGCCGACATCCTGCTCAGCTACGAGCGTGCCCGCCGCCTCGGCCTCGACTACGATCTGCGCCGCGACGTGTATGAGCAGACGCCCAACATGAGCTTCCAGGACCTGCAGAAGTTTCAGCAGGCCCGCGTGAAAGGCCAGAACCAGACCATTCTGGTGATAGGCTCCAAAGACCGCCTCAATTTCAAGGAGCTGGCCAAGTACGGCCAGGTCCAGCAACTTACCCTGGAAGAGATTTTCGGGTATTAGAACGCCGCCTGTCCCGCCCGTCATCCTGAGCGGAGCGAAGGATCTTATCACGCCAGAACGAATCGTTCGGTAGTAATTCAGCCGTGATAAGGTCCTTCGCTCCGCTCAGGATGACAGACGAAGCGGCTTGAGCCACACAACTAAAAACCTACAGTCCAAAGTACCTTCAACAATGGCAGAACAGAAAATCACCATCAAAAACGGCAAGCTCAACGTGCCCGACCAGCCAACCATTCCTTTCATTGAGGGCGACGGTACGGGTCCGGACATTTGGGCGGCTTCCGTCCGCGTATTCGATGCCGCAGTGGAGAAGGCCTACGGCGGGTCGAAGAAGCTGGTGTGGAAAGAGGTGATGGCCGGCGAGAAGTCGTTTAAGCAGTCGGGCAACTGGCTGCCCAACGACACGCTGGATGCCTTCCGCGAATACCTGGTGGGCATCAAAGGCCCCCTAACCACGCCCGTGGGCGGCGGCATCCGGAGCCTGAACGTGGCCCTGCGCCAGGAACTAGACCTATATGCCTGCGTGCGCCCCGTGCGCTGGTTCGACGGCGTGCCTTCGCCCGTGAAGCACCCCGAGCTGACCGACATGGTCATCTTCCGCGAAAACACCGAGGACATCTACGCCGGCATCGAGTACATGAACGGCACGCCGCAGGCCCAGAAAATGCTGGAATTCCTGCAGGATGAGATGGGCGTGAAGAAGATCCGCTTCCCCGAAACGTCTTCGTTCGGCATCAAGCCCGTGAGCAAGGAAGGCACCGAGCGCCTCGTGCGCGCCGCCATCAAGTACGCCATCGAGCACAAGAAGCCTTCCGTGACCATCGTGCACAAGGGCAACATCATGAAGTTCACGGAGGGCGCCTTCAAAACCTGGGGCTACGAGCTGGCCGAAAAGGAATTCGGCGACAAAGTGTACACCTGGGCCCAGTACGACAAGGTGCTAGCCAAGCAGGGCCAGGAAGTGGCCGACGCCCAGCAGAAAGCAGCCCTCGACGGCGGCAAAATCCTGATCAAGGACAGCATCGCCGATGCCTTCCTGCAGCAGATTCTGCTCCGCCCCGCCGAGTACTCGGTGGTTGCCACCCTGAACCTGAACGGCGACTACATCTCCGACGCGCTGGCCGCCATCGTGGGCGGTATCGGCATTGCGCCGGGCGCCAACATCAACTACCTCACCGGCCACGCCATCTTCGAGGCTACCCACGGCACGGCGCCCAAGTACGCCAACCAGGACAAGGTGAACCCCGGCTCCGTGATTCTGAGCGGCGCCATGATGCTGGAGCACCTGGGCTGGAACGAAGCCGCCGCCCTCATCTACAAAGGCCTCGAAGCCGCCATTGCCGCCAAGCGCGTCACCTACGACTTCGAACGCCTGATGGAAGGCGCCACGCTCCTGAAATGCTCCGAATTCGGCGACGAGATTATCGCCCGGATGTAGTAGATCTGTTACCAATAGAAACAGCGCTGGGATTAATTTTCCAGCGCTGTTTCTATTATAACCATGTATAACAATGGATATAATATTTCAAAATGGAGAGTTCCTTTCTGCGGATTCATCTTTTCTTCAAGAAATTACAACAGCAGCAATAGGCGCTGCATTAGGAGCAGGAGGAGCAATATTCGTATATTGGTTGCAAATACAAAGAGATAAGGATATAAAAATATTCAACGAATACAAACAAAGCAAAGCTGATACAGAATATTTTCAACTTGTTTTGAATGATGCGGTAAAATTCATCGAATCGCAAATTTTAATACTAACAGATTATGCAAACAAAATAATTAAACAACCTTATGAATCACATATACTAAATTCATATCCAACCATTCCTCTATTTAGGCTAGAAAAAATAAGTCATGAGAAAATGCATCACATATTTTTATCATTTCAAGATAATAACGCAACAAAAACTATACACGACATCTATAAATACATAGACTTCTATTCAGAATCATTTAAGAACATCAATGACCAGACAGATCGTGACATAAAGGAAGTACATGTCTTAAAAACAGAATATGTTAAGCTATTTGCTGACTTAGCTGATGAATTTTCAAAAAAAGCCAATAAAATCAAATATCAAACATACAATGGAAATTCCATATACAAACTAGACAGATTATTCACGCTTATTGACAAGGTGACTTTGGATTTTTATGATTCAAGATCAAATACAACTGATCTAACATATCATCAAAATGAATTTGTTAGACCTCTAGTAGAAGGGATAATACAGGGCGGGCATTTAAATGATTCGGATTGCATAAATTTAGCAATTAGCAGTAAATCAACAACTCATAAATTTACCGATATTGCCTTTAAAAATAAAAACCTGGGCGAATTCATACATCAGTATTGCAATGCATTATCTAATAACATAGAATTCTTCAAATCTTCTATTGAAAAAATATCCATTAAAGAGCCAGAATTCATCAATAAATGGTATCATTTTTTATACAAACCAGGTCAATAAATTTTATTTCAACTTATATCCCATCTGGCGCGAGCTTAACACCTCTCAACCAGTGACCAACTCAACCCAAGAATAATTTCCAAATCCTCTTCGCTCCATGCGTACCCTTTTTCAAATAGTAACAGCTGTTGCGGTAGCCTCTACAGCTACTCCAGCTATAGGCCAGAATACAACGGCACTCCGCACTCGCTCGGCTATGCCGAGTTAGTACTACGCCTGAGGGGCTATGCCCCGAATCCGTCCGCGCCCCGTCCGCGCCGCCGTGGCAGACGCGCGCAACACAGCTGCTTGAGCGTAATCCTCACTCGGCATAGCCGAGCGAGTGCGGCAGTACGGCGGTGCGGCAACTGCAACAGCGTAGGCAACGCCAGAGCACCAGCCGCTACAACGGCAACGTTTGCAACGGACTGAAATAGCAAGCACTGCTCAAAGGGTAGTGCTCAGGAGCCGTGACAAGACCAGCGGCTACAGGGTTGTTGTGGATATAATCCCGCTTCTGCTGCACGACGGCAGGCGTCCAGAGGGCAATGGGGAAGGTAGTTTTCTGCCAGAACATATACTGTTCGTTTTGGCGTTGCGGGCGGGCATAGTAGGCGAAAAGCCGCATCATCCATTCCCGGCGACTTTCCTGCTCATTTTCGGCAATGGCTTTGAGTAACTGCCGGGCGGTGTGCGCCTTCAGGTCGCGCAGCACGTCGCTAAGGTTACCTTCCGTACGGGCCGCAATCAGGTGAATGTGGCTGCTCATCACCACGTAGGCGTAGATTTCGAGGCCTTTATGCTGCTGGCAGTAGCGGAGGCTATCAATGATGATTTCCGTGTATTGCGGCCGGATAAATACATCTACCCATCCTACCACGGTCAGCGTCAGGAAGAATAGGCCTCCAGGATATGTTTTGCGCAGCTCAGACATGAGGAAAAGATAGCTGAATCCGCTTAGTGAGCAATACGCTCAAGTAGCTATGCTGCGTGCGCCTGCCACGACGGCGCGGCCGGATTCGGGGCACAGCCCCTCAGGCGTAGGACTCACTCGGCACAGCCGAGCGAGTGCGGAGAACAGCCGAGCGCGTGCGAAGCGTAAAACCGAAACAGGGCACCCGGCGGGTGCCCTGTTTCGGTTTTGGGGAAGCGGATATTATTCGTCCTCTATCAGGTCGAAGGCCAGTTTCTCGGGGGCTACGACATCAGGATAGTTGCTACCGCGCAGCACCAGGGTGTAGGCTTTGCCGGGCACCAGCGTCACGGCCTGGTTGAACAGCGGGTCGTAGTTGCCGTTGGTGCGGGAGGCGTAAAGCGTGTAGGTGCGCGCATCCACGGCCTGATAGCCAGTGATGGAGCTCCAGGCCACTTCCGGGTAGAGAGCAGCAGGCGCGGCCGACTCCTCAATGCGCACCGGCGTGGATTCGGCGGCCAGGTTGAGCACCCGCAGCTGGGCCTTGCCGGCCACGGGAGCCGGCAGCGCCGCCTCCTGCACTACCCGCGCCGATGTCTGGCTGCCGTTGCTGTACGTGAACAAAGAGTAGCGCTGGTCTTTGGCAATCGGCAGCCGGCTGAACGAAACCCAGCCGGAGCCGGAGCTGACGGGCAGCGCCACCTGCACAGCCCGCTCGCCGGCCGACAGGGCCTGATAGGGCGATGCCGTAGCAATGGCGGTAGCAGGCCCCAGCGGCTGAAAGTCCACCTGCAGTTGCACGGGGCCCTGCTGCACGTTGCTGCCGGGGCGCACGGCCAGGTTGTTGACCACCCGCACGTAGCCGGCATTCGCAATGGGCGGGGTTACGGGTGCCGCTGGTGCGGGCAGGTCGTCGTCTTTGGCGCAGGCCGAGAACAGCATGGCCGTAGCAGATAGCGCGAGGAGTAGGGCGTGTTTCATGGCGATAATGAAAGAGGAAAAATAGTTCCTGACCAGTTCCAAAATTTGTGCCAACCGTCCGGTGTTTGCTGAAAATGCGGCGCAGCAGGGACAGCGCGCCGCTGCCGGGCGTTGCTTGGCTCGCCGGGCAGTCCGGCAACACCCAGCCGACGGCGCCGATTCATCTTATACTATTCCATGAAATTTATTTTTTTCACTTTCGATGGAATATTTCTTTTTCGTTGCTCGTTATCCAGCCATCCACAACCAAACCTCTTTTCCCATGCGTAAGTATTCATTTTTTGGGCTAGGCGCCGCAGTAGCACTTAGCACTATTTCGCTAACCGGTTGCAACAAGGATCAGGACAATGCCAACCAGCCGGCTCAGTTGGAGCAGGCCCAGGATGCCAAAGCCGAGGAAGCCTACCCCGGCCAGTCCGGTGCCGCCAAGGCCGGCGAATGGGGCGGCCAGCCCATCAGCTACCAGGAAATCAACGGCGAGAAAGTGTACGAGGGTGACATTCTGCTCACGCAGGAGCAAGTAGAAGCCAGCCAGGGCCAGGACGCCGGCCGCCCCGGCAGCGCCGGCCGTACCACCGGCCGCTGGCCGTCGGGCGTGGTGTACTACACCATTGATACCGCCCTGCCCAACCAGGCCCGCGTGACGGATGCCATTGCGCACTGGCAGGCCAACTCGCCGGTACGTTTCGTGCGCCGCACCACCCAGACCAGCTACGTAACGTTCCGGGTGGGCTCGGGCTGCTCGTCCAACATCGGCATGATCGGCAGCCGCCAGTACATCAACCTGGCTTCGGGCTGCTCCACGGGCAACACCATCCACGAAATCGGGCACGCGCTGGGCCTGTTCCACGAGCAGACCCGCAACGACCGGGACACCTACGTGAACATCCTCACCCAGAACATTCAGGCCGGCTACGAAGGCAACTTCACCAAGTACTCGGGCCTGGGCTACGGCGGCACCGACTACGGCGTGCTCGACTTCGGCTCCATCATGATGTACGGCTCGTTCTCGTTTTCCTCGAACGGCCAGCCTACCATCACCCGCAAAGACGGCTCGACCTTCAACATCCAGCGCACTGGCCTGTCGGCCGGCGACAAATCCGGCATCGACGCTATGTACTAGCGCCTGAGCCGGCCGGCACAGCAGCCGCCCGCACAGAAAAGGGCCCCGCATCGGGGCCCTTTTTTTGTTACGGATGCATGGCGGCGGCCTGCACCACGCGGGCCGTCACGAGGAGCTGGCCGGTGTGGCGGGTGGTATGCTCGGCGGCGTGCGTGAGCAAACCCATGACGGTGCTGGGCAGCGCCTGCCGCCCCACCGGCCGGAAATCCGGCAGGGTGGCTTCCGGCGTGCTGCGCAGTGTGGCCAGCATCTGCTCCACGGCCTCTCCAAACTGCCGCAGCAGCGAGGGGGCGCTGGCGGCGGCATCATCCGTGGTTTCGGCGGCGAGGTAGCGGAACTGCTCTTCGGTCAGGGGCTGATGGGCGGTGTAGGTCTGCATGCGGCTGAGCACGCCGGCCAGGTGACGCAGATGGAACCCCACCGAGGCCATGCCGGCCGGCCGCGCGCCCAGCAGGTGGTCGGGGAAGTCGTGCAGGGCAGTGGCTACTTCGTCGCGGGCCTGCAGCAGGGCGTGGGCCAAGGGCAGCAGCAGCGGGGAGAAGCCCGGCAGCGGGCCACGTAGCCAGTGTTCCGGGAGAGACGCGGGATAGTTCATACCGGCTGTAACTGCCGAAGCGGGCCGCGGGTTGGGGCGCAGCGGGGCCGGACGCGGGTTTTTCCGCCGATACTGGCCGGGTTTTGCGTGGGCTGGCCTATCTTTAAGACCATGCTTCAGCTTTCTCAGCGCGGCGTGGCTCTGCCCGCTTCTCCGTACCGCAAACTCACGCCCTACGCCGATGCCGCCCGCCAGCGCGGCCTGGTGGTGCACCCGCTCAACATCGGCCAGCCCGACATCGAAACCCCGCCGGCCATGCTGGCGGCCGTGCAGCGGGCAGCCATTCAGGTGCTGGAATACAGCCCCACGGCCGGCTACCTCAGCTACCGCTACAAGCTGGCCGACTACTACCAGCGCCTGGGTTTGCCGGTAGTGGCCGACGACGTGCTGGTGACGACCGGCGGCAGCGAGGCAATTTCGTTTGCGCTGCTGGGCTGCCTCAATCCCGGCGACGAGTTCATTGTACCGGAGCCGTTCTACGGGCCCTACTCGGCGTTTGCGGTGGCCACGGGCACCCACGTGGTAGCCGTTACGTCCCGTCTGGAAGACAACTTCGCCCTGCCGCCCATTGCGGAGTTCGAGCGCAAAATCACGCCCCGTACCAAGGCCATCCTGATCTGCAGCCCCAACAACCCCACCGGCTACGTGTATAGCCGCCAGGAAATGGAGCAGCTCAAGGACCTGTGCCTGCGCCACCACCTCTACCTGCTTTCCGACGAAGCCTACCGCGAGTTCTGCTACGACGCCGAGTACACCAGCGCCCTGCACCTGCACGGCGCCGACGACCACATCGTGCTGCTCGACACCATCTCGAAGCGCTACAGCGCCTGCGGAGCCCGTATCGGGGCCATCGTCACGAAGAACCGGGCCCTGCGCGACGTATTTTTCAAGCTGGCGCAGCTGCGGGTGAGCCCGCCGGGTCTGGGCCAGCTGCTGGCCGAAGCCGCCGCCGACCTGCCCGACACCTACTTCGACCATACCAAAGCCGAGTATTTGGCCCGCCGCGACCTGATGCTGCGCCGCCTGCGTGAGATGCCCGGCGTGCAGGTGCCCACGCCCAGCGGCGCGTTCTACGTCATTGCCCACCTGCCCGTAGACGATGCCGACCGGTTTGCGCAGTGGCTGCTGGAAAGCTTCAGCCACCACGGCCAGACGCTGATGATTTCGCCGGCCTCGGGCTTCTACGCCACGCCCGGCCTGGGCCGCCAGCAGGTGCGCCTGGCCTACGTGGTCAACCAGGAAGTCATCGGCCAGGCCATGGACTGCCTCGCCGCCGCTTTGGAGCAGTACCCCGGCCGCACGCTGGCGTAAGCTGACCAGCGCGAATAAGGCACGTCATTCTATCAGAAAGTCATTCCGAGCAGAGCGAGGAATCTCGCGTGCTGATGTTGCCAAAGCAATTGTCATGCTGAGCGAAGCCGAAGCATCTCTTTTGCTTCGCCGCAACGGTACTGATTAGCTCTAGAACGTCAGCACGCGAGATTCCTCGCTCCGCTCGGAATGACGGCATTGCGTATCTTCTGGGCTGATTGTTGCCCTGCCCCGCCCATGAACCGCCTGCTTCCTCTCCTGCTCCTGCCCCTGCTCGGCCTAGTCCCGAAACGGCCCGCCGCCCTGCCCGAATCAACCCGGCAGCTCACGATGCGCATCAACGGTGAGGCCGTGAAGGCCGACACCAGCAGTTCCCGATTCTTCTTGAGTGAGGACCGCGCCCTGCGCCTGAACGTGGTGCGCGCCGACGACCCCGACGGCGAAGGCCTGACCATCATCATCGACCGGTTTCCCATCCAGGCGGGCACCTACAGCTTCCAGGAAATCCTGAGCGGCCGCAACCGCGACGCCTCGTACCGCTTCGGGCCGGTAGCGGCCTACTCCAAATCGTGCGGGCAGAACACGGGCACCGTCGTTATCAGCGGGGTGGATGCCACACGGCACTGGCTGCGCGGCACCTACCGCTGCCAGGTGTGCGAGGCCGGCCGCGGTGGCCGCCGCTTCACGCTGGAAGGCGAGTTTCAGTACCCGGTGGAAAAGGAGTAAGTAATACGCACGAAAAAGCCTGTCATCCTGAGCGGAGTGAAGGACCTTATTTCGTTAGAACGAGCCGTTGTTACGCGTGTCGTTCGTCTGCAATAAGGTCCTTCGCTCCGCTCAGGATGACAGGCTTTTTTTTCGTCAGTGCTTAAATCGTGGCCAGGTCGATGACGAAGCGGTACTTCACGTCAGACTTCATCATCCGCTCGTAGGCTTCGTTGATGTAGTCCATGCGGATTACCTCCACGTCGCTCATCACGTTGTGCTCGGCGCAGAAGTCCAGCATTTCCTGAGTTTCCTGGATGCCGCCAATCAGCGAGCCGGCAATGCGGCGGCGCTTGGCAATCAGGTTGAAGGCGTGCAGCTGCGGCGCTTCTGGTGGCACGCCCAGCAGGACCATCGTGCCGTCGAGGCGCAGGCTGGCCACATAGGGCGTCAGGTCCATCGGGGCCGACACGGTGTTGATGATCAGGTCGAAGTAGTTGCTGATGCCTTTCATGGCAGCGGGGTCCTTGGTCACCACGAATTTGTGGGCGCCCAGGGCTTTGGCATCTTCTTCCTTGGAAGGCGAGGTGCTGAGCACGGTTACTTCGCAGCCCATAGCGGCGGCAAATTTCACGGCCATGTGGCCCAGGCCACCGAGGCCCATCACGGCTACCCGGTCGCCTTTCTTAGCGTTCCACTGGCGCAGCGGCGACCAGGTGGTGATGCCGGCGCACAGCAGCGGCGCCACGCGGGCCAGGTCCAGCTTCTCAGACACGTGCAGCACGAATTTCTCCGTTACCACAATGCTGTTGGAATAGCCACCGTAAGTCACGGAGCCATCCTTGTCTTTGGCGTTATACGTGCCCACGAAGCCGTTGTCGCAGTACTGCTCCAGGCCGTCGTTGCACTCGGTGCAGTGCTGGCACGAGTCCACCATGCAGCCGACACCGGCCAGGTCGCCGGCCTTGAAGCCTTTTACGTGGGCACCCACTTCGGTCACGCGGCCCACGATTTCGTGGCCGGGCACCATTGGGAAGATGGAGCCGCCCCACTCGTCGCGCACTTGGTGCACGTCGGAGTGACACACGCCACAGAACAGAATTTCAATGCGCACATCATGCGGGCCGACGTCGCGGCGCTCAAAATCGAAAGGAGCGAGGGGAGCGTTTACCGTGTGAGCGGCGTAGCCTTTGGCTGCAGTCATGGTTTGGTAGGTAAGTGAGTAAGCAGAAAAGTGCGAGAAGGTATAACTCTATGCCGCCCGAAAGGTTTAGCATGCGTTCCAACAGGCAGCATACGTAAATGGCCGGTGTCCGGCGGGAATGGTGCGGGAATCTGCCCCGAAAAACCGCTCAATTGGTGAGGTTGCAGGCATAAGCGTGTACATTACGGGCATTATTGCTCGCTCCCTACTCCACACTATGGCTTCTACCACTCCTTCTTCGCCTATCACTACGGGCCCCAAACGCAATTCGCTGGGCTTGCGCATCTGGCACTGGGCCAATTCCGGCCTCGTGCTGGCTCAGCTGATGACGATTCTGTTTCTGTTCGTCATCGTGAAGGTGAAGACGCTGGCGCCGGAGTTCAGCAAGGTGCTGGCCGACCAGGGCGTGGCCATTGCGCCCGACAAGCTGCGCGGCCTCACGCGCATCGTGGCGCACCGTATCTGGGACTGGCATATCTGGATTGGCATTACGATTTCGGTGCTGCTGGCTTTCCGCGTGCTGGTGAGCTTCCGGCAGCGGGGCGGGCAGCGCACCGCCGCCAAGCTGGCCCGCCTAAAGAGCCGCGTGGCCGCCGGCGAGCCGGGCTCAACCAAAGCCGTGTGGGTGCGCTACAGCTACCGCGCCTTCTATGTGGTGCTGGCCGTGATGGTGGTGACGGGCATCATCCTGGTGTTCGAAGACAACTTCCGCAGCATCGAGCACACAATGAAGGAAATCCACGAATTCTCGATGTACGTGGTGCTGGCCTTCGTGGTGGCGCACATCGTGGGCGTGTTCCGCGCCGAGGTAACCGACGAGCCCGGTATTACATCGGACATGATTAACGGCGGCGAGCCGGTAGAGGAAGCGTAGTACCAGAACGTCATGCAGAGGCGCAGACGAAGCATCTCGCCAGTGGATTAAACTCATTTACCACACTGGCGAGATGCTTCGGCTACGCCTCTGCATGACGTGCCAGTTGGCCTGCCTCATGTAGCTTCATCCAGCTGCTCCTGGGCGCTGGCGTTGGTGGCGGCGGCCTGCACGGGCGGCGCTTGCGAGGCGTCGGGCGAGGTCCAGCCCTTGCGCAGCATCTCCTCCACCTGCTCCTTCAGCCGCCGCACCGACTGCTGCGAGAAGCGCACCTGCAGCATCCGGCCAAACAGCTTGAAGCCGAGCCAGTAGAACGGGTTGCGGATGCGGCCCGTCTGGGATACGGCATGGATGTGGAAGCGCACCCGGCCGGTGGCCAAGTGCTTGTGCACCGTGAAATCAATCTGGCCGCGCTCGAAATGGCCTTCCAGCGTGCGGTAGTTGTAGCCCCACACCTGCTCGCGGGAGCCGTCGGGCAGGGTGCGGGTTTCGTCGGTGACGCCGCCGATGCGCACGCCAAACCAGAACCGGAAGAACAAGAACTGGCCTCGCAGCACCATCACGCGCTGCTCCAGCGGCTGGTCGGGCACGAAGATGCCGGTGATGAGGCCGGGCGGCGGAAACGTGTAGTTGCGCAGCACTTCGCGGGCGGCGGCCCAGGAGCCGTGCGCTTCGGCCGGGCCGGGCGCCTCGGCGGGCAGCTCGGTTTCGTAGTCGTCGACGTGCCAGCCGGTGGCGAGCGTGTATTCGCTGAGGCGGGCGTGGTCGAAGTTGTAGCCGGCGCTGGCGTACGATTCCAGCCGCGCCTTCTGCAGCTCGTAGAGAGGGGCTGGTTTAGGCATCGTGGGTGATTTCAGTGCCGGACTCGTCCTGCCGGATGGTTTCCACCTGCACCGGGCCCAGCTGCAGGCCGCCGCAGTAGTCGGACACACGCTGGCAGAAGGTTTCCCAGGTTTGTTGCTGCACTTTCTTGCCAAAGCCCAGCGTGTCGTAGGTGAAAGCCACCAGCCCGTCGCGGGAGCGGGCTTTAGAGTGGATTTCAAAGCGCAGCGTGTCGGGCAGCGTGGCGTGCGGCTTCAGCGAAAAGCAGATGCGGCCGGCCTCGGGGTGGCTTTCCAGCGTGGCCAGCTCGAAGTAGTCGGGGCCGATGTCCGTGACGCGCACGTCGCCGTTCCAGGGGCCCAGGATTTTCACGCCAAACTCGTCGCCGACGCGCAGGCTGTGGGCGGCGCCTTTGGATTTTTTGAACTCGGCCAACAGATCGGGCGAGAAGTCGGGCAGGTGGCTCTCAATGTGGTCGAGCAGCTCGGCGGCCGGCTGGCGGGCGTGCTGCACGTCCACCCAGTAGCGGCGCTCGAAGAAGGCGCCGCTGCCGGTGTGGGCAGGTTGTTCGGGTTTGGGCATGGCGGAAACAGGTAAAACTGTCTACGCTGCTAACGCGGCAGGCCGGGCCGGGGTTGGGCCCGCCACGGCCAGGAGCGGCCGCAGCGCGGGTAGGGCAGCGCGGAAACTGCGGCCGCCACCAATTCCCGCAACCACGGCCCGCGCCCGGTGTATAAGGTCTTTTCGCCTCATCACTCAGCTACTCCATTACTCAGCTACTCTATGGCCTACTACCGCCCGCCCGGCCCGCCCGCCGATCCGCTTATAGTGCGGGAGCTGACGCAGCTGCAAGACACGATGCGCGCCGAAGTGCGGCTAGAGCCGCTGCCCCACGCGCCCGCCTTCATTGCCGGCTGCGACTCGTCGTTTCCCACGCCCGACACTATTCTGTCGGTGTTTGTGGTGTTGCGCTTTCCATCACTGGAGCTGGTGGAGAAGGTGTACCACACCAGCGCCGTCACGCTGCCTTACATTCCGGGGCTGCTGTCGTTTCGGGAGGCTCCTAACGTGCTGCTGGCCTACGAAAAGCTGCGCCAGAAGCCCGACATCATTATGGTGGATGGCCACGGCATTGCGCACCCGCGCCGCATGGGCATTGCGGCCCACATCGGCGTCATGCTCGATACGCCCACGTTCGGGGTGGCCAAGCAGAAGCTGACCGGCACGTTTCAGGAGCCGGCTCCCACCAAAGGCAGTATCAGTCCGCTTACGGACCGCAGCGGCGAGCTGCTGGGCGAAGTCATCCGCAGCAAAGACAAGGTGCTGCCGCTGTTCGTGAGCCCCGGCCACCGCTGCGACCAGGCCACCGCCACCCGCCTCACGCTGGCCTGCCTGCGCGGCTACAAGCTCCCCGAGCCCACCCGTCTGGCAGATCATTGGGCCGAGGAGTTCAAGAAGGAGTTGCGGTAGAGGCTGGTTGGGTGAATTGAACCACAGTAGGAAAGAACGTCATGCAGAGGCGCAGCCGAAGCATCTCGCGTGCTGATGTTGCCAAATCGTTGAACAGCAACCGCTCCGTAGCCCAGGGTTTAAACCCTGGGCTAGTGAAGCAACATCAGCACGCGAGATGCTTCGGCTGCGCCTCTGCATGACGGCCTTATGATTCACCGTTCAACCAGCCTCCCGCCACCTGTCCGCCAACTCCGGCAGCGAGCCAACCGGGCCGGGCGGCAAGCCCAGCAGCCACGCCACGGCCTCATACACCACCTGCGGGCCGGCCGCTTCGGCCACAATGCCGCCGTAGCCACCGGCCTGCGTGGATTTCGACAGCTTCTGCCCATCGGGCGCGAGCAGCAGGTTATGGTGATGGAACCGGATACGGGCGGCGTTGAACGGCGCGGTTTCGGGCAGCTGCCGGGCCAGCCAGAGTTGGGCGGCGGTGCTGGGCTGCAGGTCGAGGCCCCGCACAATCAGGTTGGTGCCCAGCCGCAGATCATCCACCACCGACGCCACTTGGTAGGCGGCTGCGCCGTCTTTCTTGCGCACCACAAAATCGGGCATCAAGGTGCCCAGCGGCACCGCGGTGGGACCTTGGGCGGCATCCGGGAAGCTGATTTCGGTGTCGGGCGGCACCTGGGCGCGCCAGGCGGCTTCGGGTGTGTGCAGCGGCACGGTGGCGGCGGGCGTGGCCCCGGTGCGGGAGCGGGTGCTGGCTTCCAGCAGGCCGGGCACCTGCGCCAGCTGCTGCAGCACGGCCTCATAGGCGGGCAGCTGGTGGCGCTGCGAGTAGTGTTGCTCGAAGTCGGCGGGGCCGCTGGGGCCGGCGTCGTAGTCGAGGCCCAGCCAGGCCAGGGTCTGGAAGATGTTGTCGAGGTAGACGGGGCGGAACCGGGCGCGGTCCAGGTCGTCGATGCGCAGGTGCAGCGTGCCGCCGGCCCGGCGCGTGAGCAGCCAGGTCAGGGTGAAGTTGACGGCGTTGCCGAGGTGCAGGAAGCCGCTGGGCGTGGGCGCCAGGCGCGACACTATCGGTTCTGAAGGCAGCATAGGTATATTGCAGGGCCGGCAAATTACGGTGCTGTATGCAACTGCGCGGTATTCATTCCCTTCCTGCTATTCTATGCTACCCACTCTACCCTCCCGCCCGCTTTCCTTGCGCCTGCTGGCCGCCGGCTTGCTGAGTGCCGCTTTGGCCGGCTGCGGCTGTGGCACCGTCGACTGCGACACCTGCGACCCATTTGCCGACGAACTGGTGCTGTTCCGCCTCGATGCCGACACGCTGCGCAACGGCTTCCGGCAGGCCGAAGTGGCCTCGGCCTACGTGGTGCGCTACGCCAACCCCGATTTCACCCAGCCCCGCGACACCATCCGGCAGAAGTTCCAGAATATCTACCAGGGCTTCGGCTACTCCAACCGCGACGTAGTGCTGAACCTGCTGTTTGCCGGCAAAATCAGCACGGCGGCGCAGTTTCTGGGCTCCAGCTACCGCATTGTGGTGCCGCTGGCCAACCGCGAGTTCGATGTCAGCAACCTGGAAATCAGCACTGAGGAAGGCACCGGCTGTTGCCCCTGCTCCTACAACACCCGCCGCCGCTACTTCCTCAACAGCCGCCCCGTCACCGCCGACGGCACTTCCTACTCGGGCACGGTGCTGAGCCGGTAGCGCCGCATTAAACCCGGCCGCCATTTCGGCATCCATCTGGCAACCGCTATACTTGTAGTTGCCCTATGAAACACGTTCTACGCTTCCTGCTGATTCTGCTGCTGCTGCCGGTGCTGCCGGGCCGGGCGCAGCAAACGCCCCTGTACTTCCCGCCCGCCAGCGGCACCTGGGCCACTACCACGCCCCAGAGCCTGGGCTGGTGCCAGCCCCAGCTCGATTCGCTGGTGGCGTTTTTGGGCCGCAAGGGCACCAAGTCGTTTGTGGTGCTGAAGGACGGGCGGCTGGTGGTGGAGCGCTACTACGGCACCTTCACCCAGGATTCCGTCTGGTACTGGGCGTCGGCGGGCAAGTCGCTGACGGCGACGCTGGTGGGCGTGGCCCAGCAGGAGGGTCTGCTGCAGCTTCAGGACAGCACCTCCCGCTACCTCGGCCGCAGCTGGACGTCGGCGCCGGCTGCCAAGCAGGCCCTCATCACGGTGCGCCACCAGCTCACGATGAGCACCGGCCTCCACGACGCCCCACCTCCGCCCTGCGACAACGAAAGCACCGCCGCCGGCTGCCTGCTCTACCGCGCCGACGCCGGTACGCGCTGGGCCTACCACACCGGCCCCTACCGTTTGCTGCAAAACGTGCTGGCCCAGGCCAGCGGCCTCACCATCAACCAGTACACCAACCAGAACCTGGCCAGCCGCATTGGTATGAGCGGGCTGTGGGTGAACGACGTGTATTACAGCAGGGCCCGCGACGTGGCCCGGTTCGGGCTGCTCACGCTGGCCCGCGGCACCTGGAACGGCACCGCCATCCTGCGCGACACGGCTTATTTCCGCCGCATGACCACGCCTTCGCAGGGCTTCAACCGCAGCTACGGCTACCTCTGGTGGCTGAACGGGCAGCCCTCGTACATGCTGCCGGGCCTGCAAGCTGTCTTCAACGGCCCGCTCATCCCCACGGCCCCCGCCGACCTGGTTGCGGCGCTGGGCAAAAACGACCAGAAGATCTACGTGGTGCCCAGCTTGGGGCTGGTGGTGGTGCGCCAGGGCAAGTCGGCCGGCGACTCGCGGCTGGCGGTATCGTCGTTTGACACCGAGCTGTGGCGCTACCTGATGGCCACCATGCAGTGCCGGCCGCTGGCGGCCAGCTCCGGCGTGGCCGCCACCATTCCGCTCTACCCCAACCCCGCCGCCGCCACGCTTACGCTGGGCGCCCCAGCCGGCAGCCGCACCATGCGCCTGCTCGATGGCCGCGGGCAAGTGGCGCGGCAGTGGCCCGCTGCCGCTGCCGAAACGGAAGTATCGGTGGCCGGCGTGGCGCCGGGGCTGTACCTGGTACAATGGCTGGACGGCCAGGGCCGCGTGCTGGCCTCGCGCAAGCTGCAGAAGCAGTAGTAAGCAGCATTAGCCCAATGAGTTGCCCCCCGGGTTGTGGCTGAACGTCATGCTGAGCTTGCCGAAGCATCTCTACCGCTCCGTTGAATCGGTGCAGACGGAGCGGTAGAGATGCTTCGGCAAGCTCAGCATGACGTTCGGATAGTTTTAATCGGCTTCACAGACACAGCCTGATAAATCTACCGCCGCTACGCGGCTCATAGCCATAATCAGGTTCGTGCGCAGGTCATCTTCGGCTGGCACCCCCTCTCCTTTTCGGAGAGGGGGCCGGGGGGTGAGGCGAACCGCTGGGCCGATGCTACCTCAGCCTCCCTTTCAAACAGAATATCGGAAATGCAGTAAACTTTTAGGAAGCAATTGATGTATGTACATATATTGCATCACCAACCGCATCCCGCGGCTTCCTTCAGACCTGTTTCAACTTCCCGATTATGCAAACGCTCCTGCACGCCGCCAACTCCCGCGGCCACGCCAGCCACGGCTGGCTCAACTCCTACCACACGTTCAGCTTTGCCGGCTACCAGAACCCGGAGCGAATGCACTTTGGCGTGCTGCGCGTGCTCAACGATGACACCGTGGCCGCCGGCATGGGCTTCGGCGCCCACCCGCACGACAACATGGAAATCATCAGCATTCCGCTGGCCGGCACGCTGGAGCACAAGGACAACGCCGGCAACCACGGCATCATCCAGAGCGGCGACGTGCAGATGATGAGCGCCGGCACGGGCATCGCGCACAGCGAGAAAAACCACAGCCGCACCGAGGAAGTGAAGTTTCTGCAGATCTGGGTGTTTCCGAACAAGCGCGGCGTGCAGCCCCGCTACGACCAGCAGAGCTTCCGGGCCGCCGACCGCCACAACCAGTTTCAGCAGGTTCTCTCGCCCGACCCCGACGATGCCGGCGTCTGGATTCATCAGGATGCCTGGTTCCACCTGGCCGATTTTGATGCCGGTTTCAACGCCGACTACCAGGTGAAGCGCCCCGGCAACGGCGTCTACGTGTTCGTGCTGGAAGGCGACGCCACCATCAACGGTCAGGCCCTGCACACCCGCGACGGTTTCGGCATCTGGGACACCACTTCCTTCACGGTGCAGGCCGACAGCAACACCCGCCTGCTGCTGATGGACGTACCCATGAGTCTGTAAATCGCAGATGGTGCAGATGAAAAGGATGTTGCGGATCGATGCTCTTTGCATCATCCGCAACATCCTTTTCATCTGCTACTCATCATCTGCGACATCCTTTTCATCTGCACCATCTGCGACACTATGCGTCACGCCACCACCACCTATCCCGTCCACGAGCTAATTCGCCAGCGCTGGAGCCCGCGCTCCTTCACCAGCCAGCCCGTAGCACCCGACGCCCTCAACCAGGTGTTTGAAGCTGCCGCCTGGGCGGCCAGCGCCATGAATGAGCAGCCCTGGCGCTATATCTATGCCCATAAATCCGACCAGGAATCGTTCCAGAAGCTGGTCGACTGCCTGATGCCCGGCAACCAGCCCTGGGCCAAAAACGCCCCGGTGCTCATCCTGTCCCTGGTGAAAACGCACTACGACAACGGCAACGCCAACGGCGCCGCTCTCCACGACCTGGGCATGGCCAATGCCAACCTGATCCTGGAGGCCACGGCCCTGGGCCTACACGGCCACTTCATGGCGGGTTTCGATGCTAATAAGGCCCGTGAAGCCTTCCAGATTCCGGAGTCGCTGCAGCCGGTGGCCATGCTGGCGCTGGGCTACGTCGGCGAGGCCGACCACTTGGAAGAGCCGTTCCTGAGCCGCGAGAAAGCGCCGCGCCAGCGCAAGCCCGTAAGCGAAATTGCTTTTCACGGTCAACTACCAGCTTAGTCTTATGCCACACATTCTCATTTCCGCCGCCGACCGCGGCCTGAAGGACATCGGATGGCTGCAGAGCAACTTCTCGCTCAGCTTCGGGCCCTACGCCAACCCGGCCCGCAGCGGCTTCGGGTTGCTGCGCGTCTTCAACGACGACTTTGTGCAACCCGGCGGCGGCTTCGGCCTGCATGCCCACGCCAACATGGAAATCATTTCGGTGATGCTGGCCGGGCGTATGAACCACAAGGATTCGCTGGGCTACTCCGAGGAGGTGGCCACCGACTGGGTGCAGATTATGAGCGCCGGCACCGGCCTGCGCCATGAGGAGCACAACATCGGCGACGACGAGGTGAACTTCCTGCAGATCTGGATTGAGCCCAAGCTGCAGAACGTGACGCCCCGCTACCAGCGCCGCCACTTCCCGGCCGAGAAGCGCCGCAACCGCCTCACCACCATCGTCAGCAACGAGGAGGGCACGGCCCACTGCTGGATCAACCAGAACGCGAAACTCTCGCTGGGCTTCTTCGACGCCGGCCAGACCGTGGACTACACCCTGAACCCGCTCAACAAAGGCGTATTCATCTTTTTGCTCGAAGGCCAACTGACCGTGAACGGCCAGGCCGTAGCGCCGCGCGAAAGCCTGGGCCTGTGGGAAACCGCCGACGTGCACATCAGCTGCGAGGCGGAAAGCAAGTTTATTGTCATCGAAGCGCCTATCAATCACTAGGGCTTTTCCGGCGGCTTTGGCCGTTTCCATACTCACCGGCCCGGCAACCACAGCGTTGCCGGGCCGGTGGCGTTTGTAGCCTACCCAATTGGCCTTCAACTGCCTTGGCCGCCAGTGATGGTAGCCAGCCGGGCGGGCTGCAGGGCGTCAGCCAGTCAAATCATCCTCTGAATTATCCTATCTATAATCACAACTAGCAGATTATGACGCCGCTATGCTGTACCGTCGGGATTAAATAGCGACTTTTGCCGGCAAATCTGTTGGTCTGCGTCTGCTTTGCTTATATGAAACAAACTTTCCTCTTTGTTGCGCTGGCGCTGGCCAGCCTGGCCGTTCGGGCACAGGATCTGCCCTACCAGCTGCCGCCCAAAGCCATTGCAACCCTGGCTGAAACGCCGCCCACGCCGCGCGTCAGCATCTCGCCCGACGGCCAGTGGATGCTGCAGCTCGACGTGCAGGACATGCCCACCATCGCCGACCTGTCGCAGCCGGAGCTGCGCCTGGCGGGCTTGCGCATCAACCCGCGCACCAACGGGCCCAGCCGCGTGACCTACGCCACCATGCTGCGTCTCAAGCGCCTGCCCGACGGCAAGGAGCTGCTGATTCAGGGCTTGCCGGCCAATGCCCGCATCAGCGAGGTCACCTGGTCGCCGGACAACACCAAGATTGCCTTCACCCACACCACCAACAACCACATTGAGCTGTGGCTGGCGGATGTGGCGTCGGCGTCGGCCCGGTTGGTGCCGAATATCTTTCTGAACGGCGTGTTCGGGACCAGCTACGAATGGGTGTCCGATAGCAAGGCCCTCATTGCCCGCGCCATTGTGGGCGGCCGCGGCGAGGTGCCGTCGGCCACGGTGGCCCCCACCGGCCCCACCATCCAGGAAAACAGCGGCCGCACCGCCGCCGCCCGCACCTACCAGGATCTGCTGAAAAACCCCGCCGACGAGCGGCAGTTCCAGTATTTCGCCTTGTCGCAGGCCGTGCGCGTGACGACCGACGGGCGCATGCAGCCGCTCGGCGAGCCGGGCATCATTCAGCAGGCTTCGCCGTCGCCGAATGGCCGCTACGTGCTGGTGAAAACGCGCCACCGGCCGTTTTCCTACACCCTGCCCGTGAGCAGCTTCCCAGTGCGGGTAGACATTCTGAGCATCGACGGGCCCGTGGTGAAGGCCTTAGAAGATATGCCGCTGGCCGATAACGTGCCCACCAGCTTCGACGCGGCCCCTACCGGGCCGCGCGCCCACGGCTGGCGCGAAGATGCCCCTGCCACCGTGTTCTGGGTGGAAGCCCAGGACGGCGGCGACCCCAAAACGGCCGCCGCCATCCGCGACAAAGTGTTTGCGCTGGCGGCCCCGTTTGAGGGCACGCCGCTGGAGCTGGCCGCGCTGCCCATGCGCTACGCCGGCATCTACTGGGGCACCGATAAGCTGGCGCTGGTGCAGGGCTACCGCTGGGCCGACCGCCACGAAACCACCTGGACGCTGGACCTAGCCACCAAAACCTCGCTCACGGTGCTCTTCGACCGCTCGTCGCAGGATACCTACACCGACCCCGGCACGCCCTACCTGAAGCGCAACGCCCTGGGCCGCCAGGTGCTGGTCACCGACCCCACCAGCAGCATCATCTACCTGTTCAGCAACGGCGCCTCGCCGGAAGGCGACCGGCCGTTCGTGGACGAGATGAACGTGCGCACCAAGAAGATTCTGCGCTGGTGGCGCTCGGAGGCGCCGTTCTACGAGCAGCCCATTGCCATCCTCGACGAAAGCAAGCGCCAACTTATCACCCGCCGCGAGTCGGTGACGGACGCGCCCAACTACTTCCTGCGCGACGCCCGCAGCAACCGCCTCACGCCGCTTACCAAGTTCGCTAACCCCTACGCCAGCCTCGGCGGCCTGAAAAAGCAGGTGCTGAAGTACAAGCGCGCCGACGGCGTCGACCTGACCGCCAACCTCTACCTACCGCCTACCTACAAGAAGGAAGACGGCCCGCTCCCGACGCTGATGGAAGCCTACCCCGTGGAGTTCAAGGACAAGAAAGACGCCAGCCAGGTGAAAGGCTCGCCCTACACCTTCACGCGCCTCTCGTGGGGCTCGCCGGTGTTCTGGGTGACGCAGGGCTACGCCGTGCTGCAGGCCACCAGCATTCCGATTGTGGGCGAAGGCACTAAGGAGCCCAACGACACCTACACCGAGCAGCTGGTAGCCTCGGCCAAAGCCGCCATCGACGAAGGCCAGCGCCTGGGCGTGGTGGACCCCAAGCGCGTGGCCGTGATGGGCCACAGCTACGGCGCCTTCATGACGGCCAACCTGCTGGCCCACTCCAACCTGTTCCGGGCCGGCATTGCGCGCAGCGGCGCCTACAACCGCACGCTCACGCCGTTTGGCTTCCAGGGCGAGGAACGCACCTACTGGCAGGCCCCGGAGGTCTACAACGCCATGTCGCCGTTCAACTACGCCAACAAAATCAAGACGCCCATCCTGCTGATTCATGGCGAGGCCGACAACAACTCCGGCACCTTCCCCATCCAGAGTGAGCGATTCTACAACGCCCTGAAAGGCCACGGCGCCACCGTGCGCTACGTGGTGCTGCCCTCGGAAAGCCACGGCTACGCCGCCCGCGAGTCCATCATGCACATGCTGTGGGAGATGAACTCCTGGCTGAACAAATACGTGAAGACGCCCGCCACCGTAGGCTCGGCGCCGGTACCAGCCGGCGCGCAGGCGCCCGGCCGCTAGCCAGCTCCGCCAACGCATTTTCCAACACCCCGGGCCATCTGGCTCGGGGTGTTTTTTTGTTGGCGGCTGGCCGGCATACTCCTGATGTGCAATATTATGGCCTGCCTATAACCCTACTATTCCGCCGGCCGTTTCAGGGGCATATATCAGTTTCCCAACTGCTAAATTTCACTGACATGAAGACCATCAAAATATATGCAGCCATGCTGTCGGCCGTACTGATGCTGAGCAGCACCGTTTCCGCTTCCGACGCTGCGGCCCAGTCTGGCATGAGCCGGAAAGGCAAAGGCGCCATCATCGGGGGCGGCACGGGTGCCGCGGCCGGCGCCGTCATTGCCGGTAAAGGCGACCGGGGCAAAGGCGCTATCATCGGCGGCGCGGCTGGTGCCGTAGGCGGGGCCATCATCGGCCGCAAAAAGGACAAGAAAAAGGATCCGGTCCGCTACCGGCAGTACTCCAAGAAAGACTAGTTTCCTGACATTCGACGTCAGCAAAAAGGCTCCGCATCAACCGATGCGGAGCCTTTTTTCAGTAGAATGAAGCTGTTATTTATGGCAAGCGAATGGTCTACCTCCTAGCAGCCGCAGGACGCCGCCGCGGCATCGGTGCCGGCGGGAGCGGCTGCCGTAGGGCCGCACGGAAACAGGCCGAAGTGCTGCTCCTTATTGCCGAACACCCGGAAATGCGCGCCGTAGCGGGTCAGGCCAACCATTTCGGCCGTGTTGCCGCACACCAGCATGGGGCGGCCGGTTTCGAAGCGGTGGTGGTCGTCGAGGACAAAGGCGTGCGGGTGGCCGGGGATGGTACCGAGGTAGGTGGCTACCTGGCCGTAGTCTTCGCACCGGTCTTCGAGAGCCAGCTTGAAGGCCCGCACCGTGAGCGAGTAGAAGCCGATGTTGCCCACTTTAGCCTCAATTTCGGGGTTGCCGATGGTGAGGCGGCGGCTGGCCGTGAGGCGGTAGTCATCCACGCCCAGCTGCTGCAGCAGGCGCCGGAAATCGTCGATGTAGAGGGCGCCGCTCAGGCACTCACCGTACAGCACGGGGTCCTGACGCAGCACTTCGGGCACGCGGCGGTCCGAGAATACGTCGGCAATGTGCAGCTCGCCGCCGGGCTTCAGCACCCGGAAAATCTCGCGGTAGGTGGCTTCCTTATCGGTGCTGAGGTTGAGCACGCAGTTGCTGACCACCACGTCCACGCTGTTGTCGGGCAAGCCGGCTGAGTGCAGGTCTTCGATGTAGCCGTGGCGGAACTCCACGTTGGGCCGCGAGTAGCCGAAGCGCGCCGTGTGCGTGTCGATGTGGCGGCGGGCCACGTCCAGCTGCTCCTCGGTCATGTCCACCCCGATTACGTGGCCGTCTTGGCCCACCAGCTTAGACAGCAGGTAGACGTCGCGGCCGCTGCCGCTGCCCAGGTCGAGCACAGTGCAGCCTTCTACCAGCGGCGGCACGGCCACGCCGCAGCCGTAGTATTTTTCCAGCACTTCCGACTCCAGCTGGGCCAGAATCCGCTTGTGCTCGGCCGGAATATCGTCGGTGCAGCAGGCATTGGTTTGCAGGTCATCCTGCGTGCGCAGCTGCTGGCCGTAGTAGTCCTGAACCTGATTGTGCGTGAGGTCTTCCATAAGAAACTAACCGGATAAAAGTGAGAGGCTGCGGATCTACGAAGCTATCAGGTTTTTAGGATTGGGCGGCCGCCGGGGCCGGCGCGCCGTACAAAGCGGGCATTTTAGCGCCATTCCGCAATACAGAGGCGACAATCAGAGAACAAGCACGCTATGCAGCTCTTCGTATACTCCACCCTCAACGACCAGGCCCGGCAGCTACTGCTTCAGCAGCTACCTGCCGACATCCACCCCACTTTCCGGCAGGATTTACCAGAAAACCAGCAGCAGGCAGCATTTCAACAAGCCGAGGTGGTGCTGGGCAATCCGCCGCCGGAGTGGTTTGCGGCCGGGGCGCCAGCCGCGCTGCAGTTCTGGCAGATTGATTCGGCCGGAATCGACCGGTATCAGGAGCTTCGGGTGGATTTTCCGGTGGCCAACGTGGGCGACTTTTTCGCGTGGCCCTGCGCCGAAACCATCGTGGCGGGCATTTTGGGCTGGTACCGCGCCATTCCGGAGCTGGCCGTGCTACAGAGCCGGCGGCAGTGGGTGGGCGGCCCTATCCGGGGCCGCGTGGGGCTGCTGCGCGACAAGCGGGTGGTGATTCTGGGCAGTGGCGCCATCGGGCAGGCCGTGGCCGAGCAGCTGGCGGGCTTCCGCTGCCACGTGCAGCTGCTGGCCCGCACCGACGCCCGCGCCCAGCTGCACTCCCGCGAAGACCTGCTGGCCGCGCTACCCGAAACCGACCTGGTGGTAAACTGCCTACCCGGCAGCGCCGACGGGTTTTTCTCGGCCGAAATGGTGCAGGCCCTGCCCGCCCACGCCCTCTACGCCAGCGTCGGGCGCGGCAACACCACCGACGAGGAAGCGCTGCTGGCGGCCCTGCAAGCCAGCCAACTGGCCGGGGCTGTCCTCGACGTAACGGCCCGGGAGCCGCTGCCCGCCGACAATCCGCTGTGGGGCCTGCCCAACGTGCTGCTCACCCAGCACAGCGGCGGCGGCCAGCCCCGCGAAGACGAAGGCAAAGTGGAAATCCTGCTCGACAATTTGCACCGCCTCCGCCAGCAGCAGCCGCTGCAAAACCTGGTGCAGCTGGCCCGCGGGTATTGAGTAATGCTGCTTGAACGTCATGCTGAGTCTGCCGAAGCATCTCTACCGCTTCGTTGGATTACCGTTGCAATAGAGTTGCTTCGGCAGGCTTAGCATGACGTTCTGAATAAAATTCCTGTGCCTGCAAAGAAGCCGGGCCGACTACTCCTTCACCATCTTGCGCACCACTGGCTGCCCGGCTACTTCGGCCTGCACCCAGTAGATGCCGGACGCCCAGCCGGCTGTAGACAGCTGCAGGCTGCCGTCGGAAGTGCGGCGCGGGGTGGCCGGCACCACGCGGCCCAGCGCATCCGTCACACGCAGGCGGGTTAGCGGCTGGCCGGCTTCGGCGCGCAGCGTTACCAGCTCCTGCGCCGGGTTGGGAGCCAGCTGCAACAGCCGGCCGGAAGTTTCGGGTTTGGTGGAAGCCACCAGCCCAGTCAGGCGGTAGGGCCGCAGGAAGCGCCAGATTTCCCGGCTGGCGTTGATGTCGCGGTTGGTGACGCCGATGTTCACCGGCGCGCCCGGCCAGGTGTGGCCGCCCCCGATGATGCGGTAGTGCTCTACTACGCTGCCGTTGCGGCCGCCCGTGTACAGCTGCCGCTCCACGGTGCTGCCGTCGGCGGTGTTGATGTCGGGGATCTGCGTGACGACGGGCGTGGGGTTGCAGCCGTTGCGCTGCACCCAGCCTGCCAGCAGCGTCGGGATGGGCACAAACAGCAGGTTGCCGTTGTAGGGCACGGTGCCGTCGGCGGTGCCGTGGATTTCGAGGATGGGCACCGCCCGCCCCGGCATGCACACCGCCTGCCGGCTGGCCACCATACTGCCCGTAACGGACGCAATGGCGGCAATGCGCCCGCTCAGCTGGCAGGCCAGCTCGTAGCTCATGAAGCCGCCGTTGCTCATGCCGGTGCTATACACGCGGTTGGCATCGACGCGGTATTTAGCGCTGAGCGTATCAATCAGGGCGGCCAGAAACGCTACGTCGTTGGGGCCGCCGCTGCCGGGGGCCGTGAACGTGTTCCAGTAACGGCTGCCGGTGCCGTCGAGGGTGCCGTTGGGATGCACCACCAGAAAGTTGGCGGTATCGGCAATGGCCCGGAAGTCGCCGTACTGCTCCTGCTCCAGGTTGTTGGAGCCGTAGCCGTGCAGGTTGAGCAGCAGCGGCACCGGCCGCGCGCCGGTGTACGCCCGCGGCACATACAGCCGGTAGTCGCGCACGACCCCGCCGAAGCGGATGCTGCCGGTGACAGTGGACTGGGCCCGCAGGCCGGACGCGGCCAAAAGCAGACCGCAGCAAAGTAGAAATCGGAGCCGCATAACGAGACGGATTAGAAAGAAGGCAGGTAATCGAAATGTCGGGAGTTTATCTTCAGCAGCAACCCACATACGTGTTGGGCAGCCGCCAAAGCGCTAGAGAGGCGGCAGTGCTATGTCGTCGTAGGAAATGCCGATTACCTCCACCTCTTCCTCCTGCGGCCCGAGCTGCAGCGTAACCAGCTGACCCAGCTGCGCGCCCTGCACCGCCCGCGCCATGGGCGCCACAAATGCCAGCCGGCCTTCCGCCACATCGGCCTCATCTACGCCCACAATGGTGAAGCGCCGCTCGGTGCCGGGCCGGCCGCCGCTACGAGTGCGCAGCGTCACGGTAGCGCCGAAACGCACTTCCTGGGCGGGCTGCGTACGTGGGTCTATGAGCCGGGCACTGCCGAGCCGGGCGTTGAGGGCCACGATCTGGGCATTGTAGAGGGTAAGCAGGCGGGTGCGGTCGGCCTCGTTTTCGCGGTTGGCTTCGGCGCGGGTGCGGGTGGCTTCCAGCGTCGTCAGCTCGGCCCGCAGCAGGGCCAGCCCCCGGGGCGTGACGTAGTTGGCCATGCCGGGCGGCAAGGGCGCGCGGGGCGGTACAATGGGGGCTTCCTGCGAATCGTCTTCTTTGGTAAATGCACGGCTCATAGCCCCTGCTAACGCAAGCTTGCGCCGCAGGTTGGCCCCCGTCAAGCCAACCGCTGCCACGTTTTCCAACGTCATACCTTACGCACTCATTCGTCCTTTCAGCCCAGGCCACCAACAACCCCACGGCGCCCAGGCCGGTACAACTACCGCACTCCTACTTTCCCACTGCCATGGACACCATTCGCACCTTTTCCGCCGACACCGAAGCTGCCCTGTGGCAACAGGTAGCCGCCGACATGATCCGCCAGTCTGACTTGCTCGAGTACACCGCCAACCTGCACCAAAACGGCTATCAGATGCAGCTAAGCCTGGACATCGATTTGGGCGGCGGCTTCGAAGGCGGCTACGAAACCACCACCTTCCGGGCCGTGGTGCCGGGCCAGCCGACGCTCCACTTCACCCTGCACGAGCAGGATTGGGTGCACGAGCTGGGCAAGCTGCTGGGCCTGCAAGACGTGGAATTGAGCGACCCGGACCTGGATAGTGCGTACATCATGACCACCAACAACCCCGACCAGCTACGAGCCCTGCTTTTTGCTGACCCCGCGGTGCGCCAAACCCTGCTGCGGTATCAGGAGCTGCGTCTCGACCTCACCACCGACCCGAATGCGCCGGACGCCGACACGCTCCTGACTTTCACCAAAGAGTAGGCCCTGACCGACCCCGCGCAGCTGCAGGAAATCTACCACATGCTGTTGGTTTTGCTGCAGCAGCTGGCCCCGCAGCCACCAGCGGCGGCCAACGGGTCAGTGCAGTAGCGCATTTATTCTGCCCGGCATCTGCGTTCTTATTTCATATTTTTCTCTTGCGGCCCTCATTCCGGCGCCGCAGCTACTTTGCATGTATGGCCCGTATCGTCACGCTTACCCTGAACCCAACCGTCGATAAAAGCACCACCGCCGACCACATCATCCCCGACCAGAAGCTGCGCTGCGCCGCGCCTAGGTTCGAGCCCGGCGGCGGCGGCATCAACGTGAGCCGGGCCCTGCGGCGGTTGGGCGCCGATTCGGTGGCGGTATTTCCGGCCGGCGGGCCCACCGGGCAGCTGCTGCAGGAGCTGCTGGCGCAGGAGCAGGTGCAGCAGCTGGCCGTGGAAACAGCCAGCCGCACCCGCGAAAATTTCATCGTGGTAGATGCTTCCAGCGGCCAGCAGTACCGCTTTGGTATGCCCGGCACCGAGCTGACCGCCACCGAGCAGCAGCAGGTGCTGGCGGCCCTGCGGAACCTGCCCGAGGTGCCCGGGTTTCTGGTTATCAGCGGCAGTCTGCCGCCCGGCGTGGAGCCGGAGTTTCTGGCCGAAATAGCCCGCTGGGCCAAGCAGGCCGGCACCCGCATCGTTGCCGATACCTCCGGCCCGGCTTTGCAGCGCATCCTGCAGGAAGGCGTGTACCTGATCAAGCCCAACGTGGGCGAGCTGAGCAAGATGACCGGCGTGGAGGAGCTCGACGACGACGCCGTAGCGGCCGCCGCCCAGCAGCTGGTGCGCGAGGGCCAGGCCGAAATAGTGGTGGTGTCGCTGGGGCCGCAGGGCGCCTGCGTGGTTACGAAGGACGCCGTAGACCACGTGCCGGCTCCCGCCGTGAAAAAGCGCAGCACCGTGGGCGCCGGCGACAGTATGGTGGCCGGCCTAGTGTACGGCCTCAGCACCGGCCTGAGCCTGCCCGAAACCGCTCGCCTGGGCGTGGCCTGCGGCTCGGCGGCCACCATGAACCCCGGCACCGAGCTGTTCCGCAAGCCCGACGTAGACCGGCTCTACCAGGGCCTGTTGCAGCGCCTGCCGCAGCGCGCCTGATTTTCCGCGCAGCTCACGGCTACTTTCCCGCCCCATGCCCCTCATCGACAAGATTGCCTGGCTGCACCTGCACGACGGCCGCATCCTCAGCACCCGCAGCCGCGGCAAAGACGCCTATTACCTGCCCGGCGGCAAGCGCGAGCCGGGCGAAACCGACGCTGACACGCTGCTGCGCGAAATCCGGGAGGAGCTGACCGTGACGCTGGACCCGGCCAGCCTGCAGTTGCGCGGCGTGTTCACGGCCCCCGCCCACGGCCACGCCCCCGACGTGCTGGTGCAGATGACGCTCTACGCCGCCACCTACACCGGCCAGCTGCAGCCCGCCGCCGAAATCGAGGAAATCGTCTGGCTCAGCTACCGCCACCGCCCCCAGGTATCGGCCGTGGACCAGCTGATTTTCGACTGGCTGCGGGAATTGGGCGAGTTGGCGGAGTAGCCAACCAGGTTGCGGAAAAGCGGTTGGGCTCCATCCTGGAATCCGGTAGGTTTGGAGGCTCCGGAGCTAGCCATACAGCGCCGCCAGCTGAACCTTTTGCCGTATCTTCGCGGTATTACAGCTACTTAACCCTGCTGCATTATGGGAACCACCGACAACAAGCCAACGCCCACAGAACCAACCAAGCTCACCAAAGAGCAGCGGCTGGCCCAGGCCCGCGAATATGCCAAGCAATTCAAGTTTGACACGCTCAGTGAAGAGGATTTGATTCGGTTGCGTCGTAATGCTTACAAGTATGCCATCTGAGCGCGAGTTAGGTGAAGGCTACCCGTTTCATTACCGCAAAGGGCCATCCCATAAAGATGGCCCTTTGGTTTGCACGCACTATTACACGTTTCGGACCCGTAAAAACCTGCGGTATGTCGTGGAGGCCGAGCATTATCATCTAATCATTCATTTATCAATATATGAAAAACAAGCATAATATCGGCTTACTACGCTTTGTATTTAAAGCATACATACCATCGCTGAAAAACCTTCGGTATTGTTTAGATAATATTTCAGAATCCTTTAAGTGGGATGACATTCAGATAAGCCATGATTTTGAAGACACAGATTCACATCTGGAGCTAAGTAATATCTCTAGAAGCTTAAAACCGGGATTAGAAGAGTATTGGTTGTTGTTTCTTGGAATAGCAGAGCTGGCAACAGTTTGTGAGGAAGTTGCGATAGAGTTTGAAGATTCTGATTTAATTGCGAAAATCGAGGATCTTAAAAAGGATTTTCCGTTCAAAACTATCCGCGATATTATTGCTCACTGGGAAGAATATTCGATAGGAAAAGGAAGATTACAGCATGAAAAAAATTCACCTTCTGTAGCTATGTTATCTTTCCCTTTTATGAGCGCAGGAGGAAGTAGGTCAGACAATTACTATTTTGAATTAGCTGGAAAAAACATCAACATCTACAAGCTTTATGAACAGCTTGAATCCCTATGTGATGAAGTTAGGCATGTATTGTACGCAAAGCACTAATGAAATTTTGTCATATTAAATTATAGCAAAAAACAATTTTACAGCCAAAAAGTCAGCAAAACCATCCTCGCACCCCGTTTGCTAGTCCCCTCGTAGAACCTTCCATTGCGAAGTCTCACCCTACGACGAAAGCAAGCCATGAACTTTAATAACTATACCATCAAGGCGCAGGAGGCCGTGCAGAAGGCCACCGAAATTGCCGGCGCCAACCAGCAACAGGCCATTGAAACCGGCCACTTGCTGAAGGGCCTGTTCCAGAGCGACGAGAACGTGCTGTCGTTTGTGGCCAAGAAGCTGGGGGCCAACCTCAACATCCTCACGCCCCGCCTCGATGCCCTGGTGGCCGCCTACCCCAAGGTGAGCGGGGGCTCGCCCTACCTCGCCAACGAAACCGCCGCCGCCCTGCAGCGCGCCACCGGCTACCTCAAGGAGTTCCAGGACGAGTACGTGTCGGTGGAGCACCTGCTGCTGGGGCTGCTGAGTGGCAAAGACGCGACAGCCACTCTGATGAAGGATGCCGGCTTCAACGAGAAAGACCTGAAAGCGGCCATTCTGGAGCTGCGCGGGGGCCGCAAGGTCACGTCGCAGTCGGCCGAGGACCAGTACCAGAGCCTCAACCGCTACGCCCGCAACCTCAACGAGCAGGTCCGCCTCGGCAAGATGGACCCCGTGATTGGCCGCGACGAGGAAATCCGCCGGGTGCTTCAGATTCTGAGCCGGCGCACCAAGAACAACCCGGTGCTACTGGGCGAGCCGGGCGTGGGCAAAACCGCCATTGTGGAGGGCCTGGCCCAGCGCATCGTGGCCGGCGACGTGCCCGAAAACCTGCGCGACAAGGTGATTATGAGCCTGGATATGGGCCTGCTCATTGCCGGGGCCAAGTACAAGGGCGAGTTTGAGGAGCGCCTCAAGGCCGTCATTAAGGAAGTAACCGACTCGGATGGGCAGATTATCCTGTTCATTGACGAGATGCACACGCTTATTGGGGCCGGCGCGGGTGGCGAGGGCGCCATGGACGCGGCCAACCTGCTCAAGCCGGCCCTGGCCCGCGGCGAGCTGCACGCCATCGGGGCCACCACGCTCAAGGAGTACCAGAAGTACATTGAGAAGGACAAGGCCCTGGAGCGCCGTTTCCAGGCCGTGATGGTGGACGAGCCCACCGTGGAAGACGCCATCAGCATCATGCGCGGCATCAAGGAGAAGTACGAGCTGCACCACGGCGTGCGGATTACCGACGACGCCGTTATTGCCGCCGTGGAACTGAGCTCGCGCTACATCACTGACCGGTTCCTGCCCGATAAGGCCATTGACCTGATGGACGAGGCCGCCGCCAAGCTACGCATCGAGTTGAACTCCATGCCTGTGGAGCTGGATGAGGTGCAGCGCCGCATTATGCAGTTGGAAATTGAGCGCGAAGCCATCCGCCGCGAGGAAAACCATGACCGGGAAGCCGTGCTCAACAAGGACATTGCCGACCTCTCGGCCCGGCGCGACGACCTGAAGGCCCAGTGGGAAAACGAGAAATCAGCCCTCACCAGCATCCAGACCGAGAAGGAGAATATTGAGCGCTACAAGCTGGAAGCCGACCAGGCCGAGCGCCAGGGCGACTACGGCCGCGTGGCCGAGCTGCGCTACGGCAAGATTCAGGAAGCCGAAGCCAAGCTGAAGGAGCTGCAGGCCCTGGCCGAAGCCGACAAAGGCAAGGAAGGCGGCTCGATGCTGCAGGAAGTGGTGACCCAAGAGGACATTGCCGACGTGGTGGCCAAGTGGACCGGCATTCCGGTGAGCAAGATGCTGCAGTCGGACCGCGAGAAGCTGCTGAACCTGGAGGCCGAGCTGGGCAAGCGCGTGGCCGGCCAATCGGAGGCCATTATGGCTATTTCCGATGCCGTACGCCGCTCCCGGGCCGGGCTGCAGGACCCCAAGCGGCCCATCGGCTCGTTTATTTTCCTGGGCACTACCGGCGTGGGCAAAACCGAGCTGGCCAAGGCCCTGGCCGAGTACCTGTTCAACGATGAAAACGCTATGGTGCGCATCGACATGAGCGAGTTTCAGGAGCGCCACGCCGTGTCGCGCCTGATTGGGGCGCCTCCCGGCTACGTGGGCTACGACGAAGGCGGCCAGCTGACCGAGGCCGTGCGCCGCAAGCCCTACTCGGTGGTGCTGCTCGATGAAATCGAGAAGGCCCACCCCGACGTGTTCAACATCCTGCTGCAGGTGCTCGACGACGGCCGCCTCACCGACAACAAAGGTCGGGTGGCGAACTTCAAGAACACCATCATCATCATGACCTCGAACACGGGGGCCGATATCATTCAGCACAATTTCAAGGAGCTGAACGAGTACAACCACGACGAAGTAGTGGACCGCACCCGCGACGAAGTAGTCGAGCGCCTCAGGCAGCACATGCGCCCCGAGTTCCTGAACCGGATTGACGAAATCGTGATGTTCCAGCCCCTCAAGCGCAAGGAAATCCGCAAAATCGTGGACATCCAGTTCCGCCAGATTCAGCAGCGCCTCACCGAAGCCGGCATCCGCCTGGAAGCCACTTCGGAGGTGCTGGACTTCCTGGGCGAACAGGGCTTCGACCCCACCTTTGGGGCCCGGCCCCTCAAGCGCGTCATCCAGCGCCTGGTGCTCAACGAGCTATCGAAAGATATCCTCTCGGGCCGCGTAAGCAAAGACGCGGTGGTGGAAGCCGTGCTGGAAGACGGCGGCATCCGCTTCAACAATGTGGAAATGCCCGCTGTAGCGTAAGTAGATTGGAGTAAGTAAAAAGCCCCGCCGGCGTTATGCCGGCGGGGCTTTTTGTGTGTTAGCTGTCTACCGGGCACAGGTCCTGCGCTCCGCCTGAATATGCCCGTTAGTACGCCTGCAACGATACGTAGAAGATGTACGCGTTCAGCAGCATGAACAGGAACGAGGGCAGAGACAGCCAGAAACCATCCTTTATTTTCATCCGGACGCCGAAGCCCAGCAGCATGAGCACAGCCAGGCCGCCGGACGCCACCGACAGAATCAGCGGAACCTGGAGGCCCACCAGCAGCCCCAGCCCCCCCAGGATTTCCAGCACGGCCGTCAGCGGACCGAACTTGGCCAGGCCGTAGCGCTTGAATTCGTCTTTAAGCTTTTGCGAGGTGAAGTAGCTGATGCCGTAAAACAGAAACGACAGGGCCGAAAGCCAGATCAGGATAGTGGTCATCAGGCTTAGTTGGCAATGAGGCCCGCGTGAGCGGCGGCCACGAACAGCGACAGGAGTAGCAGCAGCAACGACGGCACATACTTGTGCCAGGGGTTGCGCACTTTGATGTGGGCCAGCTGGGCGCACAGCATCAGAAAGGCCATCAGCAGGGCCGGCACCAGCACCAGGCCCGGATACCAGATGCCCGCTACCAGTAGCGTGGCCAGCGCTATTTTGGCGGCTCCTACCATCGTGCGCACTAGGTCAGGCAGTCCGTACTGCTTGAATTCCTTTACGATGTTATCAAACCGAAACACCCAAACAATAACCACCGAAAGGGCAATGACGAGTTGCGCAACTACGACTGCTATATTCATACGGGAAGATACTACTCTACGGAGAAATCAGGCCCGGGCGGGTAAGCAGGCTCTGCCAACAGGCGGCCGCACCGTCTTTTACCCAGAACGGTACCGCTGAGCTGTGGTCGGTAACCGGTACCGGCCGCAACAAGTTTTCGCCTTTACGCGGCCGCGCGCCGCGTTCAGAGCGGCTGCTTTGGCTTTAGCGGGTAGCGCCGGCGGCCGCGCGCTGCAGCTGCTCGCGCTCCATCTGCTGCCGCAGGGCCTCGCGCAGGTAGGCGGCTTCGTTGAAATGGCTGGCGTTGAGCTGGCTGCGGTATTTGGCCGGAATGGGCTGGCCGGCGACGTAGGCTTTGTCCACGGCCTCCAGGTGGGCTTTGTTGAACTTGCTGGCATGCATAATGAAGCCTACTACCGTGCCGCCCACTATCGTAAAGCCCAGCGGCGGCGAAATGGCTTCGTCGGCTACAGTGGTCTGGCCGTAGCGGTCGGTGGAGGAAATAGGCAGGGCCAGTGTCATGCCCGCAATGAAGGGCAGCGTGTAGAGCCAGCCGGCGTAGCGGCGCTTCCGAAACAAGCTCAGCAGGGCCCCGGTAGTGTCGGCCTCGGTGGCTTTGGGGGCATAGCGGGGCAGGTACCAGCCGTTGAACAGCAGTACCGCGCCGGAATCGGCCGGCGCGGCGGCGGCGGGGGCCACGGTAACTGGCGCACTGGCTACAGGTGCAGCGGCGGGGCCTTGCTGGGCATACCCCAGCGTACCAGCCAGCAGCAAAATCAGCAACAGAAAAAAAGTACGCATAGCAGTTATTTAGCGGGCGTGGCCGGTACCGGCGTGTACTGGATAATGGGCGTGCTGAAGAAGCGTGGCTTGAGCTTGCGCCGCAGGCTGCGCGGCAAGGGCTGCCCGGCCCCGTAGGCCGTCAGTTGCGCGGCCAAGTTGGCGTTGCCGTAGTGTAGCAGCTTGCCCAGGCCATAGCCCAGAAACGGCAGCGTCGCCAGCAGCACCACGCCGGCCGAAGGCGCCTCCTGGGAAATCGTGTAGCCGGGGCCACTGGAGATTTCGCGGCCGCCAGCAGTTGCCAGCCGAAGTCCGCTAAGCGCGCCGCCCGCCATCCAGCTGGCCCCGCCAGCCTGGCGCTTGCTGTACAGGCTGATGATGGCCTGGGCAGTATCGTTGCGCAGGTACTGGTTGCGCAGTTGCTGCTTAAACGTCTCGGAAGGCAGGTTGACAGGGGCCTGGGCCTTCGCCAGGCAGGGCAGCAGTAGCGCGCTGATGCTCAACACTCGAAATAGCATAAATGCAAGGATATTAAACCTGAAAATGTGCCGCAAGATACCAAGCCGGCCGCACTGAAATCCTATTCCACGCAGAAACTATTGCGGGCGGTTGCTCCTGGCGGTTCCGGTACCCAGGTAGCCGGCTGGCATCACAAGCGCCAGAGCCCCGAAATGACGTTTTCAGCAGACCAGCCCATGAAAAGCGGCTATTCTGCTGGCGCACCGGAAACCTATCGGCAGGCGCAGTCGCCGGCTTCGGATATCATCGGGTTGCTTTTACTGTGTTTTTATTCAGGCCCACGCTAGGGCCTATCAGGAAAAACTGCATATTTGCACAACTATTATTGCTACGCCACTATGCATCAGGCGCTGGCACTTTATTGCCTGTTTGCGGAAGCCCTCGCAAGCAGAATTCCAGGCTGCCATTTTTATTTCCTTCCTGTCCCATAACCATGTCCTTATAACCGACCAACTGGTTTCCCTCGTGTTTTGCCGGGCTCCCCGAACCAGTTCTTTTTAATTACCCCCCCCCCCGCAATGGGCGCAGCGGCTGCTTCCCACCAACAATCTGCCTTCTGGAAGCCCCTAGGCCTGATTTAAAATATAACATTGGTGGGGTTTGGAATAGTGTGCTCGCACCTATTTCCTTCGTATTGTCCAAGCTACTTAATTTAATTATATTTGCGGCTTGCCACTTGTTTATCAATAGATTACGAATTTTTTTGCCTTTTTCGGGCCCTTCGAAACAGTCTACTTTTTTGTTTCTTTTTTCTCCTCTACCCATTTTTTTATGAAACTAAAATTACCCGCAACACATGGGGCCGGGTACGGCTACCTGTTTGCTTGTTGGTCGCGCACATGTCAGTTGATGCTGGCTCTGGTACTGCTACTTACGCCTTCGCTGACTTGGGCCCAGGTCCAAACCCCAACAACCCTCACCCCTATCAGCCTGGGCACCGCCGCCTACACCCAGGATTTTAACACCCTGGCTATCACTGGTACCAGCAACAGCGTTCCAACTGGCTTCGGGTTTGTAGAAACCAATGCCGGCACCGGCACCGGTGCCAACAGCACCTACACCGCCACGACCATTACGGCTACCACTAGCCCCAACGCGGGTGACACCTACAGCTTTGGCTTCGGCGCCTCCGCTACTACCGACCGCGCCTTCGGCAGCCTTCAGAGTGGTTCGCTGGTTCCGCAGTTCGGCTTTGCTTTCACCAACACGACCGGCGCTACCATTACCAGCCTGGCAATTGGCTACACGGGCGAAGTTTACCGCCTGGGAGGCAACACAACGCCCCGCAACGCGTCGGACCGTTTGGATTTCCAGTACAGCACCGACGCCACTTCGCTCACCACGGGCACTTTCACGGACGTAAATTCGCTCGACTTCACCGGCCCGGTTAATAACCTCACCACGGCCGCAGGCTACGATGGCAACGACGACGCCAACCGGACCGCCATTACGGGCACCATCACGGGTCTGACCATTCCCGCGGGCGCCACGTTTTACCTTCGCTTTGTCGACGCAAACGCTGTTGGCACCGATGACGGCTTGGCCATCGACGACTTTTCCATTACGGCTACCACCAGCGCTCCGGCTTGCAATGCAGCCTTCGCTTACGCAGCTACTTCCTTCTGCGCCAGCGGTACCAACCCCACCACTACGGTAACGGGTACCACGGGCGGCACGTTCAGCTCGACCACGGGGCTGAGCCTCGACGCGGCTACCGGCACCATTAACCTGGCGACCTCCACGGCCGGCACTTATGCCGTGACGTACACGATTTCTGCTAGTTGCAGCAGCACAGCATCGGTGACCATCACCACGCCAGCTACGGCTGGCTTCAGCTACGCGGCCGCCAGCTTCTGCGCTTCGCAGACCACGGCCGCTGCCGCAACGCTCACGACGGGCGCCACAGCTGGCACGTTCAGCTCCACCACAGGCCTGACCATTGACGCTACGACCGGCGCCATCACACCTTCGACCAGCACGCCCGGCACCTACACCGTGACCAACACAGTAGCCGCAACCGGCGGCTGCGCCGCCGTGGCGGCTACCACTACCGTCACTGTTACGGCTCCGGCTACGGCCGGCTTCAGCTATGCCAGCACGGCTAACTACTGCACAGCTAACACGGCGGCCATTGCGCCTGTCTTAGCCACGGGCGCTACGGCCGGTACGTTCTCCTCGACCACAGGCCTGACGCTGGACGCCACGACCGGAGCCATCACGCCTTCCACCTCAACCCCCGGCACCTACACCGTGACCAACACGGTAGCTGCTAACGGCGGCTGTGATGCCGTCATCAGCACGACGACGGTAACCATCAGCGACGTACCCACTGCTACGCTCACCGCCAGTGGCGCCACTACGTTCTGCCAAGGCAGCTCGGTGGTGCTTTCTGCTCCTACCGGTACGGGCCTGACCTACCAGTTCGCACTCGACGGCACGACTATCAGCGGCGCTACCACAGCCACCTACACCGCCACGACGGCGGGCAGCTACACGGTGACAGTAACCAACGCGGCGGGCTGCACTACTACTTCGGCTGCAACCACGGTCACCGTGAATCCAGCCACCACGGCTACGTTCAGCTACGCCAGCACCACGCTCTGCGTGAGCGGCAGCGCCACCACGCCTACCGTAACGGGTACTGCCGGTGGCACATTCAGCTCCACCACGGGCCTGACCATTGACGCCACAACCGGCGCCATCACGCCGTCCTCGAGCACGCCCGGCACCTACACCGTGACTTACTCGGTAGGCGGCGCCTGCCCGTCTTCAGCCACAGCCAGCGTGACCATTACCACGGCTCCCGTTGCCACGTTCAGCTACGACGCTACTGGCTTCTGCGCCTCGCAGACGGCCACGGCCGCGCCGGTATTCGGCGCCGGTGCTTCGGCCGGCACGTTCAGCTCCACCACGGGCCTGACCATTGATGCCGCTACCGGTGCCATCACGCCTTCGACCAGCACGCCCGGTACGTATGTCGTGACCAACAGCATTGCCGCCGCCGGTGGCTGTGCCGCCGCCACGGCCACGTTCAGCGTGACGATTACGGCCGCGCCAGTGGCTACGTTCAGCTACGCTGCCACTAGCTTCTGTACCTCGCAGACGGCCACGGCAGCCGCCACGCTGGCCACCGGCGCCACGGCTGGCACGTTCAGCTCCACTACGGGCCTGAGCATTGATGCCACCACGGGTGCCATTACTCCTTCAACCAGCACGCCTGGCACTTATACCGTGACCAATACGGTAGCCGCTTCCGGCGCCTGCGCTGTGACTACGGCCACGTTCAGCGTGACCATCACGGCTGCTCCGGTAGCCACGTTCAGCTACACCAACGCCGCCTACTGCGTGGGCGCCACCGGCACGGCTGCCCCAGCCCTCGCCGCCGGCGCCACGGCCGGCACGTTCAGCTCGACTACGGGCCTGACCATTGACGCCACTACCGGCGTTATCGACCTGGCCACGAGCACGGCCGGCACTTATACCGTGACCAACACGGTAGCCGCTTCGGGCGCCTGCGCTGCTACCACGGCTACGTTCAGCGTGACCATCAACGCCCTTCCGGCCCAGCCGACGGTGGCGCCGGTTTATAACGGGGCCACCACCACGCTCACCAGCTCCAGCACTACGGGCAACCAGTGGTACCTCAACGGCACGCTGATTGCCGGTGCTACCGACCAGACGTACGTGGTGAACACCACGGCCCAGTTTGGCCAGTACACGGTAGTCGTGACCAACGCTGCTACGGGCTGCACTTCGCTGCCCTCGGCCCCGCTGCTCGTCAACAGCAGCGTGAAGCCGCTGGCCGGCTCGGCACTGAGCGTGTACCCCAACCCTACTGTTGACGGCAACGTCAGCGTGGAGCTGCGCGGCTACACCAAGGCCACGGAATTGCGCGTTTACAACGCCGTGGGCCAGCAGGTGCTGGAGCGTACGCTCCCGGGCCAGCCTGGCGTGCAGACCGCCACGCTGGATTTGCGCCAGCTGCCGGCCGGCGTCTACATCCTGCGCGCCCGCACCGAGGGCGGCCTCGATGTGCGCCGCATCACCAAGCAGTAATCATTAGCTTACTGCCAGGCATACCTGGTAGCAAAAAGCCCTGTCGGCAATGCCGACAGGGCTTTTTTGTGCGTGTTATTTCCAGTAGCCACAGGTGTTGATGGGGCTTTGCTGCTGCCCGGCAAGCCTGCAGCTACCATTAGCTTTGGCAAGTAATTTCGTTCACCTCCGAAGTGAATTTGCCATTGCTGACCACAAGGAAAAATATCATTGGCTATCTATTGTCTATTCAATTTTGTCTTATATATTTACAAATAATTATCAGATACATTACATAGTAAACATTCCTGGGTTTTCCCTGCCCGCCGTTCGACACCTCCATTCCCGGATTCCCCCACTGCTGGGAATGGAGGTGTCAGGCAAGGCTTTTTGCCGGCTCTGCTTCCCGTCTGCTCTTCCCAACCACACTTGCCGCCCTGCCACCGTCGCTACGTCGCCACCAGGCAGTAGCAGCGGTGGCAGCGCTGCATTCTGCCCAACCACCCCATATTCAGCTACCCGTGTAGCTTTGCGGCATGGCGTCTTTGTTTCAGACTTACCTGCAGCTTGGGTTCTTCCACATCTTCAACCTGCGGGCCTACGACCACCTCGTGTTTCTGCTGGCGCTGTGTGCCCCCTACGTGCTGGCCGACTGGCGCCGGGTGCTGGCGTTGGTCACCAGCTTCACGCTGGGCCACTCGCTCACGCTGGCCCTGGCCACGCTGCGCGTAGTGGACTACAGCCCCGGCCTGGTGGAGAAGCTGATTCCGATAACCATTCTGCTGACCTGCGTCGTGAACCTGATGCGGGCGCGCCGCACTGAGCCGCGCCTGGCCCGCGTGAGCCGGCCCGAGCCCGTGGTACTGGCCCTGCCCAACCTGCTGGCCATGGTGTTTGGGCTGGTGCATGGCCTGGGCTTTTCCAGCTACCTGCGCGAGCTGCTGGGCCAGCAGAGCCGGCCGGTGCTGGAGCTGCTGGCCTTCAATGTGGGCGTAGAGCTGGGCCAGCTGCTGATTGTGAGTCTAATTCTGCTGCTGGGGCTGCTGCTGCTGCGCGGCTTCGGGGTGCAGCGCCGCGACTGGCTGCTGGTGGTCAGCGGTGCTGCCATCGGTATTGCGGGGGTGCTGCTGGTAGGCTGAGTGTAGCATAGGCTTTAGCTTGTGCCGTTCCGTGCGTGAGCGGCCAGCTAACCCTGCCGATGTTACGGCTTGTAGCTTACGGCAGCCGCTCTCTATCCGGCGCAAGCGTAAGCTTATGCTGCATGCAACACTGGTCCGCCCGTAGCGTCCTTGCCGAATCTGCCGTTGATTTTGCCTAAATTTACCTTCTTCGCTTTCCGCTTTTTCCGCGCTTGACTACTATGCTGAAACCCTACCTGCTGGCCGCCGGGCTGGCGGCGCTGCTGGCCCTGCCGGCCGCGGCCCAGAACACCAACTCCGGCACCGACAAATTTGCGCAGCTCGAAACCCTGCTGCCCACGCCCAACTCCTACCGCACGGCCTCCGGCGCCCCCGGCACCGACTACTGGCAGCAGCGCGCCGACTACAACATCCGGGTGAAGCTGGATGATGAGAAGCAGGCCATTACGGGCTCCGAGGACATCACCTACACCAACCTCTCGCCCGACGTGCTGACCTACCTGTGGGTGCAGCTCGACCAGAATATTCTCGACAAAAACTCCATCACCACGGCCACGCAGGTGGGCCAGATTCAGGACCGGATGCCGTTCCAGGCGATGGAGTACCTGCAGCGCAGCGAGTTTGAGGGCGGGTTCAAGATTTCGGAGGTGAAGATGAAGGGCGGCAAGGCGCTGCCCTACGTCATCAACCACACCATGATGCGCGTGGACCTGCCCACGCCGCTGCGGCCCAAGCAGGCCGTCACGTTCAGCATTGCGTGGAGCTACAACATCAGCGACCAGCTGAAAATCAACCAGCGCAGCGGCTACGAGTATTTCGCCGAAGACAAAAACTACCTCTACGAAATTGCGCAGTTCTACCCGCGCATGGCCGTGTACTCCGACAACCAGGGCTGGCAGCACAAGCAGTTCCTCGGCAACGGCGAATTCGCCCTGCCCTTCGGCGACTACCGCGTGAGCATTACGGCTCCCGCCGACCACGTGGTGGGCGCCACCGGCGTGCTGCAAAACCCCAACGACGTGCTGACCAGCGCCCAGCGCCAGCGCCTCGAAAAAGCCAAAGGCGCCAAAACGCCGGTGCTCATCGTGAGCCAGCAGGAAGCCGAAAAGGCCGAAACCAGCCGCGCCAAAGGCACCAAAACCTGGACCTACGCCGCCAAAGACGTGCGTGACTTCGCTTGGGCCAGCTCGCGCAAGTTCATCTGGGATGCCATGGGCATCATGCAGAAGGGCAAGCCAGTAATGTGCATGAGCTACTACCCCAAGGAGGGCAACCCGCTGTGGGGCAAGTACTCGACGGAAGTGGTGGCGCACACCATCAAGGTGTATTCCAAGTACACCATCGACTACGAATACCCGGTGGCTATTTCGGTGCACGGCCCGGTGGGCGGCATGGAGTACCCGATGCTGTGCTTCAACGGTGGCCGCCCCGAGAAGGACGGCACCTACTCGGCCGACCGGAAATACGGGATGATTTCGGTGATTATCCATGAGGTAGGTCACAACTTCTTCCCGATGATCATCAACTCCGATGAGCGGCAGTGGAGCTGGATGGACGAGGGCCTGAATACGTTTACGCAGTACCTCACGGAGCAGGAATGGGAGCGAAACTACCCGTCGCGCCGCGGCGAGCCCAAGAACATTGTGGACTACATGCGCACCGGCAAAAACCTGCAGACCCCGATTATGACCAACTCGGAGTCGGTGCTGCAGTTTGGGCCGAACGCCTACGCCAAGCCCGCTACCGGCCTCAACATTCTGCGTGAGACGATTCTGGGCCGCGAGCTGTTCGACTACGCCTTCAAGGAATACGCGCGCCGCTGGGCCTACAAGCACCCCACGCCCGCCGACTTCTTCCGCACCATGGAAGACGCCTCCGGCACCGACCTCGACTGGTTCTGGCGCGGCTGGTTCTACACCACCGACGCCTCCGACCTGGCCATCACGGGCGTGAAGTGGTACTCGGTGGACTCCAAGAACCCCGAAATTGAAAACGCCCGCAAGCGCGAAACAATCAACAAAGCGCCCCAGACTCTGTCGCAGCAGCGCAACCTGCAGGACATCAAGCGCACCCTCGTGGACGAGAAGCCTGAGCTGAAGGACTTCTACAATAACTACGACCCGCTGGCCACCACCGACGCCGACAAGCAGCGCTACCAGCAAATGGCCAAGGGCCTCAGCCCCGAGCAGCAGCAGCGCCTGAACGCCGGCCTCAACTTCTACGAGGTGAGCCTGAAGAACCTGGGCGGCCTCACGATGCCCGTTATCGTGCAGATGACTTACCAGGACGGCAAGCAGGAAAAGATGACGATTCCGGCCGAAATCTGGCGCAAAAACAACGCCGAGGTAACCAAGGTATTCATCACTGAGAAGCCCGTAGTAAGCTTCGTGCTGGACCCCAACCTGGAAACCGCCGACGTTGACCTGAGCAACAACGCCTGGCCCCAGCAGGCAGCCCCTTCGCGCTTCGAGCTGTTTGAGCAACAGCAGCGCACGCAGCCCAACCCCATGCAGCAACAGACTTCAATGCAGAAGATGGAGCAGAAGCCCGCTGGCAGCAGCACCGGCGGCGGCACCAACTAAGCTTACTACCCGCCTGCGGGCCACAACAAAAGAGCCGGTCTACAGCGTAGTCCGGCTCTTTTCGTATAGCTTACCTGCATCTTCCATTTCTAACTTTTTCACTACCACTATGGGACTTCTCGACGGCCTGCTGGGCAATGCTTCCGAAACCGACGCGCAACAGGTTCAGCTGGAACTGAGCCAGCTTCTTTCGCCCGGCGAAACAGTGCGCAACTCCTACGCCGTCATCCGCGACCTGATGGTGTTCACCACCAAGCGGCTCATCATGGTAGACAAGCAAGGCGTAACCGGCAAGAAGCGCGAATATCTGAGCCTGCCCTACCGCAGCATCGAGCGGTTCTCGATGGAAACCACCGGCCACTTCGACCTCGACGCCGAGCTGAAAATCTGGGTGCGCGGCCAGACCGAGCCCATCAGCAAAACCTTCCGCGGCGACAAAAACGTGTACGACGTGTACCGCGCCCTCGGGGAGTTTGCTATTTAGTTACCGGGTTGTGATTAGCGGATTGTCATCCTGAGCAGAGGTAAGGACCTTACCACGCCTCAACGATTGACGTACCAATGAGCCGTTCTGCCGTAATAAGGTCCTTCGCTCTGCTCAGGATGACAATCCGTTAACTTTCCTCTATGCCCCGCTTTACTGCCGCCCACGCCCTCACGCAAGCCCGCCAGCATCCGCTGATTCCGGTGTTTTACCACGCTCAGGAAGACTACGCCCGCCGGGTGCTGGCGGCCTGCCACGCGGCGGGCGTGCGACTGTTTGAGTTCACCAACCGTGGCCCTCAGGCACCGGAAATCTTCGAGCGGCTGCAGCGTTTCGTGGAGGCTGAATTTCCGGATTTGCTGCTGGGGGCGGGCACCATTTTCACGGCTGAGGAGGCCGGCCGCTTCATTGAGGCCGGCGCCGACTTCATCATCCAGCCCGTGTGCAGCCCCGATGTGGCCGCCGTGTGCCGCAGCTACGACCTAGCTTGGCTGCCCGGCGCCCAGACGCTGAACGAAGTGTACGAGGCCCACCGCCTCGGCGCGACGCTGGTGAAGGTATTTCCCTCGGCCTACCTCACGCCGGAATACCTGCGCATCCTGCGTGGCCCGCTGCCGCAGGTGCCGCTCATGGTCACGGGCGGCATCCAGCCCACCGTAGAGAGCCTGGAGGAGTGGAAAGCCGCCGGGGCCACCTGCGTCGGTCTCGATGCCCGCCTGCTGGACACTGATGAGCCGGCCCGCCTCACGGCTCAAGTGCGGGAGCTACTGGCGGCGCTGCAGCCGGCTATGTAGAGACGTGACACATCGCGTCTCGTCGTTGCTGATGTTGTCAAGCAATTGTACCTGAATGTCCGTTTTCTCCCGTTTAAAAGCCCTGTTTCGCCAGCCGGTTTCACCGGAGCACGCCTCCATTTACCATCCGGATGCGCAGCAATTCCGGATACGACACGCGGCCTATTTAGCGCAGAAAGCAGCGCTCATTGCGCAGGAGCCCAAATCCCTGGCAGAGCACTACGGCGACTTTCACACGTTTCTGTACCGGCCCGATTTTGATGAATTCGTCAGAAAGAAGTTTCTGTCGGCTTGGGAGCCAGATAACCCGCACCTGCAATTCCTCTACCACAACCATTGGTCGAACAAGCACCCGTTTAATTTTCCCGGACCTTTTTACACGGGCGAGTCGGATACTTGCGGCACGGGAATCTGCCAAGCTCCCGACAACGTGGCGCTTGACGAATACGGCTGTGAGTTTGTGTTCCGACAACCCCTAGATTACCCGCAATTTCTGCGCGTACTAGATGCGGCGGCGGTGGAAGTATTCGACAGCTACTCCGCCAACGGCAATGAGCACTGGACCTGTACTGCCTGTAAGGGCTGGTGGAGTAACCGTCGGGAATTGATAGTAGCCTTGTCACAACCGGATGTGCAACGGGCCAACAATGGGCAGGCCCAAGCATATCTGGATTACCTGGCCGGGGCAGCGGAAACGGACTTACGCCGGTATTGCTATTTTCTGGAAAACGGGCAGTATCCTGCTGCTAAGAATGTATCTCTCCCGCCGCTTTGAAGCAGCATCCTAAGTAAAAAACGACCCTGCTGTGTCGGTAGGGCCGTTCTTTTTTCCCTAACACTGTTTCCCAAACGCTACCCACCCACCACAGGCGCGTTGGGGGCGGGCACGGAGGGGTTGTACTCGGGCGTGGCGGCGTTGTGGATGGCGGTGGCCAGGCCCTTGTCCGATTTGAAGTCGTTGCGCTTGTAGGGGCGGATGATGAGGCGCAGGGCCTTGTCGGAGCTGAAGTAGCTGATGCCCCAGCCTACCAGCGTCACGACTTTGTTGCGGAAGCCCACCAGCGTCATCAGGTGCACAAACAGCCAAGTCAGCCACCCGAAGAAGCCGCCGAAATGCTTGTCGCCGGGCAGGTCTACCACGGCGCGGTTGCGGCCCACAATGGCCATACTGCCTTTGTTGGTGTATTTGAACGGCTTGAGGGTTTCGCCGCGCAGCAGGCGCTGCAGGTTGTCGGCCAGCTGCTCGGCCTGCTGAATGGCCACGGGCGCCAGCATGGGGTAGCCGCGCGGCATTTCGTCGGTTGCCATATTGGCCACGTCGCCGATGGCGTACACGTTCTGGAAGCCCAGCACGCGGTTCAGCGTGTCCACGTTCACGCGCTTGTTGCGGGCCACAGCGGCTTCGGGCAGGCCTTCCAGCGCCGCACCGTTCACGCCGGCCGCCCAGATCAGGTTTTCGGTCCGGATAAACTCGGTGTCGGAGTAATAAAGCTTACCGTCCTCGAAGTGCTTGGCGGAGGTGTTGAGCCGGATATGGATGCCCATTTCCTCCAGATAGCCCTTGGCCTGCACCTGCGAGTCTTTCGACATCGGCCCCAGCACTTCCGCACCGGCTTCTATCAGGTAGATTTCCATCTGCTTGAGGTCCAGCTCGGGATAATCTTTGGGCAGCACGTCCTTGCGCATTTCGGCCAGCGAGCCGCAGATTTCCACGCCTGTAGGGCCACCACCCACCACCACTACGTTCATCAGGGCTTGCCGGCGGGCGGGGTCCTCGGTAAGGATGGCCTTTTCGAAGTTCTGAAACAGGTAGCTGCGCAGGTTCAGGGCGTTGGGCACGCTCTTGATCTGCATGGCGTTCTGCTCGATGCTTTCCAGACCGAAGAAATTGGTGACCGAGCCGGTGGCAATAATGAGGTGGTCGTAGCGGATATCGCCGATGTTGGTCGTGAGCGTATTGGCAGCCGCGTCCACGCGCTGTACGTCGGCCATGCGGTAGAAGAAATTGGGCTGGCCGGCGAAAATCTTCCGAATCGGATACGCAATGCTGTCGGCTTCCAGCGCCCCGGTAGCCACCTGATAGAGCAGAGGCTGGAAGTTGTGGTAGTTGTTGCGGTCAATCACCACCACCTGCACGGGCGCATCGGCCAGGTCCTTGGCCAGCCGCAGCCCGGCAAAGCCGCAGCCGATAATCACGATACGAGGTTGGGAAGTACGCGGCAGGTTGGTATCCATAGCAAAGTCGAAGGTCAAACAGTGGCTGTACTGAATATAGGCTAGAATGGTTGAAAGCCCGTCATGCACTGCATGACGGGCTTTCAACCATTCTTAGTAATCGACGCCTTCCTTTTTCTTGAATTCGCCGTCTTTCACCTGCTTGATCAGCTGCAGCCAGCTGAACGGGTTGAGCAGCGGGTTGTTGGTGTAGGGCGAAGGGCCCATGCCCATGCGGCGCTGCTGGTCCATTTGCTGCATCTGCATGGTCTGGCGGTAGTTGCCCATGCTCGTGACGGGCGCGTTGTTGAAGATGCGGCGCAGAATATCCTGGTTGAGGTTTTCAGCGGCGCTGGAACCCCGCTCCTTGGGTAGGCGCAACGCCAGAAAAGCTTCCTTGAAGGCCTTTTCGGTGGCGTAGGGGAAGATGCGCACCTCGGGCAGTACAGTCACGTCTTCGCGCAGCTGCACAATCACGGAGTAGCTCTGGCGCGGGTAGTTGGGCGGAATCACCACGTACTGGTTGCGGTAGCCCAGACTGCGGATGATGATACTGTCGCCGGCCAGCACGGGCAGCGAGAAGTAGCCGTAGGCGTTGGTGGCGGTGCCGCGGCCAGCCTTGGGCACAAATACGGTGGCCCCGGGCACGCCCAGCAGCGAGTCGCCGGTGGCCACGATGCCCGTGAACTGCACCACGCGCTGCTGGCCCTGGGCCCGGACGGCAGTCGGCAGCAGCCAGCAGGCCAGCATTACCAGCGTACAAGCGGCCAGCCGCAAAGAAAATCGAACTACTACAGACATACAGGGTATTACAGACTACAAGTATACGGCACTTTTGGGGGCCGCTACCGGGTTTGAGGTAAATTCGCGCCGGCCGGCTCCGGTTCACTTTTGCTACTTCTTCGTCTAAAGATGCGCCTCAAACACTTCAGCGTTGCATTCGGCCAGCAACTATTCAAAGCTTTCGGCGACGAAAGCCGGGTGCGAATTCTGCATCTGCTCTGGCGCAACCAGGAAATGTGCATCTCCGACCTGGAACAGGTGCTGGATTTCACCCAGACCAAAACCTCGCGCCAGCTGGCCCTGCTCAAAAATGCGGGTCTGGTCAGCTTCCGGCGCCTCGACAACTGGGTGTTCTACTATCTCAAAGACGAAGCCCTGGACTTTGTGCAGCAGCTGCTGGGCTACATGGAGCGCGACCCGCAGCTACTGCACGACCAGAAGATTTACCAGACGCTCTGGTCGAACCGGGAACTGGCCGCGTATAAGCTGCAAAACCGTCGCTGGACCGGGAATCACTGATTGGCGCAGATGTTTACGCTGATTTTTCACCGGGGCTTTCGATAGTTATCTTTTCGTTTCTGTTTGTTGCCAGTGAAATCCGTTGCGCCTGTTACCCGCCTGTTTGTTTGCACTGCCCAGAAGGATGAGGTGGGCAAGGACGTCATCAAAGCCCTGAAAACCGAGCTCAAGAAGCAGGGCCTCAAAAAGCTGCTCAGCGGCGGCGAGAAGCGCAAAGTGCGGGTGCAAACCTGCAACTGCCTCGACCTGTGTAAGCAGTGCAAGAAAGGCTCCGGCGCCGCCCTCATCGTCTATCCCGAAGGCACCGTGTACGGCAACGTCCGGCCCAAAGACGCCGCCGACATCGTGCACGAACACCTGGGCGAAGGCCGGGTTATAGAACGGCTTCAGATTACATAAAATGTATTTTACAGCTGGTTATTATCTGGTTATTCCCAAGCATGAGCGTGGTACAGTCAACGGCTATACTTTCATCAGTCGGGTATGGTCGGTAAGCACGTACATCAGCTATGTCTATCCCAGCAACTGGGGCTTCAGCTGGGAATACAGCAAACGGCAGGTGCCTAAGAACTTTTCGCTCGCCGAATCAGAGCTAACCAAACTGCATGCCTGCATAAATGCGCTATTCGAACAGAGTAAATACGGGGCGCCAGGGTTTTTCTTCGAACAGAAAGATGCTCTTGCATTTCAGGAGCAGTTTTTATCTGATCTACCTCAGGTGAGGCTGTTAGGTATTTTTCTACATGAATCTCACTGCTCAACTGCTAATGCTGAAGTCGAACCACATACTAGCCCTGACTGGCCGACTCTGGCGACGCTCCTGCAACAGCGGGTTCCCGAGCCTGAAGCCGGTCTGACAATTGGCTTTGACTTATTGGGCCTCTTCGATTACGGTGGCTATGAGCCTTTTTCCTACCACGTTCTGGAGGAAGAATATCACACCTTGTTCAGTATAGAATTGAATGAGTATGGTTTATTTCCTGGTGAAGCCGACTGCCAACGTGTTGCTTCTTACACAGACACCATTGCAGATGAACCAGCCACTTGGCTTCCCTTCAAAGTGAAGCTGTTTACCTAGTAGTATTGCTTAATCCTGAATGAAAACGTACCAGCACATCTTCTTCGACCTCGACCACACGCTGTGGGACTTTGAAACCAACGCCGACGAAACTCTACGCCACCTGTTTGCGGAGCACAACATCGGCCGGCACGGGGTGTCGGTAGAGAAGTTTATCAAGGAGTATTCTGATATCAACCACGGCCTGTGGCGGCTGTACCAGGGCGGTAAAATCAACCAGCAGCAGCTGCGCGCCACCCGTTTCCCGCGCACGTTCTTGCAGATGGGTTTGCGGGAGGAAGACTCGCCGGCGGGCATCTCGGAGCAGTTCACGGATATTCTACCCCAGAAGAAGGCCGTATTTCCGTACACCTACGAGGTGCTGGATTATCTGCGCGACAAGGGTTACCGCCTGCACCTCATCACCAACGGCTTCCGCGACATCCAGTACATTAAGCTCGATGCGTCCCGGCTCACGGAGTATTTCGAGGAAATCGTAACGTCGGAGTGCTGTGGCCACCTCAAGCCCGATACCCGCATTTTCGAGCATGCGCTGGAGCGCGCCGGTGCCAACGCCCCGGAAAGCCTCATGATTGGCGACAACCTGGAGTGTGACGTGCTGGGCGCTTACAACGCCGGCCTAGACCAGGTGTACTTCAACCCCGCCAAGCGCCGCCACTTCAACCAGATTACCTACGAAATCAGCTGCCTGAGCGAGCTGAAGGAGATTCTGTAAGTCTATATCAACATCTGTCATCCTGAGCGGAGCGAAGGATCTTATCACGTTAGCACGAGGCGTAACAACGTGGTAAGGTCCTTCGCTCCGCTCAGGATGACAGGCGTTATAGGAATTATCAGCCCCTACCTTTGCCGCATGATTCGCTTACTTGGTTTCTCAGGCCGCCGGGGCAGTGGCAAAGACACGGTGGCCCGCCTCATGCAGCAGCTGCAGCCCCAGCAGCGCTGGCATATTCGCTCGGTGGGCGAGCCCATCAAGGCCGTGTGTGCGGCGCTGGCCGGCGAGGACACGGCCCCGTATTTCTCCCAGCAGGGCAAAACCGAGCTACTCCCAACGTTCGGCCGCACCCGTGGCGAAATGCTCCAGCAGGTAGGCCTGGCTTTGCGCCTCTGGGAGCCCGATATCTGGGTGCAGGCGTTCTTCTCCCAGCTCCCGGCCGAGCAGCACACGCTGATTCCGGACGTGCGCTTCCCCAACGAGGCCGACCTCATCCGCAGCCGCGGCGGCCTGATGGTGCGCGTGGAAGGCGACCCACTCCACCAGCGCGGCGACGGCACCCGCGACGACGACCACCCCTCCGAAACCGCCCTCGACCACTACCCCCATTTTGACTTCACCCTCCACAACACCGGATCCGTCGCCGACCTGGAATGGCAGGTGCGGGCGCTGCTGCAGCGGCTGTAGTTGGTTTCGTTTTTTATGCCACTTCCTCTGAAACAGAAGTTGGGCCGGATCCTGGGATTGATGCTCACAGTGCCAGGAAGTTTGTTGTTAGTGGCCGCTTTTTTCGTGGCAAACTACACCGCTTGGAAAGCAAGTCAGGGGCCCACGGCTACAGCAGTTGTTCTGTCGAAGTCTGACGAGATTCCGCGCAAAGGCATGATCCATATCTATCAATTGCAACTTGCATTTGCCTTGCCCGCTGCAGATTCTGTAACGGCCACAGCAGAGGTAGCGCATGAGGATTTTCTGACCTTGAAGCCCTGTGACCGGGTAGCCGTAACCTATGACCGCCATAATCCTCAAAATGTGCTGCTGGCTTCCGCGCATTGGTTTAGCTGGCGAAGCCTGCCCTCTTTGCTTCTCGGTTTGTCGCTGCTCTGGGCCGCCACCCAAATAGCTAGGCCCCGACAAGTGTTGCCAGTATAGGTGCGGCATCGGACTTCCTCATTCCTTCTACCTTTGCCCTTCCCCACCACCCATAACGCCAAACCAGCACTTTATTATGGCCAACGGCTTTTTCAACGTCCCCGCCCCGATCAACGAGCCTGTAAAGGGCTACGCGCCCAACTCGCCGGAGCGCCTTGAGCTGCTTAAGACCCTCAAGGAGCTCAAGCAGCAGCAGCGCGACATTCCGATGCACATCGGCGGCCAGGAAATCCGCACCGGCAAGAAGCAGAATATTACCCCGCCCCACGACCACCAGCACGTGCTGGGCCAGTTCCACGAAGGCGACGCCTCGCACGTGGCGCAGGCCATCGACGCGGCTCTGGCCGCTCGCCCACTGTGGGCCGAAATGCCCTGGGAGCACCGCGCCGCCATCTTCCTGAAGGCTGCCGACCTGCTGGCGGGCCCCTACCGGGCGCGCATCAACGCGGCCACCATGCTGGGCCAGAGCAAGAACTGCTTCCAGGCGGAAATCGACGCCGCCTGCGAACTGATCGACTTCTTCCGGTTCAACGTGCACTTCATGCAGCAGATCTACCAGCAGCAGCCCGAGAGCCTGCCCGGCATGTGGAACCGCCTAGAGCACCGCCCGCTGGAAGGCTTCGTGTTTGCCCTCACGCCCTTCAACTTCACCTCCATTGCCGCCAACCTGCCCGCCGCCGTGGCCATGATGGGCAACGTGGTGGTGTGGAAGCCCGCCAACACCCAGATCTACTCGGCCCAGGTGCTGATGGAGCTGTTCAAGGAAGCCGGCGTGCCCGACGGCGTCATCAACCTGGTGTATGTGGACGGCCCCACCGCCGGCGACGTCATCTTCAAGCACCGCGACTTTGCCGGCATCCACTTCACCGGCTCCACGGGCGTGTTCCAGAACATCTGGAAGACCATCGGCCAGAACATTGCCTCCTACAAGAGCTACCCGCGCATCGTGGGCGAAACCGGCGGCAAGGACTTCATCCTGGCCCACCCCTCGGCACACGCTAAAGCCGTGGCCGTGGGCATTAGCCGGGGCGCGTTTGAGTACCAGGGCCAGAAGTGCTCGGCGGCCTCGCGGGTGTACCTGCCCTCCAACCTGGCCGACGAAATTCTGGGCTACGTGAAGGAAGACCTGGCCTCGTTCCGGATGGGCGACGTGGAGGACTTCTCCAACTTCATCAACGCCGTTATCGACGAGAAATCCTTCGATAAGCTCGCCAAGTACATCGACGGCGCCAAGGCCGACACGAACGCCGAAATCGTGGCCGGCGGCGGCTACGACAAGTCGAAGGGCTACTTCATCGAGCCCACCGTCATCGTGACCAAGGACCCCAAGTACGTGACCATGTGCGAGGAGCTGTTCGGCCCCGTCGTGACCGTGCACATCTACGACGCCGACAAGTTCGAAGAAGTGCTGGAACTGGTGGACACCACCTCGCCCTACGCCCTCACCGGCGCCATCTTCAGCCAGGACCGCTCCGCCATCGACCACGCCTCGAAGAAGCTGGTGCACGCGGCCGGCAACTTCTACATCAACGACAAGCCCACGGGGGCGGTAGTCGGCCAGCAGCCCTTCGGCGGGGCCCGCGCCTCCGGCACCAACGACAAGGCCGGCTCCCTGCTGAACCTGCTGCGCTGGGTGTCGCCGCGCGCCATCAAGGAAACCTTCGTGCCCGTGACGGACTACCGCTACCCCTTCCTGGGCTCCGAGCCCAAGGAAGATCTGAACCGGGACAAGGGCCTGTAGGCCGTTTGGTTTTGAATGCAAAAGGCCGCTCCGGGATTCCGGGGCGGCCTTTTTTTAATTGACAGTTGGTCTCGGACTATTTCGCCGCGTTGTTATTGTGCCCACGCTTCCATCGTGCTCTGGTTTTGATAACGTAGACAACCCGTACAGAATCCACCCCTGGTAAAGTATTTACTTTGTCATTTATGCCCATGTCACTTGAATTCTTTCGCACCAGCCAATAGCTGTAGTTTTTTGCTGGTTCCTTTCTGGTGTAAAATACTCCTGTGTAAGGCTTGACTAATGTGTTAGCCGGAAGTGTTGTAGTATCGAATGGATACAAGCCGCTACCTCTATTCTCAGGTCTGTCCATGTAATACTTCCTAACTGGCTTACCAGAAACAGAGTTGGTGAAGATTTTAGAGAAAAATATACCTGGATGGTGAAGCATCCTTGTGAAGGTCATGGTATCAAGCTGTGGCACCAGTTTCCTCTCCATAATCAATCTGTATTCAGCACCCTTTACTGGCTTATCGAGCCTGACGTACACTTCTACTGGCTCGTCAAATTGCACCTTCTGCATCTTCCCGATATTCTGTTTTGCAGATTGCGCATAACTGGGGTAAGCAGTGCAGATGACAAATAAGTAGATTAGAAGGAGGCAGCAGCGCATTAGAAGCGGGTTATTTCAGGACTTCAGCAATATCCGGAAACTGCGGCTGCAACAGCGGCACTTCCACCTCATCGTAGATTTCCCGCAACGTCAGCTGCAAGCCAGTATCAGCAATAAACAACACATCATCCGTTTTCATAAACGCCTCGTAACGCCACTCTCCGGCCGCCGTGCGCCGGTAGGATTCCACGAACTGCTGCGTCTGCGAAACGAGGACATACTGCTGAAGTGATTCGAGGCGACGGTAGTGGACGCACTTCCACGTCCGGTCCCGCTCCGCCCATAGCGGGTCCAGCACTTCAACTATAACCTTCGGGCACTGCACTACATATTCCAGACCTGAGCATGGCACGGAGTCCCGAATTACCACATCTGGGTAAGTGTAATAGCCGTCGGGAATGACTTCAAGCAGCATCCCATTGCTGAACACATCAAGGCCAACCTGCTTGCGACGGGCAAATAGGGGTAATGAGCAGTTCTGCACCAGCAGGTTGTGCCGCAGCGTATCAGCCGGAAAAGGCCAGACCTGCCCGTCGTAGAATTCGTGCCGGTCATCGGCCTGCTGTTCCAGCGCCAGAAATTCAGCCACCGAATACAGTTGCCCGGGCATGAATGGCTCGTAGAATGGTTTCATCGTTTGAATCTAGCGGATAGGGTGAATATACGCCTTTCCCCCACCCTCCTATTTCACCTTTGTTCCCAACCGGCTAGGTCCTACCTTTGCCTCCCATGCCGTTTCTACGCGGCGTTTATTTGTCGCAGCCTATGCTTCTCGCCGTTCCGACCCAATACCAGCCCCAGGATTTTCTGCCCATCGTGGTGCAGTTCGTGCTGGCTATTGCCTTCGTGGCATTTGCCATGATTACGTCTCACCTGCTGGGCCCGCGCCGCAAGAGCGTGGTGAAGGATGAAGCCTTCGAGTGCGGCATCGAGTCGGTGGGCAACGCCCGCACCCCGATTTCGGTGAAATACTTCCTCACGGCCATTCTGTTCGTGCTTTTCGACGTGGAAGTTATCTTCATGTACCCCTGGGCCGTGAACTTCCGCCAGTTGGGCACCACCGGCTTCTACCAGATGCTGGTGTTCCTGGCTTTGCTGATGGCCGGCTTCGCCTACGTTATCAAAAAGGGCGTTCTGCGCTGGAACGAAGCCCGTTAAGACGGCGCAGCGGCAACCTTTGGCCCCGGCCGGATGTTGCCTTTATGAAGCCTAGCTGCTTCTGTTAACCTGACTTGCTCCCATGGATAATCGAGTTCCTGAAATCAAAACGGTAGACGCGCCCGACGGCCTCGAAGGCGCCGGCTTCTTTGCTACCTCGCTGGAAAAAGTGGTGGGCATTGCCCGCGCCAACTCGCTCTGGCCCCTGCCCTTCGCCACCTCCTGCTGCGGCATCGAGTTTATGGCCACCATGGGCTCCCGCTACGATATTTCCCGCTTCGGCTCGGAGCGCCCCTCTTTCTCGCCCCGGCAGGCCGACCTGCTGATGGTGATGGGTACCATTGCTAAGAAGATGGCCCCGATCGTGAAGCAGGTGTACGAGCAGATGGCCGAGCCCCGCTGGGTGCTGGCGATGGGCGCCTGCGCCTCCTCGGGCGGCATTTTTGATACCTACTCCGTGCTCCAAGGTATTGACCGAATTATCCCGGTAGACGTGTACGTGCCCGGCTGCCCGCCCCGCCCCGAGCAGGTGCTCGACGGCCTGATGCGCATCCAGGACCTGGCCAAAAACGAATCCTTCCGCCGCCGCAACTCGCCCGAGTATCAGGCCCTGCTGGCGTCGTACAACATCAAGTAAGTAGTGAGTATTGGGTATTGAGTAGGTAGACTTTTCATCGTCGGCATCTCAATACTCAATACCAAATACTCAATACTAAGTACTCAGAAATGGCTGACCAGAACGAATCCATCCCGGCTCAGGAACAAGCTGCCGCCCAGGACCCGGCCGCGCAGCAAAACGCGCAGTTGCTGGCTTTGCTGCACCGCCTATTCGGCGAGGCTGCCTTCACTGATGTGGAGCAGCCCTACGGCCTGCTGACCGCTACCACCACCCGGGAGCAGATTCACGGCATCATAGAGGGTTTGCAGAAGGACGAGGAGCTCCAGCTCAACTTCCTGACCACGATGTGCGGCATGCACTTCCCCGAGAAGAAGGACCAAGAGCTGGGCATGGTGTACCATCTGCACAGCCTCACCCGCAACATCCGGTTGCGTCTGAAGATCTTCTTCCCGATTGCTGATCCGGTTGCCCCGACCCTGACCGACCTCTACTCCGCCGCGAACTGGATGGAGCGTGAGGCCTTCGACTTCTACGGCATTATCTTCCCCGGTCACCCCAACCTCATCCGCATTCTGAATGTGGAAGACATGGACTACCACCCGATGCGCAAAGAGTACGCCCTGGAAGACGGCACCCGCGAAGACAAAACCGACCTGTTCTTCGGACGATAAAAAGTTGTCATGCTGACGAAGGAAGCATCTTATCACGGGTGCCTTCGCCAGAGTTAGAAACCCAAGTAGCGCGGACGTGATAAGGTCCTTCGCTGCGCTCAGGATGACAGTAATAACATGGCAGTAAACGACACGCTGGAAGGCACCCATAAAATCATTGAATCGGCCCGGGAGCAAGAGTCGCGGATTAATCCGCTGGCCCCGACCGTGAACGACTTCAACCAGGAGCTCACCACGCTGAACCTGGGCCCCACGCACCCCGCTACCCACGGCATCTTCCAGAATATTCTGCAGATGGACGGGGAGCGGATTATTTCCGGCGTGCCCACCATCGGCTACATCCACCGCGCCTTCGAGAAGATTGCCGAGCGTCGGCCCTTCTACCAGATTACGCCCCTGACGGACCGGATGAACTACTGTTCGTCGCCCATCAACAACATGGGCTGGCACATGACGGTGGAGAAGCTGCTGGGCGTGGAAGTACCCAAGCGCGCCCAGTACATCCGGGTTATCCTGATGGAGCTGGCCCGCATCACCGACCACCTGATCTGCAACGGCATTCTGGGCGTGGATACGGGCGCTTTCACCGGCTTCCTCTACCTCATGGATGAGCGGGAGAAGGTGTACGAGATTTACGAGGAAGTAAGCGGCGCCCGCCTGACCACCAACATGGGCCGCGTGGGCGGCATGGAGCGCGACTTCTCCGACGTGGCCATTGCCAAGCTGCGCGCCTGGCTGAAGACCTTCCCGGCCGTGATGCGCGAGTTTGAGGCCATGTTCAACCGCAACCGCATCTTCATGGACCGGATTGTGGACGTGGGGGCTATTTCGGCCGAACGCGCCCTCAACTACGGCTTCACCGGCCCCAACCTGCGCGCCGCCGGCGTCGATTACGACGTGCGGGTGATGAACCCTTACTCCAGCTACCAGGATTTCGATTTCGAAATTCCGGTGGGTACAAAGGGCGACACCTACGACCGGTTCATGGTGCGCAACGAGGAAATCTGGCAGAGCCTGCGCATCATCGAGCAGGCCCTGGAAAACCTACCCCAGGGCCCTTACCACGCCGATGCGCCGCACTTCTACCTGCCGCCCAAGCAGGCCGTGTACCAGAACATGGAGGCCCTCATTTATCACTTCAAGATTGTGATGGGCGAGATTGATGCCCCCGTGGGCGAGGTCTACCACTCGGTGGAAGGCGGCAACGGCGAGTTGGGCTTCTACCTGGTTTCCGACGGCGGCCGCACGCCTTACCGCCTGCACTTCCGCCGGCCCTGCTTTATCTACTACCAGGCCTACACCGAAATGGTGGTGGGCCAGACCCTCTCTGACGCCATCGTGACCCTGTCGTCGATGAACGTCATTGCCGGGGAGCTCGACGCGTAGTTTTTTGCTGAATACAACTGATATGGAATCGACTGCTACCAAGCCGCAATTCTCCGAAGCCGCTCAGGCTGAAATTGCGCGCATCTGCAAGCAATACCCGGAGGAGCGCCGCAAATCGGCCATGCTGCCGGTGCTGCACATTGCCCAGGCCGAATTTGGCGGCTGGGTAAGCCCCGAAGTGCAGGATCTGGTGGCCGAAGTGCTGGGCGTGAAGCCAATTGAAGTGTACGAGGTGTCGTCGTTCTACACCATGTTCAACCTCAAGCCGGTGGGAAAGCACGTGCTGGAAATCTGCCGCACGGGCCCCTGCATGCTGCGCGGCTCCGACGAGCTGACGGCCCAGCTGGAGCGCATCACGGGTGCCAAAGTAGGCGGCCCGGCCTCCGAAGACGGCCTGTTCACGCTCAAGGAAGTGGAGTGCCTGGCCGCCTGCGGCTTCGCCCCCATCGTGCAGGTGCGCGAGCAGTACTACGAGCAGCTTGATACCCCGGAAGCCGTGGATGCCATGCTCACGGAGCTGCGCAACCAAGTGCACCGCCCGGCCCTGCCGTGGGAAGAAACCGGCCTCCCGAACGCAGTAGCCAACAACTAACGTCTTTCAGCTCTGAACCTATGGGACGCAAACTGCTGACCGAACATATTAACGTTGAAGGCATCGACACCCTGGAGGTGTACCGCAAACATGGCGGCTACCGCTCGGTGGAGAAAGCCCTGAAAACGATGACGCCCGATGAGGTGGTGGAAGAAGTGAAGAAGTCGGGCCTGCGGGGCCGCGGCGGCGCTGGCTTCCCCACGGGTATGAAGTGGAGCTTCCTGGCCAAGCCGGAGGGCGTGCCGCGCTACCTCGTCTGCAACGCCGACGAATCGGAGCCGGGCACCTTCAAGGACCGCCAGCTTATGTCGAAGCTGCCCCACCTGCTCATCGAGGGCATGATTACGGGTTCGTACGCGCTGGGCGCCAACACCTCGTACATCTACATCCGCGGCGAGTTGTTGTACGTGCTGCGCATCCTGGAAAAAGCCATTGCTGAGGCCTACGCGGCCGGTTTCCTGGGCAAGAACATCCTGGGCTCGGGCTACGACCTGGACCTGTTCGTGCATCCCGGCGGCGGCGCCTACATCTGCGGCGAAGAAACCGCCCTGCTGGAATCATTGGAGGGCAAGCGCGGCAACCCGCGCAACAAGCCGCCATTCCCGGCTGTGCAGGGCCTCTACGCCCGCCCCACGGTGGTGAACAACGTGGAATCCATTGCCGCCGTGCCGGTGATTGTGAACGAGGGCGGCGACGAGTACGCCAAAATCGGGGTGGGCCGGAGCACCGGCACCAAGCTGATTTCGGCCTGCGGCCACCTCAACAAGCCCGGCATCTACGAAATTGAACTGGGTCTGCCCGTTGAGGAATTCATCTACTCCGATGAATACTGCGGCGGCATCTGGAAAGGCCGAGACCTGAAGGCGGTAGTAGCCGGTGGTTCGTCCGTTCCGATTCTGCCCAAAGAGCTGATCCTGAAAACCGCCGCCGGCGAAAACCGCCTGATGACCTACGAATCGCTCAGCGACGGGGGCTTCGTGACGGGGACCATGCTGGGCTCGGGGGGCTTCATTGCCATGGACGAGACGACCTGCATCGTGCGCAACACCTGGAACTTCAGCCGCTTCTACCACCACGAGTCGTGCGGGCAATGCTCGCCCTGCCGCGAGGGAACGGGCTGGATGGAGAAGGTGCTGCACCGCCTCGAGCACGGCCACGGCCACATGGAGGACATCGACCTGCTGGTGAGCGTGGCCAAGCAAATCGAGGGCAACACCATCTGCCCCCTCGGTGAAGCCGCCGCCTGGCCCGTAGCCGCCGCCGTGCGCCACTTCCGCCACGAGTTTGAATGGCACGTGACCCACGCCAAGGAAGCCGCCCAACCCGGCGCGGTGTACCGGGCTGAGGCCGTGCTGGCGTAACTCTAGAACGTCATGCTGAGGAACGAAGCATCTTATCACCGCTGCGTTCTTCAGGATTAGTACATACCGGGGCGCGGACGTGATAAGGTCCTTCGCTCCGCTCAGGATGACAAAACTGACCAATGGCTAAAATTACTTTCGACGGCATCGAGGTGGAAGTTCCGGACGGAACCACCATCCTGAATGCGGCCCGCCAGATTGGCGGCAGCATTGTGCCCCCGGCCATGTGCTACTACACCCCGCTGAAAGGCTCGGGTGGCAAGTGCCGCGCCTGCCTCGTTCGCGTGGCGGCCGGCTCGGCCAAAGACCCGCGCCCCATGCCCAAACTGGTGGCCTCGTGCGTGACGCCGGTGCAGGATGGGATGGTGGTGGAAAACACCACTAACCCGCAGGTGCTGGACGTGCGCAAGGGCATCGTGGAGATGCTGCTCATCAACCACCCGCTGGACTGCCCCGTGTGCGACCAGGCCGGCGAGTGTGACCTGCAGAACTTCGCCTTCGAGCACGGCGTGAGCACCACCCGCTACCAGGAAGAGCGCCGCACCTTCGAGAAAATCGACATCGGGCCGCTGATTCAGCTGCACATGACGCGCTGCATCCTTTGCTACCGCTGCGTGTACACCGCCGACCAGATTGTTAAGGGAGACCGGAACCACGGCGTACTGGGCCGTGGCGACGCCGCCGAAATCGGCACCTACATCGAGAACATCATCGACGACGACTTCTCCGGCAACGTCATCGACGTGTGCCCGGTAGGCGCCCTCACTGATAAGACGTTCCGCTTCAAGTCGCGCGTGTGGTTCACGAAACCCGTGAATGCCCACCGCGACTGTCCCAAGTGCTCCGGCAACGTGGTGCTCTGGTACAAAGGCAACGACGTGCTGCGCACCACGGCCCGCAAGGACCAGTACGGCGAGGTGAAGGAGTGGATCTGCAACGAGTGCCGCTTCGAGAAGAAGGAAACCGCCGACTGGACCATCGAAGGCCCGGCCCACATCGACCGGTCATCGGTAATTTCGGCCAACCACTACGAGCTGCCGGTCCTCAACCAATCGGTAGTAGCCGACCTGCCCGCCAGCACCCAGCGCGACCTGGAAAAGAATCCGCCGCTGAAATTAGGTAACTAGTTTTACGAGGTCCTGTCTTCCTGAGCGGAGCGAAGGACCTTATCACGCTAGAACGACCATCGTTGTTACGCCTCGTGCTAACGTGATAAGGTCCTTCGCTCCGCTCAGGATGACAGCATTTTCTATAGCTCTTCACTTCTCCAATGATTGAACTACCCGCACTAGGCTGGCAATCCATTGTCATCTTCGTCGTATTCGCGCTTTCGCTGCTGATTGCGACGTATTGCACCTACGCGGAACGCGTAATTGCCGCATTTCTGCAGGACCGTGTGGGCCCTGACCGCGCCGGCCCCTACGGCCTGGCGCAGCCGCTGGCCGATGCTGTGAAGATGTTCACGAAGGAAGAATTCTTCCCCGGCGGTGCCAACAAGGCACTGTTCGTGTTCGGCCCCTGCCTGGCCATGATTACGGCCCTGATGTCGTCGGCGGTAATTCCGTTCGGCAACATCATGAACTTCGGCAACAACCTGTTCTTCCTGCAAGGCATTGAGGTGAACATCGGCATGCTGTGGGTGTTCGGCGTGGTGTCGCTGGGCGTGTATGGCGTGATGATTGGCGGTTGGGCTTCCAACAACAAGTTCTCGTTGCTGGGCGCCATCCGCGCCGCTTCGCAGAACATCAGCTACGAGCTGGCCATGGGCATGGCCCTGATTGCCGTGCTGATGATTTCGGGCACCCTGAGTTTGCGCGAAATCACCCTGCAGCAATCGGTAGCCGGCGAGTGGCACGCCTGGAACATCGTGAAACAGCCACTGGGCTTCATCATCTTCTTGGTCTGCGCCTTCGCCGAAACCAACCGCACGCCATTCGACCTGCCCGAGTGCGAAACTGAGCTGGTGGGCGGCTACCATACCGAGTATTCGTCGATGAAGCTGGGCCTGTACCTGTTCTCGGAGTACGTAAACATTTTCGTGGTATCGGCCGTGATGAGCGTGCTGTACTTCGGCGGCTTCAACTTCCCCTTCCAGTACGAGCTGCGCGACTGGTTTGTAAGCAACCAGGGCTGGGAGCTGGCTTCGGCCCAGAACCTGATTACGCTGCTGGGCACCGTAGGCCTGTTCCTGAAGATCTTCGCCTTCATCTTCTTCTTCATGTGGATTCGCTGGACTCTCCCGCGCTTCCGCTACGACCAACTGATGCGCTTGGGCTGGACCATCCTCATCCCGCTGGCCGTTTTCAACATCGTCCTCACCGGTGGCCTCATCCTGGCCGGCGTGATTTAAGTAACAACTTCACTTACTTTGTCATCCTGAGTGGAGCGAAGGACCTTATTACGTTGAAACGAGTTGTTCAAGCGTGATAAGGTCCTTCGCTCCGCTCAGGATGACAAAAGGAACCATAATATGCAACTCACCAACCGAGCCAAGGTATTAGAAAAGAAGCCGATGACGCTGGCCGAGCGGGCGTACCTGCCGGCCATCTTCCAGGGTTTGAGCATTACGATGCGCCACTTCTTTATGAAGAAGGCCACCGTGCGCTACCCCGAGGAAGTACGGCCCTTCTCCAATACGTTCCGCGGCCTGCACGTGCTCAAGCGCGATGAGCAGGGCCGGGAGCGGTGCACGGCCTGCGGCCTCTGCGCCGTAGCCTGCCCCGCCGAAGCCATTACGATGGTGGCCGGCGAGCGGAAAAAGGGCGAGGAAGGCCTCTACCGCGAGGAGAAGTACGCCATCAGCTACGAAATCAACATGCTGCGGTGCATCTTCTGCGGCCTCTGCGAGGAAGCCTGCCCCAAAGCCGCCGTGTACCTCCAGCCCGACAAGATGGCCCCACCGCGCTACGAGCGAGACGAGTTCATCTACGGCAAGGACCGCCTGGTAGAGGCCGTGTCGCCGGATGAGCGTTCCGTGCGCGGCATCCAGCTCACCCCGGACCAGGCCACCACGTTGCGTGGCAAGCTGCAGCAGGCGTAGTTGTTAGTTGCTGGTAGTCAGCTGTTAGGGCTCTTGCGCCATACAACTGACTACCGTGCTTCAAACTGACAACTGACAACTATCATCCGACAACTCACTCCATGTCTCCAATCTTCCTCTTTCTGACTTTCGTGGCGCTGCTGAGCGCGCTGGGCGTGGTGTTCGCCAAGAACCCCGTGCATAGCGTGCTGTTCCTGATTCTGACGTTCTTCTCGCTGTCGGGGCACTACCTGCTGCTGAACGCGCAGTTTCTGGCGGCCGTGAACATCATCGTGTACGCCGGTGCCATCATGGTGCTGTTCCTGTTCGTGATTATGTTCCTGAACCTGAACGTGGACACGGAGCCGCACAAGCCGGCTCTGGCCAAGATTGCCGCAGCCGTAGCCGGCGGCTCCCTCCTACTTATCCTCGTAGCCGCCCTGAAAGACGTAACGCCCACTGGCGTGCCAGCCGGTACCGCTTTCAACTCCCAAATCGGTATGGTAGACCAGTTAGGCATGAAGCTCTACACCGATTACCTGCTGCCCTTCGAGCTGGCCTCCGTGTTGTTCCTGATAGCCATGGTAGGTGCCGTAATGCTCGGCAAGCGCGAAGTAGGCGAGCGGAATTTCTAGCCTTATCTGCTGGCTTCAGTGGAGACCAAGCGCGGCGGCTGATGCATCAGTCGCCGCGCTTTTTTATGTTGATCAGATGGATTTTAATGACCTAGCCGAATTTACCGTAGCCTGTAAGCTGCATTACGAGGCTTACTTTGGAAAACCAGGCCGGAAAATTGTCTGGCGAGCAGGGCCTGTTGAGAAGCTGCACCCTTATTTCTACGTGCTGGAATTTGCTCCATCCGGAGGTAAGTCAACATGGACGTATTGTACAGTCGGCATGTCGTTAGACAGACTATCCGAAAGCCGTATTGAGTTGTTCGTACTATCCCCGCGACAGGATGAGTCGCTCGCAGAACTACTGCTCTCATGCGCCTCCTTTCACCGCAACGACGCACCACTCGACCTCAACCATACCGTAAATATCGGTCGGCCGTGGTTGGCTGATTCCTGCTGTGACTACGCCTTTATTTCGCTACCCTACCTGCACGGCGAAGCATTGGAGCTATTTGATTTTGCCAGCGTTACCACTCATTGCTACTGGCTAATCCCGATAACTGAAGCGGAGAGAGACTATAAGATTCAGCACGGCGCAGAAGCACTGGAACAACTCTTCGAGCAGCAGGAATTGGATTACCTCAACCCAAAACGCAGCTGTCTGATTTCCCCATAAAGCAACAGCGGCACCTGATTCCTCAGGTGCCGCTGTTGCTTTATGCTACTTGTCCAGAACTTCCTATTCCGCTTCCGCGCTGCGGCGGCGCATCCAGGCGGGGCCGGTGCAGGCACCTTCCATTTTCTGGCGGAATTTCTCCTTTTCCTCGGGCGTGAGGCATTCCAAGCGGGTTTCCATCTTCTGCTTCCACTGGTGGCGCTTGCGGGCCCAGCCGGCGCGGTGGCCGCGGCCGCCCCAGCCCCCTAACAGGATGCGCGAAAGCACCAGCAGCCCCAGCGCCTGCCAGATGCTGATGGCCGGCAGGTTGAACAGGTCGGGCAGCAGCCAGTTCCAGAGGCGCATGGTCACGTAGCCAGCCACGGCCAGGAACAGCGTAATCAGCAGCAGTATTTTAAGGGCGTGTAACAGGCGGAAGGAGCGGTTCATGGGAATTGGGTGTTAAAAGACCGTCATGCTGAGCTTGCCGAAGCATCTCGCGTGCTGATGTCTAAATGGTATGGCAACGTCAGCACGCGAGATGCTTCGGCAAGCTCAGCATGACGGTCTGGTTAATCCGTAAACAGCTCCGTGTAGAGCGTGCGGAGGCGTTTGCGCAGGTGCTGCACGGCGTAGTGCTTGCGCGAAATCAGGGTTTTGAGCGGCACGCCGGTTTCCTCCTCCATTTCGCGGAAGGTTTTGTCTTCCAGCTCGTGCCAGATGAACACTTGGCGCTGGGCGGCGGGCAGCTCGGCCAGCGCGTCGCTGAGGGCTTCCATGAGGGTTTCGCGTAGCAGGCGGTTCTCGGGTGCGTCGTCTACGGCGGGCAGGATGTCGGCCAGCAGCAGCGTGTTTTCGTCGCCATCGGCGGCAAAGGCAGCCATTTCGTTTTCCAGCGAAACTGGCTTTTTACGGCGGTAGAGGTCGGTAATTTTGTTGCGGGCCACCCGAAACAGCCAGGCGGCGGCCTGCTCCACGGGCTTCATCAGCCGGTAGCTTTCCACCAGCTCGGCGAATACGTCCTGCAGCACGTCTTCGGCCTCGGCCTCGTTGGGAATGCGGCGGCGGATAAACGCCAGCAGACGCTTCCGTTGGGTGCGCACGGCTTCCTGTATCTGCAGGTCCTGGTGGCCGGCCGTCATGCGTGCAGCGTCGAGTGGTAGAGCTAGGGGTTCCATTCTGCTGACACAGACGTGGATGGCCGGAAGATACTTTATCGGGGAGCGGAAATTTTATCGAAGCAGACAATACGCCTGTCATCCTGAGCGAAGCGAAAGACCTTACCACGCCAGCCCGATAATCGTTTCAACGACTCGTTCCAACGTAATAAGGTCCTTCGCAAGCTCAGGATGACAGGCGGTTGCTGTTGCTTACAAAAAGTGGTACAAAAACGTAATAACGCCGGTGTAGGCAGGCTTCTTCTGGCCTTCGATTTCCATCGTCACGCCGATATTGGCTTTGGCGATGCCGCGCAAATCCTTCACGGCCAGCAGCTTGGCGTGAAGGCGCACGGGCGTATTCACCAGCACAGCTTGGTTGAAACGGAACTCACTGATTTCGTAATTCACCTGCATCTTCAGGTTTTCCACCTGCACCAGCTGGTTCCAGAAGTAGGGCAGCAACGACAGCGTGAGGTAGCCGTGGGCAATGGTCCCGCCGAACGGCGACTCGGCGGCGGCGCGCTCGGGGTCGGTGTGGATCCACTGGAAATCGAGGGTGGCGGCGGCGAACTGGTTAATTTGCTCCTGCGTGATGACGTGCCAGGGCGTGATGCCGAGGTCCTGGCCCTCGTACTGTTGCAGCTCGGCTAAGCTGCCAATGGTGATGCTCATGAGGCAATAAGTTGCGGTGGCGGAAGTGCTAAAGTACGGTTTGCCTGCGGGAGCGGCTATATCTGCCGCGAAAAAGGCGCCACCACATCGTCACCGACTGCTACGGTGGCGAATCTTCGCCCCGAAAACGCCCAAATCAGGCCAATTTAAAGGGTGGCGTTTTCCAATTTTCAGGATACCTTTGCCACCTAATTGCCCCGCCGTGCCCCGGCCGATGGGGATTCGTTCCGCCGCCAACGCTACCGCATGGACCAGAACATACCGCAGGTTATCCAAACGGTTCCTCTTCAGTACTACGTTTTCTTCGCCGCCGCGCTGTTCAGCATCGGCGTGCTGGGCGTACTTACCCGGCGTAACGCCATCATCATCTTCATGTGCGTCGAGCTGATGCTCAATGCCGTGAACATCCTGCTGACCGCCTTCTCGGCCTACCGCGCCGACCCCAACGGCCAGGTTTTCGTGTTCTTCATCATGGCCGTGGCTGCCGCCGAAGTGGCGGTCGGGCTGGCCATTATTGTGATGATCTACCGCAACCTGCAGAATACCGACGTCACTCTGCTCAACCGCCTGAAGTTCTGATTTGCCATGTCATCCTGAGCGGCGCGAAGGACCTTACACCAGCAGAACGAAACGCGCAAGCACGACTCGTTCCGGGGTAAAAAGGTCCTTCGCTCCGCTCAGGATGACACCTGTGCTTCTGCATCCCTGACTTATGCAAGAAACTGTAATCCCCGCTGCCGGCGCGCCCTACTCCACGTTTCTGTACGTGCTTATTCCGCTGCTGCCGTTTTTGGGCTTTCTGATCAACGGGCTGCTCAACCGCAAGCTTTCGGGCACGGTGGCCGGCGCCATCAGCAGCTTGGCGGTGCTGGGCTCGTTCGCCATTTCGGTGTTCCTGTTCCTGAACTTCCAGTACCAGTACACCGTCACGCTGTTCGACTGGATTTCGGTCGGCTCGATGCAGATTCCCTTCAGCTACCAGATCGACCAGCTCAGTTTGATTATGCTGCTGCTCGTGACGGGCGTGGGCTTCCTGATTCACGTGTACAGCATCGGCTACATGCACCACGACGAAAACGTGGGCAAGTTTTTCAGCTTCCTGAACCTGTTCGTGTTCAGCATGCTGGTGCTGGTGCTGGGCGCCAACTTCGTGATTCTGTTCATCGGCTGGGAAGGCGTGGGGCTGTGCTCCTACCTGCTCATCGGCTTCTGGAACAAGAACACCGCCTACAACAACGCCGCCAAGAAAGCCTTCATCATCAACCGCGTCGGTGACCTGGGCTTTCTGCTCGGCATCTTCCTGATTTACCTGACCTTCGACTCGGTGCAGTACGCCGAGGTGTTCCAGAAAGCCAGCACCATGCAGATTGGCGCGGGCGTGGTAACGGCTATTACGCTGCTGCTGTTCGTGGGTGCTGCCGGTAAATCGGCGCAGCTGCCGCTCTACACCTGGCTGCCCGACGCCATGGCCGGCCCCACCCCCGTTTCGGCCCTGATTCACGCCGCGACCATGGTAACGGCCGGTATCTACATGATTCTGCGCGCCAACGTGCTGTTCACGCTGGCCCCCGATACCCTCGAAGTTATTGCCATCATCGGCGCGGCTACCGCCCTGTTTGCCGCCACCATCGGTCTGGCTCAGAACGACATCAAGAAGGTGCTGGCTTACTCCACCGTTTCGCAGCTGGGCTACATGTTCCTGGCCTTGGGCGTGATGGGCTACAGCACCTCCCTGTTCCACGTACTGACGCACGCTTTCTTCAAGGCGCTGATGTTCCTGGGCGCGGGCTCCGTGATTCACGCCATGAGCAACGAGCAGGACATGCGCCGCATGGGTGGCCTGCGCAAAGCCCTGCCGATTACGTTCATCACCTTCTTCGTAGGCTGCCTGGCCATTGCCGGCATCCCGCCTTTCGCTGGCTTCTTCTCCAAAGATGAAATCCTGCTGCACGCCTTCGAGCACAGCAAAGTGCTGTACGCCGTGGGCCTGTTCACGGCCTTCCTGACGGCCTTCTATATGTTCCGTCTGCTGTTCCTCACCTTCTTCGGCGAGTTCCGCGGCACCGAGGAACAGAAGCACCACCTGCACGAGTCGCCGGCCTCCATGACGCTGCCGCTTGTCGTGCTGGCTATTCTGGCCGCCGTGGGTGGTTTCATGAACGCGCCCTTCTTCCTGGGTGAAGACAACGCCTACCTCTCCAACTACCTCGCGCCACTGTTCACTTACTCGCAGCGCCTCAACCCGGCCGCTTTCGGTGCCGAGGTGGACCACGCTACCGAACTCATGCTCATCGGCCTCTCGGTAGGCGCAGGTGTGCTGGGCATCATCGTAGCCTACGTGCAGTACGTGAGCCGCGGGGTGCGCCCGGTGGAAGACGGCGAGTCGCGCGGCTTCCTCGAAAACCTGATCTATCACAAGTACTACATCGACGAGCTGTACAACGCCCTGATTGTGCGCCCCATCATGTGGCTCTCGCGCGGCCTGTTCCGCTACGTGGAAAACGGCATCATCGACCCCATCGTGAACGGCTTCGGCCGCATCACCATGGGCGGGGGCCAGCTCCTGCGCTACGTGCAAACCGGCTCCGTGGAAACCTACCTCATCCTGATGGTGGTGGGCATCGTGCTGGTCATGGCGCTGAACTTCGGGAAATTCTAATTCTACTGACGGCCGGACCGGACTTTTTCACCGGCTTCATCCGCATCCAGATAACGCATGCTGACTGTCCTTCTTCTACTCTGGCCCGTGGCGGCCGCCCTGCTGCTGCACTTCTTCAAAGGCCGTGCGGCCCGGGTTCCGGCGCTGGGCGCGGCCCTGGTTGAATTTGCGCTGGCGGCCTACGCGGCCTTCACGTTCAACACCAACAACACCGGCCAATTCAGCTTCGACCTGAACTGGATACCCTCGGCTGGCATTCACTTCGCGGTGGGTATGGACGGGCTGAGTTTGCTGCTGGTGCTGCTGACGGCCGTGCTGGTGCCCGTGATTCTGCTGAGCGCCTTCCGCCGCAACTTCGAGAACGAGTCGGTGTTTTACGCGCTGGTGCTGTTCATGCAAACCGGCCTGATTGGTGTGTTCACGGCCCAGGATGCCTTCCTGTTCTACTTCATGTGGGAAGTGGCCCTGATTCCAATTTACTTCCTGGCTGGCGTGTGGGGCGGCGTGAACCGGGCCCGCGTTACCTTCAAGTTTTTCCTGTACACCATCATCGGCTCGCTGTTCATGCTGGCCGGCTTCGTGTACCTCTACTTCCAGACCGGCCCCGCCGCCGACGGCCTGTCGGCCCACAACTCGGCGCTGGCCTCGTTCTACGCCCTCAACCTGCCCGCCGAAACGCAGGTATGGCTGTTCTGGCTGATTTTCGCGGCCTTCGCCGTGAAGATGCCCATCTTCCCCTTCCACACCTGGCAGCCCGATACCTACACCGAGGCCCCGGCCCCGGCCACCATGCTGCTCTCGGGCATCATGCTGAAAATGGGTATCTACGGCTGCATGCGCTGGCTGCTACCCGTAGTGCCGATGGGCGTGGATTACTGGCAGAACCTGATCCTGATTCTGGCCATCATCGGCATCATCTACGGGGCCATCATTGCCATCCGCCAGCAGGATGTGAAGCGCTTGATTGCTTATTCCTCCCTCTCCCACGTGGGCTTGATGATTGCCGGCGTGTTCTCGCTGACCCAAATGGGTCTGCAGGGCGCCGCCATTCAGATGCTGGCTCACGGCGTGAACGTGGTGGGCATGTTCTTCATTGCCGACGCCATTGAGCGCCGCACCGGCACCCGCAACATTGCCGACCTGGGCGGCCTCACCCGCAAAGCGCCCGTCCTGACGGTGTGCTTCCTGGTGCTGCTGCTGGGCACGGTGGCGCTGCCGCTCACCAACGGCTTCGTAGGCGAGTTCCTGCTGCTGGCCGGCGTGTACCAGTTCAACGCCTGGATGGGCGCCGTGGCCGGAGTGACCATCATTCTGGGCGCGGTGTACTTGCTGCGCATGTTCCAGCGCGTGATGCTCGGCCCCGATTCCTCGTTCACTGAAACCTTCACCGACCTCACCGGCTCGGAGCTGGCCCTGCTGGTGCCGCTCATCGTGCTGGTGTTCTGGATTGGCCTGTTCCCCAACACGTTCCTGCACCTGTCGGAAGGCAGCGTGCTGAACATTCTGAACGAGGTAGTAAAACGGTAGCACTCATCCCGCGTTCCAAGGCTGAAGCCCTGGGCTACGTAGTGATTCTGCTTCTTATTCTGGCTATTCGGGCCGCATTTGTACACGCTCCATAGTCCAGGGCTTTTGCCCTGGGAACTCCAGCCGACCATATGAATTCCATCATTCTCCTTTCCGTTCTGGGCCTCGGCAACCTGTTCCTGGGTTTCCGCCGCTCCAACCGGCTGCTGCTGCCCGTGATGATGCTCATCCTGGGGCTGGTGCTGACCGTGAACTTCATCGACTGGAACGAGGGTGCGCAACCGTTTTTCAACGGCATGCTCACCATCGACAACTTCTCGGTGGCCTTCACCGGCATCGTGCTCCTCACGGCGTTGGTGCTGGTGCCCTTCTCCCAGAAATACGTGCTCGACGGCGAGGCCAACCTGGCCGAATACTACTCGCTGCTGCTGTTTTCGCTGGTGGGCGCCATTATGCTGGTGAGCTACAACCACCTGCTGATGCTGTTTCTGGGCATCGAAATCCTGAGCGTGGCCATGTACGTACTGGCCGGCTCCGATAAGCGCAACCTGCGCTCCAACGAAGCCGCCCTCAAGTACTTCCTGATGGGTGCGTTCTTCACCGGCATCCTGCTCTTCGGCATGGCGCTGGTGTACGGTGCCACCGGCACGTTCGTACTCAGCGAAATCAGCTTCGCGGTGCAGAACCCGGCTCCCGGTTTTGAGTCACTGAAGCCGATGCTCTACATTGGCATGCTGCTGATGTTCATCGGTATGGGCTTCAAGGTGTCGGCCGCGCCGTTCCACTTCTGGACGCCCGACGTGTACGAGGGCACGCCTACGTTCTTCGCTGCCTTCATGAGCACGGTGGTGAAAACGGCCGGTTTCGCCGCCTTCCTGAAGCTGCTGGTGCAGGCCTTCCCGGCCGCCAACGCCCAGGGCATCTGGCTGCCCACCCTGACGGCCATGTGCGTGCTCACGCTGCTCATCGGCAACGTGGGCGCCGTGGCCCAGACCAGCATCAAGCGGATGCTGGCCTACTCCAGCATCTCCCACGCCGGCTACCTGCTGATTGCGCTGGTAGCCTACAACGGCCAGCTGGAAGGTGCTTCCGCCAACGGTATTCTGTTCTATTCGCTGGCCTACTCGGTAGCCACCGTCGCTGCCTTTGGGGTAGTGAAACTGGTGGCCGATGCCCGCCAGCGCGAGGACTACGACGGCCTCAACGGGCTGGCGAAAACCAACCCGCTGCTGGCCTTCTCGCTCACGGTGTCCATGCTGAGCCTGGCCGGCATTCCGCTCACGGGCGGCTTCTTTGGCAAGTTCTTCGTGTTCTCGGCGGCCGTGGAAAATGGCTACATCGGCCTCGTGGTATTTGCCGTGGTGATGTCGATGGTGAGCATCTACTACTACCTGCGACCCATCATCAGCATGTACATGCGCGATACCGACGCCGAAACGGCTGAGGCGGTGCCCGTGACGACCTTCCAGGCCGGCGCGCTGCTACTGCTGGCCGCCCTCACGGTGCTGCTGGGCGTGCTGCCCGGTCTGGTAGCCGGCGCGCTGTAAGCCACCACGCTTCCACAAGCTGCAAAAGCGTCTCTGCCTCTTCGGCGGAGACGCTTTTTTGTTGCCGACCTCTGCCGCAATGCGGGTGAATATTTCATCGTGAGATGTAGAGACGCAATATTTTGCGCCTCGTCATTGCTGATGTTGTTGCGTCAGTGCACTCCCCATCGTTCAACGACGAGACGCAAAATATTGCGTCTCTACAGCATTTTCACACTCCACTGCGCACCGAACAGTTACCGGCAACTTGACTTACTTGCGCCCGCATCTGCCCTTATCTGTGCTATGAAACGTATTGGCTTTCTGTTTTGCCTGCTATTCCCATTTGCTGCTCCTGCTCAGACGGCAGCCGCTTCCAGCCTACCGGAGCAGAGCTTTGAGCAGTTCTGGCAGGCCTTCCGCGACCATTACGCCTTCTTCCCGCTCAAACAGGTTGACTGGGACGCCACCTACCGCGCCTACCGCCCCCGCATCACGGCCCAAACGCCGCAAGATTCGCTGGTGCAGGTGTTCGGCCGGATGGTGGCCCCGCTGCATGATGGGCACATTACCATCAGCCAGGGCGAAACCATCCTGTTCAAGGGCGAAAGCCACCGCAACTCGTTTAAGCAAACCTTCAAGGCCGTGCAGCCCGAGTTCTGGCGGGTGGCGACGCAGCAACTGCAGGCAGCCGGTTTCGGTCCCCTGAAAGGGACGGGACCCAATTTCAAGGGCAAGCAGCCGCTCTACGTCAGCCGCAGCGGCAACCTCGGCTATTTGCACCTCACCCGCAACTTCGCCGATATCAGCGGAGCCATCGGCACCGACGCTCAGGAGAAAAAGGATCAGCAGAAGCTGGAGAAGCTGTTTTTGCAGGCGCTGAAGCAGCTGAGCGGCTGCCAGGTGCTGCTGCTCGACATTCGTGACGACGGCGGCGGCCACAGCGGCGTGGAGCTGGCGGGCCACTTCGCCACTGAACGGGTGCTGACCAGCTACAAAGCCCTGCGTCAGCCCGGCGGCTACGACCGTTTCACGGAGCCGCAGCCCGTGTACATGACACCCGCCACCGGCCCACGCTTCGCCGGCCCGGTCATCCTGCTCACCTCCGACCAGACCGCCAGCGCCGCCGAGGACCTGACCATTGCCCTGAACACGTTACCGCAGGTGACGCAAATCGGCACCGCCACCAAGGGCATGCTCTCCGACATGTACAGCGTGCACCTGCCCAACGGCCTCGACGTGACCCTCTCCCACCAGCGCTATACCACGCCAGCCGGCCAGCCGTTGGAAGACGTGGGCGTGCAGCCCGACGTAGCGGTAGAAAACACCCTGCCCGCCCTGCAGCAGCAGCGCGACCCGGTGCTGGAAAAGGCGCTGGAGCTGGCCCGAACAGAAGCCGCTAAGCGCACCTCGCCCAATAAGTAGCCCCAACGAAGCAGCCGCTACTTCTTAATCACGCGGATGCTGATGCGGCGGTTGAGGGCGCGGCCTTCGGGCGTAGTGTTGGGCGTGATGAAATACTTGCCGCCGTAGCCTTTGGCCTGAATCCGGTTCATATCGATGCCCATACCGGCCATGGCCAGCATGGCCGTCTGGGCGCGCGTTTCGCTGAGCTGGAAGTTTTTGAGCGGGTTGCCGGTGCTGTCGGTGTAGCCGCCCAGCTTCACCACGGCCGTCGGGAAGGTTTTGAGGATGCTGGCCACGTTGCGCAGCTGCATAAACGACTCGTCGGTGAGCGTGGTGGAGCCGGGCTCGAAGTACACCCGGTCGAAGTTGATCCAGCCTTTGGTGCGGTTCACGGAATCTACTTCTATGGCGGGGTCAGCCAGGAAGGTGTAGAGGCGGTTTTCGGTGGAGTTGGCGCCTATTTTCTGGGTGGTACCGTCGGCCAGACGCAGGATGATGGGCTGGCCGGTGTCGTAGATGTAGTTGCCGCTGCTGGCATCGTAGCGGCCGGCCTGCTCCGTACTGGCTGGGCCGGCCGGCTGGGCCTGCGAGGCGGGCGCCAGCCCGGTAGCCAGCGGCACCGCGGGCGCGCCCAGCCGGTCGTGCCCGAACAGATAGCCCAGCAACACCGCCAGCAACAGCAGCAGCCCCCACTGCCAGCGGGCGGTAGAGGTTTCAGCAACCGGCGCAGCAGGAGCCGTGGCCCAGGCCGCTACAGAAGCGTTGGGGGCCAGCTCGGGGAGTAAAGCCGGCACCCGGTCCGGGCTGCCGGCCGGCACCGACTGCGGCACCGAGAGCAGGGCCCGCCGAAGCGGATCTTTCTCCTGGCGCAGCCACAGCGCCAGCGCCACCGGGTCGAGTTGATGCTCGCGGGCATGCTCGCCGGCCACGCCCAGCACCGCCACCGTGCTGCAGCCCAATAGTCGGGCCGCCACGCCGGGGGTTAGGTTGGTGGCGTCGGCCTGCTCCTGCAAAATGCCGGAGTAGGATTCCCCCAGTAAGTCGTGCAGCAAGTCTTCGCCCCGCTTCTGCCACCCGGTCTGGTCGAGGGAAGGCAGGTGCTCCGTTACGTGGGCGTCGTGGGCCTCGCGGCTGAGTTGCCAGAGCATTTCCGGGCCGTAGGGGCCTTCCACGCGGTTGAGCAGTGTATACAGCGAAAACGGTACGGTATGGCTGAGGCCGTTGCGGATAGCGGCTCCCGCTACTTGGTTGCGGCTCGCCAAGTCGTCGGTTACCTGGTCCGTAAAAGCGTCCAGAACCGTCTGATTCAGTGTATTTCCCATATCCTCTTACTCACTAAAGCCAACTTCACTCAAAAGGTAATTTTTTTAATTATAATATTTCAATTATTTATTTAATTTATTTTACAAGAAAAATATCCCATACCCAATAAAAGCAGTTAGAGCCGGGCACTATTCTCCCCCAACAGCTTTCATAAGCAGCTTAAACCAAGGCCAAAACCTGCCAACAGCGCTACACGCGGCGCAGTACGGTGGCGGGCTCTTCGGCGTACTGCACGGCCTCATCCGGGAAGGGTTCGTCGCCGCGGAAGCGCAGCAGCAGGCGGGCCGTGGTGATGATGTCCTTCTGGCAATAGCGTGCAATGCGCGGCAGGTCGTTGTCTTCGTAATACACGCGGGCCACGTCTTTGCCCTGGATGTCGTCTTTGGGCGTGGGAATCCCGAACATGGCGGCCAGCAGACTCAGCGATGTAAACGACTTCCGGTCGCCGAACTTCCAGAGTTCCATGGTGTCGAGGTGAGGCACTTCCCAGGGCTTTTTGCCGGCCGTATCGAGGTGGGGCGGCAGCGCCAGCCCGTTGATGAGCATACGCCGCGACAGGTACGGAAAGTCGAACTCCTTGCCGTTGTGGCCGCACAGCCGGAAATGCGGCCGGTGGCTGATAACGTCGCTGAACTCCCGGAGCAGCTCTTTCTCATCGTGGCCATAGAAGGATTTCACGCTGAAGCGCAGCTCCCCCTCGGGCGTGTAGCGGAAGCGGCCCACCGAAATGCACACCACCCGCCCAAACTCGGCGTAGATGCCGGCCTGCTCGAACAGCGTGGCAGCGTGCAAGGTGTCGGGCAGCGGGGCAATGTGGTCGTGGTGCGAAATCCAGCCTTTCTCGCGGCGCAGGGCGTGGCATTTGTGCTCCCAAAGCTCCTTGAGCATCTCGTGCAGGTCGTCGTGGCAGCCTACGCAGGGCACGGTCTCAATGTCGAGCACAAATACCTCATCGAGCTTTAGGTCGCGGAGCAGACGCATACACAAGGCGGATAACACAGTAGATGGATGCCGAATATAGGCTTTTCCACCACGTATGCACCATTTTTGCGGTGTTCCAGAGCCGCCGTCGGCAGGGCGCCAGGAAGTAGCGCACCTGTCGGCGACGGGAACCTGCCAGGCCGCATCGGCCGCAACGCACCGGGCGGCATCAGCGCCAGCCGGTAGTATGTGCAAGGCCAAAGCCGGGGTCAGGCAAGGGCCGGGCGCTGCCGGATCCAAAGACCCAGCAGGCAAATAAGTAGCTGCGGACGCATATGTGGCATAATGGCAGATATTTGGGCACCCAACCAGCCCCGAATGCCCGTGGTGGAAACACCGAGGCCGGGGTTGTTGGTCGGGTTGAAATTGCGCTTTTCTGCCGCCGTTGTCAATCGCATAATCATGTAGCGGCCCGTTGGGGCAGGTTTCAGGTCAGGCCCTGCCGCAAGGCTTTGCTAACGGCCTCAGTCATGGAGCGCACGTGCAGCTTCTCGTAGATTTTCTTGATGTGGGAGCGGACGGTATCGATGCTGATGCCGCGGTCGGCGGCAATCATTTTGTAGCTGTAACCTTCCACCAGCAGCCCCAGAATTTCCTGCTCGCGGGCGCTGAGGTTGGCCGGCGACTCGTCGGAGACGGGGCGGGGTGGCGTTTTTGGGAACAGGCGCAGCACCTGCCGGGCAATGGCGGGCGTCATGGGCGCCCCCCCGGCCCGCACCTCGCTGATGGCATCGATGATGCGGGCCGGCGGAGTTTTCTTGAGCAGATAGCCGTCGGCGCCGGCGCAGATAGCAGCAAACACCCGCTCGTTTTCCTCAAATACCGTCAGCATCACCACGTTGATGACCGGGGCCACCGCCTTGATGCGGCGCAGGCCTTCGATACCGGTGCAGCCGGGCATGTCGATGTCCATGAGCACTACGTCGGGGCGGAGGCGCTCCATGTCGGCTTCAGCTTGGGTGCAGTTGCTGAGCGCGCCGGCCAGCGTCAGGCCCGGCGAGCCGGCCAGCAATTGGCCCAGGCTGGTGCGCAGGTCAGCATTGTCTTCGTAAATCAGAACGCGGATGCTGTTTTCCATGGCGCAAAGCCGGCAGGTGGTGAGAGTGCAGGTAATATACGCGTTGCCGCCCCCAGATGCGCCTACATGATGATGTGAAAAGAGGTGATGAGATGACAGGTGATAGGGTGAAAAGCAAAAGGTCGTCATTCCGAGCGGAGCGAGGAATCTCGCGTGCTGACGTTCGCCTCACCCCCCGGCCCCCTCTCCCGTGGAGAGGGGGAGCCAGACGAGTTTTTTTGGTGAGCCAGTTTGCTGGTGAGTACTATACTGGCGAGATTCCTCGCTCCGCTCGGAATGACGTTCTGGCTTCATCACCTCATCACCCCATCACCCAACATCAATCATTCAGAGGCACTTTCAGGTGGAGGGTGGTGCCTTTGCCGGGGGCGGTTTCGATGGTGAGGTGGCCGGCCAGGGCGGCGGCGCGGCTGCGCATGTTGGTGAGGCCGTTGCCGCTGCCCTGGGCGGGGCTGGTGGGGTCGAAGCCCACGCCATCGTCCTGCACGGTGAGGTGCAGCAGGCCCTGCTGGTAGGCTAACCGAATGCCGGCATGCTGGCACTGCGCGTACTTGGCCAGGTTGTTTATGGCTTCCTTGAAGAGCAGGAAAAACTCGCGGCGGGCCCGCATATCCAGCTTCAGGCCCTGCACCGAGGGCTCGGCCCGAAACGTGAATTCGATGCCGCGCGCCTCCAGCACCTCCGAGGCGAAGCTGCGCATGCGGGCCGTCACGTCATCGAGGCCGTCGTGGGCGGGGTTGATGGCCCACACGATGTCGTCCATGGCGTCGAGCATGCGGCGCGACGAGTCCCCGATTTGCTCCAGCAGGGCCGCGGCCTGCTCGGGGCGATGCTGGTGCTGGTGGTTGCGCGCAATCTGGCTTAGAATGGAAATGCTGCTGAGCGTGGAGCCCATGTCGTCGTGCAAGTCGCGGGCGATACTGTGGCGCACCCGTTCCAACGAAAGCAGATGCCCCACCCGCAGCCGGTACGCCACAAACAACAGCGCAAACGCCAGCCAGCCGAGCCCAATCCGAAACCACCACGACTGGTACCAGGGCGGCGTAACAATGATGCGCAGCGCGGCCCCACGCGGGCTCCAGACGCCGTCGTTGTTGGTGGCTCGCACCCGGAAAGTATAGGTACCGGGGTCGAGGTTGGTGTAGTTGGCCTCGCGACGGCGGCCGGCCTCAATCCAGTCTTGGTCGAAGCCTTCCAGCAGATAGACGTAGCGGTTTTTATCAGGCTGGCGGAAATTGAGGGCCGCAAATTCCAGCGAGAAAAAGTAGTCTTGCGGGGCTAGGCGCAGCACGCGCCGCTCCGTGATGGCTGTGTCGGGCAGTTCCACCGGGCGGTTGAATTTGCGCAGCTCCGTGAGCACCACGGCCGGCGGCACGGGGTTGGTGCGCACAGCGGCCGGCAGAAACGCCACTAGCCCATTGGCCCCGCCAAAATACAGCTGCCCATCGGCGCCGCGGTGGCTGGCCCCGGCATTAAACTCGTCCTGCGGCAGACCGTCGCGCTCATCAAACGTGAAGAACCGGCCGGTTTTGGGGTCGAAGCGGGCAATACCCTTGTTGGTCGACAGCCAAAGATGGCCCTGGCGGTCGTGCTGCATGCCGTATACCACATCGTTGGGCAGGCCGCTGGCTTCGCGGAAGGTGGTGAAGCTGCCCTGCTCGGCATCGTCGAGGCGACAGAAGCCGCCGCCTTCGGTGCCGACCCACAGCGTGCCGCTTTCATCGAGCTGCAGGCAGCGCACGAAGTTGCTGCTCAGGCTGCGGGGGTTGCGGCCATCGGCCCGGAAGGTGCGGAAGCGGCCGGTGGCGGGGTCAAGGCAACTGAGGCCACCGCCGCCGGTGCCCACCCAGAGGCGGCCCCGGCCATCCTGCAGCGTCACGCGCACGAAGTTGTTGGGCAGGCTGGCGGCCCGGGCGGGGTCGTGGCGGAAGGTGGTGAAGCGGCCGGTAGCGGCGCTGAGGCGGTTGAGGCCGCCCTCGGTGCCCACCCAAAGCTGCCCAGCGGGGTCCTGGTACACGGAGCGCACGAAATCGTCGGAGAGGCTGGCGGGGTTGGCGGAATTGTGGCGGTAGTGGCGGAACACGGTGCGGCCCGGCTCCAGGCAGTCGAGGCCCTGGCTTTGGGTGCCCACCCACAGGCGGCCGGCGGCATCAAAGCTCAATGCCCGCACAAAGTCCTGGGCCAGGCTGCCGGGCTGCGCGGGGTTGTGGCGGAAGCTGCGGTAGCGGCCGGTGGTAGGCTCGTAGCACAGCAGCCCCTGGTCTTCGGTGCCAATCCAGAGCCGCCCCGCCGCATCCGACGTGACGGCCCACACCGGCGCGGGCACGGCAGGCGCGGGCACCCGCCGAAAGTCGCGGGTGCGCAGGTCGGTCTGGCTGAGGCCGGCTTCGGTGCCCACCCACAGCAGCCCGGCGCGGTCCTGCAGCAGCGTCTGCACCGTGTTTTCGGGCAGGCTGACCGGATTGAGCGGCTCGTGCGCGGTACGACGAAAAGTGCCGGTAGCAGGCTCGTAGCGGCACAGGCCCTCGTTGGTGCCCACCCACAGCGTGTTCTGCTGGTCGGTGAGCAGGCTGCGGATGCCGCCGGGCGGCAAGCTGCCCGCGCCCGGCCGGAAAAAGCGGGCAGCCCCGCCGGCCGGGGGCAGGTAGGCCAACGTCCCGGACTCGGCACCCACCCATAGCCCGCCGCGGCGGTCGGGGCAGAGGCTGGTGATGGCGCCGACGGCTGGCAGGCGCGGGTCGGGCAGCAGCAGGCGGCTGACGGTGTCAAGGCGGCTGACGATACCCTCGCCGGTGCCCACCCACAGCTGGCCGGCCTGGTCCTGGGTGAGGGCCCGCACGGAGTTGCGCCGGAGGCTACTGCCGGGCCCAGCCGCGTGCCGGAACACGCCGAAACGGCGCGCGGCGGGGTTCAGCTGGTGCAGGCCATCTTCGGAGCCGGCCCACACCCGCCCCTGCCGGTCGCAATACACCACCCGGATGAAGTTGCTGGTCAGGCCGCTGGAGTCGCCGGGCTCGGCGCGGTAGGTGCGGAACTGCCCGGTGCGCGGGCTGTAGCGCGACAGGCCGCCGCCGGTGCCCACCCACACCTGTCCCTGCGGATCGAGGCACAGCGAAAGCACGAAGTTGCTGGCCAAGCTGGTGGGCCGGCGGGCATCAGCCCGAAACGTGCGAAACCCAACGCCGTCGTAGCGGCAGAGGCCATCCTGGGTGCCTACCCACAGAAAGCCGCGCTGGTCCTGCACGAGGCTGTAGACGCTGTTTTCGGCCAGCCCGTCGGCGGCTGTGAAGGTGCGGAACCGCAGTGGCGTGGGCTGGGCCTGGGCGCCGAAGCCGGCCAGCAGGAACACGCCGAGCAGCCCAAGCAGCAAAAGCCAGAAGTCAGCAGGGCGTTTCATAAGTCGGGACGAGCCAGGTGGGCTGAATGTACCGAAATACCCGGAACTGACGACAGTACTTTTCCGCATTTGACCTGCCACTCAGCATAGTAGCGCGAACTTTGTAGTTCGCGTACCTGCGCCGTCCAGACGATTTCGTTTCGGCGGCGCGGGGACGCGAACTGCAAAGTTCGCGCTACTGCTGGGCCCCGAGCCGTTCAGACGATTTCGTTTCAGTGGCGCGGCGGCGCGAACTGCAAAGTTCGCGCTACTGCCGCTGCGGCTGCAGGCGGCGCAGCACGTCGGGGCGGAACGTGCTGCCCACCGGCACCTCGCGGCCGCCCACGTACAGGCAGTTGCCGCTCAGGCGCTCCACACACGTCATGTTCACTAGGTACGACTTGTGCACGCGCAGAAACTGGGTGGCGGGCAGGCTGCTTTCCATCTGCTTCATGGTTTCGGCCGTGAGCAGCGTGCGGCCCGCGGCCGTGTGGCACTTCACGAAGTTGCCGTAGCCTTCCACATAGAGCAGCTCCGCAAACCGGACTCGCTCGGTGCCAGCATCCGTTTTCAGGAACACCGAGTCGGAAGCCGGTGAGGCCGCGGCAGACGTGGGCACCGGAGTTGCCGGAGCGGATGTCGGCGGCGTGCGTTCGGCCAGTAGTGTGTGCAGCCGCGTCACGGTCTTCACGAACCGCTCAAACCGGATGGGCTTCAGCAGGTAGTCCACCACGCCCAGGTCGAAGGCTTCCAGCGCGTGCGTGGCGTGGGCAGTGCACAGCACCACCTGCGGCGGCTGCGGCAGGGCGCGCAGCAGCTCCAGGCCGGTCAGCTCGGGCATGTCCACGTCCAGAAACAGCACATCGACGGGCGTGGTGCGCAGCAGCGTCAGGGCCTCCACGGCGCCGTAGCAGCTGCCGGCCCAGGTGGCCAGCCCGGGCAGCCGGTCGAGGTAGGCGTGCAGCACGGTGTGGGCCAAAGGCTCATCATCGACGAGCAGGCAACGCAGCGGGGCAGCGGCATTCATAGGTTAGGCGGGATAGTAAGAACGATGGCGAAAGAACGTCATGCAGAGCGCAGCCGGAGGCGGAGCGAAGCATCTCGCGTGCAATGGTAACTCAATCGTTCTGTGATTTTGGTTTTACTACACTGGCGAGATGCTTCGCTTCGCCTTCGGCTGCGCTCTGCATGACGTTCATTTTCAACCTCACAGCTGCAGCCTCAGTTCGGCGGTGTAGTGGGTGGCGGTGGCGTTGAGGGTGAGCTGGTGGCGCGGGCCGGGGTAGAACTGCGCCAGCCGGGCCCGCAGGTTCGGGAGCCCCAGGCCCGAGGGCGTGGGCTTGAAGTGGGGCGGAATGCTATTCTCGGTGCGCAGGGTGAGGCCGGTGGGCGTCTGGCTAAGCGTGATACGGATGGTGTTGTCGCCGCTGGGGCCAATGGCGTGCTTGAAGCAGTTTTCTACGAGCGGTAGCAGCAGCAGCGGCGCCAGCGGCTGGTCGGGGTGCGGCAGGTCCACCGTGAATTCAACGTGCGAATTGGCCCGCAGCCGCAGCTTTTCCAGCCCGATGTAGTTGGCCAGGTACTCGGCCTCGGTGCCCACGGTCACGAGGTGCTGACGGGAGCTGTCGAGCTGGTAGCGCATGAGGCCAGCCAGCTGCAGCAGGGCCTCCGGCATCTGGTCGGGGGCGGCCAGGCTGAGGCCGTAGAGGTTGTTGAGGGTGTTGAACAGGAAGTGCTGGTTGACCTGGGCTTTCAGCAAGCTCAGCTCGGTTTCCAGCTGCCGGGCGTGCAGCTCCTGCATCCGGTAGTGGCTCAGCACGCCGCGCCGCACGTAGTGCGGCAGCGTGGCCAGCACCGTCGCCAGCACCAAATTGCCCGCGGCCAGCCCCAGCAGATACGCGAAAGTGGTGTGGCCGCCGGGCCGCGTCTGCACCACGTGCGCCAGCTGGTTGAGCAGCACCAGCAGCGCGGCTCCGCTCAGCATCAGCGCACTAGTCGCCAAGACATAGCGGCCGTAGCGGCGCTGCTCCAGCAGGCGCGTCAGCAACCAGAAATGAGCATAAATCACCAAAGCCGCTACGGGCAGCAGCACGGCCATGCGCCGTAGCTTTTCGGGCGCGCCGGCCGGCTCCAGAAGGGCCAGCAGCCCAATCAGCGCCAGCACCAGCACCCAGACCAGCCCGTGCCGCAGGGCCCGCGAGCGGACAAAAACAGAAAGTGTCATGGGGCAAAACTACGGCCCCTCCCCCACCGGCCCGCATAAACATGACCAACGGCGTTGGCAGGCAAAAACCGGGTGTTGGTCACGAAGAAAACGTGGTCGTCATAAAAAGCGGGGCTGAGAATAGGGGATTTCAGATATTTGAGCCAGAAGCCCTCCACAGCGGGCAACCGTTGCCGTGGTTTCGGCATCCGGTTAGCGGCCGGCTGTAATGCCGGCGCCCTTCCTTCGATATATCTGCCAGAACTCTCCACTTCCTTCCCTATTCCACCATGGCGCTTACCATCAGCAACCTCACCAAAACCTACCCCAACGGCACGCAGGCGCTCAAGGGCGTCACGCTCACCATTCCCAACGGCATGTTTGGGCTGCTGGGCCCGAACGGCGCCGGCAAGTCCAGTTTGATGCGCACCATTGCCACGCTGCAGGACGCCGACACCGGCAGCATCTGGCTCGACGACATTGATGTGCTGCGCGACAAGGAGGCCGTGCGCCGCGTGCTGGGCTACCTGCCGCAGGAGTTCGGGGTGTACCCGCGCGTGTCGGCCGAGGAGCTGCTCGACCATTTCGCGGTGCTCAAGGGCATCGGCAACAGCAAGGAGCGCAAGGAAACGGTGGCGGCGCTGCTGCAGCAAACCAACCTCTACGAGGTGCGCAAAAAGCACGTGGGCGGCTACTCCGGCGGCATGAAGCAGCGCTTCGGCATTGCGCAGGCCCTGCTCGGCAACCCGCGCCTCATCATCGTGGATGAGCCCACCGCCGGCCTCGACCCGGCCGAGCGCAACCGCTTCCACAACCTGCTGTCGGAAATCGGCGAAAACCGCGTCGTGATTCTGAGCACGCACATCGTGTCAGACGTGAGCGACCTGTGCCGCAGCATGGCCATCATCAACAAGGGCGAAGTGCTGCTCACCGGCGACCCGCTTTCGGTGATGAATGAGCTAAAAGGCAAGGTCTGGAAGAAGCTGGTGGAGAAAGCCGAGCTGCCCGCCCTGCAGGCCGCCCACACCGTCATCAGCTCGCGCCTGTTCGCGGGCAAAACCGTGGTGCACGTACTGGCCGATTCGGCCCCGGACAGCGGGTTCGAGGCCGTGCAGCCCGACCTGGAAGACGTGTATTTTGCGGAAATCAAGAATTCAGAATTGAAAGTGGCTTTGCAGTAGCGGCGCGGCAGCTATTTCTCGCAGCATCTCGCAGTGTGCTGACGATGCCCAGGTAACCGTCATGCTGAGCGAAGCGAAGCATCTCGCAGGTGTGGTAACTGATGCTACCAACTGCCGAGATACCCAGCGCTGCTCGGAATGACAGAATTACCACTCGGGCGAGATGCTTCGGCTGCGCCTCTGCATGACGTTCAGTCAACTCACCACTCTCTTCTAAATACTAAACACATGTTTTTACCAATACTTCTTTTTGAGCTGAAATACCGGCTGCGGCGTCCCGCAACCTGGATTTACTTCGGGCTGCTGGCCCTGATGGCGGGGCTGCTGGTGGCGGCTTCGGGCGGCGCTTTTGGCGGCGGCGTCAGCATCGCGCTTGGCGGCGACGGGCAGGTGGTAAAAATCAACTCGCCCTACTCATTGACCCTCATCATCAGCGTGCTGAGCGTGTTCGGGATTATCATTGCCTCGTCGCTGATGGGCAACCCCGTGTACCGCGACTTCGAGTACCAGGCGCACCCGCTGTTCTACACCAAGCCCATCAGCAAGTGGGGCTACCTGGGCGGGCGGTTTCTGGGTTCCTACCTGATTGCGGTGCTGGTGTTCAGCGGCATTCTGGTGGGCGCGGCCATCGGGGCGGTGCTACCCGGCGTGGAGCCCGACCGGTTTCTGGCCGTGGCGCCGGCCGGCAGCTACGTGTGGCCCTTTGTGCTGATTGTGCTGCCCAACCTGCTGTTTACGGGGGCCATCTTCTTTACCATGGCCACGCTCACGCGCAACATCCTGAGCACCTACATCGGGGCCGTGGCGCTGCTCATCGGCTACCTGATTTCCAGCGCCTACACCTCCGACCTCAAAAACGAATACCTCGCCGCCGCCCTCGACGCCTTCGGGCTGGGCGCTCAGTTCTTCACGACCCGCTACTGGACGGCTGCCGAGAAAAACACCCAGTTGCTGCCGCTCGACTCGTTTATGCTGCTCAACCGCGCCGTGTGGCTGGCCATCGGGTTCGGGCTGCTGGCGCTCTGCTACGTGCGGTTCCGGTTTGCCAGCCTGGCCTCCGAGAAGGTGTCGAAGAAGACCCGCAAAGCCTCCGCTGCCGCGCCCGAAGCGGCGCTGGCCCCGGCCGGCGCCACGCTGCGCCTGCCCGCTGTGCACCAGGATTTCAGCGGTGCCATGCACCTGCGCCAGTGGTGGAGCCTCACTAAGCTGGAGTTTCGCGGCATCGTGCGCAACCGCTACTTCGCGGCGCTGGTGGGCGCGGGCGTCATCTTTCTGCTGGCCATGGTGTCGCAGGTGGGCAAAACGTTCGACACCACCACCTACCCCGTCACGCACGAAGTGCTGACGCTGGCCAGCGGCTCGTTTTTCCTGTTTTTCCTGGCCATTATCATCTTCTACTCCGGTGAGCTGGTGTGGCGCGAGCGGGAAGCCCGCGTGGCCCAGATTGCCGACGCCGTGCCGGTGCCCTCATGGGTGCCGTTTCTGAGCAAGCTGGCCGCCCTGGGGCTGGTGCAGGTGGTGCTGCTGCTGATGGTGATGGTAGTGGGTTTGCTGATACAGACAGTGAAGGGCTACTTCCACTACGAAATCGGGCTCTACATCCAGGCGCTGTTTCTGTACCAGCTGCCGTATCTGCTGCTGATCTGCGTGCTGGCCATGCTCACGCAGGTGGTGGTCAACAATAAGTACCTGGGCTTTTTCGTGGTGGTGCTCTACTATGTGGCCAACATCTTCCGCTCCGACATCGGCCTGGGCCACCGCCTGCTGGCCTACGGCGGCGGCCCCGGCCCCGGCCCCTACTCCGACATGAACGGCTATGGCCACTTCCTGCCGGCCTTCTGGTGGAGCAAGCTGCTGTGGGCGGGCGTGGCTCTGCTGTTTGTGCTGCTCGGCAACCTGCTCTGGGTGCGCGGCACCGACGCCGGCAACCGCCTACGGGAAGCCCGCCGCCGCTGGGGCGTGGGCAGCACCGCCACCCTGGCCGCTGGCCTGCTCATCAGCATGGGCGCGGGCGCATTTATCTTCTACAACACCAACGTGCTCAACCAGTACCGCACGGCCAAGCAGAACGAGCAGCTGCAGCTGCGCTACGAGCAGCTCTACCGCCGCCTCAAAGACGTGCGCCAGCCGCGCATCGTGGCCGTGAGCGTGAACACCGACATCTTCCCCGGCACCCGCGCCGTGCACTTCGAGGGCCGCTATATGCTGGTGAATAAGCACAGCCAGCCTCTTGATACAGTGCTGGTGAGTTTGCCCGCCGAGCTGAACCCGCGCGTGCGGGCCATCACCCTGGGCGCCCCCGGCCAGGCCACGCTGGCCCTGCAGGATACCACGTTCCAGCTGCGCCTCTACCGCCTGGCCCGGCCCCTGGCCCCCGGCGACTCGCTGCCGCTCACGTTCCGCCTCGCGTACCAGGAGCGCGGCTTCCCCAACTCGGATTCCAACACCGACATCGTCTACAACGGCACGTTCGTCAGCAGCCAGTACCTGCCGGGCCTGGGCTACCGCGAAGACGCCGAGCTCAGCAGTGACAAGGACCGCAAAACCTACGGCCTGCAGCCCAAGCCCCGCATGGCCCGCGTCGACGACCTGAAGGCCCGCCAGAACACCTACATCAACAACGACGCCGACTGGATTCGGTTTGAAACCACCGTCAGCACCGACGCCGACCAGACGGCCATGGCCCCCGGCTACCTGCAGAAGGAATGGACCAAAGACGGCCGCCGCTACTTCCACTACAAGATGGACCGGCCCATGCTCAACTTCTACACCTTCCTGTCGGCGCGCTACCAGAAGTACACCGACAAGTGGGTGGACACGGCCGGCGGGCGCACCTTGCCCATTGAAATCTACTACCAGCCCGGCCACGAGTACAACCTGAAGCGCATGGCCGCCGGCGCCAAAGAGGCCCTGAGCTACTGCTCGGCCAACTTCTCGCCCTACCAGCACCTGCAGCTGCGCATCCTGGAGTTTCCGCGCTACCAGAGCTTTGCGCAGAGCTTTGCCAACACGGTGCCGTTTTCGGAAAGCATTGGCTTCATTGCCAAGGTGGATGAAAACGACCCCGAAAGCCTCGACTACCCGTTCTACGTGACGGCCCACGAGGTGGCGCACCAGTGGTGGGCCCACCAGGTTATCGGGGGCAACGTGCAGGGCAGCACCCTCATGGCCGAAGCCATGGCCGAGTACAGCGCCCTGATGGTGGCCCGCAAGCGCTACGGCGTATCTACCATGGAGCGCTGGATGAAAATCGACATGAACCGCTACCTGGGCGGCCGGGCCGTTGAGCGCAAGAAGGAAGTGCCGCTGGCGCTGGTCGAAAACCAGACTTACATCCACTACGGCAAGGGCTCCGTGACCATGTACGCCCTGCAGGACTACCTCGGCGAAGCCAAGCTGAACGGCGCCCTGAAGCAGTACGTGCAGGCCGTGGCCTACCAGCAGCCGCCTTACACCAACTCGCCGGAGTTCGTCGGCTACCTGCGCCGCGCCGCCCCCGACTCGCTGCAGAACCTGCTCACCGACCTGTTCGACCGCATCACGCTCTACGACAACCGCGTAACCGACGCCACCGCCAAAAAGCTCCCCGATGGCCGCTATCAGGTGAACCTGACGGTGCAAAGCGCCAAGCTCTACGCCGACAGCCTCGGCAACCAGCGCCCCGCTCCCCTGCGCGACTACCTGCCCGTGGCCGTCTTCCCCGAGCCCGGCAAGGATAAAAAGCCCGCCGCGCCGCTGGTGCTGGAAAAGCGCCGCTTCGTGGCCGGCCGCAACCAGCTGCAGTTCATCGTGAATAAAAAGCCCGCCTCCGTCGCCCTCGACCCCTACCACGAGCTGGTGGACCGGGACCTGGAGGACAACAAGAAGGACGTGAAGCTGTAGGCTTTCTGCAACCTTGCTACTTCAAGCAAAAAGCGCCACTCCAAGCCGGAGTGGCGCTTTTTGTGGTTGCTGGTGGAGGACCATGCAGGGGCCGGCAGGCTCGGTTAGCGGCGCACCTGCTTCAGGTCGCGCTTCACTTCGCGGCGGGCAAACTTCTGGTACGTTTTCAGCTGAAACCGGCGCGACACCACAATCACCTGCGCGTTGGTGAGGCTGGCCGTGGAGCCGGCCGCCGAGTTGAGCGTCATTTTCTCATCGGCGAAGCCTGCATACGTTACGCGCGCCTCCAGGGCCTGGGCCGTGGCTGGCACCACAAACTCAAACTCGCCCTCGGCATTGGTGACGGCCATTTGCTTGGTGTTTTCCAGAATCACAACCGCCCCGGGCAGCACGCCGGCCGGGTTGGTGATCTTGCCGGTCAGCACCATCATCTCCTGAGGAGCAGCCTTGGCCGCTTTGCCCGATAGTCCGGTGCTGCCTGTGCCATCGGCCACGTAGCGGGCATTGCTGGCCACTACCGCCTGCGCACGCGCACTGGTGATAGGGGAAACGACAGTGAGCAACGTAACGAGAAACGGCAGCAGAGACAAGCGCATGGCGGAAAGGCTTTATTTTTTAACTATTCAAATTTACAATTGAATATTGCGGCCATACCCCATCAATCGTTTAACTACATCCTGTACAGGTTAAACTATGGCTTTCGTGGGATGAACCCCACCGCCAGGGCGCTTGTGTAGCCCAGCAAAAGTTGGCCCGTCAACCAGAAGCCCGCCTCCGTCGCCCTAGCCCCCTACCACGAGCTGGTAGAACGGAAGCCGGAAGACAACAGGGACGATGTGAAGCTGTAACGCGAAGTTCCACTTCGCGGGGCACGCGAGCCGTGAGGATTATTGGCCCCAACTGCTCCTGCACCCCGCGAAGTGGAACTTCGCGTTACATTTCATGCCACCAGGTGTGCGGCCATTGCCGCCAGTCATCTACCAAGCCCGCCCGCACAGGATTTTCGAGCGTGTAGGAGATGATATTGCGCATTTCCTCCGGGTTGCGGATTACGTGGTCGTAGCTTTCCCGATGCCAGAACTGGCCGGTACGGCCCAGCAGCTTGTTGGCCTCTCGGGCAGTATGGGCTTTGATGGATTGCAGCGTCCGCATCATAGCACGGCCGGTTTCAGACAGGGAAGCCACGAAATGCACATGATTGGGCATGATGCAGTAACAAACCAACTCGTACGCCTGCCCTTCGAAGTACCGCAGGCTCTGCACAACCAGCGCAGCTATGGCTGGCTCGCGCAACCAGACCGGCCCGGAAGAAGAACCATCCAGCAGCCTGTCGAACTTGCCGAAGTAGCGCTTTTGCCGCGCATAAGATGCTTCCCAAGGCTCCGCTGCAACCGGTGCCGCAAACTCCATCCGCAACTCTTCCACCACCCTCTCGGGCAGCGACCCTGCTAACCGGAACGTGATGAACACTGATTCACCGGGCGGCAGTATATGCGGCAGATTACGCTGGTAGTCATAGGGGTTCATGCCGTAAAATAGCATGTAACGCGAAGTTCCACTTCGCGAGGCGCTCGAGCCACAGGGAATTACTCTCCCTAACGACTCGGGTGCTTCGCGAAGTGGAACCACCTGTAACGCGAAGTTCCACTTCGCGAGGCAACCGAACTGCAGTGGATTACTCTCCCTAACGACTCGGGCGCTTCGCGAAGTGGAACTTCGCGTTACATCAGGCTTACTTTCCTACCACATCGGTTTTGATGCTCAGTTCCTTTAGCTGCGCGCCCGAAATCTGCGAGGGCGAGTCAATCATGACGTCGCGGCCGGAGTTGTTTTTGGGGAAGGCGATGAAGTCGCGGATGGAGTCGGCGCCGCCGAAGAGGCTGCAGAGGCGGTCGAAACCGAAGGCAATGCCGCCGTGCGGAGGCGCGCCGTACTCAAAGGCGTCGAGCAGGAAGCCGAACTGCGCTTTGGCTTCGTCGTCGGAGAAGCCCAGCAGGCTGAACATGCGGGCTTGCACCACGCGGTCGTGGATGCGGATGGAGCCGCCGCCCACTTCCACGCCGTTAATCACCATGTCGTAGGCGTTGGCTCGCACTTCGCCGATGGTGTCGGGCGAGTCGAGCAGGGCCACGTCTTCGGGCTTGGGCGAGGTGAAGGGGTGGTGCATGGCGAAGTAGCGGCCTTCCTCCTCGATGTACTCGAGCAGGGGGAAATCGACCACCCACAGCGCCGAGAAAGTGTCTTTGTCACGCAGGCCGAGGCGCTGGCCCATTTCCAGGCGCAATTCGCTCAGCGCCTTGCGGGTCTTGTTCGGCTCGCCGGCCAGGATGAGCAGCAAGTCGCCGGGCTGGGCGTTGAAGGCGGCTTTCCACTGCTGCAGCTGCTCCTGGCCGTAGAACTTATCCACCGACGATTTTACGGAGCCATCGGCTTCCACGCGGGCGTAAATCAGGCCAGTCGCGCCAATCTGCGGGCGTTTTACGTACTCGGTCAGCTCGTCGAGTTGCTTGCGGGTGTAGCTGGCCGCGCCGGTGGCGCAGATGCCCACCACCAGCCCGGCGGCCTCGAACACCGGGAAGCCGTGGCCCTTGGCCACGTCGTTCAGTTCCACGAACTTCATTTCGAAGCGCGTGTCGGGCTTGTCGTTGCCATAGAAGCGCATGGCGTCCTGGTAGGTCATGCGGGGCAGCGTCCCGATTTCCAGGTTCTTCACCTCGCGGAACAGGTACTGCACCAGCCCTTCGAAGGTGTTGAGGATGTCTTCCTGGTCCACAAACGACATTTCGCAGTCAATCTGGGTGAATTCGGGCTGGCGGTCGGCGCGCAGGTCTTCGTCGCGGAAGCACTTCACAATCTGGAAGTACCGGTCGAAGCCCGACACCATCAGCAGCTGCTTGAACGTCTGGGGGCTCTGGGGCAGGGCGTAGAACTCGCCGGGGTTCATGCGGGACGGCACCACGAAGTCGCGGGCACCTTCGGGCGTGCTTTTGATGAGCACCGGCGTTTCCACTTCGATGAACTCCTGGCCGTCGAGGTAGCGGCGGGTGGCCTGGGCCACGCGGTGGCGCAGCATCAGGTTCTGGCGCACGGGGGCGCGGCGCAAATCGAGGTAGCGGTACTTCATCCGCAGGTCGTCGCCGCCGTCGGTGTCGTCCTCAATCAGGAAGGGGGGCAGCTTGGCGGGGTTCAGCACGTTAAGCTGCTCCACCCGGATTTCGATGCCGCCGGTGGGCATCTTGTCGTTTTTGGAGTGGCGCTCGGCCACTTTGCCGGTCACCGAGAGCACAAACTCGCGGCCCAGCTGGCGGGCCTGCTCGCGCACATCGGCGGTTTCCACGCCTTCTTCCAGGGCCAGCTGGGTGAGGCCGTACCGGTCGCGCAGATCCACCCACAGAATGCCGCCTTTGTCGCGGGTGCGCTGCACCCAGCCGCAGAGCGTGACGGTTTGGCCAATGTGTTCGGGGCGAAGTTCGCCGCAGGTGTGGGTCCGGAGCATGTTGTCTTAGTGCTTAGTGCTTAGGGCTTAGTACTTAGGCTACCAGGTGTGGGCTTGGGCTCTAAACGCAGCCTAAGCACCAAGCACTAAGCACCAAGCACTAAACTATAGAGGCGAAGGTAACCAGTAAAATCAGGAGAAGGAGAGAAATTCGTGTGCCGCAGTGTGACAAAAGGCAGGTTGAATTGGGGTTAACAGCTGATTTCAGCCCTTGCAGTGGCATTTGCGTACCGTTGCAGTAAGTTCGGCACGGAGTATGCAAACTGCCACTCCACAATCGTTCTGCATCTGCTCCAACTCTTCATTTTTTGCTTGCCATGAAACGCCCTGTACTGCTCGCGCTGGCCGCCACGCTCCTCTCCTTTTCGGCCGCGCAGGCCCAGACCAAGGTAAAAACCAAAGCCAAGGCCGCCGATGGCACCGAGGTAAAAACCAAGTCGGACGTGGAGCCAGTGACGCTTTCCGGCCCCATCAAGCGCGTCGAAACGCTGTCGGGCATCGACGTATTTCCGGCTTCCAGCGGCCAGAGCATCATGCTCAGCTTCACGCAGCAGTTCACCAAGCCCGGCACGCTGGTGATGACCAACTACAAAAAGCAGCCCGTGTACACCATGGCGCTGGACCCGCAGAACAACACCGGCGAGCCGGTAGACCTGGGCCGCATTCCGGCCGGCACCTACCTCATCGAGGCCAAAACCGGCAACTACGTGTACTGGAAGAGCGTCCGCATCAAGTATCCGTCGGCGCCGGTGTCCAAGAAGCGCCGCTAGCAGGCGCTGTCATTCCGACGCAGGAGGAATCTGGGTTATAACTGTCTCACCGACGTTAAGCCAGATTCCTCCTGCGTCGGAATGACAAGTGCTTAGCACCTCTTTTGCAGGCTCCGGAGTCGTTGTGGCTTCGGAGCCTTGTGTTATCCCGCCGGCCGTCGGCGGGGGTTCCGTCGTACCTTTGCGCCCTATGAAAATCCCTGCTCGTTTCCTGCGCCTGGCGCCGCTGCTGCTGGCGGTGCTGCTGCTGGCCGCCTTTGCCGCGCCCAAACTCAAGAAGACCGTCATCACCAAAAATCTCACGGTGGGCGTGCCCGAGGGCTTTCAGGCCCTGCCCGACGATGGTATTGCGGTGAAGTATCCGTCGCCGCGCAAGCCGCTGGCCGTGTTCAGCAACAACAGCGGCCGCGTCGATTTCAGCGTGGCCCAGAAGCCCAGCACCTTCACCAGCCGCGACTACGCCCTGCTGCTCAAGATCTACAAAGCCAGCATCCAGAACATGTACTCGAAGGTGGAATTCCTGTCCGAGGACATCCGCACAATCAACAAGCGCGACTTCGTGGCCCTGGAGTTCGTCTCGACCGTGGCCGACACCCGCCGCACCAGCAACCTCGCCCCCATCCGCCGCTACCAGATGGTGCAGTACACCATCACCGGCGACCAGCTCACGGTGTTCACCTTCGTGGCCCCCGCCGAAGAGCAGCCCCAGTGGCAGCCCACCGCCCGCGCCGTGATGAACAGCATTGTGATGAAGTAACCTGGCACGTCATGCAGAGGCGCAGCCGAAGCATCTCGCCTGCGTGGTAATCCAGTCATTCCGAGCTTGCCGAGGAATCTCGCTGGTGTAGCAATCAATAGCAGTACAACGTCAGCACGCGAGATGCTTCGGCTGCACCTCTGCATGACGTTCTTTCTCATTTCCACCGAATGCCCCTTTCCATCTACTCCGACGACCACTACATGCGCGAGGCCCTGAAGCAGGCGCGCTACGCGTTTGACGAGGAGGAAATTCCGATTGGGGCCGTGGTGGTACTCGATGGGCAGATTATTGCGCGGGCCTACAACCAGACCGAGAAGCTGCGCGACGTGACGGCCCACGCCGAAATGCTGGCCCTGACGGCCGCCGCCAACCACCTCGGCAACAAATACCTCACCGACTGCACGCTCTACGTGACCGTGGAGCCCTGCGTGATGTGCGCCGGCGCCACCGCCTGGGCCCAGCTGCGGCGCGTGGTGTACGGCGCCGAGGAGCCCAAATTCGGGTACCGCCGCCACGGCCAGCTGCTGCACCCCAAAGCCGAAGTGGTGCCCGGCGTGCTGGCCGACGAGTGCGGCAGCCTCATGCGCGAGTTCTTCGCCCGGAAGCGGAAATAGGCTACTTTTGGCCGCCGCCGTAACCCTACGCGGGCTGCGGCGGTTTTAGTGTCGTACGCGTACCAAAGAACGTCATGCTGAGCTTGCCGAAGCACCTCTACCGCTTCGTTCTCACGATTGAGTTAGCCTGCGGTACAGATGCTTCGGCAAGCTCAGCATGACGGCCTGATTTCCAACTCTCTCCTTTTCACCCCCAATCAAACCCCTACTACTATGGCTTTCGAACTGCCCAAACTGCCCTACGACTACGCCGCCCTGGAGCCGCACATTGATGCGCAAACCATGGAAATCCACCATAGCAAGCACCACCAGGCCTACGTTACCAACCTTAACAATGCCGTAGCCGGCACGGAGCTGGAAGGCAAGAGCATCGAAGATTTGATGCAGAACATTGCCTCGGCTCCGGCCGCGGTGCGCAACAACGGCGGTGGCCACTGGAACCACTCCTTCTTCTGGCAGATCCTCGGCCCGAACGGCGGCGGTGAGCCAACGGGTGCCGTAGGCGAAGCCATCATGAAGGCGTTCGGCAGCTACGAGAAGTTCAAGGAAGAATTCACGAAAGCCGCCACCACGCGCTTCGGCTCGGGCTGGGCCTGGCTGTGCAAGCAGGCCGACGGCTCGGTGGCTATTTCCTCGACGCCCAACCAGGACAACCCGCTGATGCCCGACACCGGCATCAAAGGCACGCCGCTGCTGGGCCTCGACGTGTGGGAACACGCCTACTACCTCAAGTACCAGAACCGCCGTCCCGACTACGTGGCCGCCTTCTACAACGCCATCAACTGGGATGAGGTAAACAAGCGCTTCGCCGAAGCCGCCTAAGTAGCGCAAGCTGCACCGCGAAAATCCGTTTCGCGACGAGCAAAACGAGTTTCTGAGAGCTGGCGCAAACTGCGCCGGTGCCCCGGATACTCGCTTCGCTCGTCGCGAAACGGATTTTCGCGTTACCGCCGCAGGCTTGCCGCAGTTCTTTTGCTCCTGGCAAAACCTTTTTGCCTGAATTACGCTTTAGGAGCAGTTCATGTACCTACATTGATTTTTCGCCCTATGGCTTCCAAACTTCTTTCCTCGGCCCAGCTGGGCTCGCTCACGCTTGAGAACCACCTCGCCATGGCGCCTATGACGCGCGCCCGCTCGCTGGCCAACGTGCCCGGCCCACTGGTGGCTGAGTACTACGCCCAGCGCGCCACGGCTGGCCTCATCATCACCGAAGGCACCTCGCCCTCGGCCAACGGCCTGGGCTACGCCCGCATTCCCGGCCTGTTCAGCCAGGAGCAGGTAGCCGGCTGGAAGCTGACCACCGACGCCGTGCACGCCAAAGGCGGCAAGATTTTCGTGCAGTTCATGCACACCGGCCGGGTATCGCACCCCCTCAACATGCCCGAAGGCACCGAAATGGTGGCCCCCTCGGCAATCGCCGCCGCCGGCGACATGTGGACCGACCAGCAGCAGATGCAGCCCCAGCCCACGCCCCGCGCCCTCACGACCGAGGAAGTAAAAGGACTAGTGCAGGATTTCGCGAAGGCGGCCAAGCTGGCTGTTGAGGCTGGTTTTGATGGCGTGGAGCTGCACGCTGCCAACGGCTATCTGCTCGAGCAGTTCCTCAACCCCCACAGCAACCAGCGCACCGACGAGTACGGTGGCAGCCTGGAAAACCGCGCCCGCTTCGTGCTGGAAGTAGCCGATGCTACGGTCGCTGCCATCGGGGCCGAGCGCACCGGCATCCGCCTCTCGCCTTGGAGCACGTTCAACGATATGGCCCTCGCCGACGACATCGACGCGCTGTATGAGTACCTGGCCACCGAGCTGCAGCAGCGCAATCTGGTGTACCTGCACCTGATCAACCAGGAAAACCCGAAGTGCGCCGCGACCATCGACAGCTTGCGGGCCAAGTTCACCAACACCCTCATCCTGTGCGGCGGCTACAACGCCGAGCAGGCGGAAGCTGAGTTGGAAAAAGGCCGCGCTGACCTCGTAGCCTTCGGCCGCGACTACATCAGCAACCCCGACCTGGCCGAGCGCTTCGAGCAGCACGCGCCCCTCACCCCCGGTGACCAGAGCACGTTCTACGCCCCTGGCCCCGAGGGCTTCCACCAAGGCTACACCGACTATCCAACCCTAGCCGAAAAGCCAGCCCAGGCGTAGTCGGCAGCAGCTGCCTGCTAATTTCTGAAGCCCTCCGGTCAGTTTGGCCGGAGGGCTTTTTGCTGTCCGGAAAGACGCCGCAAGCCGCTACGGCGGGTATAAACGCGGCGTAACCCAGAGCTGGTGCCCCATTTCCCCGGATAGATTTCTCTATCTTTAGGTTCAAAATTGTGTTCCCCCTACTTTTCCCCATCCCATTGGCATGAGTACCAAGTTGCGGCTCATTATTCTGAGCTTTCTACAGTTTTTTATCTGGGGTTCGTGGCTGATAACCATTGGGGCGTACTGGTTCCAGACCAAGCAGTGGTCGGGGTCCGAGTTTGGGGCCATTTTCTCCACCATGGGCATTGCGTCCATCTTCATGCCCTCGCTCATGGGCATCGTGGCCGATAAATGGATGAATGCTGAGAAGCTCTACGGCATCCTGCACATCCTGGGCGGCGTGGTCCTGTGCACCATCCCGATGGTAGCCGACCCGAGCACCTTCTTCTGGGTGATTCTGCTGAACATGATTTTCTACATGCCCACGCTGGCCCTCAGCATTGCCGTCTCGTACTCGGTGCTCAAGCGCCAGGGCCTGGATGTGGTAAAGGATTACCCGCCCATCCGGGTGTGGGGCACCATCGGCTTCATCGTGGCCATGTGGACGGTGAGTCTGCTGGGTTTCGAGAAGTCGGCCAGCCAGTTTTACATTGCTGCCGCCGCGGCATTTGCGCTGGGCATCTACTCCTTCACGCTGCCAGCCTGCCCGCCCACGGCCAAAGACACGCCCAGCCGCTCGCTGGTGGACGTGCTCGGCCTGAAGTCGTTTGCGTTGCTGCGTGACACCAAGATGCTCACCTTCTTCCTGTTCGCCTTGCTGCTGGGTGCAGCCCTGCAGCTCACCAACGCCTACGGCGACACCTTCCTGCACGATTTCGACAAAGTTCCGGCCTACAAAGACACGTTTGCCGTGAAGTACCCGGCCATCATCATGTCCATCTCGCAGGTGTCGGAAACGCTGTTCATTCTGGCTATTCCGTTCTTTTTGCGCCGCTTTGGCATCAAGCAGGTGATGCTGTTCAGCATGATTGCCTGGGTGCTGCGCTTCGGCCTGCTGGCCTACGGCACTCCGGATCAGCCCGGCATCTGGCTGATTGTGCTGTCCTGCATCGTCTACGGCATGGCCTTCGACTTCTTCAATATTTCCGGCTCGCTGTTCGTGGAAACCCAGACGGCCTCTTCCATCCGGGCCAGCGCGCAGGGCCTGTTCATGATGATGACCAACGGCTTCGGCGCGGTGCTGGGCAGCTCGGTCAGCGGCGTGGTTATCGAGAAGTACTTCACCGCCGCCGACGGCGTAACCAAGGACTGGCACGGCATCTGGCTCGCTTTTGCCGCTTACGCCCTGATTATTGCGGTGCTGTTCGTTATCCTGTTCAAGCACACCCACAACCCGCAGGAAGTGGCCGCCACCGAGCACCCCGAGCCGCTGCTGGCCACCGAAGTCTAGCCGGAGCTGCTCACTTAGCATTAAAAGAGCATAAAAACAGTCTGTTTTCAGTACAACAAAAAACCCGCCCTGCGCAATGCAGGGCGGGTTTTTTGTTGATTTTCGGCATTAGCACGAAACGCTGTTCACAAAATCCGTGAAATCCGCTTAAATCCGTGCTAATCCGTGATCCTTAGAACTGCTCGTCGGCTGCGAAGTAAAAGTCGCCTTCGATCTGGGCGTTTTCGTCGGAGTCGGAACCGTGTACGGCGTTGGCTTCGATGCTCTTGGCGTACTTCTTCCGGATGGTACCTTCGGCGGCTTGGGCCGGGTTGGTAGCGCCAATCAGGGTGCGGAAGTCAGCCACGGCGTTGTCCTTCTCCAGGATAGCAGCCACGATGGGGCCCGACGACATGTACGACACCAGGTCGTTGTAGAAGGGGCGCTCGTTGTGAACTTCGTAGAATTTGCCGGCGCGCTCAGCCGTCAGCAGCACTTTTTTCAGTGCCACGATGCGGAAGCCGCCTTCCTCAATCATGCTCAGGATGCCACCGATGTGGTTGTCCTGGGTGGCATCGGGCTTAATCATGGTGAACGTGCGGTTCGTAGCCATTGGGTCTTTATCGTTAGGGGTGAAGAAAATTGCGTTCAGCAAAGCGCCAAAGCGTTTGCGGCCACAAAAGTAGCGGGATTTGCCCGCAATAATGTGGCCGGCGCCGAAATGTGCTCGGCCCCGAAAAATAATCGGGGCGCCGGGCGCGGCATTTCCGGCCTTCTTCAACCCGCCCAAAAACCACCGTGCCGGACGCAGCCGCGCTATTTGGCCGGCGCGCCACCCACCGATTGCGGCAGTTGCGCTTATTTCCTCCGACCTTCGGCGCACTAAACCCGGGGGCGTGTTGTTGGAACCCGGATTATTTCCGACTTTTGCCGCCTTTGTACGCGGCCTAAACCACCGAAATTCAGTCACCTACCCCGTAGGCAATGTCCACAATATCTGAGTTAAAGGAGTTGCTGTCGCAGCCCCGGCAGGTCTTCATCACCACCCACCACAAGCCCGACGCCGATGCCCTGGGCTCGTCGCTGGGGCTGGCGGGCTACCTGCGTAAAAAAGGTCATTCCGTGACGGTTGTGACGCCTTCCGACTACCCCAACTTCCTGGCCTGGATGCCCGGCAACGAGGAAGTAGTGGTGTATGAGCGCCGCGAAAACGATGCCCAGGTGCGCGACATCATCAACGCCGCCGAGGTGCTGTTCTGCCTGGACTTTTCCTGCCTGGGCCGCATCAACGAGATGGGCGAGTACATCCGCCACGCCCCCGGCACCAAGGTGCTCATCGACCACCACCAGGAGCCCGAGGCCTTTGCCGACCTCGACTACTCCAACTCCAGCGCCGCCGCCACGGCCGAGCTGGTGTTTGAGGTGATCCGCGACTTGGGCGACCAGGACCTGATCGACAAGGGCATCGGCGAGTGCCTGTACGCGGGCATCATGACCGATACGGGCTCGTTCCGGCACCCCAGCACCTCGCGCAACGTGCACCTGATCATTGCCGAACTGCTCAACGCCGGCATCAACCTCTCCGACGTGCACCGCCGCATCTACGACTCGCACTCCGAGCAGCGGTTGCGCTTCCTGGGCTTCGTGCTGAAGGACAAGCTCACAGTGCTGCGCGAGTACAACACGGCCTACATTGCCATCACCCAGGCCGAGCTCAAGGAGTACGACTCCAAAACCGGCGACACCGAGGGCCTCGTCAACTTTGCGCTCAGCATCGAGGGCATCGTGTTTGCGGCGGTGATGATTGACCGCGGGCAGGCCATCAAGATTTCATTCCGCTCCGTGGGCGACTTCTCGGTGAGCAGCTTCTCGCGCGACCATTTCCAGGGCGGCGGCCACCACAACGCCGCTGGCGGCATCAGTTACGAGCGACTGGAGCCCACCGTGCAACGTTTCCTCGGGTTATTGCCTCAATACCAAAACCGACTGGTGACGGCCCCGCTGGCAGTTGCGCCGCCTTCCGCGTAACTTGCCTGAAATTTCCTCTTCACCCCTTCTCTGCTTCATGCAATTGCATCGCAACATTCTGAGCCTGGCCCTGGCGGCCGGCATCCTGGGCCTGGCTTCCTGCAACAAAGGCGGCGGCGACTTTGCCAAGACCAAAACGGGCATCGAGTACAAGCTCTTCAAAAACGACGGCGGCACGAAATATTCGGCCCGCGAAATCGGCCCCGATGGCGACGCTACCTACAAGGACCGCCTGGGCAAAATCCTGGCCCTGGACGTAGAATATCGTTCGTACAAGGACTCGGTGCTGTTCAACTCGCGCAAGCAGCAGGGCATTCCGATGCGCATTGAGCTGCAGGAGCTGAAAGTGAAAGGCGGCCTGGAAGAGGCGCTGTCGTTGCTGCAGCCCGGCGACTCAGGCGTGTTCCGCTTCAACGTGGACACCATCTTCGCCAAGAGCTTCCGCCAGCCGGTGCCGGTGTTCATGAAGCCGATGCCGGGCAAAGACGGCAAGGCTAGCACGGAGCCAGTCTACATGACCATGTTCGTGAAGGCCCAGAAGCTGCAGACTAAAGATGAAGCCCAGGCCGACCAGCAGAAAATGATGATGGAGCAGCAGCAGAAAATGGCTGCCCACGCAGAAGAGCAGTTGAAGAAGGACGACGCGATTCTGCAGGAATACGTGAAGAAAAACAACCTCACCATGCAGAAAGACGCTTCGGGCGTGTACTACATGGTAACCAAGCCCGGCACCGGCCCCAAGCCGAAAGCCGGCCAGACGGTTTCGGTGCTCTACAAAGGCTCGCTGCTGGATGGCAAAGTGTTCGACTCGTCGGAGAAAATGGGCAACAAGCCGATTGACTTCCCGATTGGCGTAGGCCAGGTGATTCCGGGCTGGGACAAAGCTATTCCGCTGCTGGCCAAAGGCAGCAAAGCCACGCTGCTGATTCCGTCGTCGTTGGCCTATGGCCAGCGCGGCGCCGGTGCCGACATCCCCGCCGACGCGCCCCTTCGCTTCGACGTGGAGTTGGTGGACGTGAAGTAAAGTTTCCGGCCGCGGCTGGCTTCGGCCGCGGCTTTTTACCCTTTTTTAGTTGCGTACGCATATGAAACTCGGATTCAAAAACTCGGTGCTGGTGCGCGTGGCAGCCCTGTTGCTGGCCGTAGCCGCCCCAGCCCTTTCGGGCTGCGACAGTACGGATTTCGCCCAGGAGCAGGAAGACCGCCAGAACGAGTTCAAGGTGAAGGATGATGCCGTGATTCAGGCGTACCTGACGCGCAAAGGCATCACGGCCGGCGACGGCGTGAACCAGTACACCCGCCTCAGCGACGCCGACAACAACGGTCTGTATCTGGTAAAGCTGAGTGACGGCCCGGTCACCAATGCCCTTATTACCAACGGCAAGCAGGTAGACATCAAGTACATCGGCCGCTTCCTGCGCGAAACCAACGAGACGACTGTTTTCGACAACTCCACCGATCAGCGCGTACCCTGCGGCTGCTTCAGCGTGACGGTAGGCGCCGGCCAGGTAATCAAGGGCTGGGACCAGGGCCTGCTGAAAATGCGCAAAGGCGACCGGAAGCTGATGTTGATTCCTTCGTACTTAGCCTATGGCCAGACGGGCCGCGGCACCATTCCCGGTGATGAGCCGCTGCTCTTCGACATGGAGGTGCTGGAAGTTCGGTAGTATTTCCTTTTGATATGCGCCCAATTCGAAGCATTCTGCTGCTGAGTTGCTGGCTGTTTTCGGCGGTAGCGTGGGCCCAGACGGGCCCGGCTACCGCCGATTCGCTTTCCAGCCTTGCCACCCCGCCCGCCAACAGCCTCGCCACTACCGGCGGCGTGCGCTACGTAGTGCTGCAGCCCGGCAGCGGCGCGCCCTCCACCCGCGTAGCCGTGTACTACCAAGGCTTTCTGCCCGATGGCCGGATATTCGACAGCACGCTGGCTCCCGCCAAGCCCTTGCGCCTGCGCGTGGGGCGCGGCGAGGTTATCCGGGGCTGGGACGAGCTGCTGGGTCTGCTGCCGCCCGGCAGCCGCGTGCGGGCCTGGATTCCGGCCCGCCTCGCCTACGGCTCCCAGGGCGTCCGCCATCCCGACGACGATTCCCGCTACCTGATTCCGCCCGATACCGACTTGCGGTTCGATATTGAGCTGCTGCCGGCCAGATAGTGCTGCAGCACGAACTTCAGTCCGTAGCCCGAACCAGTGCCGCAGTACTGCCGGGCTACGGACTGAAGTCCGTGCCACATTTCTTCTCTTTCCTCGTGACTATGGTTCGTTTGATTTATTGTTTGCTGCTCCTACTGCCGGGCCTGGTGGCGGCCACGCCCCAGCAAGGCACGCCTGCACCGTTCGGGCGCACGCCTTCAGGCATCGAATACCGCATCTACCGCCTGCAAAACGGCCGCTACACGCTCCGCACCGACGTGGTGGCGGCCGGCGACACGGCCTACGCCCGCCGCATCGGCAAGGTGCTGTCGGCGCACATGCAGTACCGGACCGGCAAAGATTCGGTGCTGTTCAGCTCTCGAAAGCAGCTGCGCACGGCCCTGCTGCTGCCGCTGCCCGAGGTGAAAATCAAGGGCGGAATCGAGGAGGCCGTTGCCCTGCTGCAGCCCGGCGACTCGGCCACATTCCGGTTTCAGGCCGATTCGGTGTTTCGCAAGTCGTTCCGGCAGCCGGTTCCGCCGCCCGTGCGCGCCGGCGGCAACGTGCTGGTGCTGCTGGTGAAGGCCAACAAGGTTCTGACGGCCGAACAAGCCCGCGCCGAGCAGATCCGACTGGCCGAAGAAGCCAAGAAAAAGGAAGCCGCCGAAGCCAGCCAGCGCCTCACCAAGGACATTGCCGCCATCCAGGCCTACGCCGCACGCAACAAGCTGGTGCTGCTGAAAACGCCTGGCGGCACGCACTACGTCATCACCAAGCCCGGCACCGGCGCTAAACCCCTGAAAGGCCAGACCGTGTCGGTGCTCTACAAAGGCGCCCTGCTCAGCGGCAAGGTCTTCGACTCGTCGGAGAAGAACGGCGGCCAGCCCATCGAGTTTCCGATTGGCGTAGGCCAGGTGATTCCGGGCTGGGACCAAGCTATTCCGCTGCTGCCCAAAGGCAGCAAAGCCATCCTGCTCATCCCCTCAGCCCAGGCCTACGGCTCCCGCGGCGCCGGCCCCGACATCCCACCCCACTCCATCCTGCGCTTCGACGTGGAGCTGGTGGATAAGAAGTAATGAATATCTGTCATCCTGAGCTTGCGAAGGAGCTTATCACGTCTGGTTTACTACCGAACGTTTCCGTTCTGACGTCACAAGGTCCTTTGCAAGCTCAGGATGACAGGTATTCCAACAACCTCACTCCGCCAGCACTTCCGACAGAATGGCCAGGGAGCGAACCTCGCCCAGGTGCTCGACGTGGAGCTGATAGTAGCGGATAAGCACGGCCAGCAGCTCGCGGCGGATACGGCCGTTGGGAACGGCGGCGTGCGCGGGGTCACGTAGCAGCTCGTCAAAATAATGGTCGAATTCCTGCAGGCGCAGCACGGCAGGGCCGCCGCTCTGGTTGGTGTGCAAGGTCGCCGCGAAGGCTACCTGCGTCGTGATTTCCTCGCCCCGCTCGGCCCCGAAGCCCAAGTAATGGGCCAGCTGCAGCAGAAACGTGAGCGTGAAGTTCTCGGTGCCGCTCTCCTGCTGATCGAAGGCCAGCAGGCTGTCGTGCAGAAACTGGAACAGCGGCTCGTTTTCCTCTTCTTCCTTCACCGTGTGGCTCAGGATTTCGGAAAGCACCAGCGCCACGCTGCTCTTCTGCACGTCGTAGGGCAAGTTGCGGTAGGGCTCGGCGCAGCGGAACTCGGAGAGGCGCGTGAGGCCGCCAGTGCGCGAGGTGTAGGCCACCAGTTCCAGCTGCGTGAGCGGCTGAAACAGCGCAATCCGGCCGGGCGGCTTGGCTTTGCGCACCCCGTTCACCACGTAGCTCTGCACCCCCAGCCGCTCGGTATATACCCGCGCAATAATGCTGGTTTCGCGGTACTTGATGTAGCTCAGAACGATGCCGCGGGTTTTGATGAGCATGGCCAGATGGGTTGATGATGTACGTATTAACCGTCATGCAGAGCGGAGCGAAGCATCTCGCCAGCGTAGTAATTCTACCACCCTGGCGAGATGCTTCGCTCCGCTCTGCATGACGGCCTTCTCAATTTTTACTTGTCCTACTGCTCCACTACGGCAATCTTGCTCACGCAGCCGTTCTTGCCGTCGGCATCCGACGACAGCACCAGGTACACGCCCGACTGCACCTTGCGGCCGTTGTAGTCGGCCAGGTTCCAGATGACGGTACCGCCGGTGGCGGTGGTCTGGTAGACGAGCTTGCCCGTCACGTCCGTGATTTTGACGATGCCGTTGTTGGCCAGCCCCGACACGCCCACTTCGCCCGTGAAGTTGGTGCGCACCGGATTCGGCGACACCCTGGCGCAGTCCTTGGGCGCGCCTTCCGTGATGGTAGCCGAGCCGCGGTACGACACCACGCCGCCCGGCGTCGCCACGAAGACCTCGCCGGTTTTGTCGTTCACAGCCACATCCGTTATCTGATTGCTGGGCAGCGGGCTGTTTTCGGTGGTGAAGTGCAGCAGCATCTTGGTGGCGTTTTCGTCGAACAGCCACAGGCCGCGGTCGGTACCGAACCACTTGCGGTTGGCTCCGTCGATGGCAATGGAGCGCACCACTTCCTCAATCAGGGTCGGGAAACCGTTCAGGAACGGCGTGGTGAAGACCGGATTGGGGGTGGAAAACGCCGAACTGGGGTCGTCGATGAGGGCCACGCCTTTGTCGGTGGTGGCCCAGATGGCGCCGCGGCGGTCCTTGGCCAGCGCAAACACGATGTTGGACGGCAGGCCGTTGCCCTGCGTGAAATACACGGGCACGCCTTTGTTCACGTCGTCGTAGGCCATCAGGCCGGTGCCGTCCTTGCGGGCCTGCGTCACCCACACCGCCCCGAAATCATCCAATACCAGCCGATCGAGATTGTCGAAGCCGGGATAGAACGGTGCGGAGCGCCAGGTATCGGTGGCAGGGTTCAGCACATGCAAACCAGAGCGGCCGCGCTGCAGCGTGTGGCGCGAGGCCACCCACACGTTGCCCTCGGCCGACACGGCCACGTCGGTGACGCGGGTGTAGGGCGCGCCGGGAATATCATTAACCAGCGGGCTGTTGGCGGGCGTGTACTGCTTGAAGTCGCCGGGGCCTTTCCAGCGCAGCAGCCCGTCGCCGTAGCTCCCGATGTAGAGCGTACCGTCGGGCGTACGGGCACCGCGGGTCAGGTCCTTAAGGTTGGGGTAGTCGGCGCGGTTGGGGTAGGCTTCCTTGGTAATGTTGGTCCAGCGGCCTTCTTTGAACTCGTAGAAGCCCTGAAACTGCTCGCTCTGCACATAGGAAGCCGTATTGAAGCCGCCCGAAAACACGTCTACGGTATTCTGGCGCGCATCGGCCAGCAGCCCGAAGGCCTCCTTGCTCTGCGGCGCATTCGGCATAAACTGCTCGAAGGTAGTGCGGTCGGTAGTGCGGAGCAGGCCGCGCTGCTCGTCGGCCACGTAAATGGCGCCGTCGCGGCTGCGCAGGGCATTTATGGGAGCCGGCACGGCCGCATTGCGCAGCACCGTGAGGGCATTGGTGGCCGTATTCATCAGCGACACTTGGCGGCCATCAGTGATAAGCAAACCGGCCCGCGACGAGGTGAGGCTGCGGTACTGGTCGGCGTAGACGGTGGCCACCGGCTCCCAGGTGGTGCCGGAGCGGTAGCGCAGCAGCCCCCCGAAGTTGCGGCCGGCCAGCACCTGCCCGTTGTGCGTGACCAGCGTGCGGAACGTGCCGTCGGGCGCGGGCACGTCGAGGTTCCAGGAGCGGAAGTCGGCGAGATTGGCGCTCAGGCTGGCGCGCAGTAGGCCCTTATCGGTGGCCGCAAACACGAAGCCGCCCACGGTGGTGCTGGCGTACACCTTCACGGCCACGCCCAGCGGCCCGATGTTGGCGTAGGTGTCGCGCACTTCCAGCCGGTTCATGTCCAGCACCAGCAGGCCGAAGTCGCAGGCCAAGTAGGCCCGGGGGCCGTTGAAGTGAATGTGGTTGACGGTTTTGGCGCCTGACAGCTGCTTGCGCTGGATGTCGCTGACGTTGCGCACCCGGCCACCGTCGGGGCTGAGCAGGTCGAGGTTGGCGTCGCGGTAGGCCACCAGCAGCTGCTGGCTCACCGAGTCGTAGGCCAGGGTTTGCACGCCCACGCCGTTGAGTCCGTCGCGGCGCGAAAGCAGAGCGGTGGTGCTGGTTTCCTTATCGAAGTAGTAGAAGGCGTTTTCGGCGGCCACGTAGATGCGCGGGCCGGTGTCGGCCAGCACCCGCGAGCTGCTGGTGGGCAGGTGCAGCTGCCAGTCGCCGTAGCCTACGCTCTGGGCCTGCCCGGCGGCCGGCGCGGCCAGCAGCCCGGCAAATAGCATCGTACCGAAACCTAGCGTGCGTAGCAAACGAATCATGGGCTCAAGAATAGCGGAGTAAGGAAATGACCGGCTGCATAACGCCCGCCGCGCGCAATTAGTGCTTGTGCGAAGCGCTGGTTTCGTGCTGCGCCTTGTCCTGCATGCCGTCCAGAAAACAGGGCCGGCAGCGGGCCTCGTAGACATCGGTTTCGCCAAGCAGAATCTTGTCTTCGGAAGCCGCCATGCGGAACGAGTACGACGCAATTTCGCCGCAGCACACGCACACGGCGTGCACCTTGGTCACGTACTCGGCCACGGCCATCAGGGCGGGCATGGGGCCGAAAGGCTTGCCCAGAAAGTCCATGTCGAGGCCGGCCACAATCACGCGGGAGCCACGGTTGGCCAGCTGCACGCACACGTCGATGAGGCTGTCGTCGAAGAACTGGGCTTCGTCGATGCCCACTACGTCACAGCCGCCGGCCAGCAGCAGGATTTCCTGGGCCACAGGCACCGGCGTGGAGCGGATGCTGGTGGCGTTGTGCGACACCACGTTTTCCTGGTGGTAGCGGGTATCGAGAGCGGGCTTGAAGATTTCGACGTGCTGGCGGGCAATCTTGGCCCGGTTCAGCCGCCGGATCAGCTCTTCGGTTTTGCCCGAGAACATGGAGCCGCACACCACTTCAATCCAGCCGCGGCGGGCGGCGTCACGGCCATTGCCGACGCGGGGTTCAATAAACAACTTCGTAGAAAGTAACGGGGTGACGGAGGACCTGCGACAGGCAGCTGGGCAAACGCCGACGGGCAGCAAAGCCGCCCAGTTCGACAGCCCAAATTACGACTTTAGCGCCGGAAGCCACCACGCTTTGCCGGCAGACTTTCATACTGCTTTCTGTATCCAACAGGTAATCAGGCGTTCCGCTAGTCTGCGGAGTATTGCACGTGTGGCAGCTGCAATGCAGCCGGCACCCGGCCCGTTATATGGCCTTCCGGCAGCTGCGCCTGGCAGGTGAGGCGCTCAGTTTCGAGCAGGCGGCCGGCGGCCCGGTAGCGCAACTCGGCGGCGGTGGGCGGCGTTAGGGCCTCGAGGCCGCTCGTGACGAGCAGGCGGCAGGTGGTGCAGCGGCCCTTGGCGCCGCAGGCGTGCATCCAGTCGTGGCCGGCGGCTTGCAGGGCCGCGAGCAGCGTGGTGCCGGTGGGCACGGGCACGGCCGAAGCCGCAGGCATGTTTTGCACGGTGAGCGTAGGCATTTTCCTTAACTTTCTGGCCTGAATCAGGTGTTTTCGATGAACGACAAAGATAGCGCGACCTTTCGCGAACAATACGGCCGCCGCCTGGCGGCTCAGCTCTGCGACCAGCACTTCGGCGCCCGCCCCACGGCCACCCTCGACGGGCCGGCGGTGTTGCGCTTCACGCCCATCCGGCAGATAAACCTGTTTGTGGTGCAGCAGCTGCTGGCCCAGTGGACCCAGGAAATGGCCCGCCTGCGCAGCCCCTACTTCGATTTCGAGGCCGACGACGTGCGCCAAGCCCTCACCCAGTTCATGAACACGCTGTCCAGGCGTATCAAGCTGGCGCGGCCCACCTTCGAGCCGCTGCTGGCCCGCGCCGTTACGGATACGCTGTCCGTGCTGCTGAATCCGGCCGATACTTTCGAGCAGAAGCTGCTGGGCACCCAGCCCGCCGCTACCCCCGAGCAGCTGCGCGACGCGCTGCGCTACCTCGACGTAGACAAGCTGTTTTACCAGGATTTTCTGGAGTCGCTGCCCGCCGGCACGCCCCACGACCGGGAAACGCTGCTCAAGCGGTTTGCGCTCTACCAGGAAGCCAACTACAAGCATCATCAGCCGCTGGAGAAGCTGGTGGCGGAGTTCAACGAGCTGCTGCCCCTCACCGAGGACGAGCTGCGCGGCAAGCCGGCGGCCGTACCAGCCGCCGCGCCGGTAGCAGCTCCGCCGGCAGTTCCGGCTCCTGCCGCTGCCCCGGCGGCGCCCGTGGCTGCGGCGCCGACACCCGCGCCCGTGGCTGCGGCGCCAGTGGCAGCGCCCACTCCCCTACCGGTTGCGGCGCCGGCTCCCACGGCCAGCCCGGCCGCGCCGACAATGGCACCTCTCCCGTTCAGCACCGCAACTACGGCCAGCACCGAGCCGGCCGCCGTGCCGCTCTACGAGAAGCTGAAAGCCGGTCAGCCGGCGGCCACTTCGCTCAGCGAAACGCTGCGGCCGGAACGCCCTGCCTCCACCTTCGCCGACCAGGCCCCGAAGGTGGAAACGCTGCGCGAGGCCATTTCCATCAATCAGCGCTTCAGCTTCATCAATGAGCTGTTCAGCGGCGAAAACATGGAATACCACGCCGCCATCCAGCACCTCGACACCTTGCCCGACGCCGACAGCGCCAAGCGCTACGTCACCCAGGACCTGGCCAGCACCCACGACTGGACCCGCAAAGACGAGCACGTCAGCAAGCTCCTCAAGCTGATTGACCGCAAGTTCGCGTAGGGCCATTTCAGACCATGATTTAGGAACGTCATTCCGAGCGGAGCGAGGAATCTCGCCAGTGTAGTAATGCTACCACACTGGCGAGATTCCTCGCTCCGCTCGGAATGACGTTCTTTTTACCCCGCTAACCTTTCCGTTTTATGCCCGACTTCTCCCCTCTTCTCCTACGCTGGCGGCGGCTGATGCTGGTGTATCTGCTGGCGCTAGGGGTGCTGGCCGGGCCCGCGTACACGATGTACGTGCACTACGACTTCTCGCACTCCCTGGACACGCGCAGCTACCTGAGCATGGCGCGGGGGCAGTTTGAGGGCGTGAGCGTCACGCGGCGCTACCGGGTGCTGGTGCCAGCCGTGGCGGCCGCTGTGGCGTGGCCGCTGGAGCAGGCCTACGCCCGCGTGTGGCCCCAGCGCGCCACCTCCGACTGGCCGCTGCGGCTGGCCTTCTACTTGGTGAACATGGCGCTGCTGGCCGCGGTGGGCGTAGTCGTCTTTGAAACCTGCCGGCTTTACGAGGCTACTCCGACCGCCGCCGCGCTGGCCGTGGTGGCGGTGCTGTGCAGCCGTTGGGCCGTGTACATTGCCGGCCTCCCACTCGTGGATAGCCTGTATATGCTAGTATTCGCGCTGGCTTTTTATGCGCCCCGGGCGCAGTCGGCGGGGGCAATGGTGGCGGTGCTGCTGCTGGGGCCGCTGGCCAAGGAGTCGTTTGTGTTTCTGGTGCCGTGGCTGCTGGTGTTCGGCCGGCCGGCGCTGAGTTGGCCCCGGCAGCTGGCCGCGCTGGCGCTGGGCGGTGCCATAGCCCTGGCAGTGCGCTACTGGATTGATGCCCGCATTGGGGCGCCGCCCGCGGAAAGCGTGAGCAACGCCCTGGACCACGTGCACAACCTCGTATACTCGCTTCGCCGCCTGCTTTCGGTGAAAGGCGCCGGCGAGTTGTTCAGCATCTTCGGCTTCTTCTGGCTGATGTTGCTGGCGGGCTGGCGCGGGCGGCGGCACTGGCTGGCCCAGTTGGGCTGGCCAGCGGCCGGGCTGGTGGCGGTAGTGCTGGCGCACATGTTTCTCTCCGGCGACCTGGGCCGGATGGGCTACCTGGGCGCGCCGGTTTTTGGGGTGGCCTTTGCCGTGGTGCTCACGCACAAGCCGTGGCTGCGCAATGGCACGCCGCCTTCCGACAAGGCTGGCAGTGAAACGATGTAAGGCCGAAATTCCTGCTGGATTGCTGGCCGATGGCGCCAGAAGAGCACAGGCTAAAGCCTATGCTACTGCACCCGCGTCAGATACACCCACCCAAACGCCGTAACCATCGAATCGACGCGCACGAGCCGGAAACCCCGCAGCAGCTGGCGCTGGGTGGCGTCATCGCCCTGGGTGAGGCGGGCCCGATCGAGGAGGCGCGGGCCATACAGGGCATCGGTGTACACAGGCTGGCCGGCAGCCTGGCAGCGCCGCAGCCACGCCCGCAGCCCGGCCGCCGACTGGCCGGGCCGCTGCACCAGCAGCGCCGGGGCCGACAGAATGGTGGGCGGCCCCACCGGCCGGCCGGTGCGGTAGTGCAGCTGGTTGAGCAGCAGGTTGGGGTCGGATAGCAGCCAGAAGGCCGTGGGTTCCTGCTCGATCCGGGTTAGCAGCGGGGTCGTGTTGGTGAAGCGCAGCAGGAACGCCGGCAGCAAACCAAACGTCAGGTTCCAAAGCAGCAGCGCCACTCCCGCCAGTACTAACGCCTGGCCGGGCCATGGCTGCCGCACCAGCAGCAATGCCAGCAGGGCGGGCAGCATCACCAGAAACTCGGCGTTGCCGGCTGCCCAGAGCGCACAGGCCAGATGCAGCAGCAAAATCAGCAGGTGCGTGCGGTGGAACGTGCGGAATAACTCAGGCAGCACAGCGTCGGTGCCAACTGGCGCTGCTAGCTCATGTTCCGCAACAGCATATTGCAAGCGGCGGGCAGCTAACCTGGTTCGGTAGCTGCGCCAAATTCGCCAGCCGGCCATCAGCATCAGCCCCACACAGAGCAGGGCAACGCCCGCCAGCAATGGCCAGCGCTGCAGCAGCGCCAGCGTGCTGCCGTGCAGCTGCCCGAAGGTGCGCACCACGCTCACGCCCATCAGCAGCAGCGTCCGGCCCGAAGGCGCGGCGCCGGCATGGCCGTGGTAGAGCTCATAGAACACAAACTCCCAGAAAGCCTGCAACGTGAACGGCAGCTGCCACGACGGCAGCGCCGCCGCATACGCCACCGGCACCAGCAGCGCCGGCAGTCCGTACCACACGGCCGCCACCCAACGCCCTGCCGGACGTGCCCACAGTAGCCCCACCAGCAGCCCCAGCCACCAGAACGCATGAATCTGGTGCAGCAGCGCCGCCCCGGCCGCCCACGCCCCGGCCGAAAGCCAGCCGCGCCGACCGGTTTCGCCGGCCGCGGCGCGCCACCAGCTGCGGCTGGCCAGCAATGAGAGCAGCAGCGGCAGCACGTAAGTTTCGTTTTCGGTGGCAAAGCGCAGCATTCCGAACGAGCTGCCTGCCAGCAGCAGCCAGCCCGCCACCGGTGCCCCCGCCCCGCCCACGCGCCGCAGCAGGCTCCGCAGCAGGCTCCGCAGCACCAGCAGACTGCCCCCAAACGCCAGCGCGTTCAGAACTTTCAGAGCCGCCAGCGTATCAAAGGTGGCCGGCAGCAGCTGCGCCCAGAGCCAGCCTACCACGTTGTAGAGCAAATGGTGCGGCAGCAGCAGCTCGTGGCCGTGGCGCACGCAGGCGGCGTAGTACCAGGCGTCGGGCGTGGAGTTGCGGGTGGGCAATAGCAGCGCCAGCCCCGTGAGCAACAGCACCACCGCCCACTCCTGGGGTGCCGGGGCTTGCTGGCTGAGGGCTGATTGACGGGGCTGCATGCGGAGGTTTTGGTGGCGAAAGTAACACCAAGCTCCCGCTTGGTACCTCGTTGCTGAATCCCGCGTTGTTCACGACCAGTAGCAGCTACATCGTTCAACCACGCACCAAGCGGGAGCTTGGTGTTACAGACAACGGCCGCAACTTTGCGCGCAGCAAAAGCTGCGCGCAAAGTTGCGGCCGTTGAACGTCAACCCGAAACTCCCTTAATACCGCTCCAGATCCTGCTTGCGGTAGGCATCAATGCCCAGCAGGATGAAGAGCAGAATGGTGAACGACCACAGCGAGGAGCCGCCGTAGCTGAACAGCGGCAGCGGGATGCCCACCACCGGCGCCAGCCCGATGGTCATGCCGATGTTAATGGCGAAGTGGAAGAAGAAAATGCTGGCCACGCAGTAGCCGTAGGTGCGCCCGAATACCGATTTCTGGCGCTCCGCCACGTACAGCACCCGCCCCAGCAGCGCCATAAACAGCACAATCACCACGGTGGTCCCGAGCCAGCCCCACTCCTCGCCTACGGTGCAGAAAATAAAGTCGGTGCTTTGCTCGGGCACGAAATCGAACTTGGTCTGGGTGCCCTGCAGGAAGCCTTTGCCGGTGAAGCCGCCCGAACCGATGGCAATCTTGCTTTGCGTCACGTTCCAGCCCACGCCCAGCGGGTCGGCGGAGGGGTTGATGAGCACCTCAATGCGTTTGCGCTGGTGGGGCTGCAGCACGTTGTTGAAGAAGAAGTCCACCCCGAACACCATCCCAATCACCACCGCCCACACGCCCAGCGACACCGGCAGGTGGTGGCGCAGCACCTTGCTGTTTAAGGCCAGCACCGCGCCCAGAATCAGGGTGAAGGCGACTACCAGCCACAGCTTGGGCACCAACAGCGCCAGAATCAGGATGACGGCGGCGGCGGCCAGAATCACCAGAATCAGCGGCGACATACCCTCGCGGAAGTAGGCCAGCAGGAAGGCGGCAAACACCAGCGCCTGCCCGGTTTCGTTAGCCGCCATAATCAGCAGCGGCGGCAGCAGCGTGAGACCCGCCAGTACAGCCTGGTCGCGGAAATTCTGCTGGCGCAGGTTGATGCCGGCCATGTACCTCGACACGGCCAGCGCCGTCACGAACTTGGCAAACTCGGCCGGCTGCAGCCGCATCGGCCCCAGCTCCAGCCACGACCGGGAGCCGGCGATAGGCCGCGCAACGAATGGCGTGATGATCAGCAGCAGAATCATGCCGCCGTAGAGCACGAAGGCAAACGTGTCGTAGGCTTTATAATCAATGACGACCAAGACCACGATGAGGATTACAGACGCGCCAATCCACAAGATCTGCTTGAACCAGTTGAAGGCCATCAGCTCCTGAAAGCTGAGGTTGCCGAACAGGCTGCCGTTGGTGGGCGCGTCGGGCGAATAGCTGGCGGCGTACACGCTCACCCAGCCCAGCAGCACCATCAAGGCATAAATCCCGACGGTAACCCAATCAATGCTGCGCGAATATCTGGCGGGAGAAGCGGACATGATGAATTCAGAGGGCGGCTGTCATGCTGAGCTTGTCGAAGCATCTCTACCGTTAGTAACTCATTCGTTACAACGAAGCGGTAGAGATGCTTCGGCAAGCTCAGCATGACGTTCTTTTTAATTGACTTAGCGTTTTCGAATAAAGCTTTCGGCGGGGCGCTGTAGCCAGGTTTCCCAGCGCTTGCGCCACGGAGCGACGTCGCCGCGCAGGTATTTTTCCATCATCAGGGCGGCCATGGGCGCAGCGGAGGAGCCGCCGAAGCCGGCGTTTTCGATGAAGACGGCAATGGCAATCTTGGGGTCTTCGGCGGGCGCGAAGGCGGCGAAGGTGGCGTGGTCGGCGCCGTGGCGGTTCTGCACGGTACCCGTTTTGCCGGCCACCGAAATGCCCACGTCCAGCAAGGAGGCATTGTTGCCGGTGCCGCCGCGCCCGTCTACCACCTGCTGCATCCCCGGCACAATGGTTTCAAAGTACTGCGGATCAACGGCCGTGACGTGCCGCTGCCGGTACTGCGGCAGCGGGCCGCCCGTGCCAATGCCTTTCACAAAGTGCGGGGTGTAGAAGTAGCCGCGGTTGGCAATGATGGCCAGCATATTGGCCATCTGCAGGCCCGTCACGCCCATTTCGCCCTGCCCGATGGCCAGCGAATAGATAGTGCGGAAGTTCCAGCGGTGAAAGCCGTAGGCTTTGTCGTAGAAGTCGGAAGTCGGGATGAGGCCTTTCTTTTCCTGCGAAATGTCTACGCCCAGCTTGTCGCCCAGCCCGAAGGTCATCACCTGCCGGCGCCACTCGCTGTAGCCCAAGCGGGCATCCTCGAAGCGGTTGGTGGAGCGCCCGCGCAGCACGGCCGAGCGCATCACCTGGTAGAAATAGGGGTTGCAGCTGTTCTTGATGGCAATGCTGACGTTGTGCGGATACTCGTGGCGGTGGGTACAGCGCACCAGCTTCCAGTTGCAATCAAACGGCGTCTGGGGCGTCACGACGCCCATTTGCAGCGCCACCAGCTCGTTCACCAGCTTGAACACCGAGCCCGGCGGGTAGGTAGCCATCAGCGGGCGGTTGAACAGCGGCTTGGCCGTGTCCTGCAGCAGCTCCATGTAGCGGTTGCCCATCCCCTTGCCCGTCAACACCGACGGCTCAAACCCCGGCGCCGACACCATGGCCAGAATTTCGCCGGTTTTGGGGTCGAGGGCCACGATGGACCCGCGCTTATTCTGCATCAGCATCTCGCCGTATTTCTGCAGCTCGATGTCAATGCTGGTGTGCAGGTCCTGCCCGGCCACCGACAGCGTATCGTACTCGCCGTCGCGGAACGAGCCTTTCTCGATGCCGCGCACGTTCACCATGCGGTACTGCACGCCGCGCCGCCCCATCATCTGCGGCTCATAAAACGACTCCAGCCCCGAAATGCCCAGAAAGTCGCCGGGCAAGTACTTGGCGTACTTTTCCTTTTCCAGAAACGCCGGCGTGATGGCGCCCACGTAGCCCAAGGCGTGGGCCATGTTTTCGGTGCGGTAGGAGCGCGCCATGCGGGCCTTGATGCTGAAGCCCGGAAAGTCGATGAGGTTGTCCTGAATGGCGGCCAGCTCGGGCGTGCTCAGGTTTTGCACCAGCGGCGAGGCCTTCACGCGGGAGTAGGCGCGGGCCGTCTGCAAACCCAGGCGCACCTCTTCCAGCGGCAGCTGCAGCAGCTGCGCGAAGCGGGCCGTATCAAGCTGCTTGACTTCGCGCGGTACCACCATCAGGTCGTAGACGGGCATGTTCTGCACCAGCAGCTGCCCTTTGCGGTCATAGATCAGACCACGATAAGGTACCTGCACGATGCGCTGCAGCGTGTTGCGGTCGGCGGCCAGCTTGTAGCTGCCGTCGAGTACCTGAATGTAAAAAAGCCGGCCTCCAAATGTGAGGGCTACGGCCAGAAAAATAGCCAGCACCACAAACCGGCGCCCTTCGAGGTATTGCAAAACGGTGTATTCTGAGAGAAAAGCACTTACGGCCTACGAGCCGGATTCACAAAGGTAACACACTTATGGGGCGGAATAGTGCGCCACCTCTACCGCCCGCGCCGCTTGGTCGGGAAGAAAATCAGCTGAATAATGAGCAGCGTAATACCCGTAAACAGGGTGCTGACCACCATCTTGGCCAGCGTGAGGCCGAACGAGCGGAAGCTGCCCAGCTCCAGCAGAAAAAAGGTGACGTGGTGCAGGCCCACCAGCAGGCCCATATACACCAGAAACCACTGCCCGCCCATCTGATGCACGTTCACGGTGTCCTGGGCCTCGTAGCCGTCGCGCGGGGTGAGCAGGCGCAGCACCCAGGGGCGCAGGTAGCACAGCAGCACCGCCGAGGCCGCGTGCACGCCACCAGTGTCATAAAACATATCCATGAGCAGGCCCGTGCTGAAGCCCAGCACCAGCTGCAGCACAATAGGCGTACCGATGGGCAGAAACAGCAGGAAACCCAGATAGAAAAAACACCAGCCCAGATCGAACAGTGCCAGCTTGCTGACCAGCAGCATGTGCACGGCCAGGTAGAACCCAAACCGCAGCACCTGAATCAACAGCGCCCCTACTCCCTTCATGGCCGCTCCTCCCCTTCCGGCTTCATGCCTGCTTTCAGTTCCAGCGTATCACGCTCGGCCTTAGGCCTTGGGTTCACCACGTACACGTAGGTTAAGTTGGCGAAATTGACGGCCAGCCGCACCCGCACCGTCCAGAAGTTCTTGTCGGGCTCCTTCACAAACCCGTCGATGGTGCCCACCAGCACGCCTTCCGGGAACACCGCGTTGTAGCCCGACGTCACGATGGTGTCGCCGCGCAACAGCTTGTTCTGGCGCGGGATGTTGTCGAGCAGCGCGTGCGTGGGGTCGTCGCCAAGCCAGCGGATACTGCCGAACGTATTGTCGCGCAGGATCTTGGCCGAAATAAAGGTTTTGGAGTGCAGCACCGACGTGACGGTGGCGTAGTTCTCGCTCACCACTTTCACCCGGCCCACAATGCCGGACGCGGCCAGCACACCCATACCTGGCCGCAAACCCTGCCGGGTGCCCACGTTCAGGGTGAGGTAGTTGTCCACGCGACGGAGGGTGTTGTTGAGCACCCGGGCCGGAATCAGCGGGTAGTCGGGGTTGCGGGTGGGCAGCGGGCGCAGCCCCAGCAGCAGCGAGTCGGGGTAGGCGAGGCCGGCCAGGCGGGCCTGCGAGGCGCTGTCCTGCTGCACGGGCAAGCGGCGCGCCTCGCGGCGGCTCACGTCGGCCAGGTACAGCTGCTGGCGTAGCGCGGCGTTTTCCTGCACCAGCCCTTGGTTGATGCCCACCAGCCGGAAGTAATCGTAGATCTGCGTCCGCACGTCGAGCACCTGCCCCACGTAGGAATTGGCCGAGTTGAAAAACGCCGCCCGCTGGTAGGTACTGTTGCGAATCAGCAGATAAAAACTGGCCACCTCCAGCAACGCAAACACGAGCATCCCCCGGTAGCGAAACAGAAAGGCGAACAGATTACGCATGAAGTGAGGTATTAAATGGCTGAATGGTTAAATGGTTGGTCGTTCCAGAGAGGTATCCGGGACGACCAACCATTTAACCATTCAGCCATTTAGCCATTAGGTTAGCAGCACGCTGCGGAAAGCCTGGATATTTTTGATGGCCGCGCCGGTGCCGCGCACGACGGCACGCAGCGGGTCCTCGGCAATGTGAATCGGCAACTTGGTTTTGGCGGCCAGGCGCTTGTCGAGGCCACGCAGTAGGGCACCGCCGCCGGTCAGGTGAATGCCGTTTTCGTAGATATCAGCCGACAGCTCAGGCGGCGAAATCTCCAGCGCCTTTAGCACCGCTTCCTCAATCTTGGCCACCGACTTATCGAGAGCAATGGCAATTTCCGACGACGTCACTTTGATAACCTTCGGAATGCCGGTCATCAGGTCGCGGCCGCGCACCTCAAAGTCGGGCGGGGTCACGTCCAACTCGGTGAGGGCCGCGCCTACTTCAATCTTGATCCGCTCAGCCGAACGCTCCCCGATCAGCAGGTTGTGCTGGCGGCGCATGTAGTCGAGAATATCCTGGTTGAAGACGTCGCCGGCCGTTTTGATGGACTGGTCACAGACGATACCCGACAGGGCAATTACCGCAATTTCGGTGGTGCCACCCCCGATGTCGATGATCATCGACCCCACGGGCTGCTCCACGTCGATGCCGATGCCGATGGCGGCGGCCATGGGCTCCTGAATCATCCAGACTTCCTTGGCGCCGGCGTGCTCGGCGGAGTCACGCACCGCGCGCTTTTCCACCTCCGTAATGCCCGACGGAATGCAGATGACCATGCGGTGCGACGGCTGAAACAGCCGGTTGCGCGTGTCAATCATCTTGATCATGCCTTTGATCATCTCCTCGGCGGCGTGGAAGTCGGCAATAACGCCATCCTTGAGCGGGCGGATAGTCTTGATATTATCGTGGGTCTTTTCGTGCATCTGCTGCGCTTGCCGGCCCACGGCAATTACTTTATTGGTCGTGCGGTCTTTGGCGATGATGCTCGGCTCGTCCACCACGATTTTGTCGTTGTGGATGATGAGCGTATTGGCCGTTCCCAGGTCGATGGCAATATCGCTGGTGAGGAAATTAAAGAAACCCATTGGTTAACGGCGGCAAGTGAATGAGTACGGGGCGTTTGCACCCGCACAAAAAGTGGGGGCAAAAGTAAGCAAGTTTCGGGGAAGCCCCGCAGTTGGTGTTATCAAACTGAAACAACAAGCCCCCCGATCCGTCCCATGCCGGGAATACCTGGCCTGAGTGGTTGGCGTCCCCAACGTCGGCAGGCCTGCGCCCATTGCATGGGCCGGCAAGCCACAGGCATTTCCCTGCTTCATGGCCGTAGCCAGCTGCCACCCAGGCACAAAAAGTCCCGGCGCAGCCTAGGCCGCGTCGGGACTTTTACCTACCCTAACAAGTGCTACCAGACGGCGCGCACTGGCCGGGACGGTTAGTGCTTGAAGTGCCGCACGCCGGTGAGCACCATGGCCATGCCCAGGCGGTTGCAGGCGCTAATGCTGTCCTGGTCTTTGATGGAGCCGCCGGGCTGCACCACGGCGCGGATACCCGCCTCGCCGGCAATTTCCACGCAGTCAGGGAAGGGGAAGAAGGCGTCGGAGGCCATGACGGCTCCCTGCAGATCGAAGCCGAAGCTGCGGGCCTTCTCGATGGCCTGGCGTAGAGCATCTACGCGCGAGGTCTGGCCCACGCCGGACGCCAGCAGCTGGCCGGCCCGCGCCAGCACGATGGTGTTGCTCTTGGTGTGCTTGCACACTTTGAGGGCGAATTCCAGCGCCGCCACTTCGTCGGCCGTCGGCGCCGACTCGGTTACTGTGCGGAACTCGGCGGCGCCTTCCACCTGGCGGTCGAAGTCCTGCGCTATCATGCCGTTGAGCAGGGTTTTCACTTGCTGAGCCGGAAACTGCACCGGCTTCTGACGCAGGAGAATGCGGTTTTTCTTGCTTTGCAGGATGGGCAGCGCGTCGGCCTCGAACTCCGGCGCAATCAGCACTTCAAAGAACAGCTTGCTCAGTTCCTCGGCCGTGGCGGCATCCACGGGCTTGTTCACGATGATGACACCCCCGAAAGCCGACACCGGGTCGCAGCTGAGGGCGTTAAGGTAGGCTGTGTGTACCGTATCGGCCTGGGCGATGCCGCAGGCGTTGGTGTGCTTGAGGATGGCGCAGGCTGCCGGGCCCTGGGCGTCGAACTCCTGCATGAGCAGCACGGCGGCGTCCACGTCCACGAGGTTGTTGTAGCTGAGCTGCTTGCCGTGGAGCTGGTCGAAGAGGGCGTTCAGGTCGCCGTAGAAGGTGCCGGCCTGGTGGGGGTTTTCGCCGTAGCGCAGGGCGGTGGCGGGCTTCTCGCTCACCTTCAGGGCGGCGGTGCTCAGCTCCGTGCCCTGGGCCATGTACCGGAAGATCTGGGTGTCGTAGTGCGAGGTGGCCTCGAAGGCGGCGGCAGCGTAGTGGCGGCGGTCGTCGAGGTCGGTGGCGCAATTCTTCTGGGTCAGCAACTCGGTCACGGCCGCGTACTGGTCGCGGGAGCTCACCACCAGCACGTCGCGGAAGTTTTTGGCGGCAGCCCGCAGCAGCGAGATGCCGCCGATGTCAATCTTCTCGATGACGTCGGCCTCGGCCGCGCCGGAGGCCACGGTTTCCTCGAACGGGTAGAGGTCGACAATCACCAGGTCGATGGGCGGAATCTGGTGCTGGCTGGCTTCCTGCTGGTCGCCGGCCTCGTGGCGGCGCTGGAGAATGCCGCCGAACACCTTCGGATGCAGCGTTTTCACGCGGCCGCCAAACACGGCCGGAAAGCCCGTCAGGCTTTCCACGGCCGTTACCTCGGCGCCCTGCTCCTCGATGAACTGCTGGGTGCCGCCGGTGGAGTAGATCGTGACGCCGTGCTGCTTGAGCAGCGCCACCAACGGTTCGAGGCGGTCTTTATAATATACAGAAACGAGGGCGGAGCGAATGGGCTGCGACATGGTAGCAAGAGGTTGGTGAAGGGGTGATACGCGCCGCGAAGGTAGGGCCGCCAGCGAAAGCAGCGGTGTTACCGAATTATTACGGCGGTTGGCGCTCCCCCAAAGAGCTGATTTTGCTGAGCGTACAGAATCGGGCTGCTATCCGCAGGCGGCCGGATTGCCAGCGCAAAGCGCGCCCAATAAATCCAGCCTGATCAGGCCGCTGTTTGTGGTTGGAGAATCACCCCATGCCCAATAGGCTAAAACGATTTGGCAGGCGTATAGCTTGCTCTTACCTTCGTTCGATTTTCCTCCTTTCTTACTATTACCGTATGCGTTTTTTTACTCTTCTAACAATCTGTTTTCTACTATTTAATACAGCGATACAGGCACAGCGGAAGTCTTTTATTCCGGGCTATGTTGTGAATGAGCGAGGCGACACGTTGCGCGGCACTATCCAAAGCTCCCGCGTAATTTCCGAGAACGGCATCCGGTTCAGGCCCGCTGGCAGCACAGAGGTGACAGAATATCTGCCCACCCAAATTCGGGCTTTCGGCCTCGATGACCGGCGGCGTTTTCTGGTGCGCAAGCTTGTGTTGCCCCGCAAGGCCTATGCGCAATTGCCTGTCCGCGATACTGCTGCTACCAGCGTGTATTTGCAGCAGCTCACTACTGGCGCGGCAAACCTGTACCGGCTGGATTTTGAAGGCAGCACCCGCTTCCTAATAGCCATGCCTACAAGCGGGCTAGTAAATCTGGAAGCGGTAAACTTCCGGATTGTACTCCAGACACTGTTTAGCAGCTGCCCGGCCGCTGTGGCCCAGATACCGCGCACCCGTCTGGAAGAGAATTCTCTGACCCAACTGGTGCTGAGCTACAGCAGTTGCACACCGCAGCCCACCACCAAGGACCTGCGCAGGGAATCGACTCCTGAAGAAGAGTACCATACACATTTCGCTTTGCAAGGCGGCTACGTGTCTTCTCACCTGTACTACCCAAAATCCCGCACGCTTCAGGCTAGCGCAATGGACCAAAGTGGAGGATGGATAGCAGGCATGAGCCTTTATCTACGAAACCAAGGCCCCTTGGCCTTCGGCATAGAAGCGCAATACACAGAGCGCAACGGTACCGGAAAGGAGAAGTACACCGTTTCGTCGTTTTACGCCAATTCTGGCGAGCAGTTCTTGTTACAACGGCACATAGATGTTAAAACGCTGCTTTTCCCACTAGTTGTCCACTATACGCTTGGCAAAACCAGCCTTCAGCCATATGTAAGCGCCGGACCAGTCGTGGGCTTTAGCTTTGGAAATAAAATCTGGTATGAAGACACTTATTTTCTTACTCCACCACCTACTTTTCCTGCTATCTTGCCAACGGAGCTTATCAAGCAAGTAGACTTATTGGGGCTTGACGATAAGATTAGTTTCGTTGCCGGCGGTCAGGTTTCAGCTGGTATTAGGCCTCACGTAGGCAAGCAGGCCTTCATTCTGGAGGCCTGCTACGGATTTGGCCGTGAGATAAGCAGCATCTCCCCAGGCCCGCTGTACTTCAAGAACAGCATGGTGCGATTAGGGCTTGAATTTTAACTTCCCCTTTCCTGCCGCAGTAATTTGCTGCAGCTTCGGTCCCTGCTTCCCTTCAAGGATCTGGAGCTAACATCGGCCATCGTATCAGAGTATACGCAAGCATGTTGTTTTTCGCGTGGCCATGCCTATTACTGCCCAACCTATAAAAGACCCGCTTGCTCCCGAAGCCGCCGCCGCCGCGCTGGCGCCCCGTCTGCTGGCCCAGGCTGCCGAATCCGACCAGTTAGGCGGCTTTCCTGAGCAGGAGTTCAGCTGGCTGCGCGAGGCCGGCTTGCTGCTGGCGCCGCTGCCAGCCAGTTTGGGGGGTAGTGGCCTCGCCGACTCCGCCCAGACCCTGCCACTGCTGCGCGTGCTGCGCCACATCGGGCGGGGCAACTTGGCGGTGGGGCGCGTGTATGAGGGCCACGTGAATGCCCTGCAATTGCTGCAGCATTTTGGCCAGCCCACGCAGGTAGCCGGCTGGGCCGCCGATGCCGCCGCCGGCCACCTGTTTGGGGTCTGGAATACCGAGGCGCATGATGGGGTGAAGCTGGAGCCCCTGCCCGATGGCCGCTACAGGCTGCAGGGCAGCAAAACCTTTGCGTCCGGCGCCGGCCACGTTACCCGGCCATTGCTGACGGCAGCTTTGCCCGGTGGTGGCTGGCAGATGCTGATTCTCCCCGCCGACACTCACTCACCTGCCCTGGATGCCAGCTTCTGGCGGCCCCTGGGCATGCGCGCCTCAGCCAGCTTCCGGGCCGACTTTACAGGCCTGGAAATCGGGCCGCAGGATCTGCTGGGCGTGCCCGGCAACTATTATCAGCAGCCGGCCTTCAGCGGCGGGGCTATTCGGTTTGCGGCGGTGCAGTTGGGCGGGGCGGAGGCCGTGTTTGATGAAACGCGGCGCTTTCTGCAGCGCCTGGGCCGCACCGATGACCCGTACCAGCGCCAGCGCCTCGGCGAGATGAGCATGCTGATAGAATCCGGTAACTTGTGGCTGCGCGGGGCCGCCGACCACGCCACACGGCCCGCGGCCGAAACCGACCACGAGGCCACGGTGGCCTATGTCAACATGATGCGGACGGCCATTGAGGAAATCTGCCTGCGCGTGCTGCAGCAGGCCGAACGTTGCGTGGGCGCCCGCGGCCTGCTGCAGCCCGAGCCCTTCGAGCGCCTGCACCGCGACCTGACCCACTACCTGCGCCAGCCCGCCCCCGACGCGGCCCAGGCCGATGCCGGCCGCTTCGTTTTGAGCCGGCCGGAACCCGCTTATCACATTTGGAATGTCTGATGCTACGGCCCTTGATTTTCACGCCCTGCCCTTACGGCCGGCCGCCTACGCGGCTTCGCTGGGGCCCACGGCCGTCATAGCGCCCCACCCCGACGACGAAAGCCTGGGCTGCGGCGGCCTGCTGGCCCTGCTGGCCAGGGCCGGTCTGCCCGTGTGGTGCGTGCTGGTCAGCGACGGCACGATGTCGCACCCCAACTCCCAACGGTTTCCGGCTGAGCGCCGCCAGGCCATTCGGGAGCAGGAACTGCAGGCCGCATTGGCAGAGCTGGGCGTAGGTCCGCAGATGCTGCTGCCGCTGGGTTTGCCCGACGGTGCCGTACCCACGCCCGACACCCCGGCCGGCGCCGCTGCCGTGAAGCGGCTGACAGCCTTTTTCCGGCGCACGCGGCCAGCCACCGTACTGGCCCCCTGGCGCCGCGACCCGCACCCCGACCACCGGGCCACCAGCCTGCTGGTGCGGGTGGCGCTGGCCGAACTAGAGCAGCCGCCCCGGCTCATCGAGTACCTCGTGTGGGCCTGGGAGCGCGCCACCCCGGCCGATCTGCCTCATACCAACGAAGCCGCTGGCTGGCGCCTGAACATCGAACCGGTGCTGGCGCAGAAAGCGCGGGCCATTGCCGCGCACCGCTCGCAGCTGGCCCCCGGAGTGTTTGATGATGACCCTATGGGCTTTCTGCTTACAGAGAGCATGCTCGCGCACTTTCAGCTGCCGTATGAGGCCTATATAGAAGTTACGGATTAGTAGGCGCTGCTGGGAATGCGCCGCTGAATGGCGGATCTGCGTACTTGAGTTACCGGCTAACCTGGTCACCATACTTTCCTCAATAGCTGCCTTCCGTTATGAACTCTCAGCAACCCAACACGCTGCCGCCCGATTACTTTGAAGCAGTCTACCGCGCCAATACGGACCCGTGGAACTTCGAAACCAGCCCTTACGAGCACGCCAAATACGCCGACACGCTGGCCGCACTGCCGCCGGAGCGGCACTACGCAAGTGGGTTTGAGGTAGGCTGCTCATTGGGAGTACTCACCGAAATGCTTGCGCCCCGTTGCCGGCACCTGCTGTCGATTGATGTGGCGGAAGCACCCTTGGTGCGGGCCCGGCAACGGTGTGCGCACCTGCCCCAGGTGGAATTTCAGCGCCTGACTCTGCCCGATGACTTCCCCACAGACCGTCGCTTCGATCTGATGGTACTCTCGGAAGTTGGCTACTACTGGGCCATGCCCGACCTGGAGCGCGTAGCCACGGCGCTGCTCTCGGCGCTGCAACCGGGCGGGCATCTGCTGCTGGTGCACTGGACTCCGCCCGTGCACGACTACCCACTCACCGGCGACGAAGTGCATGACTTCTTTCTGTCCCAAGCTGGCTCTGGCGCCCCGCTGACGCACGTGCACGGCCACCGGGCAGCGCAATACCGGCTCGACCTGCTAAGTAAAAGCTAGCGTATGCGCGGGGCGCCCGGCAGCACCTGGCTGGCTACTCCCGGCTCGTGGCGCTCCAGTAGCTGCCGCAGTTCCAGAATAGCCTGCGTGAGTGGCACCAAACGCTGACGCCGCCACCGGGCACGGTGCTGCATCACCCATTCCCACAGCATTCCGAAGGAAGTGACAGCGGCCAGCTCCCGCGCTAACCCGCTGGCAGGCACACTCAGCGCCGCCGCCAGCTGCACGCAGTGCGGCACACGCGCAGACTGCGCCTGAGTTTCCTTCCACAGTTGCCGCAGCTGCCGGCGGGCCTGCCACTCGGCGGCCAGGCTGGCGCCGCTTTCCACGTAAGGCTCCCGCTGCTGGTGCAGCAGGCTGGCCCACTCCCGCAACTGCCACGACAGGCCCACTTCTACCCGCCCCTGGTGCCGCCCTGAGGTGCTGACGCACACTTTGGGGCTGTGGCGCAGGCGCAAATCGTGGCTTCGCAGGGCCTGCCAGAGCGCCTCGTCTTCCAGATAAGGCACCACAGGCAGCCCGCCAACTAGGCGGTAAGCGGCCACAGTAAGCGCCAGGCTGGCCCCGAAGTGCTGGTGATGGCGCGGCCACATGTCGGCAGGGTCGGGGTCGAGCAGGGCTTCGAGTCGGGCCCGCAGCAGGCGGTAGCGGGCATCGCGCAGATGGGTGCGCCGCACGCAGACCTCACCGGCAACGGCCTCCGGGTAAATGCGCCCGCCCACGGCATCGGCGCCGGCGGCAAATTCGGCCTGCGTGGCGGCCAGCCAGGTGGCCGCCACGCGCGTGTCGGCGTCGGTGCTGGCAATGATGCCGCGGGAGCCGGCCGTTTGTTCCAGTCGGCGGCAGGCCTCATCCATCAGCAGGCGGCGGGCCCGGCCCACGTGGGCTTCGGGGGCGGCCAGCACAACTTCGGCAACCTGCACCACCATCAAAGGGTGCGAGTAGGCAAAATTGCGCACCACGGCGGCCGTGCGGTCGTGGCAGTTGTTGGCCAGCACCAGCACCTCGTAGCTGCCGGGTGGCAGCGGCTGGCCGTGCTCGTCTACCTGGGCCGCCAGCGCCGCCAGGGTTTCGGGGAACTGGCTGGCCTCATCCTTGGCCGGAATGATGACGCAAACCGCCAGCGTGGCAGCCGGCGGCGCCAGGTGTTGCCACAGACTGGCCGTAGCGCAGGCCTGGGCAGATGCCTGGGATGATAAGACGACAGTAGCAGAATCCATCAGGCCATCTTTTACGCAAATCCTGCGCAGAAGACGTGCAGCCTACTGCATTCGTCTCTGAACAGCTTTTTAACGAATGGCTGCCAGGCTTTTATCAAACAAAAAGCGCCGCCCGGAAGACCGGACGGCGCTTTTGCGTGAAAGCAGAACGTGCTAGAGCCTGTTATGGACTAGTGGCGCGAAAAACGCCTTTTGCCAGCAAGAGTGTCGCGAAGGCCAGGAAATGAAACTGTTGCATGGTCAGGGCCAGGCGTTCGTAGTCGCGGGCCAAGCGTCGGAAGCGAGCGGCCCAGCCGAAGCTGCGCTCGACGACCCAGCGGCGGGGCAACAGCACAAAGCCGGTTTGTCCGGCTGGCTTGGCAATAACCCGTAAGTCAATATCGTGCACGGCAGCGGCGTATTCGGCTGCCTCGCCCGTGTAGCCCTGATCCACATACGCCACCTGTACCTTTTGGCCCGTGACCTGCTGCACTCGCTGGCAGAGCGCCTCCACCTGCCCGCGGTCGGATTCGTTGGCCGGCGTGACGACGGCGGCCAGCAGGTGGCCCAGCGTGTCGACGGCCACGTGCACCTTGCTGCCCTTGCGCCGCTTGGCCCCGTCGTAACCGGCGCGGGCCCCGCTTTCGGGTGTGCTCTGCACCGTGCGCGAGTCCAGAATCACGGCCGTGGGCTCGGCCTCGCGGCCGGCCAGCACCCGTGCCAGTTCGCGCAAATCGGCCATCATGTGCTCAAAACAGCGGTTATCCCGCCATCGGGCCCATTGTTGATACACGGCGGCCCAGGGCGGCAAGTCGTGGGGCAGGTAACGCCAGCCGCAGCCAGTTTTGACCAGGTAACGCAGGGCGTTGAACACATCGCGCAGCGCATGCTCGCGTTGCGGCGCCTCTTCCCGCACCAGGGCCAAATAGGGTGCTACAAACATCCATTCTGTATCCGATACGTCGCTGGGGTATCCGCTTTGCTGTGCCATACCCCAAATTACGCTACCAGTGCATAACAGGCTCTAGAAGGCTTCGCCCACGGCGAAATAGATGCTCGGAGCCGTGTCGGTGCCGCCGGCATAGTCCAGGCGGATGTTGAGCCGGTCGCGGCGGTTGAAGCGGAAGCGCAGGCCCGCGCCCCCGGCGTAGCGGGTTTGGTCGAGGGCGTAGTCGGAGAGCTTGTAGCCCACCTGGCCAGCCCCGGCGAATACGGCGCCATCGATGCGCCAGAACAGCTTCTGGCGCAACTCTGCCTGAAAGGTCATCATCTGCCGGTCGCGGAAGCGGGTTTCGTAGAGGCCGCGCATCAGGCCGGCGTTGTTGTAGAGCGCGCCGCCGAGGTTGGCGCCCAGGCCGCCCAGCTCACGGAACGGCACAGTACCGGAATGGAACGAGCCGAGGTAGTTGAGGGCCAGAATGGTATTGTTGGAGCCGAACAGCGGCCGGAAGTGGCGGGCATCCACCTGGTAGCGCGTGAACTTGTAGTCGGAGCCGATACCGTCGCCGTTGAAGAGCGCGTGGGCGTCCACGAACGAGCCGCGGTAGGTAGCCAGTACGTTGTCGCGGCCGTCAAAGAGCAAAGCCGGGCCCACACCCGAAATCCGGGTATCCTGCCGCTCGCGGTCCGTAAGGCGCGGGTCGCGGGTGAAATAGTTGGAGGCGCCGTTGTCGGCGGTGCCCTGGGGCTCGATGTCGGTGGTGTTGGTGAAGCGGTAGCGCACCCCGGCAAACAGGTTAGGCGCCACGCGCTTCATGGCCTTCTGATCGAAGATGATGAGCGTGTAGGCCAGCTCCGACTCGTTGTCCTTGGAGTTGTCGTTGCCGAGGCCGTAGTAGAACAGCTTCTGGTCGTAGCGGCTTAGCTCGCCGGTGAAGAAGTATTTCTCGCCGGGCGTGAATATGGTGTGCGTCAGCTGGATGGTGCTCTGCTTTTCCTGCGAGTACCAGGCAATCAGGCGGGCGTTGGACTTGCGCACCGTGGTATCGGTGCCGAAGCGCCACACCGGCAGGATGGCGGCACCAGCCGCAAAGCCGGTTTCCTGCTGGTAGAAGGCAATCGGAACGGGAATGAAGCTGGGTTTGTCGCTGGGCGCAAACATAGACTTCTTGGGGGTGGCGGCGGTGGTGCGGCCAAGGCCGGGAGCGGGCGCCGAAACGCTGTCGGTAATTACCTGGGCATTGCCAAGCCGGGCCAGCAGACACAGTGCCAGCGGCATGTAGAGAAAGCGCATAAAGAGCTTCAGAAAGTGGGGGATAAATGGGTTACAGGCTACTTTTCAACAGACATCAGGGATATCAGCAGCGTGCATAGTTGCGCTAACGCAAGGGAGCCGCCTACGGTTTTACCGCAGCACCTCTACCAGCAGCATCGACAGCACACCGGCCAGCATAATGCCTTTGCACCAGCTACTCAGATGCGCAAAATGCCGCCGCCGGTCGGCACGCAGCAGCAGGCGGCCCAGCCACAACGACGGCCCCAGCACCGCTGCCAGCAGCCACAAACCCAGCACCAAATGACTGTGGGTGAGGGCGTAGCCGCAGGCTCCGGCCACCAGCGCCACCAGCGCCGCCAGAAACAGGCCCGCTACCCACTTAGTGCGGGCCACGCCCCACGCAATGGGCAGCGTGCGGCAGTCATGCTGGGCGTCGCCGCGCATGTCTTCCACGTCTTTCACGATTTCGCGCACCACGGTCAGCAGAAACGCCGCAAGCGCATACTGCCACACGCTCGCCACACCGGTCCGGAGCTGCAGTTCGGGCAGCAGCACCAGCGCCCCGGTGAGAGTGGCAATGCTGACGTTGCCCACCAGCGCCACCCGCTTGAACCGCACCGAGTACCCCCACAGCAGCAGCGCCGAGCCCAGGTTCACGAGACCCAGCAGCGGCGACAACATCCCGCTCAGTGCCACGCCCACCCCCGAAAGCAGCATGTGAGCCAGCATGGCCCGACGGCGGTTCACTACGCGGCCCACCACCAGCCGGTCGGGCCGGTTGATGGCGTCAATCTTGACGTCGTAGTAGTCGTTGATGATGTAGCCGGCGGCCGCCACGCAAAGGGCCGCCACGGCCAGCACCCCAAAGCGCCAGTCGAACAGCGACTGGAGCGGCCGGGTGGGCTGCAGCAGGCCCGCGCGCACCAGCACCAGGCACAGCAGCATCATCAGCAGGTTGGGCAGCCGAATCAGCTGCGCCACCGGCCGCAGCCCCGTTCCGCCGTGCGGCTCCATCGGCTCGGGCGCCGCATCAGCAGACGAAAAAGGGGCAACTACAGACATATACACGCAAAATACAAAGTCTTACCACAGGCCCGCAGCACCGGCCACGGGTGGGCCGCACTGGCAAAAAAGAAAGCCTCTCCAACTGAGGAGAGGCTTTCCAGATGCTTATAAAACAAGTCGGAACCGGAATCTACACTCTCTTCACATTCACGGCATTCACGCCTTTGCGGCCTTCCTGCGTCTCAAATTCCACCCGGTCGTTCTGTTGTACCTGGCCGCCGTTCAGGCCGGTAATATGCACGAAGAAATCTTCCTTCGTTACATCATCCGTAATGAAGCCGTAGCCTTTTGCCTCATTAAAGAATTTTACGGTTCCTGTTTTCATGAAAAAAGAAGAAAATGTTGAATGGATGAGTGGGTAAAGATAGAGGTAATTCGGAAAAACGCAACCCGGTTTGGGCAGGGTCTCGCGGCTCCAAAAACCGTGCTACAACGCATCCAAGCAACTAATTACCAAGTCTTTTGCTCTTTCATCACGGCTTCAATCAGCTCCCGCACGGCCCCGTGCCCACCGGGCAGCGCCGACACGTAGGTGCTGATGGCGCGCACATCGGCAGCTGCATCGGCGGGGCAGGCGGCCAGGGCGCAACGGCGCATTACTTCCAGGTCGGGCATGTCGTCGCCCATGTAGGCAATGTTGGCCGGGTCGAGGCGGTAGGTGTTGATGTAGTTGTTGAAGATTTTCATCTTATCATCAACACCCAGGTACATATCACGCACGTCCAGCGACTCCAGACGCTTGCGCACGCCTTCTTCCTCACGGCCCGAAATAACGGCAATGCGGTAGCCCTGGCGCAGCGCGTGCCGGATGGCGTAGCCGTCGCGGATATGGAAGGCGCGGGCCTGCTCGCCGGAGTTGAAGGCCAGCAGCGTACCATCGGTGAGCACGCCGTCTACATCAAGAATAAAGGCCTTAATAACAGATAAGTCTGGCGACATAGCAGCGGAATTCGGGAGCGGAAACTAGGAACGAAGGCGAAGAAGCCGGAATGCCTGCAGCAGGCGGCCTATTTCTGGTTGTCGCGCCACTCATACACCCACTTGGCCTGGATCTGCTCCAGATGGCCTTCGTTGGCCTGCTCGCGGGTGCCGTCGAAGTTGGGCAGTTCCAGCACCCACTCAATCAGCTCGGTGAAGCGGATGCGGTAGATTTTGGCTTCGGAGAAGTCGTCGCCGAACTTTTCGTACAGGGCAATGGCCACATCTTCGTGATCGTTCCAATGGATGGGGGGCTCGAAATGGGCCATAGGGAGATGTGCTGATTGTTGGGTGTACTTATGTGCTGATTATTGGATGTTTTGCCGCACGAATGAACTGCGCAGCGTGGCGGACGTGCTCAGCACATCCGCACGACCGATAATCGGCACATTCAAACTAGTGGCCCAGGAACTCCTGAGCCGGAATGAGAATAACCAGATCCTGGCTGGAAGCCTGCACGACGCACTGGCAGCCCAGGCGCGAGTTGATGCGCGGATTCACGGCGCGGTCAATGAAGTCTTCCTCCTTGTCGCTGATTTCGGGCAGGTCGGCTTCGCCGCGCTGCACATATACGTGGCAGGTGCTGCAGCCGCAGACGCCGCCGCAGTTGTGCTGCAGCTGGATGCCGTTGTTGAGGGCCACGTCCAGCACCGATTCGCCCTCGGCGGCCACGTGGGTCTGCTCGGGCTGGCCGTCTTGAAATTGGAAGGTGATGTTAACAGCTTTCACAAAAAAATCTTCTGACGAGGCAAAAAATGAAGGCACGAAGGTACGCACGCCTCCCCCGGATTCAAAGCACTACCGCCCCCTGGTTGTTTGCGGGCGGGGCGGGCAACTGCGCCTGAATACTACTGGTCAGGGCGTTATATACCTGCAGCCAGGCCGGATACGGAGCCAGGGCGGCCTGATGCCGGGCCAGGGTGGGCACATCCTGCCGGGCGGCCGGGCCGGTTTGCATCGTGAATGGAGGATGCGCCAGGGCCTTTTCCACGGTTTCGTGGAGCAGCGGGGCCAGCAGCGCCAGCGGCAGCTGCTGCTGCGCCAGCAACGCGTGGCTGATGCCCAGCAGGTGATTGGTGAAGTTGCAGGCAAACACGGCGGCAATATGAATGGCCTGCCGCTGCGGTGTGCCCACTGCCTGCACGCTGCCGCTCAGGGTATGGGCCAGCGCCAGCAGCGTGGCCTGGGCCGCAGGCGTGGCGCCTTCCACGCACAGCGGCACCGTGCGCCAGTCAACGGCACGCCCGGCACTGAAGGTTTGGAGCGGGTAGAACACGCCCCCCACGATGTCCGGCATATCCTCGAAGATGCTGAGCGGCACCGTGCCCGAGGTGTGCGCCACCAGCGCCCCCGCCTGGAAGCGGGCCTGCGCCAGCACCGCCGGAATGGCGGCATCGGGCACGGCCAGCAGGTACATGTCGGCGGGGGGCAGGGCGGCGAAATCGGGGGTAGGCAGCACGAGCGTGCCGGGAACAGTGGCGGCCAGCGCGGCGGCGGTGGCGGGGTTGCGGCTCCATACGCCGGCCAACTGGTGGCCGGCCTGGTGCAGCGCCGGCGCCAGCTGGCTGGCTACCCGGCCCGCACCCAATAACACAACGCGCAGAGGATGAACCGGATCAGGAATCATAAGCAGAAACGAGGGCTGAGGGATGGTGTAAAAGTACGGGCAGAAATATGGCTTTACGGGTAGGACTTGTGTAGTTCTCAGGAAAAGTATTCAACTTGTAAGCTCAAGAGTTGCCCTTAAATATTGGTTTAACGGCATATTTCTCGTCTTTTCCACTCTTACCCCTTCACCATTTCCAACACTCTTACCCGTATGACACATTCGTACACTGCGCCTTGGCGCAAGCTGGCGCTAGCGGCTATGCTCGGCTTGGCCGGTACCACCGCCGCACAAGCACAGGCGCTTAATTACAACTTGTTCGGTACCAGCAACTCGGCTGGCACCTACACCGACCTGGGCACGAGCGGCACCGTTATTACCACGCCGAACAACGACGACGCTAACTCGGCTTCCACGCCTATTGGCTTCACGTTCAACTTCAACGGTACGGCGTTTACCGATTTCGTACTCAACACCAACGGTTTTCTGAAACTGGGCACCACTGCTCCGGCAGCCCCTTTCTTCTATGCAGATCCTCAGGCTGCAGCCGGTGGTCCGCTGAACACCGCTACCGAAACCAACCTGCTCCTGCCGCTGAACCTGGATCTGGAAGGCACCGCCACCACCGAATACCGCGTAGCCACGACGGGAGCAGCTGGTTCGCGCGTAACCACCATCCAGTGGAAAAACGTGAGCGACAAACTGCCCGCAGGTAAGCAGTTCGCCAATATCTCCTTCCAGGTGAAGCTCTACGAAACGTCTAACCGCGTGGAGTTTGTGTACAGCAGTGCCACCGCCGGCGCGGGCCCCGATGCGTTCAAGGCTGCCGGCGTAGGCATCAAAGGCTCCGGCAATACGGCTACTACCTCCGTTCTGGTAACGAAGGGCTCGGTACAGGCATGGTCGCTGGCTTCTTTCGTAGCCGGCAACTACACGGGCAACGCCCACAACGTGCGTAGCGCCGTGCTGCCGGATGCAGGCCGCACGTATGGATTCAACCCGGCCCCAGCCAACGATGCAGCAGTCGTTACGATGTACGCATTGGGCAAAACGCCTATCGCTCCGCAGGTAATTCAGACGGTAATACGTAACACAGGTACGGCTGCTCTCACCAACCTACCCGTAACGCTGAATGTAACGGGAGCCAACACCTTTGCCGATGCTAAAATTGTAGCCACGCTGGCTCCTGGCGCAGTTGCAACCGTTACGTTTAACACGTTTACGCCCGTAGCTAATGGGACCAATGCCATTGCCGTAACGGTTCCGGCCGACGGCGCCAATGGCAACAACACTCAAACATACAGCCAGCAGGTTCAGGCTACCACGTTTGCTGCTGCTGATCCTTCGGTAGCTGCTACCAACGGCAGCGTAGGCTTCACGGCAAATCAGGGTGCAGCTGCCGGCACGGGTATTTTTGCCGTAAAATACACTGCTGCTGCTCCGCGCACGGTTACGGCTATCAACACTCGTCTGGAAGGCGGCACGGCGGCCGTTGGACGCACAGTATACGCTGTAGTGCTTGACAATGCCGGCGCTCTTCTGGGCCGTACGCCTGACTACGTTATCCAGACCAGCGACATCGGCACTTCCAAAACGTTTACGTTCGCCACTCCGGTTACTATTCCGGCCGGCGAATTCTATGCGGGCTTCGCGCAGGCCGCTGCTCCGACCGGTACGGCTCCCTTCTTCCCACTGGGCCTGCAAGTGGAAGATCCTACCCGTACCGGTACGTTCTACACTACTGCCCTCACGGGCGGCGCTCCGGCAGATGCTGCAGCCAATAGCTTGGGCCGCTTCATGATTGAGGCAGTTACTAATGGCGGTACCCAGGCAACTTCGGAAGCTCTGAACCGCGCTATTGCCATGTATCCTAACCCATCTACGGGCCTGGTGAAACTGGACGTGCGCGGCGCCAACGCCAAAGGCAACCTGCAGGTGAGCGTGGTGAACATGCTGGGCCAGACGGTGCACACGGCCGCACTGAAGGACAACTTCACCAACGAAGTGAACCTCTCGGACCTCGCCAACGGCATGTACCTGCTGAAGGTGCAGACCGGCGCCGACTACACCGTGCGTCAGCTGACCATCACCAAGTAGACTACGCGCCGCGTAACTCTTCAAAAGGGCAGCCCTGGTGGCTGCCCTTTTTTTGTGCTTGGTGGCCAGCTGCCAGCCAGTTGCGCTTAGTCATCGCCCGATAACAAGGGAGCAACGCTGCACAGCAGCGCCCGTTACCGGCTGCGGCTACTGGCCTGGAGGCGAGGTCTTGCCTGGCTGGGCTGGCGGCCGGGGCAACCATTCTGCATCTGCGCACCGGGGCTGGGATGGTAATGGAGCAATAGCAGGCCCTGTATTTATGCCTGAGCCCTTATTGCCACAACGCAAAAAAAGCCCTGACAACAGCACGTTGTCAGGGCTTTTCCTTGGATCAAAATACGCTAGGCCACGGCTTCGGGGCGGGCCTGGCGGGAGGCTACCCGGCTCGGAACATGTTCGGCAGTTGGCGCGGGCTGCTTGCGGCGGATGCCGTTGCGCAGCGCCAGCCCGAAGCCCAGCGCCATCAGCAGCGTACCGCTCCAGAGCAGGTTGATGAAGGGCTTTTCTACCGCTTTCAGGATGATGTAGTCCTTCTGGGTGGTGCTCACGCCGAAAGTGAACTTGCCGGCTGTGGGGTCCACGGTGTTCAGCGAGATGCGCAGGCCAAGGTCCTCGATTTCGTCGGGCACGCGGCCAATCATCTTGTTGCGCACCACGAACACGGGGTGGACGTGGTACTGCTTCTTCTCACCAAACACCATCATGTCGGCCTGGATGGCCAAGTCGCCTTTGGCGAGGCCCAGGCCGGCGGTTTGCTGGGCCGGTTCCACGCCGCGGAACACGGCGAAGTAGTCGTTGAGGTAAATCGTGTCGCCGACGGTCAGCTGGCTTTCCTTCACCTCGCTCCAGTCCTTTTCCTTGCTGGGGTCGGGCACGGAGCTGATGTGGGAGTAGATATCGTGGTTGAAGAACTTCTTGATATCAGGCGAAGCCAGCAGGCCGCCCATTTCCTCGTTCACCTGGGCGCGGGGGTAGAGCGTGAAGGCCTCGCCGGTTTCGCGGTCCTTGTACTCGACGCGGTAGTAGGTGTTTTCGGGCAGAATCTCCACCGTGTCGCCCGCCTTGTAGTATACCTTGTCGGCACGCTTGATGTCGCCGCGGGCCAGGGCTTTGTACTCGTCGGCGGTGCGGAACAGCAGGTCCTTGTTGACGTAGCCGGGCACGCCGGGCACGTCAATGTACTGGCCGGTATAGCTCACGTCGTAGGCACCCATCGGGGCCGAGTCGTTGCGCCACAGCAGCACGTTGTCGCGGTTCAGGTCTTCCGGAAACTCCTTGGAGTACACCAGACCCGACACGTTCTTGGACACGATATTAGAATAGCCGGCCGAGCCCAGCACCCCCAGCAGCATCAGCGCAATGCCCAAGTGAGCCACCGCGCCACCCGAGAGCTTCACGCGGCGCAGAATCAGTTGAGCAATGGTGCTGATGTTAGCCAGCACGCCAAACAGGCCGGCCGTGAGCAGCGCAATGTAGGCCGGCTGAATCTCGTGGCCATTGTAGCGGAGCAGCAGAATCACGAGGGCCGAGCCGAGCAGCGTGAGTACCAGCGGCGTGCCGACGGCATTGATGACGGTGGATTTGTCATTGCGCTGCCACCACATCAGCTGCGCCAGGCCAGAAAGTAAAGCCACGCCCACACCCATCCAGAGCTGGATTTTGGAGTAGTGGGCAATCTGGTCAGCGGGCAACGCCAGGTTGGACTTGATGCCGATGAAACCCAGGAAGGAGTTATACACCGGAATGCTGGTGGTCACGAGCACCTGGAACGCGCCCAGGCACAGCACCGTGGCGCCCACAAACACCCACAGCTCGGGGTTGTAGGTGGTCAGCTCCTTCTCCGAAATCGGAATGGATTTCCAGCGGTACACCAGCAGCCCGATGGCCAGCACCACGAAGGCACCGAGGTAAATCATCAGCTGGCCCGAGAGGCCCAGGTCGGTGAACGAGTGCACGGAGGCGTTGCCGAGCACGCCCGAGCGGGTAAGGAAGGTAGCGTAGAGAATCAGCAGGAAGGTGGCTACTACCAGCACGAAGCTGGTGCGCAGCGCGGTGCGGCGCTTGTCCCAGAGCACTAGCGCGTGGATGCCGGCCACCAGCACCAGCCACGGAATGTACACGGCGTTTTCCACCGGGTCCCAGTTCCAGTAGCCGCCGAAGTTCAGCGTTTCGTAGGCCCAGTAAGCGCCCATCACGATGCCCACGCCCAGCACGAGGCCGCCCCACAGGCTCCACTGCAGCGCCGGCTTCACCCAGCGGGTCAGCTCGCCTTTCCAGAGGCCGGCAATGGCGAAGGCAAACGGCACCAGCGTCAGGGCAAAGCCCAGGAACAGCGTGGGCGGGTGAATCACCATCCAGTAGTTCTGGAGCAAGGCGTTCAGGCCGGTGCCGTCTTCGGGCACGAAGTTGGGGTTGAGCTTGAATACAGGCAGATCCACGAGGAAGTCGCGGAGCAGAATGAAGGGCGAGGAGCCGATTTTCACGCCGCCGGTCACTACGCCCAGAATCATGCTGGTCAGAAACAGCTGCACGCCCGCAAACACGGCCATGACGGGGGCCTCCCAAAGCTTGTTCCAGCGCATGATGGCGAAACCCAACAGCACGTGCCAGAAGATCCAGAGCAGGAAGCTGCCCTCCTGCCCTTCCCAGAAGCAGGAAATCATGTAGTACACCGGCAGGTGGTTGCTGGAGTGGCTCCAGGCGTAGTAATACTCGTAGCGGTGCCCGTGGATGATGCCGAACAAACAGCCGATAACAGCCATTACGGCCACACCGTGCACGATGAAAGCGCCCCGGCCGAGACGCAGCCACGCCACGTCGGAGTCGCCGAGGGCCCGGCCGCGGGCAGCCATGAAGTAGGAATATGCCGCCACGGTGGCCGCCACAAACGCCACAATTACGCTCAGGTGCCCGGCGTCGCCGATGAAAGTATTTAGCATTTGATTCTAAGTGCTAACTGTCATGCTGAGCTTGCCGAAGCATCTCGCGTGCAGTGGTAATCAATTACTCTGGCAACGTCAGCGGGAGAGATGCTTCGGCAAGCTCAGCGTGACGCGCTATTCCCTATCTAGTTCACCGCCGCTGTGGCGCCCTTGATATCCTTCTCCACATACTTGGAAGGGCACTTGAGCAGAATCTTGTCGGCCACAAAGATGTCCTTGCGCATGGCCCCCGTAATCACCACCTGCTCCGATTTGTCGAAGTCCTGGGGCTTGGGGTTGAAGTAGATGACGCGCTGGGCAATCCGGTTAGTATCAACCAGCGTGAAGGCGAAATAGTTGGGGTCGAGGACGGGGTTGTACTCCAGGCCCAGGATGTTTTTCTGGCCGTCGCGCGGCAGGCGGCCTACCACGTGCACCTTGGTCAGGTTGCCTTCCGAGGCCCGCTCGCGGGCTTCCCTGAAGGACACGTACACGCTGGCGTCGCCGGCGGCGCTCATGATGATGCCAATAGCCACGGCAATGACGGCAATGACAAGGATGTGTGCTTTTTTCATGGGTTGCAACAGATGGCCTTAGTGGCCGGGGCAGTCAGAACAACAAAAGGGGCCGGAAAAGTCCGATGAATACCAGAAGCCGGCAATGATTTATGTCAGGGGGACCTGAGGGGCCGCTAGTCTTTCAACTCGCGCTCTAAGCGGCTTACTTTCCGGTCCAGGGATACCAGCAGGGCCAGCAAACCGGCCAGCACCACCGTTATGACGGCCACTACCACGTAAATCTTGCCGTCGGCGCGGAAAGTGTCGGCCATTTCGGGCGAGTCGGCGGTTTGGGCTGCGGCGTGCAACACGGGCAGCAGTAGGGCCAGGAGCAGCAGAAAGCCTGAGCGGAGGCTACGCAAGCTGTTTTTCATATACCTTGAGTTTGAGCAGAGAAATGCGGCTGGCTACCTGCGCCAGCCAGAAGGCCAGCAGCGTCCAGCCGATAACGGCCGGGTAGAACACGGCGCGCATGGCGTTGTCGAGGTCGTATTTGGCGAAGGCCGGGTTGCCGCCCGCGCCGGGGTGTAGAGAGTCGGTGAGGCGCGGCAGAATGTAGAACAACGGCATGGCCGTGGCAAAGGCGAAGATGTTGTAGATGGCCGAAATGCGGGCCCGCTGCTGCTCATCGGTGAATGAGGAGCGCAGCACCAGATAAGCGCCGTAGATGAGCATGGCAATGGCCGCGCCGTTGAGTTTGGGGTCGTTGGTCCACCAGGTGCCCCAGGTGTAGCGCGCCCAGATGCTGCCCGTCGCCAGTCCTACGCAGCCCATCAGAATGCCAATGCGGGCCGACTCGTGCGAGCGGATATCCAGCTCCGGTGTGGGCGTGCGCAGGTAGCGGATGGAGTAGTACACCGAGGCCACCAGGATGAAGGTCATCCCGAACCACATGGGCACATGGAAGTAGAGGTTGCGGATGGTTTCGTTGAGAATGGCCAGCCGCGGCACCGGCACCAGCAGCCCCGCCACCGCTGTGTAGAGCAGCAGCAACACCGTCAGACCTTTCCACCAGTTGTTTTTCATGCGTTGTTCAGGGCTTTGTTGTTAGTGCGTGGTGCTTGAATTGGAATTGCGTGAAGCACTAGGTAAACAGGTGAAGTGACAGGCAGTTTTTAACAGTATGATGTTGCTTGACTTGTACTCACTGCTTAAGCACGAGGCATTAAGCACTATGCTCTAAAATCAGGAGCGCCACAGAAACGGGAAAAGCACATACGACACGGCTACCACTATCATGTTGAGCGCCACCAGCGTGAGCAGCGAGCTTTGGCTGGCTTCGAATTCCAGACCGTCGAGGGCATTCTTGGACACTTTGATCAGCAGAAGCAACATCGGAATCATGAGCGGGAAGCCCAGCACGGCCATCAGCGTGTTGCTGTTGGAGGCCTTGGCCGCAATGCCCGAAACCAGCGTGAGCGTGGAGGCAAACCCCAGCGCGCCCAGCGCCACATTGCCCACAAACAGCGGCACGTTCTGCACGGGGTTGCCCAGAATCAGCAGGTACAGGCCCAGCCCCGCCAGCCCCAAACCCAGCAGCAGCAAGGCGTTGTAAGCTATTTTGGCCAGAATCACGGCCTGCGGGCGAACCAGCGTGTAGTAGTAGAGCATACGGCCCCGGCTTTCCTGCAGAAAGCCCTTCGCCACGGCATTCACGGCCGAAAACAGCAGGATGATCCAGAACAGGGCATTCCAGGCCGGCGCGGGCGGAATGCCGCCCCGTACCGAAAAGCTCAGGTAACAGACGAATACCGTGCTGCCCACGTAGAGCAGCATGCCGTTGAGGGCCGCGCGCTGCCGCCATTCCAGGCGGAAGTCTTTGATCATCAATGTTGAAATCTCACGAAGGAGCAACACGGCAACAGGTCTGGTGAACAGGACCGCAAAGATACAACCCAACTCCCGGATTCGCAGGGGTATACTCCGGGTATGTACCACGAAGCGGCGCTTCATTCCGTCAGAACATTCCCAAATGGGCAGTTCCGACGAAACGAAGCGCCGCTTCGTGGTGAGGATAAAGTGCTGCTAGAAGTCGTAGCCGAGGGTGAGGTAGAGCTTGGGGCCTTTCTGCACGTAGTCTTCCTGCCCCCAGGCCAGATCGGCCTTGCCGTAGAAGCCTAACAGCGTCGTCCGGACGCCAAAGCCGTAGCCAATTAGCATCGGATTGCGGAAGTTGATGACGGTGGCCGTGAAGGCGTTGCCGCTGCCGCCTACCACCTGGGTGTTAAACGAATTGTTCTCGTTGAAGGGGTTGTTGCCGGAATAAGCCGTACCGGCGTCGCCGAAGGCCGTCAGCTGCAGGTTGCGGAAAAATCCGGAATAGATAGGCTTGCTGGACAGATACTGCACAATCGGCACCCGCAGCTCGGAGTTGAACAGCACGTAGCGCGGGCCTACCCGCTTGCTGTAGTTGAAGCCCCGCAGGTTGGTCACGAACTGCTGGTAGAAGATATCCGACGGCTCGGCCGTGGAGTAGGTGGAGGGCAGCAACTGCTGGTCCTGGTAGTCATAGTTCAGCCAGTTGTCCATGCCACCGAGGCGGAACTGCTGCTTGTTCTGTCCGAAAAACTGCCCGTAGCTGGCCCGGTTGGCCCAGATGATCTGGCGGTGAATTTTCTGGTAATGGCGCAGGTCCACGTAGATTTTGCCGAAGTCCTGGTTGTTGCCGTCGAAGCTATTGAGCTTCAGCACCCCGATTTTCATGCGGGTGCCTTCCAGCATGTTCACGCCCGTCGACACGGCGTTGTCGAACACCAGCTCGCCGTTTATGCCCAGGTAGTTGCGGTTGATGTCGTTGGCCCCCGACAGCTCGTCGAAGCGGCTGCTGGAGATGTTCACGAAGCGCGGGCCGCCGCGCACGCTCAGGTTGTGGGTGAGCGGGTAGGCAATGGTAGGCGCTATTTCGTGGCGTCCGAAGCGCACCCGGCCCAGGGCCTGAATATCGAAGAAGTAGGCCTGCTTGTCGTAGCGGATGCTCCAGTCGTAGCGGTGCTTGAGGTTGGTGTACTCGGCGAAGATGTTGCTGGTCCGCAGGTCGGTGAGGGCGAAGATGCCGGCCCGGATGCGGTGGTTTTCAAACAGATCCGACATGTTCACCTGCCCGATCAGACCCAGTCCCAGCAGCGGATCAGAGTACAGCGACGACACCACGTTGTCAATGTTGAAGCGCGTATCGTAGCGGAACGGGCCGCTGGCGGCCTGCGGGGTAGCGGCCAGCGGAGCCTGGGCCACTGGCGCGGCTACGGTTGGGGCCGTGCGTGTCCGGCGGGTGGCGGTGCCGGTGCGGCTGGCGGGCAGGTCCTCATCAAACTGATAGTCGCTGGTGTTGATGGGCGCATTAGCGTTGCGGGTCGGGCTGGCGGCCTGCTCCGGCTGGGTTTCCGGAGCAGCCGGGATTGGCGCCGAAACCGGCGCCGGCGCGGCGGCTTTCACCGAGGCCGGCTTCGAGCGGTCTTCCAGCGTTTCCTGGCGGGCCGTTTTGTAGAGCACCACGTTGTCGGGCAGCGAGTAGCTCGGGTACAGATACACGAAGTCGCGGGCGCGGTCGGTGGTCACGAAGCCCAGCGTAGTGGTGGCCGGGTTGTAGTCGAAGCCCTTGATATTTGTGCGGAACGTGCTGACCGGCGTGCGCTGCCGGGTGCGCAGCGAATACCGGTACACGCTCCGGATGCCGCTTTCCTCGCCCAGGTACAGAATCTCGTCGTCGGAAACGGCCCGGGGCAGGCGCTCATTGGAAATGGTGCTCACCAGCAGCTCCACCGGCTGGGCGCGGCCATCGAGGTGGTACAGAAACAGGTCGTAGTTATTAACGACGCCCCCGAAGCTGCCCCGCGCCGTGCCGGCCGAGTCCAGCCAGCGGTTGGAGCTGAACGCAATGGCGCTGCCGCCGGGCAGGAATACCGGCTCCACGTCGTCGAATACGTCGTTGGTGAGCTTTTCGGGGCGGCGGCTGCCGGCACGCAACACGTACAGGTCACCCTGCCCATTCGAGACGCCCGTAAACACCAGCGACTTGCCATCAGGCGAGTAGCTCAAGCCCAGCACCTGCTGAAACGGCTCGAAAATAGACGAGCCCTTGTCGCCGACGAAGGGCAGCGCCTCCTTCAGGCGCGCCACCAGCCCGGAGGCCCCGCCATCGGCCGGGCGCAGGTGCAGGCTCATGAGGCCTTTCTCCACTTCCGCCACGGCTACCTGGCCGTTGCCACGCCAGGCCAGCACCGGCAGGCGGGTTTCCACCTGCTGGCCGGGGGTTTTGTAGCCGCCGCGGTGTACCGTGTGCCGGCCCGAGCCGTCGCGGTTGGCCACCAGCACCTGGTAGCGGCCCCGCTCGTTGCTCACGTAGGCCAGTTGCTGCCCGTTGGGGCTCAGCACCGGCTCCGAATACTGAATATTCTTGCGGTTGCTGCCGGTGAGGGCGCGGGCCTCGTCCAAGTCGATGAAAGCCGTCTGGGGCTGGGCATTAAGCTGGCGGTAGTAGGCCAGCCAGTCTTTCAGAAACAGCTTGTAGGGCACATTCAGCGAGGAGCTGATGCCCACTTCCACGTCGCGGGTGATGCGCGTGAGGTTGAGGATGTTCTGGATGCTGGCGTAGCCGTAGCGCTCGGCAATGTAGTTCCAGATGCTCTGGCCGGCCAGCTGCGGGTTGCGCAGGAAAAACGGCGCCGTGCGGTTGCCCTCATACTGGCGGGTCATGTCGCGCATGTAGTCGTCCATTTCCACGCTCCAGCCCTCGGAGGCGTAGGCCGAGGCCCCGCCCACAAACCAGTCGGGCAGCTGCAGCAGGTAGGTGCTCTGGATGACTTCCTTCAGTGAGCCGCCGTACATCATGTCGTTGAGCAGCACGCGGGTCACCTGGTAGCTCAGGTCACGCTTGAACTGGGTTTGCTGGCCCTGGAAGGCCAGCTGCACCTTGCTCATGCGCGTGATGTCGGTTTCGCCGCCGGTCTGATACTTGTCCTGGTCGAGGCCGATGTTGCTCTGGCGCAGGTCGCTCACCGAGTTGTAGAGCATCACCGTGGTTTTCGAGTACGGATAGTACCCCACCAGCCCCGTGATGCGCTGCAGCTCCTGCTCGGCATATTCGGCGGCGCGGCGCGCACTCACGTCGCCGCCACCGTAGTAGTAGATATTGAAGTTCTGGGTGCTGAGCAGCTGCCAGTCGAAGTCCTTGTACTGAATCCGCACCCGCCCGAAGGCCTCCTGCGAGGTCTGGGCCTGGGTAGCGCCGGCCGCCGCCAGCACCAGCACCCCACTTACCACCGCCAGCTGTCGGGCCGACTTCAGCCACCGAAAAAAGGATACGTGCTTCATATAGTAGTCGATTCGGTAAGTAAGCCACCGGCGCGCTCCGGGCACCAGCCACTCTGAGGGTTCTTAGGAAGAAAAACCCGCAGCCGACTGGGCCGCGGTATACAACGCCTGGTAGCGCCGGATATTGACCTCGGGCCACAACTCAGCCTCCGGGTGTTCCAGATAATCGGCCAGCAGGATGGCGAGCCGCGGAGCCAGCAGCACGCCCTTCGAGCCGAAGCCATTGAAGATACTCACTTCCGGCGTTTCCGGATGCCGCCCCAGCAGCGGTTTCCGGTCGCGCACGGCCGGCCGCACGCCGGCCCGCTGCTCTACCACCCCAAAGGGCAGACTGACGGCGGCGGCCAAGCGCTGGCTAAGCTCCTGCGTCGCCTCGGGCGTGATGCCTTCGGCGAAGGGCGGCCAGCGGTACGTAGCGCCCACCCGGAACTGCCCGTTGCCGAGCGGCACCACGTAAGCGCCTTTGTTGATTACCTGCGCCTCCGAAAGGCCCGGGCAATCAACATCCAATACCTCGCCCTGGTTGGGCGTGAGCGGCAGCCAGCTGAAAAAAGGATTCTGCAGCGCGGCGGCACCTTCGCAGCAAATAAAATGCCGCGCCTGTATCCGCCCGGCGTAGCTTACGCCCGCCGGGCCGGTAACGAGCTGCTGCCAGTCAAAAGTTTCGTGCTGCAGGGTTCCGTTGGCCAGACTTTCGGCGGTGAGGGCCGCCAGCAATTCGCGCAGCCGCAGGTAGCCGCCGCGCTGGATGCGCAGCCCCCCAAATTCGTCGCGGATGCCTGGCACCGGCGGCAATGGCGCACCGGCATCTTCCACGAAATCCTGCCACGGATGGTCGGCGCTGCGGGCCAGCATGGTGTTCTGCTCCGCCACCGACGAAAACAGCTTCCAGACCGGCAGCTGCACGAAAAACTGCTCGCCGAAATGGGCGGCCATGTCGCCGTAGAGCTGCTCGGCGGCCGTAATCATTTCGTCGGCGCGCCAGGCCAGGGCAAAGCGCTTGCCGGCCACCGGGTTGATGAGGCCGGCCGCCACGTTGGAGGCCGAGTTGGGGTTGGGCGCATCGAGCACCAGCACGCGGTGGCCGCGGCGGCGCAGCTCCCAGGCCAGCGTGGCGCCCGCAATGCCGTGGCCCAATATCAGGTAATCGTAGTCGGTCATGATGAGCAAGGTAGCAGAAGCGCGCCGTACTCGGCCGCCAACGCGTAGCGCGGGGGCGGCGGCGCCGTTCTTAATAGTGTAAGACTCGTAACTTACCACGCAGTTCCAACGCGCGTACCTTTTTCCTTTTTGCATGACCGTTTCAGGGTTTACCTTCAACGCCTTTTCCGAGAATACCTACCTGCTTCATGATGCCACCGGCCAGTGCGTGGTGGTAGACCCCGGCTGCTACGACCGGGCCGAGCAGGCTGCCTTGCAGGCGTTCATCACCGACCACCAGCTGCAGGTGGTGCTGCTGCTGAACACCCACTGCCACATCGACCACGTATTCGGCAACCAGTTTGTGCTGGACACTTATAAGGTGCCGTTTCTGATTCATGAGGCCGACCTGGCCACGCTGCGGGCCGTGCCGGCCTACGCGCCCAGCTACGGCTTCCCGCACTACTCGCCCGCCGAGCCCACCGGCTTCCTGGCACCCGGCACGCCCGTCCGCTTCGGCGACACCGAGCTGGAGGTGCGCTTTGCGCCCGGCCACGCCCCCGGCCACGTGGTGTTCTACCACGCCCCTACCAAGGTGGTCATCGGCGGCGACGTGCTGTTTCAGCAGAGCATCGGCCGCACCGACCTGCCCGGCGGCGACCACGCCACCCTGATTGAGAGCATCCGCACCCAGCTGCTCACCCTCCCCGACGATGTAACGGTATATCCCGGTCACGGCCCCGCTACCACTATTGGCGCCGAGCGCCGTTCCAATCCGTTTTTGCGCTAGGCTTCCCTTCATGGCTATTAAAAAGCATCTTCCTAACGCCCTGACGTGCCTGAACCTGTTGTGCGGCTGCGTGGCGTTGACCTTTATCCTGGGTATGAATTCGGCCCAGATTGAGGGCGGCGGCCCTTGGTATATGTTCTCGGCGGACACCTGGCGGCCACTGGTGCTGGCGGCTTACCTGATCGGCATTGCGGCCGTAGCCGACTTCCTCGACGGGTTGGTGGCGCGGGCGCTGCACGTGTCGTCGCCGATTGGCAAAGACCTGGATTCGCTGGCCGACATGGTGTCTTTTGGGGTAGTGCCGGGCGCCATCCTGTTTAAGCTGCTCCAGCAAGTGCTGCCGATGCACGGCCTGCCCATCAGCCTCGCCTACCTGGCTTTCACCATCAGCATCTTTTCGGCGCTGCGGCTGGCTAAGTTCAACAACGACACCCGCCAGTCCGACTCCTTCATCGGGCTGCCCACGCCGGCCTGCACGCTGGTGGTGGCCTCCTTGCCGCTCATCCTCACCTACGACTCGTTCGGCGTTTCGGCCCTGATTCTGAATCCGTGGGTACTGCTGGGCCTCACGCTGCTGCTGTCGGGCCTGCTGGTGGCCGAAATTCCGCTGTTCGCCCTCAAGTTCAAAAACCTCACCTGGCAGGACAATTCGCTGCGTTTCGTGTTCTTATTGCTGTCGGTGGGGCTGCTGGCGGGGCTGCAATCCGCGGCGGTTCCGCTTATCGTATTGCTCTACGTGCTGCTGTCGGTGGTGCGGCCGGCCACCCGCTGATTTTTGTGCTGCTACATCACAATATTTGCATACCCAGAGAGTTAATCCATTTCAGGTACGCCGCAGTGAACCGGTGCCTGATCTGGCTTGTTGCAGGGCCACAGATTGCCACGCGTTAACGCTCTATTGACCAAAACTCTATGCGCTACTTTACTTTCCTGGTAGTTTGCGGCTATTTGCTGCTGGGGCTGGCCCTGCCGGGGCTGGCTCAGGACGGACGCCGCTCGGTTTCGCGCCAGCTCACCTGGCAGGGTGCCGCCGAGGTAGTAGGTCCTGATGGGAAGCTGCAGCGCATCCCGTCGTTTGCGGGCATGCAGCCCCGCCGCGGTATGCTGCAGGCTTACACCGTCGTGTCGGTGCCCGGCACCGTGGCTGAGGGCCAGGTTCAGAAAGCCGTGTACGAGCCGTTTTCCGCCACTGACGCCGCGCTACTCAAGAATTTCAAGGACGCCGGCCCCACGCCCACACCGTTCACCGGTACCGAGCAGGGCCAGCCCGTCACGCTGGTGCTGCTGCCCACCATCCGGCGCAGCGCCCAGTCAGGCCAGCCCGAGAAACTGGTATCGTTTGAGTACAGCTACACGCTGGCGCCGCCGGTCGTGCGCCGCGGGCAGGCCATCAGCTACGCGCCCAACTCGGTGCTGCGCGCCGGCACCTGGCACAAAATAGGCGTCGACCGGAGCGGCATCTTCAAGCTAGACCGCACCGCGCTGGCCGCTATGGGCTTCGACGTGCAAACCCTCGACCCCAGCCGCCTGCAGATCTACGGCAACGCCACCGGCCTGCTGCCCCAGGCCATCAGCACTCGCCGCCCCGACGACCTAGTGGAAAACGCCGTGTACTTCTCCGGCGACGCCAACGCCACCCTCGACGCCAACGAGTACTTCCTGTTCTATGCCCGCGGCCCGCACGTGTGGGAGCCCGACCCCACGGCCGGCACCCAGCGCTTCCGCCACATTCAGAACATCTATTCTGATACTGCCTACTACTTCTTGACGGTGGCCCCGGCCCCGCGCACGGGCCGCCGCGTGACGGCCGCCCCCGCCGCTGGCGCGGCCAACGCCCCGGCCGTCACGCAATATGCGGCCCGCTGGTTTTGGGAGCGGGAACTGGTGAACCTGGCCAAATCGGGCCGGGTGTGGCTGGGCGAAGGCTTCACCGCCTCCAGCAACGCCACCCAGAACTTCGACACCGACCTGACCGACCTAGTAGCCGGCGCGCCGGTGCAGGTGACGGCCTCGCTGGCCGGCCGCTCTACCAGCAGTCAGGCGTTCCGTATTGCGGTTAATTCCTCAACGCTTGTGCAGAGCATTCCGGCTGTCGGCCGCATCGAATATCCCGAATATGCCGCTACCAGCGTGCAGACCCAAACTGTCGTTCCTACCCTTACCAGCGCACCCCTACGGCTCGGCCTCACCTTTTCCAGCTCCGACGCTGCGGCCGATGGCTACCTTGATTATCTGGAAGTGAATGCCCGGCGGCCATTGCGGCTGGCTGGCTCGCTACTGGAATTCCGCTCCTTTGAGAATGTACGCGCCGGCAGTGTTACGCCCTTCACGCTGGCCGGCAGCAGCGGCACCACCCAGGTCTGGGACGTAACTAATCCGCGCCGGCCCCGCGCCTATGCCCCCAACGGCGCGGGCACGTTTGTGGCGCCTACCGATTCGCTGCGCGAGTTTGTCGCCTTTGACCCCGCTGGCTCGTTCCCTACGCCCCGCAGCTTCGGCCGCATCAGCAACCAGGATCTGCACGGCACCCTCAACCCCGCCCGCGACCTGGATATGGTGATTGTAACCTACCCAGCCTTCCGGGCGCAGGCACAGGAGCTGGCCGACTGGCGCCGCACCAACGATGGCCTCAAAGTAGCCGTCGTGACCACCACGCAGGTGTACAACGAGTTTGGTGGCGGCAGCCAGGACGTGTCGGCTATCCGCGACATGATGAAGATGGTGTACGACCAGCGCGACTCGCCGCGCCGCAACCAGTACCTGCTGCTCTTCGGCGACGCTTCCTACGACTACAAATCCAAACCTTCCAACCTCACCAACACTGCCAACCTGCCCGACTGGTGGACCAAGCGCGTGCCCGGCAGCGGTGACCGGATTGCGCAGAACTACGTGCCGACCTACGAGTCGCGCGAGTCGTTTGCCCAGATTTTCGGAAGAGAAAATGGCTTTGGAGCGCAGACCTTCTGCTCAGATGACTATTTTGGTATTCTCGATGATAATGAGGGTGAATGGTTAGAATTTGGAGGTGCCGATGGCATTATGGACGTGGCTGTGGGCAGGCTTCCTGTTCGCACCCCATTAGGCGAGCCGTCTTCTACCATCCAAGCGGCTGCAATGGTGAAGAAACTCAAGGATTACGACCTGCGGCCTTCTCTGGGCAAGTGGCGCAACCGCCTCACTTTTATTGCTGACGACCAGGATAACAGCGCTTATCCGCGTGACTATGCTGAGCCACTTATCAGCCAGGTAAGTAACAAACATCCCGAATTTAACTTCCGCAAGGTCTACCTCGATATGTACCCGCAGATCAACGCCAACGGCGAACGGTCGCCGGAGGCCGAGCGGGCCGTGGATGAATCGTTTGAGCAGGGCTCCCTAATTATCAATTATACCGGCCACGGCGGCCCCGATGCCCTCACCGACGAGAAAATCCTGACTCGCGAGTCGGTATTACGCCTGCGCAACCTGAGCCGCCAGACGTTCATGGTCACCGGCACCTGCGACTTCAGCTACTACGACAACCCCGAGAAAACCTCCGCCGGGGAGTTGACCCTGACCGACGTGGAAGGTGGGGCCATGGGTTTGTTTACCACTACCCGCCTCGTCTATGCCTCCAGCACACTGATTACGCCTCTGTTAGACTCTATTCTATCGGTGCGCAGCGGCCAGGCCACCCGCATCGGCGACGCGGCCCGCTACTCCAAGGCCATTGGCTCTACAGATCCATTGAACCGCAACTATGTGCTGCTCGGCGACCCCAGCACCCGGCTGGCCCGCCCCGATGTGGCCATGACGCTGGATTCCATCAACGGCGTAGTGCTCACGCCCTCGTATAACCAGCCGCTCACGGCCCTGTCGAAGGTGCGGCTATCGGGCTCGGTGCGCAATACGGCCGCCGTCTCGTCCTCCATCAACCCCAACTTCTCTGGCACCGCCCAAATTACGGTGTACGAAAAGCCCAGCACCATCACCACGCTGGCCACTTCGCCGCTGGACGTACCGCTGCCCATTCAGGTGCAGGAAAACATCATCTACGACGGTCAGGCCACCATCACCAACGGCCGCTTCACGGTGCAGTTCGTCGTGCCCCGCGACATCAACTACAGCCTGGGCCTGGGGAAAGTGAGTCTGTATGCATCCAACCGCTCGGGCGCCATCGTAGATGCTCACGGCTACCGGTCGGTACCGGTAGGCGGCGCCTCCACCACCGCCAACGCCGACACCATTCCGCCCCGCATCCGCCTGTTCATGGATAATGAGAAGTTCGTGTTCGGTGGCCTCACCAGCAACACCACCACGCTCATTGCCCGCCTCTTCGACGAAAGCGGCATCAACACCACCGGCTCCGGTATCGGCCACGAAATCACGGCTACCCTCGATAACGACCCCGCCAAGCTCACCATCCTCAACTCGTTCTACGTGGCCAGCGTCGACAGCTTCCAGTCGGGCCGGGTAGAATACTTGTTCAAGGATCTGGCCACTGGCCCGCACGTGCTGCACCTAAAAGCCTGGGACACCTACAATAACTCCGCCATCCGCGACGTAGAGTTCATTGCCGCCTCCACCGACAAGCTGGCCCTGAAACACGTGCTCAACTACCCTAACCCGTTCTCCACCACCACCACCTTCCACTTCGACCACAACCGCGCCGAGGATGTGCTCGACGTGCAGGTGCAGATTTTCACCGTCTCGGGCCGCCTCGTCCGGACGCTGCAAACCACGGTGGGCAGCGGTGCGTCGCACGTGCCGGCCAACTTCTCCGACCCTTCGCTGTCGTGGAACGGTCGCGACGAGTTCAACGACCAGCTGGCCCGCGGCGTGTACGTGTACCGCGTCAGCGTCCGGTCGCAAAAAGACCAGGCCACGGCCACCAAGTTCGAAAAACTGGTCATTCTGAATTAACCCTTTGGCATTTTCGCCTACCTTTCTGCGTTCCTCATTCTTCTCCTGTATGACCCCATTGAAGCCGTCCGTGCGTTTTGCGCTGCTTTCCGGATTTATCGGCCTGCCGTTGATTGGCGCGGCCCAAACCGAACCGAATACGCTCACCACGGCTGTTCCGATTCTGACAATCAGCCCCGACTCCCGCGCGGCGGCTCTGGGGGAAGCGGGCGTCGCGACGTCGCCTGATGCCAACTCCGGCTACCACAATGCCGGCAAGTTGGGCTTCATCACCACCAAGTACAGCTTCTCCCCGTCGTACTCGCCTTGGTTGCGCAACGTCACCGACGACATGGGCCTAGCCTATCTGTCGGGTACCGCCAAAATCGGCGCCCGCTCGGCCATCTCGGCTTCGTTGATGTATTTCGACCTCGGCACCATCTCCTTTCGCGACGACTTCAATGCTTCGCTAGGCGACTACAATCCCAAGGAATACGCCTTCAGCGTAGCCTACGGCCAGAAGCTGACTGACAACTTCGGCGTGGGCGTAGCCGCGCGCTTCATTCGCTCCAACCTGACCGGCGGGGGCGGCGATTCACGGCCCGGTAATGCTGCCGCCGTCGATCTGGGCGCCTATTACAATAAGGACCTGTCTATCGGCGCCGCCGATTACAACCTGGGTCTGGGTGGTACCATCACCAACATCGGTAACAAAATCACCTATACCAGCACCTCTCAGGCCGACTTCCTGCCTACCCGCTTGAAGCTCGGTTTCGCCCTCACCCGCGAGCTGGACGCCTACAACAAAATCACGCTCACTGCCGACGGCGCCAAGCTGCTCACGCCCACTCCGTATTATGAGGAAGGCGCTTCGCCGTCCGACGCCGCTTATGTGGCCCGGCGGAATGCCGAGAATACTGACCGCCGTAACAAAGGCATTGTAGCCGCTGCATTGGGTTCCTTCAGTGACGCTCCCGGCGGATTCAGCGAAGAGCTGCGCGAAATCAACCTCTCAACCGGCGCCGAATACACGTACAACGATCTGCTGATGGCCCGCGTAGGTTACTTCTATGAGCCCCGCGTGAAAGGCGACCGGCAGTACCTGAGCTTCGGCCTGGGCGTGCGCTACCAGGTATTTGGTGTGGACGGCGCTTATCTGGTGCCCAACTCCCGCGCCAACCCTTTGTCGCAAACGATCCGCATTTCGCTCAACTTCAATTTCAACGAGCTGGAACAAGCCTTTGGCGATGGTTCCGGCTCTACGGTCAACTAACCCTTTTCTATTGCTGATGCTCGACCGACAAGTCGCTCCTCCCGTTCAGCCGCTGGCCAGCGTAACGCTGCCCGCGGCTGACGTGTTTTCGCTCCCTAACGGAGCGCGCCTGCACGTAATGCGCAACGATGCCCAGCCTGTAGTGCGCCTGCAGGTGGTGGTGCCCGCTGGCAAGTGGTACGAATCCGCGCCCGGCGTCTCGTTGCTCACGGCCCGCATGCTACTCGAAGGCACCCACACCCGCACTGCCCGCCAGATAGCCGACGAAGTAGCCTTCTACGGCGCCTCGCTGGAGTGCGAGCAAAGCTTCGACCGCGCCACCCTCACGCTGTATTGCCTCACCCGCCATCTGCCCCGCCTACTCCCGCTGGTGCAGGATGTCCTCACCAACCCAACCTTTCCCACAACCGAACTGGAGCTGCTCAAGAACCGCACCATCCAGAACGTGCGGGTAGAGCGCCAAAAGACCAGCTACCTCGCCGCTGAGCGGTTTTCCCACAACCTCTACGGCGCCACCCACCCTTACGGCAGCACGTTCAACGAGCAGCTTTTTGCTGCCGTTCCTCAGGAGGCTTTGCAGGCGTTCCACCGTCACAACTATGCGCTGGGGAAGGCCGAGGTATTTTTGTGCGGTGATGTGGCTTCTGCCGATGAAACGCTGGTATCTGAGCTTCTCGGTACTGCGCAGAACGCTACTGTTCCATCGTCTGCCCAAGCGTCATTGTCTCTGGCCAGCCACCCCGCCCAGGATTATGTCACCGTCACTGAAAGCATCCAGTCGTCGCTCCGTATCGGCCGCCAGTGGCCCGCTCTCACCCACCCTGACACCCACAAGTTGCAGTTGCTGGTGAAAGTATTGGGTGGTTATTTCGGCTCGCGCCTGATGAAGAATATCCGCGAAGACAAAGGCTTTACTTACGGAATCTATTCCAGCATCGGCCCCCGCGAGCACGCTACCTCCTTCGTCATTGGCACCGATGTCAACGCCGATAGCGCCGATGCCGCCATCCGGGAAATCCATCACGAGCTCCGGATACTCCAGAACGAACGTATCCCGGCCGAGGAACTTCAGACGGTCAAGAACTACATGACTGGCAAGTTTGCCAACGAGCTCAGCACGGTATTCGAGCAGTGCGACAAGTACAAGAACATCGTGTTCCTGAATCTTCCTGCTAACTATTACACCAACTTTATTGAGCAGGTAAACCAGCTCACCGCTGACGAACTGCTTACCCTAGCACAACAGTACCTCTCTCCTGCTGACATGATAGAGGTAGTAGCAGGCCCTAAAAAGTAGCTGTTGTTGTCATAAGATACAAAAAGAGCACCCTGCCATAACACGTCGTGGCAGGGTGCTCTTTTTGTGTGTGGTAACGACAGCGAATCAGCAAAATACAGCTACTCAACTACTACAAGATTGTGAAGATCAACGCACCTACGCAATCATAGTGGCACACAGAGTATGATAGAGGGTAGCAGGTCAGCATACTCATTCTATTCCTACAGCAACAGCTCTATCCTACAGTCACGCCCGTGCATAAACGCAAAACGCCCCCGCACGATGAAGTGCGGGGGCGCTGGGGTGACCCGTGCGGGTCAAAACAGTAAGGTTGGCGGCGACCGACTCTCCCACCGATGAAGGCAGTACCATAGGCGCTCCGGGGCTTAACGACTCTGTTCGGAATGGGAAGAGGTGAACACCCGGGCTAAAGCCACCATTACTGGTGCGGCAGCTCTGTGTTCGAGGCGAGCTGCCAACAAAACCGTTGACGTAAGGACAAAAGAGAAAAACATCGAAGTTTCGAGCATTGTCAAGCAAAGCGTTCGAGTCCTTAGTACGGCTCGGCTGTGGCATTTCGGCCTCTACACCTACCGCCTATCTACGTCGTGGTCTACGACGACTCTTCCTATATAGGATATCTCATCTTCAGGTGAGTTTCGCACTTAGATGCTTTCAGCGCTTATCTCATCCCAGCGTCGCTACCCGGCGCTGCAACTGGCGTCACAACCGGTGCACGAGCGGCTGGTCCAACTCGGTCCTCTCGTACTAAAGTCAGGTCCTGTCAAATATCCAACGCCCACCACAGATAGGGACCGAACTGTCTCACGACGTTCTGAACCCAGCTCGCGTGCCACTTTAATCGGCGAACAGCCGAACCCTTGGGACCTTCTCCAGCCCCAGGACGTGACGAGCCGACATCGAGGTGCCAAACCTCCCCGTCGATATGAGCTCTTGGGGGAGATCAGCCTGTTATCCCCGGCGTACCTTTTATCCTTTGAGCGATGGCCCTTCCATGCGGAACCACCGGATCACTATATCCGTCTTTCGACCCTGCTCGGCTTGTAGGCCTCACAGTCAAGCCCGCTTCTGCTATTGCGCTCTACATCCGGTTACCAAGCGGATTGAGCGGACCTTTGAAAGCCTCCGATACTCTTTTGGAGGCGACCACCCCAGTCAAACTACCCAGCAGACACTGTCTCCGTTGCCAGATTAGGCACCAAGCAACACAAGGGTGGTATTTCAACGGCGACTCCCCAAAACCTAGCGGCCCTGGTTCAACGTCTCCCACCTATGCTACACATGTGTTACCCAGCGTCAATGTCAACCTATAGTAAAGGTGCACGGGGTCTTTCCGTCCCGTGGCGGGTACTCGGCATCTTCACCGAGACTACAATTTCACCGAGCTCATGGCTGAGACAGCGCCCAGATCGTTACACCATTCGTGCAGGTCGGAACTTACCCGACAAGGAATTTCGCTACCTTAGGACCGTTATAGTTACGGCCGCCGTTTACCGGGGCTTCGATTCAAACCTTCGCCTTGCGACTAAGTTCCCCTCTTAACCTTCCGGCACCGGGCAGGTGTCAGACCTTATACTTCCGCTTGCGCGTTCGCAAAGTCATGTGTTTTTGTTAAACAGTCGCCTGGGCCTTTTCACTGCGGCTTCTCCATCGCTGGAGGAAGCGACCCTTCTCCCGAAGTTACAGGTCCATTTTGCCGAGTTCCTTGGCCATGATTCACTCGAGCGCCTCAGGATTCTCTCCTTGACTACCTGTGTCGGTTTGCGGTACGGGCTAGAATTCAGTAAACGCTTAGCAGGTTTTCTTGGCAGTCTGATTAGGTACACTATCTCCGTGGCCGAGGCCGTAGAGTACTATCAGGTTTCAGCAAACAGGGCGTACTTAACTACCCCGCCTATACCTACACCCTTTAACGAGCACTTCCGTCCGCTCGCGGTACTTTCACTTCTGCGTCACTGCATCACTCCAAATCCTAGGTGCGGGAATATCAACCCGCTGTCCATCGACGTAGCCTCTCGGCGTAGCCTTAGGTCCCGACTAACCCTGCTCCGATTAGCGTTGAGCAGGAAACCTTAGTCTATCGGCGAGGGGGTTTCTCACCCCCTTTATCGTTACTCATGCCTACATTTGCTTTTCCAGCCGCTCCAGCATACCTGACGATACACCTTCTCCGCTGCTGGAATGCTCCCCTACCACTTGACAGTCTTTCATGTCAAATCCATTGCTTCGGTACCGGACTTGATGCCCGCGTATTATCGATGCCCTCTCGCTCGACCAGTGAGCTGTTACGCACTCTTTAAAGGAATGGCTGCTTCCAAGCCAACCTCCTGGCTGTCAAAGCAAGTGGACCTCCTTTGTTCAACTTAGTCCGAATTTAGGGACCTTAGCAGATGGTCTGGGTTCTTTCCCTCTCGGCCTGGGACCTTAGCACCCCAAGCCTCACTGCCGGCTATATTACGTGGCATTCGGAGTTCGTCAGGATTCGGTAGGCTATGACACCCCCTAGTCCTATCGGTAGCTCTACCTCCACGTAACTCAACGCCGACGCTGTACCTAAATACATTTCGGGGAGTACGAGCTATTTCTCAGTTTGATTGGCCTTTCACCCCTACCCTCAGGTCATCCAAATCCTTTTCAACGGAAACTGGTTCGGTCCTCCAGTTGGTGTTACCCAACCTTCAACCTGCCCAAGGGTAGATCACAAAGTTTCGCGTCTACCCCCTCTGACTCTGCGCCCTATTCAGACTCGCTTTCGCTGCGGCTCCATGCTTCTAAGCATTTAACCTTGCCAGAGAGGAGTAACTCGTAGGCTCATTATGCAAAAGGCACGCTATCAGGGCACGAAGCCCCCCTAACTGCTTGTAAGCACACGGTTTCAGGTTCTTTTCACTCCGGTATTCCCGGTTCTTTTCACCTTTCCCTCACGGTACTAGTTCACTATCGGTCTCTCAGGAGTATGTAGCCTTGGCGGATGGTACCGCCGGATTCAGACGGGATTTCTCTGGTCCCGCCTTACTCAGGATTCCTCTACCGTGCATTACCAGTTCGCCTACGGGATTCTCACCCTCTACGATCGACTTTCCCACGTCGTTCAGCTAAAGTAACACAATCAGATGTTGAGGTCCTACAACCCCGGACTGGCCGTAACCAACCCGGTTTGGGCTCCTCCCCGTTCGCTCGCCACTACTTGGGGAATCATTGTTATTTTCTTTTCCTCCAGGTACTTAGATGTTTCAGTTCCCTGGGTTTGCCCCATTCTACAAACGTAGATGGTCACCACGCTTCACGTGGTGGGGTTGCCCCATTCGGACATCTGCGGATCACCTCGTATGTGCCAATCCCCGCAGCTTTTCGCAGCTTATCGCGTCCTTCATCGCCTCTGAGAGCCTAGGCATCCCCCGTGTGCCCTTACTTACTTCTCTTGTGCTCCATCCGAAGACGGAGCGGGCTCGGGTGATTATCCACTAGGGGTAATCACTTTCTTTTCTTTGTTTTTCTCTCTTGTTATCCTTACGTCAAAGAACGTTTTCTCCTCCTATTGAGGGGAAAAGTAAGAGTAGTATCCTGCGACGCTACTCCTATATGTGTGTGCACTACTTTAGGTGTCCGATTGACACCGAAGTGGAGAATAACGGAGTCGAACCGTTGACCCCCTGCGTGCAAGGCAGGTGCTCTAGCCAGCTGAGCTAATCCCCCGGATTGTTGTCCTGGCAGCGTTCCCACCAGTTGAACAGTGGGCCTGCCTGGACTCGAACCAGGGACCTCTACATTATCAGTGTAGCGCTCTAACCACCTGAGCTACAAGCCCTGTTCGTAAGACTCGCGTCCTACTAAAATCAGTGAATGAAGGAAATGACCAATCGGTAAGTGTAATAAGAGTGCCGGTCGTGGCTTCGGCAAGTCAACCGAGTCGGATAGCTCCAGAAAGGAGGTGATCCAGCCGCACCTTCCGGTACGGCTACCTTGTTACGACTTAGCCCCAGTTACCTGTTCTACCCTAACTGGCTTCGTTGCGGAGCACCAGCTTCAGGTCTACCAGACTTCCATGGCTTGACGGGCGGTGTGTACAAGGCCCGGGAACGTATTCACCGCGTCATTGCTGATACGCGATTACTAGTGATTCCAGCTTCACGAAGTCGAGTTGCAGACTTCGATCCGAACTGAGAACGGCTTTGCGAGATTGGCATCACATCACTGTGTAGCGACCCTCTGTACCGTCCATTGTAGCACGTGTGTAGCCCTAGGCGTAAGGGCCATGATGACCTGACGTCGTCCCCGCCTTCCTCACTGCTTGCGCAGGCAGTCTGTCTAGAGTCCCCGGCATTATCCGCTGGCAACTAAACATAGGGGTTGCGCTCGTTGCGGGACTTAACCCAACACCTCACGGCACGAGCTGACGACGGCCATGCAGCACCTTGCTTTGTGTCCCGAAGGAAAGGTCCATCTCTGAACCGGTCACGCGCATTCTAGCCTAGGTAAGGTTCCTCGCGTATCATCGAATTAAACCACATGCTCCACCACTTGTGCGGGCCCCCGTCAATTCCTTTGAGTTTCACTCTTGCGAGCGTACTCCCCAGGTGGGATACTTACCGCTTTCGCTAAGCCAGTGACTGTCTATCGCCACCAGCGAGTATCCATCGTTTACGGCGTGGACTACCAGGGTATCTAATCCTGTTCGCTCCCCACGCTTTCGTGCCTCAGTGTCAGTACCAGCCTAGTCAGCTGCCTACGCAATCGGGGTTCTGGAAGATATCTATGCATTTCACCGCTACATCTTCCATTCCGCCAACCTCGTCTGGACTCAAGCCCGCCAGTATCCAGGGCAGTTCCACAGTTGAGCTGTGGGCTTTCACCCCGGACTTAACGGGCCACCTACGCACCCTTTAAACCCAATAAATCCGGACAACGCTTGCACCCTCCGTATTACCGCGGCTGCTGGCACGGAGTTAGCCGGTGCTTATTCCTCAGGTACCGTCAGTTTAGGACGCATCCTCTTTTTCTTCCCTGAGAAAAGCAGTTTACAACCCAGAAGGCCTTCATCCTGCACGCGGCATGGCTGGGTCAGGCTCTCGCCCATTGCCCAATATTCCCTACTGCTGCCTCCCGTAGGAGTCTGGCCCGTATCTCAGTGCCAGTGTGGGGGATCACCCTCTCAGGTCCCCTAGACATCGTCGCCATGGTGGGCCGTTACCCCGCCATCTAGCTAATGTCACGCAACCCCATCCTTGACCAATAAATCTTTACCAATTACACGATGCCGTGCTGTTGGTTTATGCGGTATTAATCCGCCTTTCGGCGGGCTATCCCCCAGTCAAGGGCAGGTTGGTTACGCGTTACGCACCCGTGCGCCACTAGTATATTGCTATACCCGTTCGACTTGCATGTATTAGGCCTGCCGCTAGCGTTCATCCTGAGCCAGGATCAAACTCTCCATTGTAAGAAATTCTCTACACCCATGCGAACATGGGCTGATGTCAAGTGCTGATCCGACCCGGTAGTGTTGACTTGTCTTGTTCACCCAAGTCACGCTTCGTTCTTCGCCCCTACCGCTCTTGCGAGTGGCAGCGGCGAAGCTTACCAATTTGTCATTTCCATCCATTCAAAGAACGTGTGTTGCACCCGATCGGTGAAACCCAGTGACTCATAGAAGAGTCGGTAAGCGGTGTTCATTGTCCCCTTCCGGTCGAAGCGGGCTGCAAAGGTAAGCAGCTTTTTGTAATCGGCAAGAAAAATTTTTGGTGTTTTTCGCTGGCCTTTCTTTCCGGCTGTCCCCTTCCGTGTGAAGCGGGCTGCAAAGGTAAGAAGCGAAGCAGGAAAACCAAGAGGAAACCGAAGTTTCTTTTTTGTGCTTTTCTGCGGTGGGTGCCGGCTTCCGGTTGAAGCGGGCTGCAAAGGTACGTGGATAATTTCTTCGTTTGCAAGCCTGAAAGCAAACTTTTTTCAGGGCCTGGCGCCCGGAGGCGCTGAAGGGGGCTGCAAAGGTAGCTGAACTTTTCCGCGATTTGCAACCCGCGTCCACTTTCTTTTTTTAGCTGCCGAGGCGGCCGGTCCTGCTCCGCGTTTCGGATTGGGAGTGCAAAAGTACGCGGCGGGTTTTTGTGGTGCAAGCGGGAGCGGGAAGATTTCTCCTGGCCGACCCGCTGCGCCGGGGCACGCACGCTGAAAGGCAACCGGTTAGCGCTGTTTAATAGTTCAGCCAGCGTCAAAAAAAATCACCTGACTGTTTCCATTTCAAATAAAACAGACAAATCGGGGGTAAACTGACGGGGGCGTTGGGTTTCGAACTGCCATAGACGTTGGCCTAGCTTTTCCAGAAAAGGCAGGCCTATGGTCGTGTATTCGTAGGCGCCGTCGTTGATAATGCCGTCGTGATTGACGTAGACGACGGCACTGAGCATAAACTCGGTTTTGGTGGCGGCATCGGCGAAGTAGGCCACATCGGCCAAATAGCCGTGCGACATGCCGACTACATTATAGATATGCAGCGAGGGGTTCGTTTGTGCCTGTGGGCGGCGGCCGTAGTAGAGGTACTTCTTGTAGGCATCGAAATACTGAGTGCCGGCATACGGCTTGTAGGCTGAACTGTGCGGGGTACGGTGCAGATAATAGCGCAGGAAGGCGTAATCGTCGGGAGTTAGCTGGAACTGCTGGGCGGCGGGGGTGGCTTGCGGAAACAGAATGGCCTTGAGCATGTCGGTGACGTGCTGCAGGGGAAGGTAGTTGGCGGTGGTGAAGTCGTAGGGCTGGGTGATGATGCGGCCGCCGGCCTGATGGGCGCGGCCTTTGGTGATACGGCCCAGCGGATAACTGAACGGCTCAGGGTTGACAGCTGCAGGCTGCTGGTAGAGTGGCTGGCCGGCGGTAGTGAAAAAGCTGATGGGGTTGGTGTGGCGGTTGGCCTCCGGGTCGCAGGGGGCGAAACGGCGCACGATGCGGGTATCGGTGTAGCCTAATTGCGCCAGACGTTCGTTGAGGGGGCGCTGGCCGAGAAACTCGTAGAGCCGATTGTAGGCGTTGTTGTCACTGACGAGCAGCATCCGTTTGATGTAGTTGCCGACGGTGTTGAGTTGGTCGGAGTCGGCGGCGGGGTTGTAGGGGGCGGCGGTCTGGCAGCGGAAGGCGGTGCCGGTAACCATGGGGCTGCGCCGGGTGAGGCCGGGCCGGGCCAGCTGGTTGATCTTTTCGAGCGCCAGCACGGCGGTGGGCAGCTTCACGAGGCTGGCCGGGTTAAAATATTGGCGGGCGTCAAGCTGGAAGTTGTGCTGGACGAAATGCGGCTGGTTGTGCTCGTCACGGCTGATCTGAGTGTAGATGATCTGCAGCTCGTATTCGCGGGGGTTGTCGGCGATGCGGGCCAGCTGGGGGTCGGTGTGCAGCAGGCTGTCGAGTAGCGAGCTGTTGGCGGCAGGCCGCGCCGTTGAGGAGGCACCGGGCGGAGTAGGCGCCGGGGGGACTGATGCGGCATTTTGCCCGATAGCCAAAGATGGTAGCGCCAGCCAGCCCAGCAGCATCCACAACCCAAGCTGACGTATTATATAAGAGTGGCTCATTTAGAAGTGGCTCATTTTCGCATACTAGGTAATCAGCGGAAGACGGGGCATCTGGATCGGACAGGCTGCCTCTCCTATTATATATAGAGTAGCGCGGCCGTATTTACGGGCTTGCACGTCTCCCCTACCCCGGATGAGCAATTGGCTTCCCAACCATCTGTTTGCTGTGGCCGTCATCGGATAAACGAACAAGCCACGGCAATGGCCATGGCTCGTTCAGATTGGCTGCTTGGTAGCGGCTTATGGGTCGCCGTAGTTACAACGCTGCTTTACGGCGGGCCAGCAGCAGGTTGGAATCGTTTTGGCGCCAGTTGTAGCCGGTGCCGAAAGGCAGGGGCCGCGGCCGGTTGGTGGTATCAGTGTAGACGCGGGTCAGCTCGGGCTGATAGTGCTTGGCAAACAGGTTGATGGGGCGCTTGTAGGTGCCGTAGTAGGTGAAGCGCCAGTCGGTGGCAGGAATGTACTTCATGGCAATGCCGGAGTCGTCCTGCAGCAGGTAGTTGCTGCGGGCTAGAATCAGGTTGCGGATTTTGCTGAAGTAAGGCTTGTGCATGAGGTAGGTGGCCGATTTCACGTACGTGGTCAGCGGCCCCAGGCTGGCCACATATTGCACCACGGCTTCCTTGTTGGTGCCCATTTTCCAGTCGCTGATGTCGGCGGAGAAATACTGCACCTTCTGCTCTTTGCCGGCCGGGCTGAGCATGATCAGCTCGACACCGGGGATGACCTTGGGGCCGGGCTTACGAATGACGGTGCTGTCGGCGGCAGTCAACTGGCCCTCGGTGGAGAGCTGAACGTAGCGCACCTCCTGAATCTGGTGGCCGGTACGAGCCGCAAAAAGCATCATCAGAGGCAGGGCCCCATCCAGCTCTACCGATTTGAGGTCGACGGCCATGTCGTTGGTGCGGAAGAAGCTGAAGTTCAGCACCGACCACAACGACGCCTTGAGGGCCGGAAACAGCCGGGGGTTGCTGAGCGTGGCGCGACGCGGTACGGAGCCCACCGGCTCCAGCCCCACCAGCACGTAGGTGCTGCTACCCGGAAACATCGTCACGACGTTGAGCAGGTCGGGGCCGCTGAAGGGGTAGAACACGATGGGGCTGGCCGTTCGCACTGAGTCCAGCTCGGTGGCGGCCCACTGCTCGATTTTGGTGGTGCGGGTGGCGTGGTAGCTGGTCCAGCTCTTATCCGCATCGGTGGCGAAGGCCTGCCAGGCGGGCTGGGCGGCGAGTGGCTGCAGGTCACTGGATTTGCTTACCGACTGGCCGGCGAGGTAGGCCGCCACGTCGTGCACGTAGGCGGTATCGGGGCGCGCGGGGGCAGCGGGTGAGGCGGCGGCTACGATGGTGTCAAGGCGCGGCGGGGGCGCGGGGGCGGCGGTTTCGGCGGGGGCTTTCTTCTGCTCGGAGCAGGCGGCTAAGAACAGCAGCGCGGCAGGCAGCAGGAACCGGGGGGCGGGAATTGGCATGAAACGGAGTGGGGAGTGAGGAGAGCGGCAAGATACAGAGCCGGCTTGTCTCAGCGCGAGTGCCCGGGCGCAACGCAGCAATGCTGACGTACCGGCGCTAATTGGCCGTTTCGACGCCGTAGGGATTGTGCTGGCGAATCTCCAGAAACCGGTCGGGGGCGGCCAGCGGGGCGAAACCGAATTGCTCGTACAGCCCGTGGGCGTCGAGGGTGGCCAGCAGCCGGCGGCGCAGGCCCTGCAGCTGCGGGTGCGCCCACACCACCTGCATCAGCCACTTCGACAGCCCCTGGCTGCGGTGCGCCGGCAGCACGAATACGTCACAGAGCCAGGCAAACGTGGCGTAATCCGTAACGATGCGGGCAAAACCGGCCAGTTGGCCCTCGGGTGTGTAGAGCCCAAACGGCAGCGAGTTGGCAATGGCCCGCTCCACGGTATCCAGCGGAATGCCTTTAGCCCAGTAGGAATCGTGGGCCAGGTAGCGGTGGATGGCGGCCACGTCGAGGCGGGCGGGGTCGGTGCTGATGGTGAAGCCGTCGGGGCGGGACTCGGTGAGCAACATGGCGAGGCGGGGAAAGGAAGCGGATAGCCAGCGGAGGCAACCTCAGCCGGCGAGCGGTGTTTTCAAAGCTACAAACCAACAGGCAGCGGCCGTTTAATCCGTAATCGGCCGGGGCGCGTATGGGAATATACCACGTTCACTTTCAGACTCTTTATCATGAAACGCACTGCTACTTTCCTGCTGATTGCTGGCCTGACGGCTCCGGCCGTGGCCCAGCAAAACCCCGCGCTGGCCACCTACACGGTGGGTACCACCACGCTCACGCTGTCGGCCGTCGCCAACAACCTCGATACGCCCTGGGAGCTGCTGTGGGGGCCCGACAACTTCCTGTGGATGACGGAGCGCGGCGGCCGCATCAGCCGCATCAACCCCACCACCGGCCAGGTGCTGCCGCTACTAACCGTAGCCGACGTGACCGAAACCGGCGAAAGCGGCCTGCTGGGTATGGCCCTGCACCCCGATTTCACCACTTCGCCCTTCGTGTACATCGTGTACAACTACACCGATGCTGGGGCGCTCAAGGAGAAGCTGGTGCGCTACACGTATTCGGCTGCGGCGGGTACCCTGAGCAGTCCGCTGGTGCTGCTGGGCAACATTCCGGCCGTGACCACGCACAGCGGCTCGCGCCTGCTTATCCTGCCCGACCGAACCCTGCTGATGACCACCGGCGACGCCCAGCAGCAGCCCGAAGCCCAGAACGCAGCCTCCCTCAACGGCAAGATTCTGCGCCTGAACCTGGATGGTACCGTGCCGGCCACTAACCCCACGCCCGGCAGCCTGGTGTATACGCTGGGTCACCGCAACCCGCAGGGGCTGGTGCGCGCCGCCTCGGGCCGCCTCTACAGCTCGGAGCATGGCCCCAACAACGACGACGAGGTGAACCTGATTGAGCCGGGTCGCAACTACGGCTGGCCAACTGTGGAAGGCTTCTGCAACCTGCCCGCCGAGCAGACTTTCTGTGGCGCCAACAACGTGCGTGAGCCGCTGGCCGCCTACACGCCCACCATTGCCGTGGCAGGCCTCACTGCCTACAACAGCCCCGCCATTCCGCAGTGGGCCAACTCGCTGCTAATGGTTAGCCTGAAAGCCGGCAAGCTCACCAGTCTGCAACTCAATACGGCCGGCGACCAGGTAGCCAGCCAAGCCGACCTCTGGACCGGCACCTACGGCCGTCTGCGCGCCATCTGTGTGTCGCCGCAGGGCAAGGTGTACCTGACCACCAGCAACCGCGACGGCCGCGCCACGCCCGGCGCCACTGACGACCAGCTATTGGTGCTGGAAAACCGGGCCTTCGCGCCCAATTCCACCCGCAACGCTCAGTCGGCGGCCCTGAGCGTGTGGCCCAACCCGGCCGCGCAGACCGCCACCGTACGCCTGCCGGCCCCGGCCAGCGCCCCGCTTACCCTGCACGATGCCCTGGGCCGCCTCACCCAAACCGTGCCGATGGCGGGCCGCGCCGAAGCCCAGTTGGATCTGCGCCGCGTGGCACCCGGCCTCTACACCATCCGGACGGCGCTGGACGGCACGCCCGTGCAGCGCAAGCTGATGGTGGAGTAACGTGCCAAGCCTGTAAGCCGGCAGCGGCCCTGGTTTCCAGGGGCGGCTGCCGGCTTTGGCGTTTGCAGGGCGCTGATACTCATGCGCCGGGGTTCGGGAAGGAAGCTGAAACATTTTTCGCGTGAAACAGTATTCATGGTGTCTTAAAAATATTTTTAGGCAAGCCTAAAACGTATCTTTACGTTTCGTTGCCCTTTTCCCTTTTATGCCTCCAACAGTACAATCTCCTCCCATGCAGGAAGCTCCCCCGGTGGCGGAAGCCGGCTGGCGACGGGCCCGCACGTCTTTGTCGCTGAGCGAAGTACACGGCAGTATCAAAGTGCCGCCCCTGAATGCTTCGTTCTGGCGCAAGATGCGCGCCTTCTGGGGCCCAGGCCTGATGGTGGCCGTGGGTTATATGGACCCCGGTAACTGGGCCACCGATATTGCCGGCGGCTCGCAGTTCGGCTACACGCTGCTGTCGGTTATCCTGATTTCCAACCTCTTCGCGATGCTGCTGCAGCACCTGGCCGCCAAGCTCGGCATCGTGACCGGGCGCGACCTGGCGCAGGCCTGTCGCGACCATTACTCCAAGCCGGTGGCCATGGTGCTGTGGTTTCTGTGCGAAGTGGCCATTGCCGCCTGCGACCTGGCCGAAGTCATCGGCTCGGCCATTGCCCTGAACCTGCTGTTTGGCCTGCCGCTACCCTGGGGCGTGGTACTCACCATCCTGGATGTGCTGGTGGTGCTGCTGTTCCAGAGCCGCGGCTTCCGCGTGATTGAAAGCATCATTGCGGGCCTTACCGTGGTGATTTTTGGCTGCTTCCTGTACGAAATCATCGTGTCGAACCCCGACTATTTCGGGATTCTGGGCGGCTTGGTGCCGCAGCCGGAAGTCGTGACCAACCCCAAGATGCTCTACATTGCCATCGGGATTCTGGGCGCCACGGTTATGCCCCACAACCTGTACCTGCACTCCAGCATCGTGCAAACGCGCGCCATCGAGCAGACGGAGCCCGGCAAGCGCATGGCCATCAAGTTTGCCACCATCGACTCGACGGTGGCGCTGTTTCTGGCGTTTTTCGTGAATGCGGCCATTCTTATCACCTCGGCGGCGGCCTTCCACCGCAACGGCCTGCAGGACGTAGCCGACATCGGCGACGCGCACAAGCTGCTGGCGCCGGTACTGGGCGCGGGCGCGGCAAGCGCCGTGTTTGCGGTGGCGCTGCTGGCGTCCGGCCAGAATTCTACGCTCACGGGCACGCTGGCCGGCCAAATTGTGATGGAAGGATTTCTCGACCTGAAGCTGCGGCCTTGGCTGCGGCGCCTCATTACGCGCGGCATTGCCGTGGTGCCGGCCCTGGTAGTGACCATTCTGTACGGCGAGAAAGGAACCGGCGAACTGCTGGTACTAAGCCAGGTGATTCTGAGTCTGCAGCTGAGCTTTGCGGTAGTGCCGCTGGTGCTGTTCACGAGTAGTAAGGCCAAAATGGGCGTGTTCGTGAACCGGCCCTGGGTGCAGGTGCTGGCCTGGCTGGTGTCGGGCATCATCATCGTGCTGAACCTCTACCTGCTCTACAAGACGTTCTTCGGCTAACAAAAAGCGCGGCAGCTACTACGGCTCCGCGCTTTTTTGTGAATACAATTTTAGGCAAGTCTAAAAATAAATAGCAGCCTCCGCTAAAAATGAAGAACCCGATACGCTTTGACCTTTTAGCCCCAGCGGGGCGGCATATTGGTAGTGAGCCGCCAAGTGCCCATTTCATAAGCCCCAGCGGGGCGACACCGGCCGTTGGGCGAAGGTGTCGCTCCGCTGGAGCTTTGGCCGTGTTGGTTGGGGCTATTTTCTACCGACATGTCGCCCCGCTGGGGCTTGGTCGCTTTGCACTTGTTCGTGGGGGGCTGCTTTTACCGCTGGTTTTCTTCGGTATGATGGCGCAGGCCCAAACGGGCAGCATCCGGGGCTCGGTGCGGGCCGAGGGCAAACCGGTACCGTTTGCCAGCGTGGGCCTGAAGGGCAGCAGCGTAGGTACTTCGGCTGATGAGCATGGCGCGTTTGTACTGCCGAAGGTGGCTCCCGGCAGCTACCGGCTGGCTGTCAGCGCCGTGGGCTACCAGCCCGCCGAACGCAACGTAACGGTAGCGGTTGGCCAGCCCACTACCGTCAACATGGCCCTGACGGCCAGCAGCAGCGCGCTGGGCGAAGTGGTGGTGAGCGGTACGCTGGGCGAAGTTATCCGGAGCGAGTCGGCGGTGGCGGTGGAACTGTATACGCCGCGCTACTTCCAGAAAAACCCCAGCCCTTGCCTGTTCGAGAACCTGACGATGGTAAACGGCGTGCGGCCCCAGCTGAACTGCAACGTGTGCGGCACCGGCGACATTCACATCAACGGGCTGGAAGGGCCCTACACGATGGTGCTGATTGACGGCATGCCCATCGTCAGCTCGCTGAGCACGGTGTATGGGCTGAGCGGAATTCCGAGCAGCCTGGTGGAGCGGGTGGAAGTGGTGAAAGGGCCGGCCTCGACGCTCTACGGCTCGGAGGCGGTGGGCGGGCTCATCAACGTCATCACCAAAAACCCGGCGAAGGCGCCCCGCTTTTCAGCCGATATCTTCGGCACTTCGCACCAGGACCTGAACGTGGACCTGGCCACGGCGGCTAAAGTGGGCGCGGCCTCCACCCTGCTCAGCACCAATCTCTACGGCTACAACCAGCGCCGCGACGTGAACCAGGACGGTTTCACGGACGTGCCCACGCAGCAAAGGGTGTCAGTGTTCAACAAATGGAGCTGGCAGCGGCCCGAGCAGCGCGCGGCCAGTTTGGCGGCCCGCTACTACTACGAAGACCGGTTTGGGGGCCAGCTGGGCTGGCGGCCCGAGTTTCGGGGCGGCGACAGTGTTTATGGCGAGAGTGTGTATACCAGCCGCTATGAGCTGCTGGGCCAATACCAGCTGCCGGTGGCGAGCCAGAAGCTGCTGCTGAGCGGCTCCTTCAACCAGCACCGCCAGAACTCGGCCTACGGTACCACGCGCTACAACGCCACCCAGCGCGTGGGTTTCGGGCAGCTGACCTGGGCCAAGAGCCCCAGCATCCGGCACAACCTGCTGCTGGGCGCCGCCTTCCGCAGCACCTGGTACGACGACAACACGCCGGCCACCGGCTCCGAAATCCGCAACCAGCCCGACCTGATCAACCTACCCGGCGTATTCGTGCAGGATGAGTTCCGGCTCACGCCCGACGCCACGCTGCTGGCCGGCCTGCGCTACGACTACAACCCGCGCCACGGCAGCATCGTCACGCCGCGCCTCAACTACAAGTGGGGCACTGTTGATGGCAGCCGCGTGCTGCGGGTGGGCATCGGCAACGGCTACCGGGTGGTGAACCTGTTCACGGAAGACCATGCGGCCCTGACCGGGGCCCGCGAAGTGGTGGTGCCGGAAGCGCTGCGGCCGGAGCGGAGCTGGAACGCCAACCTCAACTACACCCGCTTTTTCACCACCAAGGCCGGCACATTCTCGCTGGATGGTAGCGCCTTTTACACCTATTTCACCAACAAAATCAGCCCCGACTACGACACCGACCCCAACCAGATTGTGTACCGCAACCTTGACGGCTACGCCATTTCGCGAGGTGTCTCGCTGAATACCGACGTCACGTTCAACAAGCCACTGAAGCTGCTGGCGGGCATCACGCTGATGGACGTTTTCCGGATGGAGCGGCCGGCGGATGGCGGGGCGTTGCGGCGGGTGGCGCAACTGCATGCTCCGGTATTTTCGGGCACGTATGCGGTCAGCTACAACTTTGCTCAGCTGGGCTTGTCGGTAGACTATACCGGGCAGGTGAGCGGGCCCATGCGCCTGCCGGTGCAGCCCAACGACTTCCGGCCCGGCCGCTCGCCGTGGTTTTCGCTGCAGAACCTGCAGGCTACCAAGCGACTGGGGCCGCACATGGAAGTGTACGGCGGCGTGAAAAACCTGCTCGATTTCCTGCCTCGCCACGCGCTGCTGCGGGCCTTCGACCCCTTCGACAAAGCAGTGGGCCAAGACAATCCCAACGGCTACACTTTCGATACCAGTTATAACTTCGCGCCGCTGCAGGGGCGGCGCACGTTTTTGGGGCTGCGGTACAGTTTATAGGGCCAGGCAGGAAGGCTTGCCTCATCTGAATGCTGCCTCTACCGCAAAGGGCTAACTTGCGCGGCCTGCGCTTTTTCCTGTTACTATGCTGCTTACTCTTACGCTGGCCCTAGGCCTGACCGGGTCGCCTACGGCCCCCGACACGCTCAAACGTACCGGCCAAGCCAACCCTACCACTACCGGCGAAACCCCGCAGCGGGAGCTACGCCCGCTCAACGCCGACCGCCCCGGCGTGACGGAAAGCCCCAACACCATCGACCCCGGCCATTTTCAGTTTGAAACGGACCTGGTGCGGCTCATCAACAGCAAGCCGGGCCAGGAAACCCGTTCCCGGACTCTGCGCCTGAATGCTTTTGCCATCCGGGCCGGCCTCACCGACCACACCGAAGTGCAGGTGTTCGTGGACCCCTACACGGTGGAAAAACAGTGGGCGCCGGGCGAAACCATGGCGCGGAGCGCCGGATTCGGCGACATGGCGGTGCGCGTGAAGCACAATTTCATCGGCGAGGATGAGGAAAATGAGCCGTTGGTAGTGGCCGCCATTGGCTTTGTACGCCTGCCCACCGGCGGTAGCGAGGGAACCGGCGGTTTTGAGTATGGTATTCTGGTGCCGGCCACCTACAACTTTCAGCACGAGTGGCATGTTAGCGCCCAAGCGGCTTCGTTTCTGAGCTACGACCGGGACGCCAAACAACACGCCGTAGAGTTAGCTCCCTCCTTTGCCGTCGACCACGGCTTCAACGACTGGCTGGCGGCTTTCGCCGAATTCTCCACGAGCCGTAATCTGAAAACCAGGCAATGGACCTCTGCTGTGAACGTCGGGCCGATTTTCCACGTCAGTGAGCGAATACAGTTGGACTTTGGCCGGCGCTTCGCCCTCAGCAGCAGCGCCGACCGGGAGTATTATCTGGGCTTCGTGATAGAACGGTAATTGGTTTTAGTTGTCAGTTGGTAGTTGTCGGTTGGTAGTCGCACCCAAGCCTGACAACTATCAACTGGCAACTGACAACCGTTGACTGACAACTAAACCAGTCCTTTCAGTCGCTCGAACTGGCTGCCAAGGATGGCTTTGTCATCGGCTTCCAGCCAGTCGTGAAGGACGGTGGCGTAGAGGCTGCGGAAATCTAGCTGGTGGCGCAGGTCGCCTTCGAGCAGGTTCTGCAGATCGGGGGCGTTATTGAGGATGCCGCGTTGTTTGAGGCCGCCGCCCAGCAGCAGCACGTTGTTGGCGGTGCCGTGGTCGGTGCCGTTGCTGGCGTTCTGGCTCACACGCCGCCCAAACTCCGAAAACACCAGCACCAGCGTGTCATCGAAGTTGCCGGCTTTCTGCAGATCCTCCGCAAACGAGCCCAGCCCATCCGACAAATCCCCGAGCAGCTTGCCCTGCTGCTCCTGCTGCCGCACGTGCGTGTCGAAGCCCGTGAGCGACACGTAGAACACGCGCGAGCCCACGCCGGAGTTGATCAGCTCGGCGGTGGTTTTGAGGTTACGGCCAAACTCGCTGTTCGGGTACGCTACCGCCGACTTATACACCTTGCTGGTCTGGTACAGATAGTCGGCCGACGACGAGGTTTCGGCCAGCGTCTTGTAGAGGTAGTCCAGCTCTGACACCGCGCCGGCCGGCTGCTGGCGGCTCACCTGCGCGATAAACTGGTTCTGGGTCAGCTGATGAAACTTGCCCGGATTCTTCAGGGCCAGTCCTTTGCGCAGGTCGCCCTTCATGGCCAAACTCAGCGTGTCGTCCACTTCCAGACCGTTGTAGGCGGTGGGGCAGCTGGGGCAGTTCGAGTCGAGGTAGCGGCCGAGCCAGCCGGTGCTCAGGTACTGGTCGGACGCCGAGCCGCTCTGCCAGATATCCATCGAGCGGAAGTGCGACCGGTCGGGATTCGGATAGCCCACGGAGTTGAGCACGGCCAGCTGGCCCTGGTCGTAGAGGCCCTTGAGGCGCGTCATGGCCGGGTTGAAGCCCAGGTCTTTGTCGAGGGCCAGAATGCCGCTCTGCTCCCAGATGCCGAGCGTGGGTCGGGCTTTGTAGTACAGGTCGTTGCGGTACGGAATGACGGTGTTGAGGCCGTCGTTGCCGCCGCCGAGCTGCACCACCACCAGCCGGCGGCCCCGGGAATCGCGCAGATCTTTGAGACCCTGGCGGTCGAGCGCGTGCAGAAACGAAGGCACAAACAGCAGGCTGCTGGCCAGTACGGAGGTTTTAAGGAAGTCGCGGCGGGTGGTCATAGTGTTGGGGCTTATCTAACCGTCATGCAGAGGCGCAGCCGAAGCATCTCGCGTTCCGACGTTGGAATAATTTGATTACTCACGAGCGAGATGCTTCGGCTGCGCCTCTGCATGACGTTCTTTTGGCCTGTTTACATCAATTGATATTCCGGCAAGCTCAGCAGACTCGTCACCATCGTGCGCAGGCGGCCTTCGGCGGGGGCTTTGTCGGCGGCTTGTTGGATGACGACCAAGTTTTCGGGGCGGATGGGGGCCTGCAGCACGAAGCGGCTGAGCGCGGCGGCCTGCTGCGGGGCCGGCGTGCGGGCCAGCAGCGCCTGCACCGGCGCCAGCCTCACGGTGGTTTTCACCTGCTGCTGAAACGTACGCTCGGCTTTGGTGAGGTTGGGCGCAATGTCATTTTCGTCCTGCTTGAGCGCCACGTTGAACTCGGCATTCTTCAGCAGCACCGAGGGCAGCTGCAGCCGGTACAGCAGCGACGACGAGTCGATCCAATTGCGGCCACCGGGCCAGCCGGCCACGTTCGGCGGCTGAAACAGCGTCTGGCCCAGCGCCTTCTGAAACACGATGAGCGGCTTGTCATCCACCAGCTGCAGGCCCATCGTGCGCTTGATGCCCGCCAGCAGCTCCACCGGCGACTTGATGCGCGTGCCCACGTTTGCCGGCTCATAAAACCACTCGGCCGTGAACATCTGCTCCAGTAGCGCGCTGATGTCGTAGCCGCTCTTGAAGAACGCCTGCGCCAGCACCTGAATGTGGGCCGGATTGGGCGTGTCGTTCACGAAGAAGCGGTAGAGCTTGGTGGCAATGAACTCGGCCGTGCGCGGCTGCTCCAGAATGATGGCCAGCACCTGCTCGCCGGTGAAGTTGCCGGTGCGCCCCAGGAAGGTTTTGGGGCCGTCGTCATGCTGGTTCTCCCGAAACACGAACTCGCCCTGGGCATTGTAGCCCCAGCCCGTGAAGGCGCGGGCGGCCTCCTTCACATCGGTTTCCGAGTAGTTGCCGCGGCCCATCGTGAATAGCTCCATCACCTCGCGGGCGAAGTTTTCGTTGGGGCGCTGCTTGCGGTTTTGCTGGTTGTTGAGGAACTGCAGCATGGCCGGCTCCTTGCTCACGGCCAGCAGCAAATCGGAGAACTTGCCCAGCGCCAGCCGCCGGATGGTGTTGTTGAGGTACAAGGCCGCATCGGGGCGGCGCACCCGGCAGGCGAAGTGCCCGTGCCAGAAAAACGTCAGCTTCTCGCGCAGCTGGGCCGGCGAGGTAGCCATGCGGGTCAGCCAGCCGGTATTCATGGCGTAAAAGGCCTGCTGAATGCTTTGATTCTGCATTTTGCGCTGCTGCGCGCTCATGTCCTGGCGGCGCAGCAGCGGCGGCTGCGGGCGGTCCTTCTGCGGCCCCGCCACGGGCATTTCCATGCCGGCGCTCATGGCCGTCTGGTCGGGTGTGGTCACCATGCCCGACTGCGGCTTGCCGGCCGCAGGCGCCACGGGCCGGAACTGGGCCAGCGGCTCGGTGTAGCGCATCTGCGGGCTGTCGAGCAGCTCCACTTTCTCGGAATCGCGCAGCATCTGGCGCAGGGCTTTGCGGGGCGTGAGGCCGGCCGCCACATCTTCGGGACGCGGCCCGAAGCCGGCCCGCCAGTACAGATGCTGGAGCTGTTGTTGCGTCGTCGTCATGGTGGTTGGACGCGGATTGTGGCTCCAGGTTTAAATCACAGATGATGCAGATAAAGCCGCAGATGTCGCAGATGCAGAGTAAACAGCCTGTAACGCGAAGTTTCACTTCGCGGCACGTGAGCCATATTCGCAGCATGTGAGCGGAGTAACGCCGTGGGGTCGCGAAGTGAAACTTCGCGTTACATACAGGGCTGTTTCCACCAAGACGGGTGCTCAGTCCAACTAAAGCCCTGTCACTCCCCGATACCTGCTGACATCCGCATCTACGGCATCCGCGGCTTAATCTGCACCATCTGTGATCTAGAAACGCGCCCCCAGCACCACCGTTTTGCGGTATTCCTGCTTGCTGCCGCTGTTGGGTTTGAACAGCTCAATCTGCAGCACATAGTAGCCGACGGGCGCTTTCTGGCCTTTATCGGTGAGGCCGTCCCACTGGAAGAAGCCGGTGGTAGCCAGCGTTTCGTTGCGGGCCAGGCGGCGCGTGAGGCGGCCCTGCGCATCGTAGATGCTCACGCTGCCCGCGTAGCCGGGGCCATCGAGCTGGTAGTTGAGGGTGGTGAAATCCTGCTGGCCATCCTCATCGGGCGTAAACACCTCGGGCACTACGCTCCACTGCTGGCTGCCGCCGGCCGCGTCCTGCTGCTGGGAGTTGGGGCGGCCGGGCGTGGCGTAGCCAGCGCTGGCCGACGCCGAGTGGAAGTTGGCAGCCGTGCTGGGCCCCGCAGCCCGAATCCGCTCCAGCGACACGCCGTTCACGTCATCAAGTAAGCGCAAATGCTGGTCGGCGTTGTAGGCGTAGCGGTCCAGGCGGCGGCCCTGGCCGTCGAACAGCGTCACAATGCCGGCATCGTCCGGGAAGGTGGGGAAGGCGGGCATGGACAGGAAGGCGGCGGGGGCGGAGCTGGTGGGGTACTCGCGCTGCACGATATCAGGGCGGGTGGTGAGCAGCAGCAGCTGGCCGGGCGCCAGCACGTAGGGCCCGGCGCTGATGGGCTCAGAGTCGGCAGTGCTGTCGGGGCGGATGTTGGCCAGCTGCCAGCCCTGCACATCCAGGTACTTGCCGGAGCGGTTGAGCAGCTCCACAAAATCCACGGCGCTGGTGCGCGGGTTGAACAGGATTTCGTTCACCACCACGTCGCCGGGGACCACGGCCGAGGGCAGCCCGAACGTGGCCGAGGTGGCCGGGCCGGCGGCATTGCCCACGCAGTCGAGGGCGCGCTGCACGGTCACGGTCAGGGGCTGGCTGGCCTGCAGCGCCGCGCCCAGCGTGAGGTCTACCACCCGAAAATCGGGCGAAACGGGCGCGGCCCGCGTGACAGCCACCGCGGGCGTGAGTGTGTACAGTGCCGGATTGGCCGCCGTCAGGCTGTCGAGCTTCTCCCCGAAAAACAGCCGCACGGTGGTAGCATTGAGGGCCAGGGCGCGTAGCAGCGCGGGCGCGGTACGGTCAGGGTTGGCGGCGCGCACCGAGTTGGCGCGGCCGGGCGTGCCGCCGCTGGCGTCGGTGCTGGCGGTCCAGTTTTCGATACCGGCGCAGGGGTTGGCGGGGTCCACCATTTCCAGGCTCCAGCCGCCGTCTTTCTTGCGGCTGTCCTTGTACCAGGTGTCGGAATAGCTGATTTCAAACAGCGTGCGGCCGGTGCGGGTGCGCAGCAGCAGCTGGTCGCCGGCGTTGCTGAGGCTGGGAAAATTACTCAGCCCGAACACCTTGCCGAAGGCCGCAAACTGCGGAGCCCGGGTACTGCCGCACACCACGGCGTACTCGCCGGGCAGCAGCGTGGCCCCGGCCGGAAACACTGCCGGGTTGCCGGTCTGCCCCGGCTTGAGCAGCTGCGCGCCCGCCAGGTCCAGCACGGCCGTGGCCGAAGGATTGTGGATTTCCAGGTACTCCGAGGCCGGCAGCCCCACTACCGGCGTTTCGTCGGCAAATATTTCGGTGATGAGCACCTGGCTGAAACCCGGGGCCACGGCCGTGCCGCTGTAGCTGAACGTGGCCGTGAGCGGGCCGGCGGCGGTGTTGCCGTAGAGGTCGGGCACGTTGCGGGCTTCCACGGTACTGCTGCCCAGCGGCAGCGGGCCGGCCAGCGTCAGGTGTACGATGGCGGGGTCGGTGGCGTCGCGCTGGGCGGCCGTGACGGCGGGCACACCGGCGGCGGTGAGGCGGTAACTGGCGGCGCTCTGGGCGGCCGCTACCGGCTCGTTGAACGTCACGTCGAGCTGCTGCGGGCCGGTGGCGCCAGCGCTGATGGCGCGGGGCGCCGCCGTGTCCGTCACCCGGAAATCGTCGAAGGAAAACGCCCGGTTGTTGGCCGACGAGTAAGTCAGCGTCAGCCCGAACCAGGCGCCACGCTGGTAGGTGGCGTCGGGGGCCGTGCCTTCGCTCACGAACGTCGTGCCGCCCGTCAGGTCGCGCTCCAGCGTCCAGACATCGGCCACGGAGCGCGTGACGCGCACCCGCACGAGGTTGTTGGTGGCCGAGGCCAGCGTAGCATCAGCACCGTTGATGACGTAAGCAGGGCTGCCGGTGGCGTCTTTGCGGAACAGCGCCACCTCGTCGGGCGTGCCGCCGAGGCGCACGAAGTAGCCGCGGTTGCCGCTGGCTTTCAGGTCAGCCTGCTCGGCCACCAGCCACACGTCGGCGTAGTTGCCGCTGCTGGTCGCCAGGCGCAGGTTGGCCCAGAACTCCCAGGTGGTGCCGCCGGTGGCAGCCTGGCAGGGCGTGGCCAGCTGCAGCTGGGTGCCGGTGGTGGCGGGGCCGTTGCTTTGCAGCTGCTGGTTGGTTACCTGAAAACTGGCTGCGTCGCCGGTCCAGGTGGGGTTTTGGGTGAAGTCGCCGTCGGCGAAGGAATCGGTGAGCTGGGCCGCGGCCGTGAACGGACTCAGCAGCAGCAGGAGTAGCAGTTTTTTCACGGGCAATAACGTCGGGAAAGCAGGCGGGGCCTGATAGGGAGAACTATGGCATGAAAGATAACCGCTTTACCTTTATGCCCTAATCCTTGATGCACATGAAAGTAGCCGTAGTAGGTGCCACCGGCCTGGTGGGCACCGAGATGCTGAAAGTACTGGCCGAGCGCAACTTCCCGGTCACCGAACTGCTGCCCGTGGCCTCTGCCAGATCGGTGGGCCAGGAAATCGAGTTCCAGGGCAAGAAATACAAGGTGGTGAGCATGGACGATGCCATTGCGGCGCGCCCGGCCGTGGCCATCTTCTCGGCTGGCGGCTCCATCAGTAAGCAGGAGGCGCCCCGCTTCGCCGAAGTCGGTACCGTGGTAATCGACAACTCCTCGGCCTGGCGCATGGACCCAACCAAAAAGCTGGTGGTGCCCGAAATCAACGCCAAGGAGCTGACCGCCGCCGATAAAATCATTGCCAACCCCAACTGCTCCACCATTCAGATGGTGGTGGCCCTCAACGAGCTGCACCAGCGCTACAAGGTGCAGCGCATCGTGGTGAGCACCTACCAGAGCGTGACGGGCACCGGCAAGCAGGCCGTGGATCAGCTGCTGGAAGAGCGCGCCGGCCAGACGCCCACCAACCCCGCCTACCCCCACCGCATCGACCTGAACGTGCTGCCCCACATCGACGTGTTCGAGGACAACGGCTACACCAAGGAGGAAATGAAGATGGTAAACGAAACCAAGAAAATCTTCGGCGACGACTCCATCCGCGTGACGGCCACCACCGTGCGCATCCCCGTGATGGGCGGCCACTCCGAAGCCGTAAACGTGGAATTTGCCGAGGAATTCGACCTGGCCGAAGTGCGCGAAATCCTGCGCCGCACTGCCGGCGTGGAGCTGGTAGACGACGTGAAGAACAACGTGTACCCCATGCCCAAAGACGCCCACGGTAAAGACGCCGTGCTCGTCGGCCGCCTCCGCCGCGACGAAACCCAGCCCCGCACCCTCAACCTGTGGGTGGTGGCCGACAACCTGCGCAAAGGCGCCGCCACCAACGCCGTGCAGATTGCCGAGGCCATGCTGGAAATGGGCCTGTTGACGGCCTAGATATTTCTGGCATCACGTAAATCGCCCAATATCTTTCCCCTCTACTCACAAAAAAGCTCCTCTGGCTATCCAGAGGAGCTTTTTTATACCATCAGCTTAGCGCTGGAATAGACCTACTTGGCCAGTTTGGCTTTCAGGTTTTCATCAAGAGCCGCCAGGAACTCCTCGGTGTAGAGGTAGTCTTTGCCGTGCTCCACTTTGTTGCCGTGGATGCAGACGGCGAGGTCCTTGGTCATCTTGCCGCTTTCCACGGTTTCGATGCACACGGCTTCCAGGGCGTGGCAGAAGTCAATCAGCTCCTGGTTGTTATCCAGCTTGCCGCGGAACTCCAGGCCGCGCGTCCAGGCGAAGATGCTGGCAATGGGGTTGGTGCTGGTAGGCTTGCCTTTCTGATGGTCGCGGTAGTGGCGCGTCACGGTGCCGTGGGCGGCTTCCGCTTCCATCGTGCCGCCGTCGGGCGTTACCAGCACGGAGGTCATCAGGCCGAGCGAGCCGAAGCCCTGGGCCACGGTGTCGGACTGCACGTCGCCGTCGTAGTTTTTGCAGGCCCACACGAAGTTGCCGTTCCACTTCAGCGCCGAGGCCACCATGTCGTCGATCAGACGGTGCTCGTAGGTGATGCCTGCTTCCTTGAACTTGGCCAGGTAATCAGCTTCGTAAATCTCCTGGAAGATGTCCTTGAAACGACCATCGTACTTCTTCAGGATGGTGTTCTTGGTGCTCAGGTACAGCGGCCAGCCTTTGCTCAGGGCCTGGTTGAAGCAGGCGTGGGCGAAGCCGCGGATGCTTTCGTCGGTGTTGTACATGGCCAGAGCCACGCCGTCGCCTTTGAAGTTGTACACCTCAAACGACTGCGCCTCGCCGCCGTCCTCGGGCTGGAAGGTCACGGTGAGCTTGCCTTTGCCTTTGGTCACGAAGTCGGTGGCGCGGTACTGGTCGCCGAAGGCGTGGCGGCCGATGCAAATGGGGGCCGTCCAGTTGGGCACGAGGCGGGGCACGTTGTTCATCACAATCGGCTCGCGGAACACGGTACCGTCGAGGATGTTGCGGATGGTGCCGTTCGGCGACTTCCACATCTGCTTCAGGCCGAATTCGACCACGCGCTCCTCGTCGGGGGTGATGGTGGCGCACTTGATGCCCACGCCGTACTGCTTGATGGCGTTAGCGGCGTCGATGGTTACCTGGTCGTTGGTTTCGTCGCGGTACTCAATACCCAGGTCGTAGTATTTGATGTCCAGCTCCAGGTACGGCGTAATCAGCTTATCCTTGATGAACTTCCAGATGATGCGCGTCATTTCGTCGCCATCCAGCTCTACTACCGGGTTTGCTACTTTGATCTTGGTCATGCGTCAGAGGGGAATATGTGGTGAATTCTTTCGCCACGGGTGGGGCGTTGAGTACGATTTTGGCGCTTCCGGGGTTGAGAAACCCGCCCTGGCCACGGCCGCATCGGTCAGTAACTACCAAGGAGGCCAGAGGTTATTGGCGGCCGCAAAGATACAGGCTGCCACGACGTGCCGGACCAGCGCCGCCCGGCCCGGCAAAATAGCCCGGCTTTTCGGCTAGCTGAACACGCCGCCCGCAAAATCCAGCACGGCGCGGCGCGTCAGCTCGGGCTCCTCAAAGAAGCCGAGGTGGCCCACGTCGCTCAGCAGCAGGGCGTGGCTCTGGGCCGGCAGCACCAGCTGGGGCAGCAGGCTGTCGGTGGGCACCGCCACGTCTTCCTTGCCGGCAATGAAGAGCACCGGAAACTTGGCGTTTTTCAGCACCTGCGTGCGGTCGGGGCGGTTTTTCATGGCTTCCAGGGCGCCCAGCACCGTGGCTTCGGGCGTGGCCCGGCCGATGTCTTCCAGAAACTCGCGCTGCTCCAGCAGCCGCTCGCGGTTGGCGGGCGCAAACAGCGGCCGGATAAACGACTCCATGAACTTCTCGACGCCGTGGCGGCGCACAAAGTCCATGTTTTTGTCGCGGTTCGCCTTCTTCTCGTCGGTATCGGGCAGGGCGGTGCTGTGGAAGAGCACGAGGCCGGCCACCATTTCGGGGTAGCGTTCGGCAAAGGCCAGGGCCACGTAGCCGCCCATGCTGTGGCACACCAGCAGGGCGCGGTCGACGCTTTTCTGGCGCAGCTGCTCGGCCACGTAGCGGGCCTGGGCCTCCATGCTGTAGTCGCGGATATCGTGCACGTTGGTGCCGTGGCCGGGCAGGTTCAGGGTCAGCAGGCGGTAGTCGTCGGGGAATTCGCGGGTGAATTCGGTCCATACCTCGCGCGACTCGCCAAAGCCGTGCAGGAACAGAATAGTGGGGTGAGAAGTCATCAGGAAAAAAATACCGCTGCGCGCAGCGGGCAGATTGGATGGAGGGCACAAGTACGCACATTTGCATCCGTCGTTCATCCTGTTCCTATTCCCGCTATGTTTTTCCTCAAGCGTCAATACAGCCATTATGCCATTGCGGCCGGGGCCGGCCTCGCGCTGGCGCTACTGGGCCGTTTTGTGTTTGCCAGCGACATACTGAAAGATGCCGGTGGCCTGCTCATGCTCTGCTTCCTGTTGCTCGTCCCGATGGCGCTGGGAGCTGTTACTGCGCACTTCACCCCGCCTACTACCTCCCGGCTGTGGCGCACGGTACTGGGCCCGGTCATAACGGTTATGTTGTTCCTAGCCACAGCCCTGCTCTTTCACCTGGAGGGCATGATCTGCGTGCTGCTTATCTCCCCGCTGTTTCTGCTCACCTCGTGGCTGGGCGCTTTCCTCTACGTGGTAGCCACCCGCAATGCCTCCGACAACAACCGTACGTATGCCATGGCGGCTTTTATGCTGCTGCCGTTCGTGGCCGCCCCACTGGAAGCCCAACTCAATACGCCTACGGATAGCCGCCGCGTCGAAAACGTGGTAGTGATTCAGGCCCCGGCCGCCGTGGTGTGGCAGCACATCATCCGGGTGCCGGCCATTCAGGCCCACGACCTGGGCCCCAGCCTAGTGGACAACATTGGGTTTCCGCGGCCGGTGGAGGCTACGCTCAGTCACGAGGGCGTGGGCGGCGTGCGCCGGGCCACGTTTGAGCGCGGCGTGGAGTTTCTGGAAACGGTGGATGTATGGGAGCCCCGGCGGCGGCTCTCGTTCAGCATCCGGCCCAATACGGCCACCATCCCGCCCACCACCTTTGATGAGCACGTAACCGTAGGCGGCCGGTTTTTCGACGTGTTGCGCGGCACCTATGAGCTGCAGCCCGCCGGCCCATGCCGCACCCGCCTGGTGCTCTACAGCCAGCAGCGCCTCAGTACCCGCCTCAACCCCTACGCCGGCCTCTGGACCGATTGGGTGATGAGCGAGATTCAGCGACGCATTCTGGAAGTAATTAAGCGGCGGTGCGAAACGGTAGCACCTACGCCAGTCTAACATGCAAACCGCCCGTTTCCGGAATCGGAAACGGGCGGTTTTAATAACAATAAACGGATGGCCTCTTCGCGCCGAGCAGCCCGACCGAACGGGCTGCAGGTGTGCCGACTCAGCGGAAAAGGATAACGGAAGGCGTTTTAGGCCTGCTTGGCGAACTGCAGGCTGGCCAGCAGCTTCACCTCGTCGCTCACCACAATGGAGCCGGCCTCGGTGATGCCGCTCCAGGTCAGGCCGTAATCTTTGCGGCTAAGCTTGCCGCTCACTTCGAAACCCGCTTTCTGGTTGCCGTAGAAGTCGCCGGCCTGGCCGCCGTATTCCACGTCCAGCGTGATGGGCTGCGTAACGCCGTGCAGCGTCAGGTTGCCGATGAGCTTGTACTCGCCTTCGCTGTCTTTCACAAACGAAGTGGACACGAACGACAGCTCCGGATACGTGGCGGTGTCAAAGAACTCGGCGCTTTTCAGATGCTCGTCGCGCTGGGCCTGGTTGGTGTCGATGCTGTCGATCTGCGCCGTGAACTTCACCTGCGCGTTGTCGAACGAGTCGCCTTCGGTGTGGGCCTCACCCGAAAACTGCTTGAACGAGCCGGTTACGGTGGAAATCACCAAGTGCTTCACTTTGAACTGAACTTCGGAGTGCGTTGGGTCAAGAGCCCACTGGGTAGCTGCCATGAGAGTAGAAAAATGAGGGAGAAACAAAAGGAAAGGCCGCGACACCAAGGGACTGTGCCTGCGTGTCAACAGGCCAAAGATATAAATAATGTACATACATACGTGTATCTACATGATTATTTTTCCAACGTCCTGTGCTGTCCCCACGCCTGCCTCCCCTGAAAGCATTTGCGAGGTACAGCAACCGGCCGCCGGCCCCGCCACTCCAGAACTGGCTGCCGGGCGGTAGCGCCCGCCGAGGTTGCCGCCTACCGGGCTGCAATCGTAAGTTATAGTAACTTACTCCCTTTCTTGACTGCTCTGGCACGTCGTCAATCTGCTCTGCTGTCTCTGTGAATTCCCTCCCGCCCAGCTTCCTCTCCGAAACCGGCCGTTCTTCCTTTGCGCTGCTGGAAACTCTCTTCGACGCGCTTGTGCTGCTGACCCCTGAGGGGCAGGTGAGCTGGGCCAGCACGGGTTTCGAGTGCCTGACCGGCTATGCCGATATGCCGCCGGCCGGCCTTATCCTAGATGCCCTGGTGGCGGCGGGCACCACCCCAGCCACCTTTCAGCAGCAGCTGGCCAGTGCCCAGCCCCGGCAGTATACCCTGGAGCTGCGCCAGGCCAACGGCCGCCGGGTGCCAGTACGCCTGAAAGTAGCGCCTCAGTCTGAGGGCCTGCTGGGGCTACTGGAAGCGCTGGACACACCGCCGGCCCTTACCGCGGAGCAACAGGAGCAGGCCGCCCTCCTGGAATATCTGGCCGGGCAGGCTCCTGGCGTACTGTTTCAGTGGCGGGTGGGCCAGGGGGCGGCAGCCGGGCTGCGCTACGTCAGCCCTCAGCTAGAGCCACTGTTTGGGCTCAGCCGGGCGCAGGCCCACACGCTGCCCCGCCTGCTGCACCCCGACGACCTCCCCCGCTGGCGCGAGGCCGCCCGCCGCACCCGCCGGCTAGGCGAGCCTTTTGCCTTCGAGGGCCGACTGCTGGTGCCGGGGCAACCCGTACGGTGGCTGCGAGCCAACGCCCGGCTTTCGGGCACCGATGCCACGGGCGCACTCTATAGCGGTATGCTCACGGATATCACCCAGCTCAGGCAAGCCGAAGAGGCGGTGCATAACCAGGAGCAGCGCTGGCGTCTGGCCATAGAGCAGTTCGGCGACGGCGCCTGGGAGTTCAACTACGCAACCGGCGAAGAGTACTTTTCCCAGGCCTATCACACCATGCTGGGCTATGCGCCCGACAGCCCGGAGCCGCTGCCCGGCAGCTGGGAGCAGCACGTGCACCCCGCCGACCGCGCCCTGAGTCTGGAAGCGGCCGGCGCGTATCTGCGCGGCGAAAAACCCATCTACTCCGTTGAGCGGCGCCTGCGCTGCTATGATGGCAGCTATAAGTGGGTGCTCACGCGCGGCCTCGTCACGCGGCGCGACGCGCAGGGCCAGCCCCTGACCATGACGGGCGTGCACACCGATATTTCGGCGGTGAAAGAAACCAGCCTGGCGCTGGAAGCCAGCACGCTCCGCTTTTCTACTACCATTGCCAACTTCCAGGAGGGCATTCTGCTGGAAGATGAACACCAGCGCGTGGTACTGGCCAATGCTGCGCTGTGCCGCATATTTGCCCTTGATACCGCGCCCGACCAGCTCGTGGGCTACAATACGCGCCTGCTGGGGCAGCGCATACAGCACCAGTTCCGGCAGCCCGAGGTCTTTGCGCAGCGCTACGCCACCATTGTGCGCGAGCGGCAGCTTGTTACGGCGGAACTGTTTGAGCTGGCCGACGGCCGCGTGGTGCAGGGCGACTTCGTGCCGATTTTTGTGGCCGAACGTTACATCGGGCACCTGTGGAAGTTTCAGGACATCACGGAGCGCAAGCACAACGACGACACGCTGCGCCAGCGCGAAGAACGGTACCGGGGCATCATCGAGAACATGAACATGGGCCTGGTGGAAATGGACCTCGACCGCCAGGTTCTGTTCGTCAACCAGGCCTTCAGCGACATTACCGGCTACGACCGGGCCTCGTTCAACGAGTACCATACCGTCGACCGGCTGATGACGCCCGAAGACATAAATCTGGCGCGGCAGCGCGACCAGCGCCGCCGCCGGGGCGAGTCGGAAACGTATGAGATTTCCATCACCGACAGTGCCGGCGCGCTGAAATGGCTGCTGGTAAGTGCTGCCCCGCTCTACGGGGAAGGCCGCCAAGTGTACGGCAGTATTGCCATCGTGCTCGACATTACCCACCAGAAGGCGCTGGAACTCAACCTGCGCGCCGCCAAAGAGCAGGCCGAGGATTCGGCGCGGGCCAAAGAGCTTTTCCTGGCCAACATGAGCCACGAAATCCGCACGCCCATGAACGCCATTCTGGGCATGGGCCAGCTGCTGGCCAAAACCCCGCTCGATGCCGTGCAGCTGACGTATCTGCGGGCCATCGAAACGTCCGGCGAAAACCTGCTGGTCATTCTCAACGACATTCTGGACCTGTCGAAAATCGGGGCCAGCCAGCTGCACATCGAGCGCATCGGCTTCAGCCTGCCTGAGCTGCTGCTGCAGGTGGAGAAAAGCCTGCATTTCAAGGCGGAGGAAAAGGGCCTCGTTTTCCGGGTGGAGCTGGATGAGCGCCTGCCCACCGTGCTGCTCGGCGACCCGTACCGCATCACGCAGGTGCTGCTCAATCTGGCCGGCAATTCCATCAAGTTCACGGAGAAAGGCTCCGTCACGATTACGTGCGCTCAGGCCAGCGCCGACGACAGCCATATCGTGCTGGAATGGTCGGTGGCCGACACCGGTATTGGCATCGACCCGGATTATCTGGTGGATATTTTCAAGGAGTTCAGCCAGGAAGACACGTCGGTTACGCGCCGCTTTGGCGGCACCGGCCTGGGGCTGAGCATCAGCCGGCAGCTGGTGCAGTTGATGGGCGGCGAAATCAGCATCGACAGCCAGAAGCACCGCGGCACCAACAGCCAGTTCCGGCTGCGGCTGCCCGTTGGCACGGCCGAGGATCTGCCGCGCAAAACACTCATTACGGCCAGCATCCGGGAGAAGCTGCGCGGCCAGCGGGTGCTGCTGGTAGAAGACAATCACTTCAACCGCCAGATTGCGAAAGGCTTTCTGCAGAACGCCGGCCTGCTGGTGCAGGAGGCCGAAAATGGGGCCGAAGCAGTGGAGCTGGCGCGCCACAACACGTTTGATGTGGTGCTGATGGATGTGCAGATGCCCGTGATGAATGGGCTGGAGGCCACGGCCTACCTGCGCCAGCATCTGCACCTGCGCACGCCCATCATTGCCCTGACGGCGAATGCCGTGAAAGGCGAGCGGGAAAAGTGTCTGCACGCCGGCATGAACGACTATCTGGCCAAGCCATTTCAGGAGGAAGAGCTGGTGAAGATGCTGTGCATCTGGACTTTGGGCGAGCATCCGGCCACTATGGCGGAAACCTTCGTGCCTGCCGCTGCTACGCCGGACCCGGCCGCGCTCTACAACCTCGACATCGTGCGCAAAATCGGGCAGAACGACGTGTCGTTCACGCTGCTGATGCTGGAATCGTTCATCGAGAGCTGCGGTGAGGCCATAGACGAGCTGCGCATTGCCATAGCGGAACAGGATACCCTGCAGATTCGCACGGCGGCCCACAAGCTCAAGCCCAGCCTCGACCACCTGCAGGTGTACCGCCTGCTGCCCCTGGTTGTGGAACTCGACAACTGGCGCGCCCCATTCGATGCGGAGCATCTGCCGCAGCTGGTGGAGCAGATAGTAGCGCAGCTCCAGGAGCTGGTCTGGCAGATGACGCTGGAACTGCAGCTGCTGCAGCAGGAGCTGGAGTAAGGAGCATGCCTGAAAAAAACAAAGCCCCGCCGGACGAATCCGACGGGGCTTTTGCTTCTTGCAGCTGCGTCTTACAGCAGCACTTTTTCCGTGGCAGCTACCACCTTGCCACTCAGTTCGCGCAGGGCGGCGGCAATGCCGGCGGCGTCGAAGCCGCACTCTTTGTACAGCTCGTCCTGGGTGCCGTGCTCCACGATACGGTCGGGAATACCGAGGCGCTTGACGGGCAGGCTGTAGCCATGGTCGGTGAGGAACTCCACCACGGCCGCACCGAAGCCGCCGGGCAGGCAGCCATCCTCCACCGTCACGATGGACTTGTACTGGCGGGCAATGTGGTGCATCATCTCCTCGTCCAGCGGCTTGCAGAAGCGCATGTCGTAGTGGCCGGGGTTGAGGCCTTCGGCGGCGAGCTGCTGGGTGGCTTTCACGGCGTAGTTGCCGATGTGGCCGATGCTGAGCACCGCCACGCCTTCGCCCTCGCGCACCACGCGGCCCGTGCCCACCGTAATTTTCTTCAGCGGCTTGCGCCACTCCGGCATCACGCCCTCGCCGCGCGGGTAGCGGATGCTGAACGGACCGGCGTTTTCGGGCAGCGTGGCCGTGTACATCAGGTTGCGCAGCTCCTCCTCGTTCATCGGCGCCGACACTACCATGTTCGGGATGCAGCGCATGTAGGCCAGATCGTAGCAGCCGTGGTGGGTGGGGCCGTCGGCACCGGCGAAACCGGCGCGGTCGAGGCAGAACACTACGTGCAGGTTTTGCAGTGCCACGTCGTGCAGCACCTGGTCGTAGGCGCGCTGCATGAATGAGGAGTAAATGTTGCAGAACGGCACCAAACCCTGCGTGGCGAGGCCGGCCGAGAACGTCACAGCGTGCTGCTCGGCAATGCCCACGTCGAAAGCGCGGTCGGGCATGGCCTTCATCATGATGTTCAGCGAGCAGCCCGAAGGCATGGCCGGCGTCACACCCATGATCTTGTCGTTCTGCTCGGCCAGCTCCACGATGGTATGCCCGAATACGTCTTGGTACTTGGGCGCCTGAGGCTTCTCGTAGGTTTTGGTGTGGATTTCACCGGTCACCTTATCGAACAGGCCGGGCGCGTGCCACAGGGTCTGGTCTTTCTCGGCCAAGGCGTAGCCTTTGCCTTTCACCGTCACGCAGTGCAGAATTTTGGGGCCCGGAATGCTCTTGAGGTCGGTGAGGATGGTGGCCAGGTGCTGCACGTCGTGCCCATCCACGGGGCCGAAGTAGCGGAAGTTCAGGGCCTCGAACAGGTTGCTTTGCTTGAGCAGGGTGGCCTTCATGGCGGCCTCTACTTTACGGGCAATCTGCTGGGGATTGGGGCCGAACTTGCTGAGCTTGCCGAGCACGTTCCACAACTCGTCGCGCACCTTGTTGTAGGTGCGGGAGGTGGTGATGTCGGTGAGGTATTCCTTGAGCGCGCCCACGTTGGGGTCGATGCTCATGCAGTTGTCGTTGAGGATAACCAGCAGGTTGGAATTGGCCACGCCGGCGTGGTTGAGGGCCTCGAAAGCCATACCGGCCGTCATGGCGCCATCACCAATCACGGCAATGTGCTGGCGGTCAAATTCCTTTTTATAGTCAGAGGCTACGGCCATGCCCAGCGCCGCGCCGATGCTGGTGCTGCTGTGGCCCACCCCGAAGGCATCGTACTCACTTTCGCTGCGCTTGGGGAAGCCCGACATGCCGTGGTAGCGGCGGTTGGTCGGGAACCGGTCGCGGCGGCCGGTGAGGATTTTGTGGCCGTAAGCCTGGTGGCCTACGTCCCACACCAACTGGTCGTAGGGCGTGTTGAACACGTAATGCAGCGCCACCGACAGCTCCACCACCCCGAGCGAGGCGCCGAAATGGCCGCCGTAAATCGAGACGGTATCTACAATAAATTGCCGCAGTTCCTGGCTCACCTGCACCAATTGGTCGGGGCTGAGCTTTTTCAGGTCGTCGGGCGAATTGATTTCCGCCAGCAGGGCACCAGGTTCGACAATCATGCTTCGGGGGTAGGAAAGGGGATATTAGTAGCGTGGCAACAGGTAACTAAAGCAGAAAGTTATGGTTTCTGCCCACCGCAGGGAGTGCCGCAGACAAAGTTACGGGTTTTCCGTTCGGGCGGATGATATGGGGAGAAGCGGGCACGATGAAGCTGGGCAGATGGCTCTCCGGCACGTCATTCCGAGTGGAGCGAGGAATCTCGCGTGCTGATGTTGGATTACCACTGCACCATCAGCACGCGAGATTCCTCGCTCCGCTCGGAATGACGTTCTTTCTTCCATACCATACTTGTACCACTCCACCTCTCCCCTACCCAAATCCGTACCTTTACCCGACCCACCCGTTTTCCGTTTCCAATGCCCCAGCTAACCGAAACCTCAACCGAAGACCAGCAGTTGCTCGACAAGCTCCGCCCCTCGCGGATTGTGCTGCCTGTGCTCATCGGCTTGAGCGTGGTGGGCTTTATGTTCTGGCGCAGCTACAAGCCCGGCGACCTGGCCCCGCTGGCCAATGCCAAGCCGCTCTGGCTGCTGCTGATGCTGGTGGTGCTGGTGGCCCGCGACGCGGGTTACGTGTACCGCATCCGCTACCTCACGCAGAAAGTGCTGAGCTGGCGCGCTTCGCTGGATGTAATTATGCTCTGGGAATTTTCGTCGTGCGTGCTGCCCTCGGCGGTGGGCGGCACGGCGGTGGCCCCGGTGCTGCTGCACAAGGAGGGCATTCCGCTGGGCAAATCGGTAGCCTACATCATGGCCACGGCCATGCTCGACAACCTGTATTATGTACTGGCCGTGCCGCTGGTGGTGCTCATCGGGGGCGATGCACTGTACCCGCACGAGGCCCTGCAGGGCGGACTGGTGGCCACGCTGCGCATCGGGTTTATCCTGAGCTACGTGTTCGTGACGGTGTACGCGCTGCTGATGCTGTATGCCATTTTCATCAATCCGCAGTCGGTGAAGCGGCTGCTGGTGCGGCTGTTTACGGTGCGCGGCCTGCGCCGCTGGCGCAACAAGGCCTATAAGATGGGCAACGAAATGGTGCTGGCCTCGGCCGAGCTGCGCAACAACGGCCGCGCCTACTGGCTGCGCGCAGCCCTGAGCACGGCCTTCGTCTGGACGGCCCGCTACCTGGTTATCGGCTGCCTGATTGCGGCGTTTATTGATGTGAGCTGGCCGGAGTTCTGGCTGATTTTCGGCCGCAACCTCACCTACAAAGTTATCCTGCTGATTGCTATTACGCCCGGCGGCGCGGGCATTGCCGAGGGCGCGTTTCCTACGTTCTTTGGCAAGTTCATCGGCACCGCCACCATGACCAACTTCATGGTGCTCATCTACCGCGTCGTCACCTATTACCTCTACCTAGTGCTGGGGGCGGTGTTCCTGCCCCGCTGGGTGGCCCGCATCTACGGTAAGCGGATCACAGATGGTACAGATTGAAGGATGCCGCAGATTTGCGTTCTGACTGAAGCCGAAATCTGCGGCATCCCAGCATCTGCACTATCTGTGATTTATTTAGTGGCCTCCAGCGTCGGGGCCGGCTCGGCGGGCAGGGGGCGCTGGTAGGTTTGCCAGAACTCGGGGCGGTAGGGCACTTTGGCCAGTTGCCAAATACCGGTGCCGTGTAGCTCCGGGTGGGCCTTGACATCGGGGATTTCGGCGGCTGGCACCACGGTGGGCGGCGTGTAGTACAAGTCGCAGGTTTTCTGGTTGTAGAAAGGCTTGCGGCCCAGTACGTGCCCCACTTCCACCGACTGGGCTACACTGGTAGCCGCGTAGTAACGGCCCTTGCTGCTCTGCTGATACGTAACTACATGTGTAGTGCGGTGGTCCTGATATACGGCAGGAAAGTAGTTGCGAATGCTGCTCCTGGTGCCGTAGTATTTGTGCGCTATGGCGTTTACTTCTGCCGTATCGTGCTGCCAGAGGCTTTCGTAGCGCACTACCGCGTAGTCCTGCTGCCGCACGTAGAGTTTACCCGAATAGCCGCTCACGAATCCATGTCCGGTAGCACGCTGACTGGCCCGCTTTGCAGCGAAGCGTAGCACGTAGTACGTTTCTCCGCCTCGCTGCTCAATACTGTCCAGCCGTAGGAGGAATTTACCCATGGTCGCGTTTTTGAACAACGGAGAAACGCGTACCGGATCAAATCCGCCGGAAAAACCGTAGCCTGGCTCCATGTAGATACGACCGTCCTCTTTTCCGGCTATTAGCCGCTTTTCCTGTACGCGTACTATGGGTTGTTTTTCCAGACTCAGAAAGCCCCCCGCCCAGTGCTGGTAGCCGGCGGGCGTCCACTCTTGGCCGGTATACTCCGTTTCGTGGCTCAAAGTGTCATATCCCATAATACGGCGGTGCGTGTATAGCTGCTGAGTATAGTCCCGCTGCTCGTAGTTGGCTTCGATGGCCTTAATCACCTTTTTCATGATGCGCTTCGGGTCCTGCGACTGGGCACTCACCCGCACGTCGGCCAGGGCGAAGGCGGCCGGCACCAGACTCACGCTCAGCGCGGCCTCGCTCTGGGTGGCAGCCAGCGTAGCTGGCTCATAACCGATGCTGCTGATCTGCACCAGCTCGCCCCGGCGCGCTTCCAGCCGAAACCGGCCCTGGGCATCGGTCACGGTGCCGGCGCTGCGGGCGGGCACGGCCACCGTGGCAAAAGGCACCGGCTGGCTCGTTTTGCGGTCGAGCACTGCGCCGCTAAGCGTGAAAGCCGCGCCGGTTTTGGCTGCTATAGCCCGCTGGGATGGATTGGGGGAGTTGACCGGCGGATTGGGTAGCGGGGAGCTGGCCGTGGAGGCCGAGTCGTTTTCGGACCGGCCGGCTACTGGCTGCGCGCCGTGGGGCGGGTTCACTGATTTCAGGAACAGGAAGCCATCTACCACCTCGCGCCAAGGGCCGGTCATGGGGCGGTAACTGAAGGCGTAGGTAGTCAGGCTCCGGCCCGGGGCGTCGTGCTTCAGGCTCACGAAGCTGTATTCCGCCCCTTGCGCCAGCAACTCGGCTTCCAGCGTGCCCAGTGCGGGCGTGGGCACCGGCAGGTACTTTCCCCAGGAGCCGAAGCCGTGGGTGCCGCCGCCGGCCAGCGTGCCCAGCAAGTACACAGCCTCCGCGCCCAACCCAGCTTTCACGGCCTGCCCCATCGGGCGGAAGCCGTTGGTTTCCGCGTTCTTCAGCGCTGCCACTTTGTTGGCCAAATGGGGCAGGGCGCCCCAGCAAATTATTTTTTCCTGCGGATGCTGACGCGCGTACCAGAGCAGATTATCGGCCATTTGCGCGTCGCGGGGGTTGCTGGTGGTGGGCGTCCACTCCGTGGAGTCTTTCACGCCGGGGTCGTTGGTGGTGTAGTCGTGGGCCATGGCCTGGAGGCTGCGCAGATTTTGGAGCCAGAAGGCGGCCCGCTCCCGACGCCGGGCATCGGGGCCAACGGCCACTTTTTCGAGCACCTTGCGGGCCTTGTTAACCTGCAGATTGAACAAGCCAATCTGGTGGGAAGGCGGGAACAGGTAAAGCTCGCCCATGGTGCTAATGCACTCATCCAGGTAATCGTAGGCGATGCCGTCAGCGCCTTTCTCCGGCTTGAGGAAGACTTCCAGCTCTTCCAGCAACTCATCCTGATAAGCCCCGCTCAACTGGTAGTCGAACCCAGCTACCTTCAGCTTGCCTGGCCCCAGCAGCGGCAGCAATTCCCGAAACTCGCGGGTACTCGTCCACACGCCAAAAACGCTGTTGTCAATTGCCTCGGCCGCCGGCGTGCCTTTCTGCAACTCCCGCTGGGCTCGGTCCAGCTCGTAAAAGCCACTTTCGAAGGCCACCGTGGTAAAGCCCATACGCTCCTGCAGAAAGCGCATGAGCCGGATTTTGGCTTCGAACACGTTGCCTTCCCCGTGGGTCGGCTCGCCCAGCATCACCACCCGCGCCCCACCAATTTCCTGACGCAGAAACTCCAGGTCCGGGAAGTCGGTGTCGGTGGGGCTGATGCTGCGTATGGGATGGGTGGGCAGTGAGGCGGCAGCCGCACTTTGAACGGTAGCCGGGGCCATCTGGGCCCGCAGCGGGCCGGCCGCGAAGGCCAGCAGGCCACTCAGGGCTAGCATTTTTATAAAGGACATAGCAAAACACCTTGATTGTATCGGGTGGCAAGCTAAGCAGCTCGTGTATTAATGCTTACTACAGTACCATCACCCGCCTGAACGCACAACAAAAAAGCCCTTCCGCATAGTGCGGAAGGGCTTTTCAACTATTTAAACTGCTACTGTGGGTACGCAGCAGGACTACTCTTTCTCGAGACGCAGCTCAGCGCCAGCGTCGCTTTTCAGCGTGAGCTTGTCATCGGTGAGCGTTACTACGTTGAACGAGTTGCTTTGGGCAGCACCGTCGGGCGTCATGGTAATGGTTTTGCCGGCTTGGTCGAAGGTGTACTTGCCATTCACAGCACCCGCGGGCGAGGTCATGTTGTACTTACCGTCAGCGAAGAACGTGATCCGCTCGTCTTCCTGCATGTCGGTTTGCTTCACTTTGTCGCCGGCAGCGCTCAGTTCTTTGTCGGTTTTCCAGATTTTGCTCTGGGTGCCGTAGAGCATATTTACACCTTCTACTTTGCCTTCTTTGCTGCCGCACGAAGCAGCAAACAGCGAAACGAGCATCAAGAGGCTGGCCAGGTAGCGGAACGGATGGGAGAGAGTTTTCATGGGATACCGTGAATTGGTTGAGAGATGGAAAGCGTGTCTGCACCGGCCAGACAGTCTGGCCAACAGCGGGAAAACCCCAGTGTTGCGCTTCTTACGGTAGGTTGCGGCAAGATGTTTAAAGCAGGTATATATGGCTCAATAACTTATTGTCGATCTTGGCGTAAGAAGCCAGACGACAGGCTTCCGGGCTGAAAGTCGGCTCTTCTCCCACTCTTCCAAACCAACGCACGACTATGGGACTCTTTGATTTTCTCTCGAACGAAGGCGAAAAAAAGCCCGTTGAACCTGTTAAGCCCGCTACCACCGGCGGTGCTACCGATTTCTTCGGCAACGCCAACCAGGCGGCCGGCGACACCTACACGGTAGTAAGCGGCGATTCACTTTCCAAAATTGCCCGCAACCACTACGGCGACGGCACCAAATGGAAGCAGATCTACGAAGCCAACAAGGCCATCATCGGCTCTGACCCCGACAAGATCGAAATCGGCCAGGTACTGACCCTGCCAAAAGAATAGCCGTTTCCATTTCAAGGAAATGTACTAAAAGCCGCCTTGCAAAGGGCGGCTTTTTTTGTGTCTTTTCCTGGCGCTTTGGACACTAGCTAAGCTGGTTTCGCCCCCGAAAACCGGCTGGCCGCCGGCGGCATTTTCAGCCACCACCACTGCTGCAGCGGCAGTAGTCGGGGCCTTTCCGGTGCCTTACAGAAGCCGGCACATCCGATTAGCCGAATAAACTATCAATCATATAAATCAAAATATCAGATATATACACACAATTTTCACTACAGACACAGCCATCCAGAGTGCGCAGACGGCGTTTTTTCGCTCGCGCCAAAAAAAATAACGGGCGACTATTGCAGATATCAAAACTGCGCCTATACCTTTGCAACACCAACCCGGTACTCCCCCGCTCGCGGCGGGGTAGTTTTCATAGGATTTATACAGAAGTGGCGAGAGAATAGGCTCCCCGACCCACTGGCAACCTTCGACCGCGCGAAAGGTGCCAATTCCTACCCGACCAGCCATCCGGCGGCGGGGCATATAACCTCGGAGTACCATGGAAAACACCCTCGCTTTCGCCCCCCAGTATCCCACCGCTCCGGCCACCTTCGGGTCTGCCGCTTCGCCGTGGGGTTTCCGTGTTTCTGCGGTTGCCGCTCTGGCTGCCGGCCGAATGCGAATGCGCGGCTGTTGCGGCGCGTGTTGTTGCTGTTGCTAGCCTGAGTCCGGCTACGCAGCGCCCCTCCCCCCTCCTCCACACCTGACCGGTACCGGCCTGCTACGGCCCCCGGCCCCTCCTTTGCCTCAACCTGGCCTGTTCCGTGCGCGGTTCGGCTGGTTCGGCAGAGGCCTCTGCTACGCTTCGGCGCGGCATTTCAGCGGTCTACGCTCCCCTTTCCCATACCAAACGCCTTCCAAACCAGCCCTGCCATGTCCACGCAGAACCTCCACTTCGAGACCCTTCAGCTCCACGCCGGCCAGCAGCCCGACCCTGTTACCGGTTCGCGCGCCGTGCCCATTCACCAGACCACCAGCTACGTGTTCAAGAACGCCGAGCACGGGGCCAACCTGTTTGCCCTGAAGGAGTTCGGCAACATCTACACCCGTCTGATGAACCCGACCACCGACGTGTTTGAGCAGCGCGTGGCGGCCCTGGAAGGCGGCGTGGCGGCCCTGGCAGTATCGTCGGGGCAGGCGGCGCAGTTCATTGCCCTCAACAACATTCTGCAGGCCGGCGACAACTTTTTGAGCACCAAGCACCTGTACGGCGGCACCTACAACCAGTTCAAGGTGGCCTTCAAGCGGTTGGGCATTGAGGCGCGCTTCGCCGACGGCGACCAGCCGGCCACGTTTGAGGGCCTGATTGACGAGAAGACCAAGGCTATTTACTTGGAAACCATCGGCAACCCCAGCTTCAGCATTCCGGATTTTGAGGCCATTGCCGCCATTGCCCGCAAGCACGACCTGCCGCTCATCGTGGACAACACCTTTGGGGCAGGCGGCTACCTGTTCCGGCCGCTGGAGCACGGCGCCAGCATCGTGGTGGAATCGGCTACCAAGTGGATTGGCGGCCACGGCACCAGCGTGGGCGGCGTGATTGTGGACGGCGGCACCTACGACTTCGGCAACGGCAAATTTCCGCAATTTACGGAGCCTTCCGACGGCTACCACGGCCTGGTGTTCAACGACGTATTTGGCAAGAATGGCCCGTTCGGCAACATTGCCTTCATCATCCGGGCCCGGGTGGAAGGGCTGCGCGACTTCGGCCCCTCGCAGAGCCCGTTCAACTCCTTTTTGCTGCTGCAGGGCCTCGAAACGCTGAGTTTGCGGGTGGAGCGCACCGTGGAAAACGCGCTACGCGTGGCTACCTGGCTGGAGCAGCATCCGCAGGTGGAAGCCGTGAACTACCCCGGCCTGCCCAGCAGCCCCTACCACAAGCTGGCCCAGAAATACCTGAAACGCGGCTACGGCGGCGTGCTCACCTTCGCCATCAAAGGCAGCAAGGAAACCGCCACCCAGTTCATCGACAACCTGAAGCTGGTGAGCCACCTGGCCAACGTCGGCGACGCCAAAACGCTCATCATCCAGCCCTCGGCCACCACGCACCAGCAGCTTTCCGACGAGGAGCAGCGCGCCGCCGGCGTATTGCCCACGCTGCTGCGCCTGTCGGTGGGCATTGAGCACTTTGACGACATTCGGGCCGATTTGCAGCAGGCCTTCGATGCCGTGCGCAACGCCGCCACGCCGGACGCCACAGAAACTACGCTGCTGCCCGAGCCGCAGCCCGAACATGCCGCACCGCTGGAGGTGTAAGTGAGAGTGGGGTTATGGGCGGGCTGTTTTGAGAGGGCAGCCCGCCCCGCCTCCCGCCTTGCGGCACGCGGGCAGGGCATCGGTTTTTTTGTGAGAGAGGAAACCGATGGCCTGTGCCCGCCCATGGCCGGGGCTGGGCCGGCACTGCCGGCTCAGCCTGCGGGCTATGGATATTTTCAAGGCCCCGGTGGCCGATTCGCACCGCTAATCATACTATGAGTTCTACCATTTCCTCCGACGAGCCGCACGTGTTCCGGTTGCCCCGGCCGCTGCGGCTGGAAAACGGGGCGCTGCTGCCGCAGGTGGAAGTAGCCTACCAGACCTACGGCCGCCTCAACGCCGCGCGCGACAACGTGGTGTGGGTATGCCACGCCCTCACGGCCAACGCCAACGTGCTCGACTGGTGGCCCGGCCTGTTCGGGGCCGGCTGCCACTTCGACCCGGCCGACTGGTTTGTGGTGTGCGCCAACGTGGTGGGCTCCTGCTACGGCAGCACCGGCCCCGTGGCGCCGCCCAATTCCACGGCGGAGTCGCTGTACCACGCGTTTCCGCTGCTGACCGTGCGCGACCTGGTGGCGGTGCATGAGGCGCTGCGCGAGCACCTGGCTTTGCGCCAGATCAATACGCTGATTGGAGGCTCGCTGGGCGGGCAGCAGGCCGTGGAGTGGGCCGTGCAGCAGCCTACGCTGTTTGAAAATCTGGTGCTGATTGCCACCAACGCCCGTCATTCGGCCTGGGGCATTGCCTTCAACGAGGCGCAGCGGCTGGCCATCTTCGCCGACCCGACGTACGCGGCGGCCACGCCCGAAGGCGGCGCGGCCGGCCTGCGGGCCGCCCGCGCCATGGCCCTGCTCAGCTACCGCAGCTACGATGCCTACCAGCGCAGCCAGACTGAACCCACCGACGACGCGCTGGACGGCTTCCGGGCCAGCTCCTACCAGCGCTACCAGGGCGACAAGCTGGTGGCCCGCTTCAACGCTTACTCCTACGTAGCCCTGAGCCGCACCATGGACTCGCACCACGTGGGGCGGGGCCGCAGCGGGGTGCGGGAGGCGCTGGGCCGCATCCGGGCCCGCACCCTCGTGGTGGGCATCACCTCCGATGTGCTGTTTCCGCCCACCGAGCAGCAGCTTTTGGCCCAGCACATCCAGGGGGCCATGTATGCCGAAATGGACTCCCAGTACGGCCACGATGGCTTTCTGCTGGAAACCACCCAGCTCACGCATTTTCTCGAACGATTTTCCGTCCAGACCTATGTCCATTAATTCTGCTCCCGCCCCTGCCCCGCTTCGTATTGGCCTGATCGGGTTCGGCTGCGTGGGCCAGGGCCTCTACGACATCCTGCAGCAACAGCCCGAATCGGGCTTCGAAATTGCCCGCATTGCCGTCAAGAGCACCACCAAAGCCCGCACGCTGCCGCTGGACCGGTTCGATTTTCAGGCCGACGACCTGCTGCAGGATGCTTCGCTGGATGTGCTGGTAGAGGTGATTGACGACGCCGACGAGGCTTTTCGGCTGGTGCGCGAAGCCTTACGCCAGGGCCGCCGCGTGGTCACGGCCAACAAGGCCATGCTGGCCCGCCACCTGCAGGAGCTGGTGCAGCTGCAGCAGCAAACCGGCGGCACGCTGCTCTACGAAGCAGCTGTGTGCGGCAGCATCCCCATCATTCGCACCCTCGATGCCTACTTCGGGGCCGAGCCACTGCGCAGCGTGACCGGCATCCTCAACGGCTCCTCAAACTACGTGCTGACCCGCATGGGCGAGCAGGGCGCCGACTACGCGCCGGCCTTGGACGAGGCCCAGCAGAAAGGCTTCGCTGAAACCGACCCCGCGCTGGACATGGGCGCCTTCGACCCACGCTCCAAAACCGTGATTCTGGCCGCCCACGCCTACGGCACGTTCCTGCAGCCCGATGAGGTGTTGAACCTGGGTATCGAGAGCATCAGCGCCGTGGATATTGCGTTTGCCGCCACGCTGGGCCGCAAAATAAAGGTGGTGGCCGGCTTGCAGCGCCTGCCCGACGGCCGCGTAACGGCCCTGGTGACGCCGCTGCTGGTGGCGCCCGAGTCGCCGCTCTACGCCGTCGACCATGAATTCAATGGCGTGGTGATTGAGGCCGATTTCGCCGGCGAGCAGTTTCTGCGGGGCCGCGGGGCCGGTGGGCACCCCACTGGCTCGGCCGTGCTGGCCGACCTAGCCGCCATCCGCCAAGGCTACGCCTACCAATACCCGAAGCTGCACGCCGCGCCACTCACCTACGCCACCGACCTGGAGCTGGAAATCTACCTGCGCACCGATGAGGACCGGCTGATTGACGCGCTGGACTTCACCGAAATATCGGAGGAAGCCGACGAGGACGGCTACGTGGTGGGCTACGTGGCCCTGGCCAACCTGCTGCGCCTCCGCGACAAGCTGCGCGAATACGGAGCCTTCGTGGTGCGCACCGGCCAGGTGCGGCCCCTCTCCTCCCCGGTTGCAGCCCGGGAGTTTGAGGATGCCCTGTAGAACAGTCTTTACAGCAAAATGCCCCGCCGACGGCTTGTCGGCGGGGCATTTTGCTGTAATGGAATTGCCTATCTACTCAAACACCACTCGCACGTCGGCCAACTGCTCGGCGCGCACTATATAGGTGCCGGCGGGCAGGTTCTCGCGTAGCAGCAACTGGTCGGGCTGCTGCCAGCGAAAGCGGCGCACCACGCGGCCGGTGAGGTCGAGGAGCTGCGCTTGCTGGGGCCGGAACGCTACGCCGCGCGGTACGGCCAGCCGGATTTCAGTGGTGGCGGGCACCGGGTAGGCCTGGGTGCCGACTTTACCGGTGGCCCTGGCGGCGCTCAGCACCGTGCCGGGCTGACGCAGCAGCGGGCGCAGAAAGTCGCGGATGGTTCGGAAGGTGGTATCGGCGTAGGCCAGGCCGGCGGCGCTGGTGCTCTCGAAGGGAATGTGGCCGGCGCCGCGCAGGGTGCGCAGCGTGTTGGGGATGCCCACGGCGGTGGCGCGGGGATTGAGCCGTCCGCTGCCTACCACATACTTGGGCGGCAAGCCGCCCCCGACGCGGCCCTGCGCGTAGGGCACTACCGCATCGGCAGTGCCGTGCACGCTGCAGAGCGGCGCGTTGCCGGGTTCCAGATAATTCACGCTTTCGGTGGCGCCGCTCAGGTTGAGCACGGCCAGCGCGGCGCTGCTGTAGCCGGGGTTGCCACTGCTGCCTTCGATGCCGCCCAGCGTCGCCAGCCCCACGTAGGCCGGTACTTCGCTGTCTTTATCAAGATAGCCGACCTGCAGGGCCGCAAACGCGCCGGCCGACGAGCCGCCGACCACGATGTAGCGCGGGTTGACGCGGTAGGTGCGGGTGGTAGCGGCGTCGCGGCGGAAGAAGCGCACGGCGGCACGCAGATCCTGCATGCCCCGGATGGAGGCCCGGGCCACGTTTACGGTATCAAACGGGAAGAAACCGAGACGGTATTCGATGCTGGCCGTGACGTAGCCGAGCCGGGCAAAGCGGGTGCAGACCGCCACCATATACGGGTCGGTGCGCGAGCCTACCAGAAAGCCGCCTTGGTGCGCGAAGATGATAACTGGCCGCCGGCTCACGGTGTCGCCGGTGGGCTGGTAGATGTCCATGAGCAACGTTTGGGTGGTGCCGGCGAAGTTGGGCGCCGACCCATAGGTGACGTTGCTGCTGACCGTGACATTCTGAAAGACGGGCTGGTAGTAGCGGCCCCGCGTGGTGTCAATCTGGGCAGAAGCAGCCGTGAGCAAACCCAGGCAGGCTAGCAGCAGCAGTACGATTTTCTTCATGGCGAGCAGCGTTAGACGGTGGCGCGAAAGAGTTTCCGCAGTTGATATACAAGCAATTGGAGCGGCCCAGACAACCTACGTACAGCTCCGCAATCCTCGTTGTCAGGACGAGGAAAACCGGGGCAGGGTTCCGTAAGTTTGCGGCTGCCCCTACCATCGGCCCGCTTATGCCTACTACTGCCCCTCCTTTCCTGCGCCCCCACGACCAGGTAGCCATTGTTTGCCCCGCCCGCTCGGCCTCGCACCAGGAACTGGCTGCCGCCGTGGCCGTGCTGGAAAGCTGGCAGCTGCGCGTGGTGCTGGGCGAGAGCACCAACAGCACCCACCACCAGTTCGGCGGCGACGACGGCCTGCGCCGCCGCGACTTTCAGCAACAGCTCGACAACCCCGAAATACGCGCCATCCTGAGCGCCCGCGGCGGCTACGGCACCACCCGCATCATCGACCAGATCGACTTTTCCAGCTTCGCCAAAAACCCCAAATGGGTGGCCGGCTTCTCCGACATCACCACCCTCAACTGCCACCTGCTGGCGCTGGGCCACCAGAGCATCCACGGCGTGATGCCGCTGCTGTTTGAGCAATCCGGCGGCGAGGAGTCGCTGGAAAGTTTGCGGCGGGCGCTGTTTGGGGAGCAGGTACGCTACGAGGTGGCGCCGCATTCACTCAACCGCTTCGGCACGGCCACCGGCGAGCTGGTGGGCGGCAATCTGAGTTTGCTCCAGACCCTCACCGGCACCCGCTCCGATGTGGCCACGGCCGGCCGCATCCTGTTCCTGGAAGACATCGATGAATACCTGTATGCCATCGACCGGATGATGGTGCACCTTGACCGCACCGGCAAGCTGCAGAACCTGTCCGGCCTGCTCGTGGGGCACTTCACCAACCCCCAGGATAACACCATCCCCTACGGCCAGACGCCCAACGAAATCATCCAGCACTACGCCGCCAAGCACGATTTTCCGGTGGCGCACGGCTTTCCCGTCGGCCACGAGCCCCAGAACATGGCCCTGATCTGCGGCCGCCCGGCCCGCCTCACGGTAGATGCGGCCGGCGCCCGACTGGCGTATGTGTAACCCATAATCCCAAGGCCGATGTCCGTCACCATTCAACTTGTTAAGGCCACGGAATTTGTGGCCTTCGCCGGCGGCCTGGCCGAGCTACTCCGCGACGCGGTTGATTCAGGTGCTTCAGTAGGCTTCCTGCCACCGCTGGCCGCTACGGAGGCCCGGGAGTTCTGGGCGGGCGTGGAGCAAAACGTAGCCGCGGGCACTACGCTACTGTTATTTGCCACAGATGGGGATTGGGTGGTGGGCACCGTGCAGCTGGTGCTGGCTACCAAGCCCAACGGCCTACACCGCGCCGAAGTGGCCAAGCTGCTGGTACATTCCCAATTCCAGCGCCGCGGCATCGGCCGGCAGCTGATGCTGGCCGTGGAAGAGTTGGCCCGTCAGCACCAGCGCAGCACGCTGGTGCTGGACACGCTGCAAGGCGCGGGCTCCGAGCAACTCTACCAACAGCTCGGCTACGTGGCCGTGGGTGCCATTCCGCAGTTCGCCCGCGTGGCCGGCGGCGCGCTGGAGGCCACGGTGGTGTATTACAAACTGCTGAATTGAGCTGTAGCTATACGCGTAATAAAAGAGCCCCTGCTTGAATAAGCAGGGGCTCTTTTATTACGCGTATTAACCAACGCTTACTCGCCGTACACCGTCTGCAGCACGGTCTGGCCCACGGCCTTGAGCGTGCGTTTGTCAATGACGCTCATGTTGTCGTCGGTGGTGTGGTGGTAGGGCTGGAACTGGCCGGTGGGCAGGTAGTCGATGATGTCGATGGTGCGGATGCCGGCCTGGTTGGTGAAGGCGTGGTCGTCGGTGATGCCGGGCGAATCCTGGAACAGGAAGTAATCGGAGTAGCCGATTTGGGCGGCCAGGTTCCAGACCTTGTTTACCACATCGTTGGCGTTGTCGCGGGAAATTCCTTCGCGGGTGAACTTGGCATTTTTGGCGCCCACCATGTCCATCAGAATCCCGAATTCCGGCTTGTAGTTACCAGGAATCAGGTTTTTACTCCAGTACTGCGAGCCCAGGCACCAGCTGGAACCGCCAGAAGTTTCCTGGCTGGCCAGCTGGTTGGTCAGCTCACCCTGAGTACTGGAATCGTAGCCGTAGTCTTCGGAGTCGAAGAGGATGAAGTCGATGCCGACGGCGGGCGTGAGGCTGTCGGGCTGAGCGGCCAGCACGCGGGCCATTTCCAGGGCCACGCCCACGCCGCTGGCGCCGTCGGAGGCGCCGTCGAGCGGCGCGTTTTTGCGCTTGGTGTCCTTATCGGCAAACGGGCGGGTGTCCCAGTGCGTGAAGACGGCCACGCGGCGCGCGGCCTGCGGCTGAAACTGCGCGATGATGTTGCGCGACTTCAGCATTTTACCATCAAAGGCCATGGCCACAAACGGCTGCTCGCGCACCGTCAGACCCAGCGCCTTGAATTTGTTTATCACCCAGTCACCGGTATTCACGTGAGCCGCCGTGTTGGGCACCCGAGGCCCGAAAGCCACCTGCTTGGCCACGTAGGCGTAGGCCGAGTCGGCGTTGAAGGACGGCGCGGCCGCCAGCTTAGTGGGTGCTTCCACCTCGGTGGTAGCGGGCTTTTTATCGGGGCAGCCGGTGAGTAGCAGCAGCGCGGCCAGAGCAGCCGGCGCAAGGCGGAAGAGTTTCATTGTGTGGGAGAGGCTAAAGAACGTCATGCAGAGCGGAGCGAAGCATCTCGCCTGCTGACATTGGATTACTGATTCGGAGTCAGCAGGCGAGATGCTTCGGCTGCGCCTCTGCATGACGGGCTGTTTACTCTTCGCTGTAAGCCCAGTCGATGCCGGCTTTGGTGTCCTTCACCACGATGCCCTGCGTTTTAAGGGCCGCCCGGATCTGGTCCACTTTGTCGTAGGCCTTGGTGGCTTTGGCTTCCTGGTAGAACTCCAGCGTGAGGCTGAGCAGGTCTTCGGCGCTGGCGCGGGGCTCGTCTACCAGGCCCAGCACGTCGGCCACCAGCGTCTGGTAGGTGTCCGTGGCTTCTTGGAGTGCCGCCGCGCTGACCGTGGCGAGCGTGCCCGGGTTGGCGTGGAAGCCGTTGAGCTTGCGCAACAGGTTAAACAGGCTGGCAATGGCGCGGGCCGTGTTCAGGTCGTCGTTCAGGCCCACGAAGCAGTCCTGCATCAGCTTGCGCAGCTCGGCGTCGGCGGTGGTGGTGTCGGGCGTTTTGCCTTCTGCCACGGGCGCCACTGTGCGGGCCTTGATAACGTCCGATGACAGGCTGGCTTCGCGCAGCTTATCCAGCAAGCGCAGGCCGTTCATCAGCTTGCGGTAGCCTTTGCGGGCCGCTTGCAGGCCTTCGTCGGTGATATCCACGGTGCTGCGGTAGTGGGCCTGCAGCAGGAAGAATCGCACCGTCATGGGCGAGTAGGCCTGCGCCAGCGTGGCGTTGGTGCCTTCAAACAGCTCCGAAATGGTGATGAAGTTGCCGAGCGACTTGCTCATCTTGGCGCCGTTCACCGTAATCATGTTGTTGTGCATCCACACCTGCGCTTCGTTGGTGGGGTGGTTGCAGGCCTGGCTCTGGGCTATTTCGCACTCGTGGTGCGGAAACATCAGGTCCAGCCCGCCGCCGTGGATGTCGAACTCGGCGCCGAGGTACTTACGGCTCATGGCCGAGCACTCCAGGTGCCAGCCCGGAAAACCGTCGCTCCAGGGCGAAGACCAACGCATAAGGTGGCGCTCATCAGCGCGTTTCCAGAGGGCAAAATCCAGCGGACTGCGCTTCTCCTCCTGGCCGGCGAGGTTGTCGCGCGTGCCGGCCAGCAGCTCCTCTACCACGCGGTTGGAGAGCTTGCCGTAGTTGCGGCCGGCGGCGTTGTAGGCGGGCACATCGAAGTACACCGAGCCGTTGGATTCGTAGCCGAAACCGTTGTCGATGATCTGCTGCACCATCTCAATCTGCTCGATGATGTGGCCGCTGGCGCGGGGCGTGATGTCGGGCGGCAGGCATCCTAGGGCCGTCATGTGGGTCTGGTAGAGGTTGGCGAACTGCTCGGCCACCTGCATAGGCTCCAGCTGCTGGGCGCGGGCGCGCTTGCTGATCTTGTCTTCGCCCTCGTCGGCGTCGCCTTCGAGGTGGCCCACATCGGTGATGTTGCGCACGTAGCGCACCGTATAGCCCAGGTGGCGCAGGTAGCGCGTCAGCACATCAAACACCACCGGGCCGCGGGCATTGCCCACGTGCGCCTCGCTATACACGGTCGGGCCGCAGAGGTACACACCCACGAAGGGCGCGTGCAGGGGTTCGAACGGGGCTTTGCGGCGGGTGAGCGTATTATAAAGCGAGAGTGGGTGCTGCATAGCCGCAAAGGTAATCAGGTTGATGAGGTGATGAAGTGGCAGATAGAACGTCATTCCGAGTGCAGCGAGGAATCTCGCGTGCTGACGCTGCAAGACTATTGATTACCCCGCCAGCGAGATTCCTCGCTGCACTCGGAATGACGTTCCATCCGGTCTTTACTTCCGCAATCGATACGTTGCCAGCGTGGGAAAGTGGTCGGAATACGGAATTTCGTAGTGCACCCAGAAGTCGTCGACCTGCCACTGGGGGCCGGCAAACTGGTTGTCGATGCGCACGAAGGGCAGGCGGCCGTTGTAGGTGGCGCCCACGCCGTTGCCCACGGTGGCCCAGGCATTCTGGAAACGGTCGGCCAGCTGGTCGTAGCTGTAGCTGTAGGGCAGGTCGTTGAGGTCGGCGCAGAGCAGCAGCGGGTAAGGGCTGCGCTCGAAGCGCTGCACCAGCGTATCTACCTGCCAGCTGCGGGCCACCAGACCGCGCTTGAAACGGCGCATCAGCCCCAGCCCTTTTTTCTTCAGCCCCGACTTGCTGGAGTAGCTGTCCACGATGTCCTGCTCGTCCATGCTCATGCTCTGCAGATGGAAGTTGAACACCCGGATGGTGTCGCCGGAAGGCAGGCGCAGGTCGGCCCACATGGCGTGGTTCTGGCTGAGCTTGCCGAACTGCACGGTGCCGCGCCGCAGCATGGGGTAGCGCGAGAAGATGGCCATGCCGAACTCGGAGCCGGCCCCGTTGGTGAGGGTTTTGGACAGGAACGCCTGCCGCCCGCTCTGCTGCCCGATACGCTCCACGGCGTTGAACACGTTCTTTTCGCGGCTCGTGGACGTGCGCGGCTCGTTGTAGAACTCCTGCAGGCACACGATTTCGGCGGGGCTGTCGGCCAGCCACTGAATCATTTTTTTCGAAGAGGTCAGGTCTTTGTCGCGCAACTGCGGATACACGTTGAAGATGCGCACGTTGGCGCTGAGCACACGCACCCGGGGGCCGGACGTGCTGTCGGCGGCCAGCGGAGCCAGACGCAGCGGGTGCACCGCCAGCCCGCGCTGAAAGTGCGGCCACGTGAGCACGGCTATTCCGATAGGCAACGCCGCCACCCGCCAGTTGCGCAGCACCCAGTAGAAGGCGGCTACCAGGTTGAGGGCCAGCGCCACGGGCAGCGTGAGAGCCCCGAAAGCCGCCGGCCAGAAGGTGTAGGCCGGTATCTGCACGCAGGCAATGGCCGCGAGCAGCCAGCCAATCAGGAGCAGGGTGCAGGTGAAAGCAAACGAACGACGCACGGCAGAAGCAACCCGGCTGGGCAGCCGGCGGTGAGGCTGCAAAGGTAAGCGGAACCCAACTAGGCTCCGGGCCCGATTCTTGCGCACGTTTCGGGCCTTGGTTTTCGTTGTACTTTTAGTTTCTGCTTTACTGCTACGCTATGCTCCTTTCTACATTTCGGGTTCTCACATTCAGCGCCTTACTGGCGGCGCTGCCGGCGCCGGCTATGGCGGCCCGCCACCCGCAGGCCGTCCCCACCGAGAAGGCCTCGCTGGAATTTATCGAGAACAAAGGCCAGTGGGACGCCGCCGCCCGCTACGGCGCACAGCTGCCCGGCGGCCAACTGTTCCTCGGGCCGGCCGGCTTCACCTACAGCTTCCTCGACCCCGCCGCCCTGCGCCGCCACACCCACCACGGCGCCGAAACCGAAACCCTGCCCCCGGCCGCCGACCAAGAGCTGCGCGGCCACGCCTACTCGGTTTCGTTTGAGGGTGCCAACCCCGCCCCCGAGTTGGCCGGCGAAGAGGGCACCGCCGCGCCCTACAACTATTTCCAGGGTACTGATGCTCATCACTGGGCCAGCAACGCCCGCGGCTTTCGGCGGGTGCGCTACCAGAACCTGTACCCCGGCATTGGGGCGGTGGTCTACGAAAACACGGAGCAGCAGCTGGAATACGACTTTCTGGTGGCTCCCAACAGCAAGCCCGCCGCCATCCGGCTCCGCTACACTGGCCTCGACAAGCTCAGCCTCAGTCCCGACGGCAGCCTGCTGGTGCAAACGTCTATTGGCCACGTAACCGAGCAGGCCCCCAAAGCCTGGCAAACCGATGCCCGCGGCCAGCGCGTGGCCGTGCCGTGCGCCTTCGTGCTGCAGGGCACTACCGTGAGCTTCCGGCTGGGCCAGTACGACCGCCGCCGCCCGCTCATCATCGACCCGACCGTTATCTTCTCGTCGTTCACCGGCTCCACGGCCGACAACTGGGGCTTCACGGCCACCTACGACGCGCAGGGCAACATGTACTCGGGCGGCGTGGTGTTTGCGGCCGGCTACCCGGCCTCTGTCGGCGCATTCCGCACCACGTTCAGCGGCGTGGCCGATGTGGGCATCATCAAGTACAACACCGCCGTCAACGGCCCGGCCTCGCGGCTCTACGCCACCTACCTCGGCGGCAGCGCCCTCGATGCTCCGCATAGCATGGTGGTGAACCCGCAGGGCGAGCTGGTGGTGCTGGGTACCACCGGCTCCGGCAACTTCCCGGTTTCGGCCGGCTGCTACGACAACACCCACAACGGCGGCCCTTCAGTTTCGCCCAGCAATATGAACTCCGCTGCTTATGCCAGCGGCGTCGATCTGTTCGTGGCCAAGTTTTCGGCCAACGGCAGCACCCTCACCGGCAGCACCTTCCTCGGCGGCTCGGGCACCGATGGGTACCTGCCCGGCGAGCGGCTCGGCAATTCCCCGGTGGTGAACTACGGCGACCCGTACCGCGGCGACGTGACGGTGGACGGCGCCGGCAACGTGTACCTGGCCTCGGTCACGAACAGCGCCAACTTCCCGGCCGGCGCCGGCTTCCGCCCCACCTACCAGGGCGGCACCTCCGACGGCATCGTGGCCAAACTCTCGCCCGATCTACGCACGCTCGTGTGGGCCACCTACTTGGGCGGCAACTCCGCCGACGCAGCCTACTCCCTGCAGGTGGATGCTACGCGTGGGGTATACGTGGCCGGCGGCACCACCAGCCCCAACTTCCCGGTTACGCCCGGCGCCTACCTCTCCACCTTTCAGGGAGTGGTTGATGGCTTCGTGACCCACCTGAGCAGCACTGGCACGGCGCTGCTGCAAAGCAGCTTTGTGGGTACCTCCGCCTACGACCAGGCGTTTTTCGTGGAGCTCGATGCGGCCGGCAACGCCTACCTGCTGGGCCAGACCCAAGGCAACCTGCCCATCACGCCGGGGCTCTATGGCGTGGCCAATGGCCGCCAGTTCATTCAGAAGCTCAACCCTACCCTTTCCGGCAGCCTCTACAGCACCCGTTTCGGCAGCGGCCGCACCCTCTTCCCCGACATTTCGCTCACGGCCTTTCTGGTGGATGACTGCGAGCGAATCTACATCAGCGGCTGGGGCGGCACCGTAAATGACCAGAGCGGCTCCACTGGCAGCGGCACCACGTTTCTGCCGGTCACGCCCAACGCCATCCAAGCCACCACCGATGGCTCCGACTTCTACCTGGCCCAGTTCCGCCCCGGCCTGACGGCCCTGGAGTACGCCACCTTCTACGGTGAGCGGGGCGGCCGCAGCGGCGAGCATGTGGACGGCGGCACCTCACGCTTCGACAAGAAAGGCGTGGTATATCAGGCCGTGTGCGGCGGCTGCGGCGGCTCGTCGGCCTTTCCGGTGCCGCCGGGCGCCAACACCTACTCCAGCACCAACCGCAGCCTCAACTGCAACAACGCGGCCTTCAAAATCGACTTCGGCATCATCACCGCCGACCCCGGCCCAAGCCGCTACGTGTGCGTGGGCAGCGCGCCCATCACGCTGGGTGGCAGCCCCGCCGGCGGCACCTGGACCGGCCCCGGCGTCACGGCCCTGCCCGGCGGCGGCTACCAGTTCACGCCCACTCCGGCGCGGCTGGGCGTCAATACACTCACCTACTCGGTGGCCTCTACCGGTACCTGCGTCAGCACCCGCCCGCTGCGCGTCACGGTCACGCCGGAGCGGCCCGTGACAGTGGCCCCGCTGCCGCCCCGCTGCGTCAACTCAGGCAGTGTGGCCCTCACGGCCACGCCGCTGGGCGGCACGTTCAGCGGGCCGGGCGTGTCGGGTAGCATCTTCAACCCCACGGTGGCCGGCATTGGCACCCACACCATCCGCTACGCCATTTCCGACACGCTGGGATGCGGCGTGGGCACCCAAACAGTGGTTGTAAGCGTGGTGCCGGAAGTGCGCGCCGGCCGCGACACTACGCTGTGCGCCGACCAGATGGCTCCTTTCCAGCTGCGGGGCATGAACCCAGCCGGTGGCACCTGGAGCGGTACTGGCGTCACGCCTGGCGGCCTATTCACGCCGCCCAACACCAACAACCGCGGCGGCATCTTCCCACTGCGCTACACTTACTCGCAGAACGGCTGCGAAAACGTAGCCGTCCGGACGATGCTGCTGGCCCCCACGTCCTCGGCCAATGCGCCCCTCAACCTGCCCGTGTGCTCGGCCTCGCCGCGCTACGCCGGCCTGGCGCCCTTCAACTGCGAGTTTGAGCCCGCCCTGGCCGGTGGCACCTACGACTGGGACTTCGGCGACGGTTCACCGCACGGCACCACCGCCAACCCGACGCACCTCTACGAACAGCCCGGCACCTACACCGTCCGGCTCACGGCGCGCTATTCCAACTGCGTGGTCGAAACGGCCTTCTCGCCGCTGGAAGTCGGCGAGATGAAGGTCCCGAACATCATCACCCCCAACCGAGACTCGCTCAACGACACGTTCAAGCCGCTGTTCAGCTGCAAGCCCACCCGCCTGCAGATTTTCAACCGCTGGGGCACGCTGGTCTATGAAATCCAGGACTACCACAACAACTGGGGCGGCGAGAACCTGCCCGAAGGCACCTACTACTACCTGCTGCGCGACACCGACAACCGCCGCGCCAAGGGCTGGGTGGAAATCACGCGGTGAGGTGACAGGTGACAAAGGCAGAACGTCATTCCGAGCAGAGCGAGGAATCTCGCCAGCGTGGTAACTCGGGTCGTCCTAACGTCATCACGCGAGGCTCCTCGTCCCTGGCTCCATGCGCCACATGCTCGGAATGACGTTCCTGCCATCTCCTCCTCACCTCATTACCGCCTCACCTCATCACCCCATCACCTGCCACCTACTTGCTTTCGGCGGTTTATCCTAGTATATTTGCGCAGTATTCTGATTGTGAAGAGGGGACGTAGCGTCCCCTCTTTCTTTTATCACCCGGTTCAACACCCGATGAATTTCGATCAACACCGCATCGACGAGATGCTCCAGGATAGCCTTACTGGTTTCGACCTGTTTGTGGTAGACTTGAGCGTATCAGACGCCATCCGGCCCAAAATCACCGTCACCCTCGATAGTGAGCAGGGCCTGGGCATCAATGAGTGCGCCACGGTGAGCCGCCGGCTTGCCCACCGCATCGATGAAGCCTACGGCGAAGATGCTACCTACTCGCTGGAAGTCACCTCCCCCGGTGCCGACCAGCCCCTCACCGACCCGCGCCAGTACACCCGGCACGTGGGCCGCACCTTCAGCCTGAAGCTGGCCGACGGCACCGAGAAAACCGGTACCCTGGAAGCCATCGAAGCCGAGGGGCTGCAGGTGGCTGAGGTGATTAAGGAGAAAAGCAAAACCAAAACGCTGCCCGCCATGCTGGTACCGTTTGCCAGCATCACGGAAGCGCGGATCGTCATTTCGTTTAAATAACACGGACTTAATAGCTTACCAGACCAGCAGTTGTCTTTTTTCGTAAGCGAAAGCCAGCCGCCTTTTCTGCAGCAATTCAACAATTCAACAGTTTAAATCAGATGAACAGCAACGTCCTGATTGAATCGTTTGCCGAATTCGCCCGGAGCAAAAACATCGACCGTCCCACGATGATGAGCATCCTCGAAGACGTGTTCCGGACCATGATTCGCAAAAAGTACACCGATGACGCCAACTTCGACGTCATCCTCAACGTGGACAAGGGCGACCTGGAAATCTACCGCAACCGTGAGATTGTAGACGATGACTCGGAGGATATCTGGGACCACGACAAAATTCCGCTGGCCGAAGCGCAGAAAATCGAGCCCGACTTCGAGGTAGGCGAGCAGGTAACGGAAGAGGTGAAGCTGGAGGATTTCGGTCGCCGCGCCGTGCTCATGGCCCGCCAGACGCTGATTCAGCGCGTGAAGGACCTGGAGCGCGACCACCTCTACCAGACTTACAAAGACCAGGTCGGCGAAATCATCGCCGGCGAAGTCTATCAGGTATGGAGCCGCGAGGCCCTCATTCTCGACAAAGACGAAAACGAGCTGGTGCTGCCCAAAGGCGAGCAGATTCCGAAGGACCGTTACCGCAAGGGCGACTCCGTACGGGCTGTAGTGCACAAGGTGGAAATCATCAATGGCACGCCCAAAATCATTCTGTCGCGCGCGGCCCCGGCTTTCCTGGAGCGGTTGTTCGAGCAGGAAGTGCCCGAGATTTTTGATGGCCTCATCACCATCAAGAACATTGTGCGCGAGCCCGGCGAGCGGGCCAAAGTAGCCGTAGAAAGCTACGATGACCGCATCGACCCGGTAGGTGCCTGCGTGGGCATGAAAGGCTCCCGGATTCACGCCGTAGTGCGTGAGCTGGAAAACGAGAACATCGACGTCATCAACTACACCGACAACCTGGAGCTCTACATTGCGCGGGCTCTGTCGCCGGCAAAGCTCACGTCGATGAAGATAAACGAACAAACCGGCCGGGTTTCGGTGTTCCTGAAACCAGACCAGGTTTCCCTGGCCATCGGCCGGGGCGGCGCCAACATCAAACTGGCCTCGCGGCTGGTGGGCATGGAAATCGACGTATTCCGGGATGCCGGTGACTACGAAGAGGACATTGCCCTCGACGAATTCTCGGACGAGCTGGAAGCCTGGATCATTGACGAGCTCAAGAAGATTGGCCTCGACACCGGGCGCGCCGTATTGGCCGTAAGTAAAGAAGACATCGTGCGCCGCACGGAGCTGGAAGAAGAAACTGTAGAAGACGTTTTCCGCGTCATCCGCAACGAATTTGAAGGCGAAGAAGAAAGCACCGACGAAGCAGAAACCTCCACTGCCAGCGACACCGCGCAATGAGCGCGCGGGCTTCGGCCCGGCAAAGGCGTTAAATCGGGCCAGCCGGCTCGCTTTAGCACCGTAACACCGGCTGGCACCATTTAATATAGTACCTTTGCACCAAGATAAGAGTATCGTTCGCGAGCATAGAATGGCGGAAGCAGCAACCAAACGGCTTAGTCAGGCAGCCAAAGACCTGAACGTTGGCATGTCCACGATAGTGGAAACACTAACGAAAAAGGGATTTCCGGTAGAAAACAAGCCCACAACCAAGCTCACTCCAGAGCAGGTAGCGTTGCTGGACAAGGAATTCGCGTCTTCAGCCCAAGACAAGATGGAGGCCGCCAAGCTCAGCCAGGCCAAGCGCCAAAGCGAGCTGGAAGCAGCTGCCCACGCCCGTCCGGCTGAGCCTGCCGCCCCGAAAGCCCCGGCCCCCAAACCTGTAGAAGCTCCTGCCCCGGCTCCGGTGGCAGCGGCTCCTGTTTTTGCGCCCGTAGTGGCCGCAGCGGCTGCAGCACCTGCCCCACAGCCCACCGAGGAGGCGCCCAAGGTGCCCGGCCTCAAAGTGCTGGGCAAGCTGGAGCTGGATGCCAAAGGCCGGCCAATGGCCCCCCGCCCTGCCGCTCCCGCCGCTCCGGTGGCCGCCGCCACACCAGCGGCTCCGGTAGCAGCTCCGGCTCCTACCCCCGCTCCCAAGCCTGTTGAAGCACCGGTTGCCGAAACCAAGCCTACACCAGCTCCTCCGGTAGCGGCCCCTGCTCCGGCTCCGGTTCCGGCCCCCGCTCCTAAGCCAGTAGAGGCGCCTGCTCCCGCTCCGGTAGCAGCCACGCCAGCCCCGGCCCCCGCGCCGGTTGCTCCTGTTGCTCCTGAGCCAGTGAAAGCGCCGGTTGCCGAAACTCCGGCGCCTGCTCCGGCACCTAAGCCAGTTGAGGCTCCTGCCCCGGTTGTGCCTGCGGCTACGCCCGTTGCTGATGCTTCGGCCCCGGCAACCGCCGCTCCTGCAGAGCCTGCTGCCGGCACGGAAGAAGCTGCCGGTACCATCGTAGCCAAAGCCGACCAGCTGAAAGGCCTGACGGTACTGGGCAAGATTGAACTGCCGCTCGATTCGTCGCGGCGTGGTGGGCGCGGTGCCCGCCCCGTGGCGTCGTCGGATGTGCGCAAGAGCGGCCTAGCCGCCGACAAGAAGAAGCGCCAGCGGCTGCCTGGCCCAGGCGGTGCTACCCAGCCCGGCTCAGCTAACCAAGGTACTCAGCAAGGTGGTGGCTATCAGGGCAACCGCCCCGTTGGCCCCCCGCCCCAGCGCCCTGGTGGCCCCGGTCAACGCCCCGGCGGTCCGGGTCAGCGCCCGGGCGGCCCCGGCCAGCGCACGCAGCCAACCGTTCCGCTCACGCCTGAGCAAAACGAAAAGCAGATCCAGGAGCAGATCAAGGCCACGCTGGCTAAGCTCAGCGGCGGCCGTGGTGGCAACAACAACAACCGCGCTAAGTACCGCCGCGACAAGCGTGCTGGGGTAGCCGAGGACCGCGAAGCCCAGCGCGCTCAGAACGAGCTGGATGCCAAGACGCTCAAAGTAACCGAGTTCATCTCTGCCAACGACCTGGCGTCGCTGATGGATGTCTCGGTGAACGAGATTATCAAGATCTGCCTGAACATGGGCATGTTCGTGTCCATCAACCAGCGCCTCGACGCCGAAGCCATTACCGTTATTGCCGATGAGTTCGGCTACGACGTGGAGTTCCTGTCGGCGGAAGAGGAAGACACGGTGGTTGTTGTGGAGGACAACGAGGCTGATTTGCAGCCGCGCGCTCCTATCGTGACCATCATGGGTCACGTCGACCACGGCAAAACGTCGCTGCTTGACTATATCCGGAGTGCCAGTGTAGCCAAAGGTGAAGCCGGTGGTATCACGCAGCACATTGGTGCCTACGATGTAATGACCAAGTCGGGCAAGCGCGTAACCTTCCTGGATACGCCGGGTCACGAAGCCTTTACGGCCATGCGTGCTCGGGGTGCCAAGGTCACCGACATTGCCATCATTGTGGTAGCAGCCGACGACTCGGTGATGCCGCAGACGAAGGAAGCCATCAACCACGCACAGGCGGCTGGTGTACCTATTGTAATTGCTCTCAACAAGATCGACAAGCCTGGTGCCAACCCCGACAAAGTCCGCGAGGAGCTGTCGGTAATCAACGTGCTGGTAGAAGAGTGGGGCGGCAAGTACCAGAGCCAAGAGGTTTCGGCCAAAACGGGTCTGGGCATCGACGACCTGCTGGAGAAGGTGCTGCTGGAAGCCGAGATTCTGGAGTTGAAAGCCAACCCTGACCGCAATGCCATAGGTACGGTTATTGAAGCCTCCCTCGACAAGGGCCGGGGCTACGTAACCACCATTCTGGTGCAAACCGGCACCATGAAAGTGGGCGACATCGTGCTGGCTGGTCCGCACTTCGGCCGCGTGAAGGCCATGACGGACCACCGCGGTAAGAAGATGAAAAACGCCGGCCCGGCTACCCCGGTGCAGGTACTTGGTCTGACCGGAGCCCCACAGGCTGGCGACAAGATCCAGGTGATGGAAACCGAGCGCGAAGCCCGCGAGCTGGCCACCCAGCGTCAGCAGCTGGCCCGCGAGCAGAGCATGCGCACCAAAAAGCACATCACCCTCGACGAGATTGGTCGCCGTCTGGCTATCGGTTCGTTCAAGGAGCTGAATGTGATTGTGAAAGGCGACGTGGATGGCTCGGTGGAAGCTCTGGCCGACTCGCTGCTGAAGCTGAGCACGCCGGAAGTGGCCGTGAACATCCTCAGCAAGAGCGTGGGTGCCATTTCGGAATCCGACGTGTTGCTGGCTTCGGCCTCCGACGCCATCATCATCGGTTTCCAGGTGCGGCCGTCGCAAAGCGCCCGCAAGCTGGCCGAGCAGGAGCAGATCGATATCCGCCTCTACTCTATCATTTACAACGCCATCAACGAGGTGAAGGATGCCATGGAAGGCATGCTGGCCCCAACGGTGAAAGATGTAGTGGTAGCCAACGCCGAGATTCGTCAGGTGTTCAACATCACTAAAGTGGGCACCATTGGTGGCTGCATGGTGACGGACGGCACTTTCACCCGCAAAACCAAGGTGCGGCTCGTGCGCAACGGCATTGTGGTGTACTCGGGCGAAATCAAGGACCTCAAGCGCTACAAAGACGACGTGTCGGAAGTACGCCAAGGCTACGAGTGCGGTATTTCCCTGAAAAACTTCGATGAACTCCAAGAGGGTGATAACATCGAAGGCTTCGAAGAACAGGAAGTTAAGCGGACGCTGTAATCAGCACCCCGTTTTTAAACAAAAGGCCCCTACTGCGCGCAGTAGGGGCCTTTTGCGTTTTCGGCACTTGCTGCGTCACATCATCATGCTATTGACCGCACCTGCCGGGAAAGCTACTTTAGTATCACTATCAGATTGAATTGCACTAACTCATCCCCCACGTTCAGCAGCAGTTGCGTTTCACCTTTTCTACCAGCCATGCACCGTTTAGGATTTCTTCTGGTCTGCGTCGAGCTAGGATTATTGGCGGCCTGCGGCCAACTACAGGAGGCCCGCAACAGCTACAAGGCTGCCGCCAGCAGCGTACAGACTGCCCGCACGATGGGCGCGGCGCTGAGAAAGCAGCAGCAACAGCTTGCTGTACGGGCAGCGCATGGCGATACGGTAGTGTTACCTTATCAGGAGCTGGCCCGCTATCTGCCCGCCCGCCTGGCCGGCTTCGAGGCGGTGAGCGAGCCGAAAGGGGAGTCTATCAGCCTGAACGGCGTCAGCTACTCCAGCTGCGAGCGGCGCTACCGCAAAGGCAAACAGCACCTAAAGGCGCAGCTTGTAGACTACAACGGCGCCACGGCCTTGTATGCCGGCGCCACGGCCATGATGGCGGCGGGCTTTGTACAGGAGGATGACGAACAACTGGTGCGAAGCTGCAACCTGGGGGTACACAACATTCGGGGGTGGGAAAACCTGCAGAAGCGGGAGCACAAAGCCAGCATTGCCCTGGGCGTTGGTGACCGATTTTTCGTGGTCGTGGAATCAGACGGCCAGAACGACACCGACGTTGTAAAGCAGGTGGCGCGCAACATTGATCTGCAGGCGTTAGCGCGGCTGTAGCAGTTTTTGATGTCAGATATTGGCCCTTTTTTCCTGTAGCACTATGCATGTCCGCACTTACTCTCCATTGTCTGCAGCCAAACGCCACACCTTCATGCCGGCTCCGGTGTGCTACCTGTCATTGAATAGTGGCCGCGAAACCACCACGCCGGCACTGCCCGGCCCCGGCTGGGACCCCGCCAAACGCCAGCTGTCCTAGCGGTGCTGCCACTTACTTAGTCCTTCTTTGGCTGCATCGGGAGCGAACGGTGGTTCCGAATCAGCTGAAGATGCAAAAAGCCCCGACGCTTTGCGACGGGGCTTTTTTGGGTTGTAGCCATCGGCCACCGGCGGGCTGGAGCAACCTAAAAGAACAGAAATTTCTTTTTCTTTTTATGGGTCAGGGGCTTACCCTTGGGGTCGATGCCGGGGGCAACGCGGCCCTGGCCTTTCTTCATCATGGCATTGCGGGTGTGCTTACCGGCTTTGAATTTGCGCACCATAAAGCCACCGGCGCCTTTCTCATACTGGCGGGCCGGGCCTGAGGCGCGGCCGAAGCTGGTATTGGCGGAACCGCCACCGGCGCGGGCTTCCAGCAGTTCTACCTGCTGGTCGCGCTTGGCGTCCTCCGGGTTCATGTTCATGCGACGCTGCATGTTAGCAATGTCCGTAGCCGATCCTTTGCTCTTACTCTTGCTCTTGCGCTGGACCTGCTCGTTGGTTAGCTGGCCGGGTTCATTGGGGGCAATGGCAGAGCGAGGTGCCTGTGCGCTGGCGGGCTTGCTGAGCAACGTGGCGGAGGCCAGCAGCGAGGTGGCAATAAGTTTTTTCATGCGCTGGAGCAAAAGAAAATCCGAAGAAAAGGCCGTATCAGGCTGCTGGCCGTCTTTTAGGCTATTGGCGCGGCAACGGGGTGACAGGGAAGTTAGTTCAAATTCTCCAGAACTTAAGAGTCAGCCTGTTCCCTACCGTTGCGTTGAGCTGCATACGGCGGCCGCGGGGCCGGGGCCAACCGTTCTGCTTATCCATAAGCAAAGCCCCCAATACGCAACGCGGCAGATTACAGACGATGCCCCGCCGCCAACAGCCACTGCGAAAGGCACCCCGCAGAAAAGCCGGCCCTACCCTGCCATGACGGAGGGCAACAGCCGGCTTTGCTAAGGTTCGGCAGCTCAAGCTGCCAGGAAATTCGGCGTAATTAGCTGCGGGTACGCAGGGCGTCGCGGATTTCCATCAGCAGCAGTTGGTCTTTCGTGGGACCGGGGTCGGCCACGATTACTTCCTGCGGCTTTTTGAAGCGGTTGGCCAGCTTCACAATCCAGAAAATGGCGAAGGCCATCAGCAGGAAGGTGATAACGGCATTCAGAAACATACCGTAGTTGATGGTAGCAGCACCGGCTTTTTTGGCCTCTTCCAACGTTTTGTACGTGGCACCATCCAAGGCCAGAAACCAGTCCTTGAAGTCCATGCCGCCGGTCAGGATGCTCAGAATCGGCATCAGGATATCATCCGTCAGCGAAGCCACAATTTTGCCGAACGCCCCGCCGATAATCACACCGACCGCCAGATCGAGCACGTTGCCCTTGGAAATAAATTCTTTGAATTCTGAGACGAAGCCCATGAGTAAGAAGGAATTGGTGGAGAAAACGAGAGAATACCGCAGGCAATATAAGATTTTTACGATCTAACCTCCTGCCGGCCTTTCCCAAAGGTAGAAAACCGGTTTGCCCAGGGTGCCGTGGTTTAGCCGGACAGCCGCCGGCAAGCGGTGAACCGGGGCACTACCACGCTGAAGCGTTCAAATACGGATGTGGTTTTGCGCTATCTTTGGGCCTCATCTGCAGCCCCACCTACCCCTCCTTCATGGCTACTTTCGAAAATCTGCTGGTTGAACTCGATGCTGAAACCGGCATCCAGACCATCACGCTCAACCGCCCCACCAAGCTCAACGCCCTCAACGCCGCCACGATTACGGAAATCGGGCAGGCCGTGCAGCAAGCCCTCAACAACACGGCCGTGCGGGGCATCATCCTGACGGGCAGCGGCGACAAGGCTTTTGTAGCCGGGGCCGACATTGCCGAGCTGGCCGCCATCCCGAGCGAGGCGCTGGCGCGCCGGGCCTCCGAGCAGGGCCAGGAAGTGTTCTGCCTGATTGAGGAAAGCTCCAAGCCGGTTATTGCGGCCGTGAATGGGTTTGCGCTGGGCGGCGGCTGCGAGCTGGCCATGGCTTGCCACATGCGCATTGCCTCCGAAACCGCGCGCTTCGGGCAGCCGGAAGTGAACTTGGGGTTGATTCCGGGATACGGCGGGACCCAGCGCCTAGCCCAGCTGATTGGCAAAGGCAAGGCCCTGGAGCTGCTGCTGACCGCCGACATGATCAAGGCAGATGAAGCGCTACGCCTGGGCCTCGTGAACCACGTAGTGCCCCAGGCCGAGCTGCTGCCGTTTACGCGGACCCTGCTGACCCGCATCCTGACGAAAGCCCCACTGGCCTTGAGTTTGTGCATCGACAGCGTGAATGCGCTGTACTCGGATACACGCCACGGCTACCAGGTAGAGGCCAACGCCTTCGGGCAGTGTTTTGCGTCCAACGACTTCAAGGAGGGCACCCAGGCATTCCTGGAAAAACGGCCAGCCGCGTTCAAGGGCAATTAAAATCCAAAGGTTGATTGGTACGTCATTCCGAGCGGAGCGAGGAATCTCGCTAGTGTAGTATAATCACCACACTAGCGAGATTTCTCGCTCCGCTCGGAATGACGTTCTTTTGGCAGCGTTTTACCACTTCTTTTAATGAGTGTAGCGAAGAAACTGGCTTCTCAAACGGCCGTGTATGGTATCAGCAGCATTGTGGGCCGGGTGCTCACCTATTTGCTGGTGCCGGTGTACACGGCGCGGTTTGCGGCGGCCGACTACGGCATCGTGACGGGCCTGTATGCCTACGTTTCGTTTCTGAACGTGGTGTTTACCTACGGGCTGGAAACCACGTTTTTCCGGTTTGCCAACCGCGCCGGCGCCGACCGGCAGGAGCTCTACGACCGGGTGCTGAGCCTGCTGCTGGTGAGCAGCGTGGTGCTGGCGGGGCTGCTGGCCTGGCAGGCAGATACGCTGCTGCAGCTGCTGGGGCTGCCGGCCGGCCACGAGCGGTATGTGCTGTGGTTGGCCCTCGTGTTGAGCCTTGATGCCGTGGCCGCCATTCCGTTTGCGCAGCTGCGCCTGCGTAACCAAGCACGCCGGTTTGCCAGCATCCGTATGGCCAGCATCATGCTGAACGTGGCCCTGAACATGTTCTTCATCGTGGCCTGCCCCGATATCCTCGCCGGCAAGTACCTGACGGTGCTACAGCCGCTGGTGGTCCGCCTCTACGACCCGACCATTGGCGTAGGCTACGTGTTTCTGGCCAATCTGGCGGCCAGTGCTTTTACGCTGCTGCTGCTGGCGCCGGAGCTGCTGCAGCTGCGGTTCCGGCTGGCGCTGGCGCCGCTGCGGCCGCTGCTCACCTACGCCTACCCAATCATGCTGATGGGCATGGCGGGCATGGTCAATGAAACGCTGGACCGCATCATGCTGCCTTCGTGGCTGCCGCCGAACTTCTACCCGGGCAAGAGCAGCCTGACGGCGGTGGGCATCTACGGGGCCTGCTACAAGCTGAGCATCTTTATGCAGCTCGTGATTCAGGCCTTCCGCTACGCCGCCGAGCCGTTCTTCTTCTCGCAAAGCTCCGACAAGAACTCGCCGGCCACGTTTGCGATGGTACTGAAGTGGTTTACGCTGTGCTGCGCCGTCATTTTTGTGGGCGTGAGCCTCAACCTGGAGATTTTAGCCGAGCAGTTCCTGAAGCGCGCCGAATACCGCGAGGGTATTGCCGTGGTGCCGGTGCTGCTGCTGGCTAATCTGTTCCTGGGCGTCTACTGGAACCTGTCGGTGTGGTTTAAGCTCACCGACAAAACCTACATCGGCACCTATATCGGGGCGGCCGGCGCGGTACTCACCATTGTCCTTAACTTCCTGCTAATTCCGGTGCTGGGCTACATGGGCTCGGCCATTGCCACGCTGGCCTGTTACTTTATGATGGCGGCCGTGTGCTGGTGGCTGGGCGAGCGGCACTTCCCGGTGCCCTACCCGGTGGCCCGATTGCTGGGCTGGCTGGCGCTGGCCTCGGGCGTGGTGGCGCTGGGCTGGTTTGTGCCCGTAAGCGGCTACTGGCTGCGCCAGGGCTGGCACTTAGCTCTGTGCGCCGGCTTCGTGGGCCTGATCATACTCATCGAGAAACCCCAGCGAGTGCTGGGGAAATGAGTTGTTCGTTGTCAAAAATCAACAGGTCGGACTAACAACTGACAACTACCACAGAAATCTATCTTTGCGGCATGCAACTACCCGTCATCAACCGTTCCAGACACCCGCTGCCCGAGTACCAGACGGCCCACGCCGCCGGCCTCGACGTGCGGGCCAATCTGGACGAGCCCGTGGTGCTGAAGCCCTTGCAGCGCGCCCTCATTCCTACGGGCCTGTTCATGGAAATTCCGGTGGGCTACGAAATGCAGGTGCGCCCCCGCAGCGGCTTAGCCTACAAGCACGGCATCGGCATCGTGAACAGCCCCGGCACCATTGATGCCGACTACCGCGGCGAGCTGAAAGTGCTGCTGGTAAACCTCTCCGATACCGACTTTGTGGTGCAGGATGGCGAGCGTATCGCGCAGCTGGTGGTGGCCCGCCACGAGGTGATTGAGTGGCAGCCCGCCGAAACGCTGAGCGAAACGGCGCGCGGTGCCGGCGGCTACGGCAGCACCGGCGTACAATAAACCCAGCCCAACCCCAGGCGGCGCGCTACTTTCCTGCGCCATTTGCGTACCGGCTTATTACCCCTTACTCTTCATAAGCAACCCGAAACACTTTCAGACATGAGAATTATCGTTCCGATGGCCGGCATGGGCAAACGTATGCGCCCTCACACTCTTACTGTTCCGAAACCGCTTATCCCGATTGCGGGCAAGCCGATTGTGCAGCGGCTGGTAGAGGACATTGCCAAAGTGTGCGGTGAGCCGGTGCAGGAAGTGGCCTTCATCATCGGGCGTTTCGGGGCTGAAACCGAGAAGAGCCTCGTGCAGATTGCCGAGTCGGTAGGCGCAAAAGGCACCATCCATTACCAAGACGAGCCGCTGGGTACTGCCCACGCCATTCTGTGCGCCCAAAGCGCCCTGACCGGCCCGGTGGTAGTAGCCTTTGCCGATACGCTGTTCAAAGCCGATTTCACGCTTGATTCCAGCGTGCCCGGTACCATCTGGGTGCAGAAAGTAGAAGACCCCAAGCCGTTTGGCGTGGTGAAGCTCAACGAGCAGGGTCAGATCACCGACTTCGTGGAGAAGCCCCAGGAGTTCGTATCCGACCTCGCCATCATCGGCATCTACTACTTCCAGGACGGCGAGTACCTGCGCAGCGAGCTGCAGTACCTGCTCGATAACAACATCATGGACAAAGGCGAGTACCAGCTCACCAATGCCCTCGAAAACATGAAAAATAAAGGCACGGTGTTCGTGCCCGGCCGCGTGACGGAATGGCTGGACTGTGGCAACAAGGACGCCACTGTCTTCACCAACCAGCGCTACCTGGAGTACCTGCAGGAGCGCGGCGAAAACCTGGTTGCTGAATCTGCCAAGGTCACCAACTCCGTATTGATTCCACCGGTCTACGTGGGTGAAGGCGTTATCATCACCGATTCGGTGGTGGGGCCGCACGTGTCGCTGGGCAACCATTCCAACGTGCGCGCGTCGGTGGTGTCGAACTCCATCGTGCAGACTTCGGCTACGGTACTGCACGCCAACGTGGCCAACTCCATGATCGGCAACCACGCCACCGTTACGGGCACGCCCGACGACCTAAGCCTGGGCGACTACAATACGCTGCGGGTATGATAATTTCGTAGCCGCTTACGTTACGCAGAAGCCCGGGGCCATTCCGCCGTTTTGGGTACCTTGATGTTCTTCTGTTTCCTCTGACCGGCGGACCTGTTCCGCGCTTCTGCCTGCATGCGTAGCGTCATTCCTTCTTTTTTGCTGTTGCTGGCGCTGCTGTGTCTGCCCTCCGTGGGGCAGGCGCAGCAGCGTCCTGCGTCAGCTACCCCGGCTCCGGCCGACGAAATCAAGCCGCGCAAGCTCACCCGCAAAGAGCGGAAGGAGCTGGCGCGCCGAGCCGAGCTGGACGCCGCCGGCCGCCAGCGCCAGCTGACGGAGCGCGACCGGGAGATGAGCGAATCATTCTTTGTGGATGGCGTGAAATACGTGCTGCTCGAAGACTACAATAAGGCCCTGGAGCGCCTGCTGAAGGCGTATGCCCTCAACCCGACCAACGCGGCCATCAGCTACAAAATAGCAGAAACCAATCTGCTGAGCGGCAACCTCAAAGACGCCACCAACTTCGCGCAGGCTGCCGTCCGGCTCGACCCCAAAAACGCCTACTACTACCTGCTGCTGGCTCAGGCCTATGCCTCGCAGAAGCAGTACGACCAGGCCACCAAGGTATACGCCCAGCTGATTCAGGACGTGCCGGACTCCGGTTACTACCTGTTCAACCTGGCCGACCTGTACCTGGCCCAGGGCAAGCTCGACGACGCCCTGGCCACGCTGGAACGGGCCGAAAAGCAGTTCGGGCCGCTGGATGAGGTGTCGTTTAAGAAGCAGCAGATTTACCTGAAGCAGAACAACCTCGACAAAGCCCTGCAGGAAGGGGAAGTGCTGATTGCGGCCAACCCCGACGAAATCCGGTACGTGCTGGCCCAGGCCGAAATGTACGCCGCCAACAACCGCCTGCCCGACGCCGTGCGCGTAGCCGAGCAGGCCCTGCGCACCGACCCCGAGAACCCGCAGGCGCGCATGATTCTGGCCGACGTGTACCGGCAGCAGGGCAACACCGCCGAGTCGGAAAAGCAGATCAAGCGGGCGTTTGAAAGCCCGGGCCTCGACATCGACGACAAGGTGCGGGTGCTGGTCGACTACATCAAGCAGCTGCCCAACCCCAAGATCGAGCAGACGGCGCTGGACCTGGCCGCCATTACGGTGCGCGTGCACCCCAAGGAGGCCAAGGCATACTCCGTGGCCGGCGACATCCAGACCCTGACCAACCGCAAGGAGCAGGCCCGCAACACCTACCTGCAGGCCATCCGGCTCGACAACTCCCGCTACCAGATCTGGCAGCAGGTGGTGCTCATCGATGCCGAGCTCAACCAGACCGACTCGCTGCTGCGGCACTCCGAGAAGGCACTGGAGCTGTTCCCGAACCAGGCGCCGCTGTGGTTCTACAATGGCGTGGGCTATATTCTGGCCAAGCAGCCGGCCAAGGGCGTGAAAGCGCTGGAGTATGGCCGCAAGCTGGCCACCGACAACCCCGAGCTATTGGCCCAGTTTGACACCCAGCTCGGCGACGCTTACCACGAAATCAAGGAGTACAGCAAGTCAGACGCGGCCTACGAGGCGGCGCTGACCTTCGACGCCAACAACGCGCAGGCCCTCAACAACTACAGCTACTTTCTGTCGGTGCGGGGCGAGAAGCTGGACCGCGCCAAGGAGATGTCGGGCAAGTTGGTGAAGCAGTTCCCCGACAACGACACCTACCTCGACACCTACGCCTGGGTGCTCTACAAGCAGAAAGACTACGCCGGCGCCCGCCAGTACCTGGAAAAAGCGCTGCTCACCAGCAAAGACGCCACCGTCATCGAGCACTACGGTGACGTGCTCTACCAGCTCGGCGACAAGGACAAAGCCTACGCGGAGTGGCAGCGGGCCAAACAAACCGGCGGCGCCTCCCCGCTGATTGACCGCAAAATCAAAGACAAGAAGTTGTATGAGTAAACGCATTGCCCTGGGCCTGTTTCTGGCCGCCGCAGCATTGGGCGGCTGCCAGCAGAAAGCCATTCCTACCAAGTCGAAGGCTGCCAACCGCGCCATGCCGGAGGCAGTGCGCGCCATGAACGTCGACTTCCGCTTTCTGTCGGCGAAGGGCAAGGCCCAGGTTGATCTGCAGGGCAATCAGCAGATGGCCAACATCAACGTGCGCATCCGCAAAGACAGCGTTATCTGGATTTCGGCCTCTCTGGTTGGCTTTGAAGGCGTGCGCGCCTACATCACCCGCGACTCGGTGCAGGTGCTCGACAAACTGCACCGCGAGTATTATGCCGGCGACTTTGCCTACCTGAGCAAGCGCCTGAACGTGCCCGTGAACTTTGAGATGGTACAGGCCCTGCTGCTCGGCAACTATCTGCCACCCATCAGTTCCGCCACCGAACCGGTCGTGCAAACCGATGGCTCGGTGCAGCGTGTCAGCTATGAGCAGGCCGGACTGCTGGTGCAGCAGCTCATTGAGCTGGGCAAGGCCCGGGTGCAACAGCTCACCGTGAATGACCCAGCCACGCAAAACAAGGTAACGGTAGACTACACCGATTTCCGGGTAGTAGAGCGCACGCCGCAGTCGTTTGCCTATACCACACAAGTGCAGCTGCAGCAGGGCACCACCAAGCCCACCACGGCCACCATCAGCTACCGCACCGTCGATGTAGACAAGGAGCGGCTGCAGTTTCCGTTCTCGATTCCGAAAGGCTATGCCCGTAAGAAGTAAGCGCTGGCTGGCCTTGGCCCTGCTGCTGCTGAGCCAACTGGCTCCGCTGGGCCTGTTGCCCGCCGGCCGCGTTCTGGCCCAGCGCAGTACGTCCTCGAAAAAGCGCCCGGCCCAGAAATCAAAAGCCCAACTGGAGCGGGAGCGGCGCACCACGCTGCGCCGGATTCAGGAAGCCAGCCGCATTCTGGAGCAGACCCAGCGCCAGAAGCAGGCGTCCCTGGGCCAACTCAATGCTCTTAAGGAGAAGTTGACGGTGCAGCAAGGAGTTATCCGCAACATTTCGTCGGAGCTGCGCTACATCGAAACCGACGTGGTGCAGACCCAGACCCAGGTGCAGCAGACCCAGCAAAGCCTGCAGCAGCTGAAGGCCGAGTACGCCAAGCTGATCTACGCCGGCTCGAAAACGGCCAATAGCTACAACCGGCTGATGTTTCTGTTTGCCGCGGAGTCGTTCAACCAGTTTATGCTGCGCCTGCGCTACATCCGGCAGTACGCCGAAGTGCGCCAGGCTCAGGCCACCCAGATTACGGGCACCCAGCAGCGCCTTAGCCAGCAGCTCTCGGGCCTGCAGGTGAAAAAGCAGGAGAAAGGCCAGTTGCTCAACACCCAGGTAGCCGAGAAAAACAACTTGGTTACGCTGAAAACCCAGCAGGACCAGGTAGTAACCAAGCTCAGCCAGCAGGAACAGGGGCTGCGGCAGGAACTGGCCGACCGCCAGCGCGCCATCGGCCGCCTCGACAACCTGATTGCGGTGCGCGTGCGCGAGGAAATAGCCCGCGCCGCCCGAGTGGCTGCTGCCAAAGCCGCGGCCCGCGCCGCCGCCCGCGAACGAGCCGAGCGGGCCACTGCCGCCGCGCCCGGCCGCACCGCGCCCGAAGGAGCCGGCCGCACCTACTCCGAGCCGGCCGAGCCCGCCGCCGCCGTGCGCACCGACCGGGTAACGCTGACGCCCGAAACGGCCGTTTTGTCGTCGTCGTTTGCCGATAACCGGGGCAGCCTGCTGTGGCCGGTAGCCAAAGGCTTTATCTCGCAGCGTTTCGGCCGCCACAACCACCCGGTACTCAAAAACGTGGTAGTGGAAAACCGTGGCGTCGATATCCAGACCAGCGCCGGGGAGCCGGTGCGGGCCATTTTCGACGGGAAAGTGCTGACGGTGGCCAGCGTGCCCGGCATGAACAACATCGTCATGATTCAGCACGGCGAGTACTTCACAGTATACGCCAAGCTGCGCGGGGTGAGCGTGAGCGAAGGCCAGACCGTGAAGGCCCGCCAGCAGATCGGGACCGTGTATACCAGCTCCGAAGGCACCTCCGAGGTGCAGTTTCAGGTGTGGCGCAACAGCTCCAACCTCAACCCCGAAAACTGGCTCGGCCGCCACTAGCCAGGCCGATTTTTCGCCCCGCTCACTGCAATACAGGCAAAAAAAGACACCGTACAATGTGCGGTGTCTTTCTGAGCTATGAAAACAAACTTAGCTATCAGTATGGCTGGCCGTTCAGACGCATCAGAGATGCCCCCCCGCAACCAATTCATATTCCGATAACATTCCGAAATATAGAAGCCCGCCGGGCAAGCATTCCACATTTTTCGGTGAAGCCCTGATTTTCCCCGCCGAACTACGGTTTACCGAAGCTTTTATATCAAATTCAGGCGGCTCAATAAAACCGACTTATAAGAGTTGCCGATAGGAATAAGCGGCGGGCTGGCCGCCCGGTCAGAACTGCGGCCGGTATCAATCTGAACGGCGTCGCCTTCGATGGCCGTAATCCGGTCGAGGCACACGATATACTTGCGGTGGATGCGGGCAAATTCGCGGACGGGCAGTTTGGCTTCCAGCTCTTTCATGGTGCTGTACACCGTGTACCGCTCTCGCGAGGTGTAAATATTGACGTAGTCGCCCAGGGCCTCCACGTAGCGAATGTCATCGGTGTGCACCCGCACCAGTTTGTGGTCCTGCTTAACGAATATCTCGTTGCGGCTGCTCACGAACATCGACTGGGCATTGTCGTTGGCCATCCGGAGCAGCCCCTCCATCTTCTGCTGCTCCAGTTCCAGCTGCTGCCGCGCCCGCCGCAGTTCCAGGTGCGACATCACCTCTTTGGCCAGAATGCGAAGCGCGTCCCGCTGCTGCTCCGTAAGGGTCCGGGGCTCCGTATCAATAGTACAGATGGTACCCAGCGGCATGCCGTCCGGCGTGGTGAGTGGCGCGCCTGCGTAAAAGCGGATGCTGGCGTCGCCGGTTACGCTGGGATAATGCTTGAAAAGCGGATTCGACTGGGGGTCGCGGATTTCCAGCACATCCTCGGATAGCATGGCATGCTGGCAGAACGTAACGTCCCGCGGGGTATCGCCCATTTCCACCGGTCCGGTCCGGGCCTTAATCCACTGCCGGTTGGAGTCAATCAGCGAAACCAACGAAATCGGTGTCCCGCAGATATAAGCAGCCAGGCGCACCAGATTATTGAAGGCTTCTTCCTGAGGAGTATCCAGAATATAGTAGCTGCGCAACGCCTCTATCCGGTTAGCTTCCCATAGAGCAGAAGCAAGTGGAGCTGGTTCTCCCTTTTTTGGTTTGGCAGCAACCACAGTAGCAGGGCTGATCTTTTGCATAGACTGGAAGAAAAATGGTGCTAGAGCAGGCGCATAACCTAGTATAGAACGCCTTCGGACAGTGAAACCGAAAGTAACGACAAACCGCCAATTTCACTCGCCGGAATGGTCATATTGCCCGGCCAACCAAGCGCTGAACCCGGCCGGTCAATACGGTCCGTACGAAGTTAGGGCCTGACCGGATTGTTTGCCTGGCCCGGGTGTGCGCTACGGAGGCGGGGCACTTTTTTTAAAATTATGGGGTACCTTTACCAATCCTGCCGCACCTGCGTATGCGTACTTAGGCTTTCCACTCCAAACCGTACCCTCAGGGTCTTGTTTATGTTCGTTTCCCTTTTGATTTTGGCCATTGCGCCTAAAACAATACTGTTCATTGTTCTTATTCTGGTCCTTTTCTTTGGTGCCAAGCGTATCCCCGAAATGTTCCGGGGTATGGGTCAGGGCATCCGCGAGTTCAAAGCTGCCTCCAAGGAGCCGCAGCCCGAGTACCGCGACCGGCCGGCCGCACCCGGGGCGCCCATCAACCCCAACGCCCCTATCAATCCCACGAATCCTAACCAGCCGCAGGCTTAACCCTTTCCGCTCATGCATACTCCCCTTTTTCTCTTTCTGGAAGGCATCGGCGGCGGCGAGATGATGCTCGTCCTCGTTGTTATCCTGATTTTCTTTGGCGCCAATAAGATTCCGGAGCTGGCGCGTGGCTTAGGCAAAGGCATCCGCGAGTTCAAGGACGCTTCGCAGGAAATTCGCAGCGAATTTGAGAACGCCGGCACCCAGCAGCAGGCGCAGCAGCCCTATCAGCAGCAGTTCAACCCGAACTACGTCGACCCAGCCACTACGGTAGCGCAGCAGCCCATAGTGCAGCACCCTACCGTGCAGCCAGGCCATCAGGCGCTTCCTGATGCCGCTTATGCTGCTCCCGAAACGGCTCCGGCTACCACATACGTGCCCCCCATTGCTCCGCCGATGGACGGTGGCATCACGCCTCCGGCAGCCGCTCCCGCCGAGCGTCCTCGTCTTGATCAAATGTCCTAACTGATTTCTTGAAATTGAGACGCTTTCATTCTCTCACGGAAGTTCGTAGCGAGCTGACGGCAGGTGGTACCACCTGCCGTCAGCTCGTGGAGTATTATCTGGATAACATCGAGCGGCACAACAGCCGCTTGAATGCTTTTCTTGAAGTATGGCCCGAAGAAGCCCGCGCCCAGGCCGATGCCGTAGACGCCAAGCTGGCCGCCGGCACGGCCGGCAAGCTGGCCGGTATGGTGATTGGCCTGAAGGACGTTCTGGCCTACAAAGACCACGCTCTGCAAAGCAGCAGCCACATCCTCGACGGGTTTAAGTCGCTGTTCACGGCCTCGGCGGTGCAGCGTTTGCTCGATGAGGACGCCATCTTCATCGGCCGTCAGAACTGCGACGAGTTTGCCATGGGCGCCTCCAACGAAACATCCTACTTCGGCCCGGTGCGCAACGCCCTGGACGAAGAGCGGGTTTCAGGCGGTTCCTCCGGCGGATCGGCCGTGGCCGTGCAGGCCGATTTCTGCCTGGCTTCCATCGGTTCTGATACCGGCGGCTCGGTGCGGCAGCCGGCCGCGTTCTGCGGTATTGTGGGCTTCAAGCCCACGTATTCGCGCATTTCGCGCTACGGGCTGGTGGCATACGCTTCTTCCTTCGACCAGATCGGCACCCTCACCCGCTCGGTGGAGGATGCGGCCGTGTTGCTGGAGGTGATGGCCGGCGCCGACAACTTCGATAGTACCGTAAGCCAGCGCGATGTGCCGGCCTACAGCCAGCTGCTGGAACCAGCTCCGCACTACCGCATCGGCTACATCCGGGATGCCGTGGAGCGGCCGGGCCTCAACGCCGAGATAAAAGGGGCGCTGGAGCACACCCTCGATGAGCTGCGCGGCCAGGGCCACGTGGTAGACGCGGTGGATTTTCCCTACCTCGACTACATGGTGCCCACGTACTACATCCTGACCACCGCCGAAGCCAGCTCCAACCTGAGCCGCTTCGATGGGGTGAAGTATGGCTACCGCGCGCCTGACGCCACCGACCTGCCTTCGCTGTATAAGAAAACTCGCTCCCAGGGCTTCGGGGCCGAGGTGCAGCGCCGGATTCTGCTCGGCACCTTCGTGCTGTCGGCCGATTACTACGACGCCTATTATACCAAAGCGCAGCAGGTCCGCCGCCTCATCAAAGACAAAACCGACGAGATGCTGCGCCAGTATGATTTCCTGGTGCTGCCTACCGCCCCTACCACGGCGTTCCGCATCGGGGAAGTGAACAAGGACACGCTGGCTATGTACTTGGCCGATATTTTCACGGTGCAGGCCTCCCTGGCCGGAGTACCAGCCGTTTCCATCCCGGCCGGCAACGACTCGGCCGGGCTGCCCATCGGCCTGCAGGTGATAAGCGGTGCGTTCCGCGAGGAGCATCTGCTGGCCTTTGCCAAGTCACTCACCGAGACCCTCACGCCAGCCTAAACCGGCGTTGCGAGGCCAAGCAAAAACGACGAGGTGCCGCCGCGCATCCCGTCGTTTTTGCTTTTGCCGGGAAGTTGTACTTGCAGGCAGTATATTTAACCAGATTTGAATCAGGGCTTTTCGTTTTTTTTCACGACGACCCAGGCGAAGAAATGAAGAAACAGTTGTTGCGTGTTGTGCTGGCCAGCGGCGTGCTGGGGCTGAGCTGGCCCCACGCCGGCGTGGCCCAGAATCGGCCGGCTGGCCAGCCGCAAACCGTGCCGGCCACGCTGGCCGACGATACCACGCAGGTGGTGAACCTGGAGGTGCTGCCCGACTCGCTGGCTGCCGAGCCCGTGCCGGTGGATTCTGTGCGGCTGGCCTGGCTGCAGACGCCGCCTGAGCTGCGCGACCTAGTTGGGGACCGGATCAACTGCTTCGAAACCGACGCTCCGCACACCTTCAATCCGGCGGTGATGTCGTTTGTGAAGCTGTTCACGGAGCGCAACCGCAAGTATATCCAGCGGGTGCTGGAACGCGAAAACGTGTATTTCCCGCTGTTTGAGAAGTATCTCGCCAAGTACAACCTACCCACCGACCTCAAATACCTGGCCGTCGTGGAATCGGCCCTGATTCCGACCGCCAAGTCGCCGGTGGGCGCTACGGGGCTGTGGCAGTTCATGGGCCCCACGGCCGGCGACCTGCGCCTGCGCCGCGACGACTGGGTGGACGAGCGCATGAACCCGGAGAAATCGACGGAAGCGGCCTGCAAACACCTGCGCTACCTCTACGGCATCTTCCACGACTGGGAGCTGGTGCTGGCGGCCTACAACTGGGGCGCGGGCAGCATGCAGCGCGTAATGCGCCGCACGGGCAAGAAAACCTTCTGGGACCTGTATCCGCACCTACCGAAGGAGACGCGCAACTACGTGCCTACTTTCACGGCCATCATGTACTCGATGCAGTATGCCCAGGCCCACCAGCTGCACTCGCCGGACCTGAAATACCGCTACGCCGAGGCCATGGACACCCTGCAGGTAGGCGGCCACGCCCTCGACCTGCACCGCCTCAGCCAGGCCTGTGGCCTGCCCGACTCGGCGGCGCTGCTGCGCTACAACCCCGAGCTGCGCCGCAGCTGGTTGCCCGAGGGCTACCGTGCCTACGCCGTGCAGATTCCGGCCGCCAACCGCCCGCAGCTGGCCGTGGTAGACCGCGAAACCCTGTTCGACTACTGCCGGCCCCAAGCCGATTTGCCGCAGCCGTTGCAGCCGCTGATGGCCCGTCTGGAAGGCGTGGTGCCCTTCCCGACGCGCACGCTGGCAGCCAGTGGCGGCCCACGCGAAGAACCGGAGGCGGCGGCCCCGCGCTTTCGGCGGGTGCGCCACACGGTCCGGCGCGGCGAATCGGTGGCGGCGGTGGCTGAGCGCTACGACGTGACGCCGGCCCAGCTCGCCCGCTGGAACGCGCTACGCAAAGGCAAAGCCCTGGTGCCGGGCAAGCAACTGGTAGTGTTCGTGCCGATAGCCACTCCGTCTGCGCCTCCGGCCCGGGCCCTGGCCTCCGCCGACCGCAAGCCGTCGGTGCCGCCACGCCTGACGTCGCCGGCTGCCAGAACTACCGGTACGGCACCTACCACGGCCTCCATGGCAGAGATGGCGGCGGCGGCCGAGCCGCTCAAGGCGGCCATTGCCAGCCGCAACCCGCAGCTCATCAGCCAGGAAGCGGCCACTACTGCCGCCACGCTGGCCGCTACCGATGACAGTGTGCCCACCACCTACACGGTGCGGCGCGGCGACAACCTGGCGAAGCTGGCCGAAAGCCGCGGCCTGACCATCAGCCAGCTGATGGCCTGGAACCAACTGGAATCGGAGAAGGTGATGCCCGGGCAGAAGCTGCGGCTCGCCGCCCCCGATGACGATAGCACCCCGTCAACGGTTCGTCTAGTTTCGCCCCGCACTACTCAGAAGCCCGTAGCGGCCGCCCGCAAGCGGCCGGAGCCCGCAGTGGCTGACCATAAGGTGCACTTGGTGCAGAAGGGCGATACGCTCTACAACATTTCGCGCCGCTACCAGGGCATCACCGTGGAAGAGCTGCGTCGCCTCAACCACCTCACCTCCGACGAGGTGAAGCCCGGCCAAAAGCTCATCGTAGCCCGCTAGCCAACTTCTTATCCCTATGTGGCCGGCCCTGCTTAGTAGCGGGGCCGGCCTTTTTGAGCCTGCGGAAACCACAGCGGCCCGCCGCTGGTTATAGCCGCCGGAGCAACTCAACTCCTTTTCACCCTCCTGACCTTACAGTATGAAAAAGATATCGGTAGAAATCTGGTCTGACATTGCCTGTCCGTTTTGTTACATCGGCAAGCGCCGCCTGGAAAACGCCTTGGCCAAATTCCCCCACCGCGACGCCATCGATGTGCAGTGGCGCAGCTTCGAGCTGGACGCCGAGGCCAACCCGCAGCCCGGAGAAGGCATGTACAAGCGTCTGGCGGCCAAATACGGCAACACCGAGGAGTGGGCCCGCCAGATGTCGGCTAACATGACGGAAATGGCCGCCGGCGAAGGCTTGGCTTTCGATTTCGACCACCTGGTGCCGGCCAATACGTTGCGGGCTCATCGCCTGGTGCATCTGGCTCAGCAGCATGGCCGGCAGGATGCGGCCAAGGAGCGCCTTTTCAAAGCCTATCTGGAAGAAGGCCGCGACATAAACGACGTGGCCACCCTGCAGCAGCTGGCCGCCGACCTTGAACTGCCGGCCGAGGACGTAATGCGGGTGCTCACGTCGGAGGCTTTCACGCAGGAAGTGCGCCACGATGAGTACCAGGCCCGGCAGATTGGCGTGCGCGGCGTGCCCTACTTCGTTTTCGACGAAAAGTATGCCGTATCAGGTGCCCAGCCCACCGAGCTTTTCGAGGAAGTATTGGCCAAAGTATGGGAGGAATCCCGCCCCCAGCCGGTAGAATTAGCCAGCCCCACCGGCGCTTCCTGCGACCTGGACGGCAACTGCTAGTCTGCCTAGATAGCGCAGATACCATCAGCCCCACGCCGCCGCCGCAGAAACCAGAAAAACGGTTTGCTGCCCCGGCGCGTGGGGCTCTTTTGTGCCCTCTGTTACCCGCTGCCTACGGGTGGCTGCGGGCCGGAGAATCTACCACAGTGTAAAGCTCAGCCGCAGTATAAATATTTCGATTACAGTACCTTTGGTTTTGTTACTTTCCGTGCCTTTGCCGTATAGGGATGCTACGGACAGCTTTCTTTTTGAACTATATGAAGAAAACATTACACACTTTTTTCCTGCTATTCGCATTGCTGCTCACTATGCCGGTTTTTGCCGGGGTGGCACCTGTGCTCAACGGGCAGTGGCGCGGACCGCTCAAAGTGCCGGGCGGGCAGCTTGACTTAATTATCACCATCATTCCGCTCACGAATGGCGGCTACTACGCCGCCCTCGACGTGCCCCAGCAGCGCATCTACCGGATGCCGGTGGAAGTGGAAGTAAAAGGCAACGAGCTGAGCCTGCACATTGAGCAGGCTGGCAGCAGCTTCGTGGGCAAAATCCAGAACAACGGCGACCAGCTGACCGGCGTGTGGAAACAGCCCGGCCTTTCGGGGCCGTTGGTGTTTGAGCGGGCCAAGTCCGCCACCACGGCCTCGGGCAAAGTGCGCCTGACGCCGCCCTACCGCGAAGACGAAATCAGCTTCCCCAACAACGCTGCCAAACTGCGCCTGAGCGGCATCCTGACCGTGCCGGCCGGCCCCGGCCCGTTTCCGGCGGTGGTGCTGCTCTCCGACTCCGGCCCGCAGGACCGCGACGCCGGCGAGCAGGAATACCGCATGTTCAGCATCCTGGGCGACTACCTGACCCGCCGCGGCATTGCCGTGCTGCGCTTCGACGACCGGGGCACCGGCAAGTCGCAGGGCATCTACCTGACGGCTACCACCCAGGACCTGATGAGCGATGCGCAGTCGGCTATGGCCTTTCTGCGCAGCCGCAACCTCATCAACCCGCAGGAAATCGGGTTTATCGGGCACGGCGAAGGGGCCAATGTGGCGCTGCTGGCCGCCGCGGAACCGGGGCCGGCCAAGCCGGCCTTCGTGGTGTCAATGGCGGGCTACGGCCTGCCGGGCCGCCACGTGCTTACGCGCCAGCAGCTGGAAATCATGCGCCTGATTGGGGCCAGTCCGGCCCAGGTAAAAGCCTCCATGGAGCTGCACGCCCAGATGATTAACATCATCCGGCAGACGCCCAACGACGCGCAGGCCCGGGGCAAAGTAGCCGCCACGCTGCGTATGAGCAACACCGACCTCGACCCGCACATGGCCCGCGCCCGCGCCATTCAGCTCACCTCGCCCTGGTCGCGCTATTTTATCGACTTCGAGCCCACGCGCAAGCTGCCGGAAGTACAGTGCCCGGTGCTGGCCATCAACGGTGCCGACGACCTGCAGGTGGAAGCCACCAACAACCTGGCTATGCTGCGCAAAGGCCTGCGCTCCAACCGCGACGTAACCACCCAGAAGCTGCCCGAAGTAAACCACTGGATGCAGCCCAAGCCCGAGGAATGGGCGCTGGTAAACGGCGTGCAGCAGCCCACTTTCTCACCAAAGGCCCTCAATGTAATGCGCTCCTGGATTGCCAAGCGCACCACCCAGCCCGAGGCAGTACCCGTGACGGTGAAGCGTGAGGCCCCCGGCAAAGCCCACAAAGTGTCCCGCAAATCCCGTAACGCCCCCACGCAGGCCAGCCGCTAGCCCACCTTACCTGACCACTACGGGCGCTGAGCAACCCAAACTGCCAACCGGTACCACCGGCAGTCTGGGCTGCTCGGCGCCCGCAGTACGTTTTAGGAGAGCCGGCTAATTCAGCCAGGGCCGTATACTTGTGGCTTCTATTAGTGCTTTCTATTTCTGAGCAGATGAAACGGATGAACCTGGGTTGGCAAGGGCGGTGTGGGGCAATTTTACTAGGTATGGCAAGTCTGGCCATGCCAGCCCATGCCCAGCAGCCAAAGCCGCTGGCTGGCCCCTGGCATGGTACGCTGGCCACTCCGGCCAACCCTCCCCAGCTGATTCTGCACATCACCGAGCAGCCCAATGGCGTGCTGGCCGTTGCGCTGGATGTGCCGTCCCAGAAAGTAGCCGGCTTGGCTTTCTCGGGAGCCGAGCTGCGCCAGGACAGCCTGATTCTGCTGTCGGATTTTCTGGGTGTGCGCTACGCGGGCCGGCTATCGGCCGATGGGCAGCAGGTGAACGGGCGCTGGAAGCAGAACGGCGAGCAGTGGCCGCTGGTGCTGCAGCGGGGCCTGCCGGCAGCGGCAGCGCCTCCGCCCCGCCCCCAAGACCCCGTGGCACCCCTGCCCTACCTTGAGCAGCAAGTGCGCTTCAAAAACCCCAGCGGCGGGCATGAGCTGGCCGGCACGCTCACGATACCGCGTAGCAAAGCTCCGTTTCCGGCTGTGGTGCTGGTGTCGGGCTCCGGCCCGCAGGACCGCGACGAAAGTATCTTGGGGCACCACCCGTTTCGGGTGCTGGCCGATTACCTGACCCGGCGTGGCTTTGCCGTGCTACGCTACGATGACCGGGGCGTGGGCCAGTCGGGCGGCACGTTTGCCACCGCCACCACCGCCGACTTTCTGGCTGATGCCCAGGCGGCGGTGGCTTTTCTGCGCACCCAAACCGGCGTGCAGCCCAAACGCGTCGGCCTGATCGGGCATAGTGAGGGCGGCACCATTGCGCTGCTGGCGGGGGCCGAACCCAACCCGCCGGCTTTCATCGTGTCGTTGGCGGGAATGGGCGTGAATGGCCGGGAACTACTGCTGCGCCAGCAGGCCGATATACTGCGCGCCTCCGGGCTCGACACGGCCAGTACCGGCCGGATGCGCCGGACGCAGCAGACACTGTTGACCGTCATCCAGACTACCCCCGACAACCCGCCCGCCATTGCCCGGATGGTACCCCTGCTGAAGCAGGCCAGCCCCGGCGTACCCGAATCGACCCTGACCACAATGGCCGCCCAGATGACCTCGCCCTGGTACCGGTATTTTCTGGGCCTGAATCCGGCCCCGGCGCTCACCAAAGTGAAGGCTCCGGTGCTGGCCCTCAACGGCAGCAAAGACGTGCAGGTAGCCGCCGACCTCAATCTGGCCGCCATCCAAAGCGGCCTGAAAGCGGCTGGCAACCGCGACGTGACCGTGCAGCAGCTTGATGGCCTCAACCATCTGTTCCAGACTGCCACCACCGGTCTGCCATCAGAGTATGGTCAGATCAGTGAAACTTTCTCCCCCTCTGCCCTCCAGATTATCGGCAACTGGCTGGCGGCTCATGCGCGGCGCTAGTCAGTAAATCGACCGAAAATCAGCCACTTATCCACATCAATGTGGATAAGTTTGTTCATAAACCAGTCATTCGCCCGAAATATGGCTTCCCGCCCAAGCACCGGCGCGGCACGGTTATCCCCAGCGGCCAGGAATACCAGCTGCTGAGCAGCCGGCCAGCCTGTGCTAGTCGTCTTTTTTGGGCTCGGGTGTCAGGTCCAAATTGCGCAACTTATCGGCGCGCCAAGCCGTGACGCCCACCACGAGCAGGGTCATAGCGCCGCCCACTACCACGGAGCGCACCACGCCCAGCAGCCGCGCCGCCGCCCCCGACTCGAAGGCCCCGATTTCGTTGCTAGAGCCGATGAAGATGTTGTTGACGGCCGATACCCGGCCCTTCATGTACTCGGGCGTGTAGGTGTGGATGAGCGTGGAGCGCACGATGACCGACACTGAGTCGAAGACGCCCGTCAGGAACAGCAGAAACAGGGAAAGCCAGAAGCTGGTAGACAGCGCGAAAAAGATGGTAGCCACCCCAAAGCCCGCTACCGCCCACAGCAGTTTGCGCCCAGCGTGGCGGTGGAGTGGGAAATAGGTCAGCGAAACGGCCATCAGCACCGACCCCACAGCCGGCGCGGCCCGCAGGTAGCCCAGGCCCTCGGCTCCGGTGTGCAGAATCTGGTCGGCGAAAATTGGGAGCAGCGCCACCGCCCCGCCAAACAGCACCGCAAAAAGGTCCAGCGACAGCGCCGCCAGCACCAGCTGATTCTGGAAGATAAACTGCATGCCGCTCAGCACACTTTCCTTGAGGCCAAGCTTCTGCCCTTCAGTGGGCGGAAGCGGCCGGCCCGCAATGCTCAGAAACAGCAGCAGCGACAGCAGCATCAGCCCGATATCCGTGCCATAGGCCAGCGAGATACCCAAATGCGCAAACAGCAGGCCGCCGATAGCGGGCCCCAGCACGGCCGCGGCCTGCCAGGTAGTGCTGTTCCAGGTAATGGCGTTGGATAGCTGGGCCCGCTCAGGCACCAACTGCGGCATGAACGAAAACATTGCCGGCCCCAGAAAACCCCGCGCCACGCCACTCACGAAGATGACCGCATAGAGTGGCAGGCCGCGCAGTACCAGCAGCCCCCCTAGCGAAGTACCGGCCGTCAGCAGGGCAGCGGCCGCGGGCTGCGACAGCATCCACAACGCTACTGAGCATAGCAGCAGCACCGTCACGGTGGCCACGATGATGTTTTTTCGCCGTACGGAATCGGCTACGTGCCCGGCATATAAGGATACCACGATGCTGGGAATAGCTTCGGCCAGCCCGATCAGGCCCAGGGCCAGCGGATCGCCGGTGAGCTTGAACATCTGCCAGCTGACCACTACACCTTGAATCTGGGTGGCCAGCGTCAGGCAGGCGCGGGCTGATATAAAGCGCCGAAACTCCGGCAGGCGCAGCGCGGCGTAAGGGTCGTGGCGGGGAGCCGGAACAGCAGAAGGCATAGGGTAGCTTGATACAGACGAGCAGGCAAAGGTAGCCGCACCCGGCGGAAGCCGGTTGCTTTCAGCAGCCCTAACTTTGTGGCACGCTGCGTTCTTCGTAAACTTGGTACACCGTAGCGTATTCGGCTGCTTTTTCCTATCCTTTGCTTATGCCTACCCCTACCCCTCTGGCCGATTTTGCGGAGTTGACCTTTCGCCCCGATTTGCAGGTGCTGCTGGGGCGGTGGCTGCGGCCGGTTTCCACGCCCGAACTGCAGCAGAGCTATGAGGCGCTGCTGGCCGCTGCCACGCCCCCGAAATGCCGCTTCTGGCTGCTCGACCTGCGGCGGCGCGGCACCAGCAGCGAAGACGACACGCTCTGGACCTTGGAAACCTTCCTGCCCCTGCTGGCCCCACGCCTGGGCGGCCGGGTATACCTGGCGTTTCTGGTGTCGCCAAGCCACTTAGCGGCCATCGACCAGGAGTCGGGAGCGCCGATGGTGACGAACGCGCAATGCCATGTACGCCTGTTCACGGATGAGGGGCTGGCTACTGCCTGGCTGAACCGGCGGCGCCAGCACGAAAGCGTGTAGCCAAGCATCGAACGTGGGAAACCACCTGCTACGAGGAAACTTTTTTGAGAAGCGCTAAATCAAGGATTTGCGGGCCCTAAGAGCTAATTGGGGCAATAAAGCAGCAGGTATTTTGCATATTCTATAGACAGTTTGAAAAAATATTGAAAAAATATTTGGTCCACCCCAGTCACGCGTTGTGATTCGGCCGGCAGTTCTCTACATTTGGTTCAGGAGGTTCTTCATCCTCCGCTCATTTACCAGAATTTCACCGGCAACTGCACAATATGGCCTAAAGCTCTACGTTCCTTAACCCGTAGCCTTTATGGAAACCATGCAGCTGAGCGATTCCGCTCTCATATCCCTTTACATTGCCGGCAATGAAGAGGCCTTCGCGCATTTGCTCGAGCGGTACAAAGCCCGTGTCTTCACCACTATCATGCTGATCGTGCGCGACGAAGACGTGGCCGAAGATCTGCTGCAGGATACGTTCATCAAGGCTATCCATACCATGAAAGGCGGCCGCTACAACGAGGAAGGCAAGTTTTCCTCTTGGATCTGCCGCATAGCCCACAACTTGGCCATCGACTTTTTCCGTCGGGAGAAGCGCAGCCCGCTGCTCAACCTCGACACGACGAGCCATGCCTTCAACTCTCTTTCGCACGCGGAAGAAGGAGTAGAAGCCGCGCTGACCCGCGAAGAAACCTACGCACGGCTTCGGGAGTTAATACAGGAACTGCCCGCCGCGCAGAAGGAAGTGCTGGTGATGCGCCACTACGGCGACATGAGCTTTCAGGAAATTGCGGATGCCACTGGCGTCAGCATCAACACGGCGCTGGGGCGGATGCGTTACGCGCTGATCAATTTGCGGAAAAAAATGGCCGCACAACCCATTTTCTATGATCAAAACCTTTACCCACGAGAAACTGCTCCGGTACGTGTACAACGAATTGCCGGCTAACGAGCAGCAGGAAGTAGAGCAGGCCCTGCAGCACGATGCCGATCTGGCGGCCACCTGCGCCGACCTGCTGCTGGCCCAGCGCGCCCTCGATGCTCTGCGCCGCAAACCCAGCCAGCGCAGCACGGAGGCCATCCTGCAGTACTCACGCACCTTTCTACGCTCAGCGTAGAGCAACTGAGCAAGGGAATAACGAGTAAATGCTACGACAAAGCGGACTGCCGCAAAGCTACCAGCCGGTACCTTTGCAGCAGTCCGCCTTTTTTATGAGTAACCCAGCCTGATTCGTCAGAGCTCCGCCCTACTTAATTACGCCCTTACTCAGCTACTTTCTCATGCGCAAAGCCGAGCGTTTTCGCCACTTCCTCGACTACTTCACCACCAACTTTCCGGCCCCGGAAACCGAGCTGCATTACGCTTCACCCTACGAGCTGATTGTGGCCGTAGTGCTCAGCGCCCAGTGCACCGATAAGCGGGTAAACATGGTGATGCCCGCCCTGATGGAGCAGTTTCCAACCCCCGAGCGGCTGGCCGCGGCTTCGCAGGAGGATATTTTCCCGTTTATCCGGAGCGTGTCGTATCCAAACAACAAGGCCAAGCACCTGGCGGGACTGGGCCGGCTGCTGGTCAGCGAATTTGGTGGGGAGGTGCCCAGCACTATTGAAGAGCTACAGCGGCTGCCGGGCGTGGGCCGCAAAACAGCCAATGTGGTAGTATCGGTGATTTACAACCAGCCAGCTATGGCCGTGGATACGCACGTGTTCCGGGTGTCGCATAGGCTGGGGCTGGTTCCGCGCACCGCCACCACGCCGCTGGCCGTGGAGAAGGAGCTGGTGCGCCACATTCCAGAGGAGCTAATCCCGAAAGCCCACCACTGGCTCATTTTGCACGGCCGGTACATTTGCGTGGCCCGTCAGCCCAAATGCACCGTGTGCCCGCTCAGCAGCTGGTGCAAATACTACGCCGACGCCACATCTAAAGCGCTGAAGGCAAGCCAAAAATCTGCTGCCAAAGCTCCTAAACCAAGCAAATAGTGCTTCGTTAGCACAACTTAGTATAAAAGTAGCTCACTGAAGTACAAAGCAGATGCATCTACCGGGCGGCGGCCTCCAGAATCTCCTGCACAGTGGCGGCTAGTTGCTGTCGGTCGAAGGCGGTGGCGGCTACCTGCCGACCGGCGGCGCCGGCGTCGCGTAGCTGCTCGGGTTGCTCCAGCAGCGTGTGTAGCAGCTGCGCCAGGGCCGGCGCATCGCTCGGCGGCGAAAACCAGCCGCAGCCGTGGGTCTCCACCAGCTCGCGAGTCCAGCCGTTGTTGGTGACGACTACCGGCGTGCCCACGGCCAGGCTGTCGTAGAACTTAGCCGGCGAGTTGGCATCGAGCACCGGCAGCCCCAGAAACGACACTACGGATACCTCTGCCAGCCGGAACCAACTGAATACAGCGTGCCGGGGCTGCGGTGGCACCACCCGGATGGCCGGGCACCGGGCCGCAGCCTCCCGTACCCGCGGCTCATCGAACCCCAGGCCCATAAACAGCCACACCATCTCCGGCCGCTGGGCGGCCAGCAGCTCGGCGGCGGCCAGCAGCGTTGGGATATCATTGGCGCGGCCCAGCGTGCCGGCATACAGTACCACGCGGCGGCCGTCCAGTCCCTGCTCGCGGCGCAGCGTGGCCACGGCTTCGTCGGTGGCCAGCGCTGCCAGCTCCAAGTCGGTGCCGTTGAGCACGGTGCTTACCCGGGATGGGGCCATGCTTGCGGTTTGTGCGGTGGCCTGCACGTAGCGCGTCATGTCCGGCGAAAGGGCCATGATGTGGCGGGCACTGCCGTACAGGCTTTTTTCCAACGCAAACAGGCGGCGCTGGGCCCAGCGGTTGGGCACGGCGCCCATGGCAATCGGGAACGAAGGCCACAGATCCTGCACCTCAAACACCCACGGCACCTTGCGCCGCCGCGCCACCTGGGCCGCCGCCCAGGCCGCCGTCAGCGGCGTGCTGATGCCCCAGATAACGTCGGGCCGGTCGATGCGCAGGCCTTCGCGCACGGCGTAGGCCGCGTACTGCGCAAACGCCAGGCCGCGCCGCGCCACGCCCATCCGGTTGGTATAGGGCACATCAGCCACGCGCAGCTCCACGCCAGCCGGCACCCACGGATACTGCTGCGTAAGCCGCTGCGGCTCCCAGGTGCACGTGCTGATCAGCGTGATGCGGTGCTGCCGGGCCAGGTACGCCAGCAACGCGTAGTGCCGGCTCGTGGCCGGGCAATCCGGGTTGGTATGATACTGGCTGAAAACGGCAATGTGCACGCTGGTGGAATTTAGGCTGGGTCTGGAAATAGCCAGAGCGTCATGCTGAGCCTGCCGAAGCATCTCTACCTCTGGCTAATTGAATGGTAGCAACAAAACAGTAGAGATGCCTCGGCAAGCTCAGTATGACGGTCTGGTTGACAAGCCCTACCGCTCCGCCCGGCGCGGCCGCGGGCGGTAGTGTGACTCATTGAGGATGTGTTGCGGATTTTTGTCGGCCATCAGTTGGGCCAGGGTTACTTTGGGGTTTTCGGCCATGTACTTGCGCACAATCTGCCAGCCCACCCAGGCCCCGATGCGGCCGGGGCAGGTTTTGTCGATTTCGGGGATGTTGGGCCGCTCGCCCACGTACTTCTGCACCGTAAACGGGGCGGTGTTGTAGAGCAGCTTCTTGTCGAGGAAGTGCGCCCAGATCTTGCTCTCGTTGAAATACACGCCCTGCAGCTCCCTGTCAGTGTAGCCGATGAGCAGCGAATCGGCGGTGCAGGGCAGCACCCGCTCCGCGAAGTATAGCGCCTTACCAAACTGCACCATCTCGCCCAGCATGGTCTGGTTGGTGAGCTCCTTCTTGTTGTACTTGCTGCTGATGGCCAGCGCGGCGGTGGGCAGCACGTACTCGGGGCGGTAGCGGCGCAGGATGTACTCCGGCACATTGGGGCGGTAGCGCGCCGCGGGCCCCACGAAGAAATCCAGCCCCAGCACTATCAGGCTGTCGTTCACGAACATATCCTGGCTCAAGCCCGACACAAACGTTTGCACGGGTGGCACCCGGAACGCGGGGAAGTTGTAGCGAATATGCTGGAACATGCCTTCCAGCCCGGTTTTCAGCTTGCCTGAATCCTGAAATACGCTGTCGGTCTGGCGGCCGAGCACCTGCAGGCCCTGGTTGGTGGCCAGGCGCGTGAGCGTGCCCGCCAGCACCTCATCCGACGGAAACTGGCGGCGCTGCAGAAACTGATTAGCAAAGAGCGGCTGCTCGGCCAGAAAGCGCTGGGCATCGGCCGTATTCCGGATCTGGAAGAAGGACTTTTCCAGCCGGGTCAGCTGCACAGGCGCCGAAACGCTGGCCACGGCCGGGTCAGGCGTGCAGGCGGAAGAGGATTTGTCGCGGCCGCAGGCGGCCAGCAGCAGCAGGCAGCAACCAAGTATGGCGGGCAGAATGGGGCGCATAGCAAAAGGAAAGTGGGGCATGCTTCTATCTTTGGGCGAAATTAGCCAAAACCAAACGCCGCGCCCAGCGGCATCGTATTCCGCGGCTTACTCAACTCGCCTTCGCCATGAAAAAACTTCTGCTTGCTGCCCTCTTGGTGGGTGCATCGGCCGCTACGGCTTCGGCTCAGGTCGAAATTGGCCTCAAACTGTCGCCTTCCATCACCAACCTGCGCACCGAATCCCCGAGCACGCTCGGCTTCAAAAACGAGAAGAGCAAGCTCACCATCGGCGGCGGCCTGGTGGTCGACTACTTCTTCGGCGAAAACTACGCCTTCAGTTCGGGCCTGCAACTGGTGGGCAAGGGCGGCACCATCAGCTACTTCGACCCCAACACCAGCCGCCGCCAAGAGCAGAAAATCGGTATGCAGTACCTGGAAGTGCCCCTCACGGTGAAGCTGTTCACCAACGACATCACCACCGACACCAAGCTCTACTTCCAGCTGGGCGGTAGCGTGGGCGGCGCCATTGCCGCCAAAATCAACGGCGAGAAGCGCTACACCGACCCCGGCAACAACAACACCGAAACCAAAGCCTCCGACCACATCATCATCCCGGAAGCGGCCGTGCTGGCGGGCCTGGGCGTGGAATATCAGGTGGGCCAGAGCACCAAAGTATTCGCCGGCCTGAGCTACCACCGCGGCCTGCTCAACATCGACAAGTACTTCGACAATGAGCGCGACTTCCAGGATGTAACCCTCAAAAACAGCGAATTCGCCCTGGACCTGGGCTTGAAGTTTTAGTGTCTGTCATCCTGAGCAGAGCGAAGGATTCTATCACGCGTGAACTATATCGTTTGATAGCGACCCAGCCGTGATAGGATACTTCGCTCCGCTCAGGATGACAGGCCATAAAAAAAGCCCGCTCTACATACCGTAGGGCGGGCTTTTCTTCTTTCAGGAGGAGTTGTCGCAGACAACCACGCTACTTGGTTAATCGGTAATATCTACTTCGTGGTCCTGGAGGCGGGCCATGGCCGCCGCCGCCGAGTGCAGCTCAATTTCCTCACCGTTTTCGTCTTCGATGCGGTAATCGGTCAGCCCCAGGCTGGTGTCCTTGGTGACTTTGATCCACTTGTAGTATTTCAGATACCACTTCATCTGCCGGCTTACGAGGCCTTTGGTGTAGTAGGCATGCAGGAACGGATGCACGTGCAGCGTAATGCCCGACTGATTCTGCGTCACCAGCAAGTCTTCGATGCTGTTGTCGATTTCGTCAGTTACCTGGATGGAAGCCGAGATTTTGCCGGTTCCGCCGCAGGTAGGGCACACTTCCCCGGTCACGATGTTCTCAGCCGGACGCACGCGCTGCCGCGTAATCTGGAGCAGCCCGAACTTGGTGATGGGCAGAATGGTGTAGCGCGCTTTGTCGTGTTTCATCACCTGATACACTGCGTCCTCCACCTTCTTGCGGCTCTCCGCCGATTTCATGTCAATGAAATCGACGACGATAATGCCGCCCATGTCGCGCAGCCGGAGCTGCCGGGCTACTTCCTTGGCTGCCAGCATGTTCACCATCACAGCCGTGGCTTCCTGGTCGCTTTCCTGGTTGCTCTTGTTGCCGGAGTTCACGTCGATGACGTGCAGGGCTTCGGTGTGCTCGATTACCAGGTAGCCGCCGCCGGGCACCGTCACGGTTTTGCCAAACAGCGTTTTCAGCTGCTTTTCAATGCCCAGATGCTCAAACACCTTCACCTTGCCGGTGTAATGCTTCAGCAGGCCCAGCTTATCAGGCGCAATCTGCTCCAGATAGCCACGCATTTCCTCGTAGCGGGCCGTCGTATCCACCGTAATGGCATCAAACGACTCGTTAAGCATGTCGCGCAGCATGGAGCTGGTGCGGCCCAGCTCGCCCAACACTTTGTCGTTGGACTTAGCAGAGCGCAACGCCGTGAAGAGCTGTTCCCACTTGCTGGTCATGCTCTGCATGTCGCGGTCCAGCTCGGCCACTTCGCGGCCCTCGGCCACCGTGCGGATAATGACGCCGAAGTTGTCGGGCTTGATGGAAGCAATGAGCCGCTTCAGCCGCTCGCGCTCCGTCTTGCTCACAATCTTCTTCGACACGCTGATGGTGTTCGAAAAAGGCACCAGCACCAGGTAACGGCCCGCCATCGAAATATCGGTGGACAGGCGCGGCCCCTTGGTGGAAATGGGCTCTTTTACAATCTGAACCAGCACTTGCTGGCTCTTCTTGAGGGTGTCGGCAATCTTGCCCACTTTGTCGAGCGGCTTTTCGAGGCCAAACGACTTGAGGGCGCCAACGGGGGTTTTCTGCGACTGTACGCCCCGCACCCACTTGCTGAGCGAGGGAAATTGCTCGCCCAGGTCGCCGTAGTGCAGAAACGCATCTTTTTCGTACCCGATATCAATGAACGCGGCGTTCAGACCGGGCATAACTTTCTTGACCGTGCCCAGGAAGATGTCGCCCACCGAGTAATTGGTGTCGTTGCGGTCGAAATGATATTCGATGAGCCGCTTGTCCTGTAGCAGGGCAATCCGTTCTCCTTCCTGAGTAGAATTAATGATTAATTCGTTACTCAATGGATTGGGTTGTTAGGTAGTCCCGATGGTGGCGCTTCGCCCCCGAAACCGGCAAAGGGAAGCCGGTACACCAGGTACCGGCTTCCCTTGCAAGCCTCGGGGAAAGCGAATTATTAGCCACTCTCGGGGATACAAGATGAGAGATAGACGGGTGGCGCGCCTTATCGGCAGCGCCCCGCCAGCAGACCCCGAAAGGGCTTACTTCTTCTTGTGACGGTTTTTGCGCAGGCGCTTCTTCCGCTTGTGGGTAGCAATCTTATGACGCTTTCTTTTTTTACCGCAGGGCATGTTGTTGTGGGTTAAGTGGTTGAATGGTTTCCTTCTTAATGGCTGAATGGTTGGATTGTTAAATGGTTGGCCGGGCAACGAGTTGTCAGAACCAACAACCATTTAACAATGCAACTATTCAGCCATTCAATTAAGCTTCTGTAGCTGTTCATCTACCGCGGCCGTCAGGCTGGGGTCGGTGCTCAGGCTTTTGGTTTTCTGGAAGGCCGCACGGGCTTCTTCCTTCGCCCCGGTTTCCGCTAAAGCGACGCCAAGATAAAACTGTCCGTTGACGTTTGACGGATTTACCTTGGTCAACTCGCGAAAACGTTCTACTGCCTTCTCGTACTGGTTGCTCTGCATCGAGAGCAAGCCCAAGTTGTAGATGGCCTTTTCGTTGCGCGGATCGGCCGCCAAAACCTCTCGGAGCAGCACGACGCCCTGCACCGGATTGGCGCTGGCCATGAAGGCCATGCCGAGGTTGGTTTTGGCGTCCAGGTTCTCCGGATTGTTTTTCAACACTTTGCCGTAGAGTTCCTGGCACTTGGCCGCCAGCAGCTTCTGGCGCTCCTGCGTAGCCGCGAAGCTAAACGCTTCGAAATACGCATCGGCCGCCCGCTGCCAGGCCTGCTCGCCCGGGCGGGCCTGAGCCAGCTGCTCCAGATAGTAGCCTGCGCTGTCGAACTTCTCAACCGCCTTGTACTTGATGGCCAGATCCGAGGCCACGCGTAGCTTGGCCATGGGGTCAGCAGTCGTCCGGTACTTGGCCAGCAGCGTGTTCAGCTCCTGGCGCTGGGCCGGCGCAATGGTCATGTGGGGCTGCTCGGGAGTAGCCCCGCCGTCGGCATCGTGGCTGCCGGCCGCGTGGCCGTGCTCGTCGAGGCCGCCGACAGAAGGAGCGGCAGCGCCGTTGTCACGGTTGGCCGTGCGGGCGGCATCCTGGGCCAGTTCGCCTTTGCCTTCCTTGGGCTTTACCATCACCTTGGGCAACAAAAACAGCCCGGCCACCAGGGCCAGGGCCACTGCCAGCAGAATCAGTTGATGTGAAGAGGTGCGTGTAGCCATCCGAAAAAAGCAGGCCGCCGGGCATCCGTGTTACCGGACGCCCCGCGGCGCCGCCAGCAGTAGGTTATAACTGAATCAACAACTTAAGCGTTGGCCAGTTCTTTGATTTTCTTGCTGTTCTTGATCTTGCCGATGAAAGTTTTCGACGGCTTGAAGCTCGGGATGAAATGCTCGTCGATGATGATCGACGTATTTTTCGAGATGTTCCGGGCCACTTTCTTCGCGCGCTTTTTGTTTACGAAGCTGCCAAAGCCACGCACGTAGATATTGTTGCCTTCGGCCATCGAATCCTTCACGACTTTGAAGAAGGCTTCCACGGTAGCCGAAACGTCTGCTTTCTCGATGCCGGTTTTGTCGGCGATTTCGGCGATTACTTCTGCTTTAGTCACGCTGGTAAGGTACTATGGGTGAAAAATGAATGCTGGGCGAAACAACCAATTCAGGACGTAAGCCCTTGCCCGGTAAGCTGTTCGCTTGCGAATTGGGGCCACAAAGGTAGCCCCCTTTTTTGGTTTTGCAATAGTTTTAGCCGCAATAGAAAGACCCTTCTTAAAACCATCCAAGTATTTCTCTTTCAAACACTTGACTCACACTTATTCCGCCACTGCCCCCGCCTTTTTTGCCGCTACCCTCTTGGAATGGTACCCGCGCCACCGCCGCGACCTGCCCTGGCGCCACACCCGCGACCCGTATGCCATCTGGCTGTCGGAGGTAATTCTACAGCAGACCCGGGTAAAACAGGGCCTGCCGTACTACTTGGCCTTCGTCAGCGCCTACCCTACCGTGCAGGATCTGGCCGCAGCCCCCGAAGACGAAGTACTGCGTCACTGGCAGGGCCTGGGCTACTACAGCCGCGCCCGCAACATGCACCACACCGCCCAGCAGGTAGTAAGCGAATACGGCGGCCAGTTCCCGACCACCTACGCCGGCCTGCTGCAGTTGCGCGGCGTGGGGCAGTATACGGCGGCGGCCATTGCCTCTTTTGCCTTCGATGAGCAAGTAGCCGTGCTTGATGGCAACGTGTTCCGGGTGCTGGCGCGTGTGTTTGGCCTTACGCAGGATATTGCCGTGCCAGCCAGCCGCAAAGTGTTTCAGCAACTGGCCGACACATTGATTCCAGCTGACCAGCCGGCCGAGTTCAACCAGGCCATCATGGAGTTCGGCGCCATCCAGTGCACGCCGGCCAAGCCCGACTGCTTGTTTTGCCCGTTGCAGAGCCAGTGCTTCGCGTTTCAGCACGGCATGGTGCAGGAGCTGCCGGTGAAGAGCAAGGCCAAGGCGGCCCGCACCCGCCACTTTCATTACTTAGTGCTGCGTCACAACGACACCCTATATCTGCGCAAGCGAGGCCCTAAAGACATTTGGGAAGGCCTCTATGATTTTCATTTGCAGGAAACGGACACCGCCGAGCTACCGCCCGTGGCGCTGCTGGCGGCCATAGAGGCGTTGGGTGGTCAGCTTGATACCAGCAAGGCAGAAGAGCCCGTGCTGGCGCTGCGGCACGTGCTCAGCCATCAGAAGGTAGAAGCCAAGTTCCATCAGGTGTGGCTGCGGGAGCCGCTTGGGGCTCAGGCGTTGGCAGCAGCTGGCTTGGGTGCCTTTTCCCGTAGCCAGACGGACGACTTGCCAAAGCCTATTCTGATTGCTAATTATATTGACAATTCGATAAGATAAAAGCTAATTTAATTGGGTTTTTGAAATCATATTTTATATCTTTAACTCTGCATACAGCAGTTTATTACGTCTCTCAAACTACTTGCTACCATGGCTGGAGTAAACAAAGTAATTCTGATCGGAAACCTGGGCAAAGACCCGGAGGTGCGGCACCTGGAAGGCGGCAGCACCGTGGCCCACTTCACGCTGGCCACCAACGAATACTACCGCGACAAACAGGGCACCCGCATCGAGCGTACGGAGTGGCACAACATTGCTGCTTGGCGGGGCCTGGCTGAAATGGCCGAGAAGTTCCTCAAAAAAGGCCAGCAGGTGTATGTAGAAGGCAAAATCCGGACTCGTCAGTATCAGGACAAGGACAACCAGACCCGGTACATTACCGAAATCATTGCCGATGAAATAACGATGCTCGGCAGCCGGGCCCAAGGCCAGGAGGCCTCGGCCGGCGCTACAGTTGCCGCCGAAGTCCCCCAGACGTTCCGGCAGGAGCCAGAGCTGGACCAGCTGCCGTTCTAAACGCCCTCTTGCTTTCCTGCAGAGCCCTGGCACGCCGCCAGGGCTTTTTGCGTTGAGGTGGCAAACGTCCCGCTGCTGGTTAGCCGCCGGTTTCGCGCTACCTTTGAAAGTATACTTCAGCATTGCTGCCAATGCCTGCTTCCCGATATCTGCTTGCTGCCGGAGCCCTCAGTGTGCTGGCCACGGCCTGCACCTCCGCCGGCTCCGACGGCGACTACACGCCCAAGCCCAAAGGCTACAACCGCATCGACCTGCCGCCGCATGCCTACCAGCAGCTGCCGCCGGGCCACCCATACACGTTCCAGTATTCGCGCTACGCCAAAGTGCTGCGCGACTCCTCGTATCTGGCGCAGCCGCACTGGATCAACGTGTACTACCCGCAGCTGAAGGCCAACGTGCAAATAACGTACGCCGACTTGAAAGGCAACCGCCTGCTGGCCAACCGCTTGCTGGAAGACGCCCGCAAGCTCACCAGCAAGCACGAAATCAAGGCCACGGCCATCGACGAGAAAATCCTCAAAACGCCGAATGGAATGCGGGTGGCCGTGTTTGAGCTGCAGGGTGAGGTGCCCAGCCAGTTTCAGTTCTACACCACCGACAGCACCCGCCACTTTTTCCGGGGCGCGCTCTACTTCCGTACCGCCACCGCCAACGACTCGCTGGCCCCGGTGATTGATTACGTGAAAAAGGATATTGTGCAGTTACTGAACACCCTGCAATACAAGTAATTGTTGAACTGGTGAACGGCTGGATGGCTGCTTATCTACCTGGTAGAGGGCAAAAGCCATTCAGCCGTTCAGCAATCCAGCCATTTTCCCTTGAGCAACTTCTTTCAGACCAAACTAGAGTACCTGCGGGGCGTGGGCCTGCAACGGGCGCAGCTGCTGCAGAAAGAGCTGGGCCTGTTCACCTACGGCGACCTGATCCAGCGCTACCCGTTCCGCTACCTCGACCGCACCCAGTTCTACAACATCTGCGACCTGCACGACGAGTTGCCGTTTGTGCAGGTGAAGGGCATTCTGCGCAACCGTGAGGTGGTGGGCGAAGGCCCCAAGAAGCGCATGGTAGCCAAGGTAGCCGACGCCAGCGGCGAGCTGGAGCTCGTGTGGTTCAAGGGCGTGAACTACCTGGAAAAGGTGATCAAGAACCACCAGGAGTACATCGTGTTCGGCAAGCCCACTGTGTTCAACGGCCGCCCCCAGATGGCGCACCCGGAAATGGAGGAAGTGACCGAGCAGAAAGCCGACCAGAGCTACCTGCAGCCGGTGTACAACACCTCCGAGAAGCTCAAAAACTACCACCGCGTCGATAGCAAGGCTATCATGCGCATGGTGGCCGATCTGCTGAAGATTGCCCTGCCCCAAGTGCAGGAAACCCTGTCGCCGGCCCTCATTCAGCAGTACGCGCTGATGAGCAAGGCCACGGCCATCCAGCAGATTCACTTCCCGCAGAGCACCGAGCTGCTGCAAACAGCGCGCTTCCGGCTCAAATTCGAGGAGCTGTTCTACATCCAACTCAAGCTGTTGCGCCAGCGCGACCAGCGCAAAGTGACACTGGCCGGACAGCTGTTTAAAGAGGTGCCCACGCTGGTGCATTTCTACAAAAACGTGCTGCCGTTTGACCTCACTGGGGCCCAGAAACGCGTAATCCACGACATCTATAAGGATTTTTGCGCGGGCCAGCAGATGAACCGGCTCTTGCAGGGCGACGTGGGCTCGGGCAAAACCATCGTGGCCTTCATCAGCATGCTCATGGCCGCCGACAATGGCGCGCAGAGCTGCCTGATGGCCCCCACCGAAATCCTGGCCGACCAGCACTACGTGGGCCTGAAGGGCTTTGCCGATTTGCTGGGGCTGAAAATCGGGAAGCTGACGGGCAGCAGCCGCACCGCCGAGCGGCGCGTGCTGCACGAGCAGCTGCGCTCCGGCGAGATGAACATGCTGGTAGGCACGCACGCCCTGCTCGAAGACGTGGTGCAGTTCAAGAACCTGGGCCTGACCATCATGGACGAGCAGCACCGCTTCGGGGTGGCGCAGCGCTCCAAGCTCTGGCAGAAAAACCCCCACGTAATTCCGCACGTGCTGGTGATGACGGCCACTCCCATTCCGCGCACCCTGGCCATGACGCTCTACGGCGACCTGGACGTGTCGGTGATTGACGAGCTGCCGGCCGGCCGTAAGCCCATCGTCACGGTGCACCGCTTCGACAGCAACCGCCTCAAGGTGTTCGGCTTCCTGCGCGACCAGATCAAGCTGGGCCGGCAGGTGTACATCGTGTACCCGCTCATCGAGGAAAGCGAGATGATGGCCGACTACAAGGACCTCATGGACGGCTACGAAAGTGTGGCCCGCGCCTTCCCCGAGTTCCAGATCAGCATCGTACACGGCCGCATGAGCGCCGCCGAAAAGGACGCCGAGATGCAGCGGTTCGTGAAAAATGAAACCCAGATTATGGTGGCCACCACCGTAATTGAGGTAGGCGTGAACGTGCCCAACGCCTCCGTAATGGTGATTGAAAGCACCGAGCGGTTCGGCCTTTCGCAGCTGCACCAGCTGCGGGGCCGCGTGGGCCGGGGCGCCGACCAGAGCTACTGCATTCTGATGAGCGGCTACAAGCTCAGCAAGGACTCGCGCACCCGCATCGAAACGATGGTGCGCACCAACAACGGCTTCGAAATTGCCGACATCGACCTGAAGCTGCGCGGCCCCGGCGACCTGATGGGCACCCAGCAAAGCGGTGTGCTGGACCTGCTCATTGCCGACTTGGCCAAAGACGGCCGCATTTTGAGCGAGAGCCGCGCCGCCGCCCAGGCTATCCTGGCCGAAGACCCCGATCTGGTGAAGCCAGAAAACCAGGCCATCCGCCGCCACATCGAGAGCCTGCCGGCTACGGCTGTGAACTGGAGCCGCATCAGCTAAGCTCAAAGCTAGCTGATGCGGCTTAAAAGTAGACGGACATAAAAAAAGCGACTAGTGAAGTCGCTTACCGAATTCTAATGAAAGCTAGTAACAGCGTTGGCCGTTGAGGAAGTGGGTTGCCACATTTCGAAATCCCCCGCCGGGGAGCCGGCCTGGACGTCGGGCTGCTGGAGCAACACTACCGGGCTAACCGGAGTGCTTTCCATGGCATGCATGGCTTTGGTGATTTCCGAGAAGCCAGTAGGCTCTTTGGCAACTTTTCCGATGATGATAAGACCAAAGAGAAGAAAGAAACGAAGTAAAGATTTCATATTGATTTGTAGATTTCCGGCTGGTGAAAGCACGGCGTGACAAAGTTAGGGCCAAATTCCCGGTTAGACTAGGTAGCAGAGCATATCTGCCACATATTCAAAGAATTCAATTAACCAGTTATTCCTGAAAGGCTTTAAAACAGCGGCTTCTGCCGTGTTTTTCATTTCTGCTGCTTGGTTGTTAATTCCCAGGCAACGTAGAAACCGACCGTACACGCCACAAAGAAAACGAATGAAGTGGCTAAAATTGACCACCTCTACGTTATGGATGTATGACCAAATGGTTACTCGAAGGCCGTCTGCCGTTCCGATCGTGGGGCATGTACGGGAGGTGGCTTAAGTTGGATACCTTTGGAGAGTGCATTTTTCGGGCTTTTACGCATTTCTTCATTTAACCCAATTTTTCCGTGGATTTGAAATACGTTCTCCCAACTGGCCTACTTGCCATTAGCTTACTGCTGCGGCCGGAAATAGGTTGGTCGCAGAAAGTAAAGTCGGTTGCGTTCAGTTACTTGCCCGAGCGCCCCGAGGACCGCTACAACGAGCGGATACCTCAGAAAACCCTGGTGCTTGCCAGCGGCGGCTTTCTGATTCTGGCGCATAAATCGGCGACGGAGTATGCCGTAGAGCGCTACGATGCCGACCTGAAACGCCTTTGGAGCACTGCGCTGCCGCTCACCGCCGAGCAAACAGTCGATGGCTTTGCCAGCAGCGCAACCCAGGCTACCGTAGTCATCTACCAGAAGACCGGGGCGGCGCAGTCGCTGTCGGCCCAGACGATAGAGCTGGGCAGCGGCCAGAAAGCGCCGCTGAAGAAGCTTACCGAAACCGGCGCCCGCGACCGGCGCCCAGGCCTGGCCTTCTCGCCCGATGGCAGCAAAATAGTAGCGTGGCGCTACCTCACCCGCGAAACCCAGATCAAGAGCATCAGCGCCAGCATCTACGACGAAAAGCTGACCAAACTTAAAGACCGCAGCTACGATTTCAGCGACCAGGGAGCCCTGTTTTCCACCACGGTGCATATCGGCAACGATGGCACGCAGTACGTGACGCTGGTGAGTGAGGAAATGAAGAAGCTGGCCGTGCGGCGCTACCGCAACGACACCAAAGATATCAAGGTGATGTCGGTGGCCGTGGGCGGGGTGTTTGGGGGCAAGGTGGTGAACGTGTTTGACGCCCGCTTCCGGCTGCTACCCGACAACACGCTGTATGCCGCCGCCATCTGCAACGAGCGGGAAAGCGGGCTCTACCACAGTTTGAAAGTGGTGAAGTTCGATTTCTCGGCCGAGGGCGACATGAAATTTGCTCCCGAATTCAAGTTCTCGCCCGAGTACCTGGCCGAAGTCAACAAAGCCAACGGCAGCGCGGCCAAGCGCCTCGAAGACGTGTACCTGACCGATCTGCTGATCACCGAAGACAAGCAGCTGGTGGTAGCGGCCGAGAAGAAGTACGAGGATGGCGGCGAGGATTCGCCCGGCCACACCCGCGAGCTACACCTGTTCGGCTACAACGAGTTTCAGTCGCCCACTTGGCACAGCATCATCGGCAAGGACCAAGTAGCACCGGCCACGGAAGGCTACAGCAGCATCGGCTACCGGGCGGCCGTGTTCGGCCCTGAAGTGCAGGTGGTGACCTGGGAGAAGCTCAAAAACAAGTCGGACCTGTACCTGCGCCGCCTGAACGTGCAGACGGGCGTGGTATCGGAGCCGAAAGGCCTGGGCCTGAACGTAGCTACCGACCAGAACCCGTCTTACGTGAAGGATTTCACTAGCTGGCTCGATGCCAAAACTCTCGTCGGGGTGAGCCGCCCCAGCAAGAAATCAGCGGCGCTCATGCTGAATAAGATTGTAGTAAAGTAAATCACAGATGTTGCGGATGGCATTGATGCCACAGATCTGTTCTGACGCAGAAAAGCCGCTCCTGTTTCCAGGAGCGGCTTTTTATATGTTGATAGTTTAGTCGATTTATGGAAAGATGCCCAGAGACTGGTAGCTGACGCCGATTTTCTCAATGGCGCTGTAGAAGGCGGCGGTGCGCAGGTCGGTTATGCCGGGCACGTCGTCCATCACCTTGCGGATAGACTGGTAGGCGGTAATCATCGTGTCTTCGAGGCCGGAGCGCACGAGGTCGATTTCGTCGGCGCCGTGCACGATTTGCTGGCGCTCTTCCTCGGCCAGAGTCTTACCGGTAGTGCGCTCAATAGTAGCCACCAGACGGCGCATGGCGCCTTCCTCGGCCCGCTTGCCCATGCGCCCAAACCGCACGTTCGACAGGTTTTTCAGCCACTCGAAGTACGATACCGTCACGCCGCCAGCGTTAAGGTAGAGGTCGGGCAGGATGATGATGCCTTTCTCCAGCAGGATTTTCTCGGCGCCCTGCGTGGTAGGACCATTGGCTCCTTCAGCAATAATCTTGGCTTTGATATTGGCCGCGTTGCCCTCGTGAATCTGGTTTTCCAAGGCGGCGGGCAGCAGCACGTCACACTCATACTCCAGCAAATCCAGCGACTCGGCCACGTCCTGCGCGCCGGCAAACCCCATAATGGAGCCTGTTGCCTCGCGGTGCTTGAATACGGCGGCTACGTCGAGGCCTTTCTCGCTGTAGATTCCACCTTCCCGCTCGGCAATGCCGGTGATGAGGGCACCTTCTTCCTGGCAGAAATGCGCCGCGTAGTAGCCCACGTTGCCTAGGCCCTGCACGATGATGCGCTTACCGGCAATGCCGCTGCTCAGGCCCGCTTTCTTTAGCATGGGCTCATCCAGCAATAGCTCGCGCAGACCGTAGAACACGCCCAGGCCCGTGGCCTCGGTCCGCCCCCTGATGCCCCCCTGCCCGACCGGCTTACCGGTTACGCAGCCCAAGGCGTTGGTGTCGCCGTACTTGAACGTCATGTACGTATCGGCAATCCAGGCCATTTCGCGGCTGCCGGTACCATAGTCAGGGGCCGGCACGTCCATGCCGGGACCGATGAGGTTCTTTTTGATCAACTCACTGGCGTACCGCCGCGTCACGCGCTCCAGAATGTTGACCGGCGTGGTGCGGGGGTTGATTTTCACGCCACCTTTCGCCCCGCCAAACGGCACGTCCACCAGCGCGCACTTGAACGTCATCAGCGTGGCCAAAGCCATTACCTCCTCCTCATCCACATACACGCTGTACCGAATGCCTCCCTTGCTGGGCAGCTTGTGGTGGCTGTGTTGCACCCGGATACCCTCGAACACCTGCACATGGCCGTCCACTTCCACCGGGAAGTTGACCTTATAAATGCTGTTGCAGGCCCGGATTTGGGCGATGATGCCGGGGTCGAGCTTGGAGAAGCTGGCCGCGTGGTCGTAAAACCGCAGCACACTCTCGTAAAAGTCTTTGCCCTGTACCTGTTCGTTGGCCATAAGTGGATGGAATTGAAGGTGGGAGATGTATCAGCAAACGGCAGCCCAGCCACTGGCGTTGTGCCAAACTATGTTTTTGAAGAATGGATGGTGTAGAGACGCAACATTTTGCGTCTCGTCGTTGGACGACTGGAATCGTACATTTTCAACAACATCAGCAACGACGAGACGCAAAATATTGCGTCTCTACATCGTTCAATACTCCTGACCCCAAAAACGCAGCAAGCCGCCCCAGAATCGGGAGCGGCTTGCTTTTTCTCAGGGCTTCCTCGGCTTCGCGGCTCATAGATGGTGCCTGCCAGCACCGCCTACAAAATCCGTGAAATCCGATGAATCCGGCTAAATCCGTGATTTAGTAGGTGTACTCGTTGGCGGCAATGAGGTGGTCGGCAATGCGACGACGGGCCTCCTTGGCGTTGTAGAGGTCGGCTTTGGTGAAGCGCTTCAGGCCCATGGCCAGCAGACGCTGCTCGTCGCCCTCGGTCATGGTGCCGATGGCATCTTTACCGAACTTGTTGACCTGGTCCACGGTGTCGTAGAGGTACACGCGGGCAATGTCGATTTGCGTCGAAACGGCCTCTTCGCCTTTGGTGGCGGCTTCCTTTTCTACGCGCAGCAGGGTGCTTTCGGCGGTGTACACCTTGATGGCCATGTCGGCAATGTTCATCAGTACTTCCTGCTCTTTAGCGAGCGAGTTCATGTACTTCTGCACGGCCGTACCGGCTACCATCAAAATGGCCTTCTTCAGCTTGGCAATGGTCTTTTTCTCCACTGCGAACAGGCCGGTTTCTTCTTCCAGGTTGAAATCCGGAATAGCCATCAGCTCCTGTTGCACCGCCTGGGCCGGGCCCATCAGGTCCAGCTCGCCCTTCATGGCCTTCTTCAGGATCATGTCAACGAGCAGCATACGGTTGATTTCGTTGGTGCCCTCGAAGATGCGGTTGATGCGCGAATCCCGGTAAGCGCGGTCCATGGGGTAGTCGGCCGAGAAGCCGTAGCCACCGTAGATCTGCACGCCTTCATCCACCACGTAATCAAGCACTTCCGAGCCTTCTACTTTCAGCAAAGCGCACTCCACGGCAAACTCGCGGGCGGCACCCAGCAAGGCTTCGTTGTGGCTCTGGCCTTTGGCTAGCAGCTCCTGCTCCATGCGGAAGATGTCCATGCCGGCGCGGTAAATAGCCGATTCCACGGCATAAATCCGCACAGCCTGCTGGGCCAGCTTGTATTTGATAGCGCCGAACTTACTGATGGGCAGTTTGAACTGCACCCGCTCGTTGGCGTATTTCACGCTCAGCGTGGAAGCCATTTTGGTAGCACCCAGGCAAGCGGCAGCCAGCTTGATGCGGCCGATGTTCAGGATGTTGAAGGCAATGAGGTGGCCTTTGCCAATCTCGCCCAGCACTGCCGATTTCGGCACTTTCACGTCGGACAGGAACACTTGGCGGGTCGAAGAACCCTTAATGCCCATCTTGTGCTCCTCGTTGCCGAGGCTCAGGCCGGCAGTTTCCTTCTCGATGATAAAGCCCGTGAACTTGTCACCATCTACCTGGGCAAACACGATGAATACGTCAGCGAAACCACCGTTCGTGATCCACATTTTCTGGCCGTTGAGCACGTAATGCTCGCCGTCCTCGGTGGGCATGGCTTTAGTTTTGGCGCCCAGGGCGTCGGAACCGGAGCCGGGCTCGGTGAGGCAGTAGGCACCCATCAGCTCGCCGTTGGTGAGGCCGGGCAGGTACTTGGCTTTCTGCTCCTCGTTGCCGAAGTACAGAATAGGCAGCATGGCAATGCCAGTATGGGCCGCAAACGCCACCGGGAACGAGTGGCCACCACCCACACCCTCCGTCACGCGCAGCGACGTGGGGAAGTCCATGTCCAGTCCGCCGTACTGCTCGGGTACGCTCACGCCGAACAGGCCCAGCTGGCCGGCCTTCTCCATCAGGCCGCGCATAAGGCCTTCCTCGTGGTTATCGAGGCGGTCCAGCAGTGGCGTCACCTCCTTCTCCACGAAGTCGAGAGCGGTCTGGTGCATCATGTTCTGCTCCTCCGAAAAATCGGCGGGCGTGAATACGTCCTGGGCGTCGGTTTCCTTGATGATAAACTCGCCGCCTTTCACAAGTTGGTTGGTTACTTCCATGACCGGGTGAGGGTTGATGTGGGAAAATTCGAAGTCAAAAAGAAGAGAAACTACTCGGCTTACCTACTATTTACCGGCAAGTAAGCCCAGTTGTTTTGTCGTACCGAAAGATACAAAAATTTGTTATGCTTGCCGACTACTTTCTGAAAAAAGAAGCTCCAACTAAGTCAGAGCTTCTCTTTTCAGACGTTACTGCGGGAAAGGCCCATACCAGGCGTCCGTCAGGGCCGAGCTGGTAGCCTGGGCCACTTCGGGCCGCTGGGTTAGCCACTGCTGCAGCTGCTGCTGGCGGTCCTGAGTCTGCTCCTTGGTTATCCGAATCACGGGCTGCACGAAGAAGGAAACCAGGGAGCCACCCATCATCAGGTCCTGGTCGTCTACCTGTGCCATCAGGGGCTCCCACAGCGGGGAGTCCTGCTGGGGCGCATCGCTCTTTAAAACGAGGGTGACGTACCAGCCGAATTCCTGAAATTCGCTGCGGTATGTCTTCTTCCGAAGTCGCTTTTTCATAGTCCGTTCAAAAGGTAGTGGTGAGACGAAGTGCCTCGGGCAATTCGTCTCACCACCCGGTTATTTCAGCAGCTCGTAGATACCGGCTACGCCCTGGCCGCCGCCTACGCAGGCGGTTACCATGCCGTACTTCTGGCCCCGGGCGCGTAGCTCGTGGAACAGCTGGATGCTGAGCTTGGCGCCGGAGCAGCCCAGCGGGTGACCGAGGGCAATGGCGCCGCCGTTCACGTTCACTTTGCTCTGGTCCATGTCCAGCTCGCGCATTACGGCGAGGCTCTGGGAGGCGAAGGCCTCGTTCAGCTCGAATAAGTCGATGTCCTGGAGCTTCATGCCAGCCTGCTTCAGCGCCTTCGGCACGGCTTTGATGGGGCCCATGCCCATGATGCGCGGGTCGATGCCTTCGGTGGCGTATGTCACCATGCGGGCAATCGGCTCTAGGTTCAGCTCCTTCACCATGCGCTCCGACATGACGATGACGAAAGCGGCACCGTCGGAGGTCTGCGAGGAGTTACCGGCCGTTACTGAGCCGTTAGCGGCAAACACGGGGCGCAGCTTGCCCAGCGCCTCCAGGGAAGTATCGGCGCGGGGGCCTTCGTCGGTATCAACTACGAACGAGCGGTTTTTCTTCTTGCCGGTGGCCTGGTCGAGGTAAGTTTCCTCCACGGTTACGGGCACAATCTGGTCCTTGAACTTGCCTTCCTGAATGGCTTTGATGGCCTTCTGGTGCGAGTTGTAGGCAAATTGGTCCTGGTCTTCGCGGGTGATGCCGTAATCCTGGGCCACGGCTTCGGCGGTGAGACCCATGCCGAGGTAGTAGTCGGGGTGCTGCTGGGCGAGCTTGTAGTTGGGCACGGTTTTCCAGCCCACGGTGGGCACCAGGCTCATGCTTTCAGTACCACCGGCCACGATACAGTCGGCCATGCCGGCGGCAATTTTACCGGCGGCCATGGCAATGGTTTCCACGCCGGAGCCGCAGTAGCGGTTCACGATGAGGCCCGACACGTTCATCGGCAAGGCCAGCAGCGAAATCAGGCGACCCATTTGTAGGCCCTGCTCGGCCTCCGGTACGGCGTTGCCCACAATCACGTCGTCGATGCGGGTGGGGTCCAGCTGGGGCACCGAGGCCACCAGGTGCTTGATGACGTCGGCGGCGAGGTCATCGGGGCGGGTGAAGCGGAAACCGCCACGGTTGGCCTTGCCAACGGCCGTACGGTACCCAGCTACGATATATGCATTCATGGTTTTGAGTCTAAGAGAAGGTGGGGGTTAAAATTCGCCTGTCATGCTGAGCTTGCCGAAGCATCTCGCGTGCTGATGCCGGAGTAGTAATCAACGAAGCAGTAGAGATGCTTCGGCAAGCTCAGCATGACAACGGTTTTTTAACAGCTAGTTCCGCAGCGGTTTACCCGTCGTCAGAATCGACTGAATCCGCTCCAGCGTTTTCCGTTCGCCGGTAAGGCTGAGGAAGGCTTCGCGTTCCAGGTCCAGCAGGTACTGCTCCGATACTTCGGTGGGGCTGCTCAGGTCGCCGCCGCACATGATGTAGGCAAGCTTGTTGGCAATCTTCACGTCGTGGTCGGAGATGTAGTTGCCCTGCTTCATGGCGTGCACGCCGGTCAGGAACATGCCCAGGGCGCCTTTGCCCTGCACCTTGATGTTGGTTTTCTGCAGAGGCTGGGTGTAACCATCCTCGGCCAGCTCAATGGCGGCGGCTTTGGCCTGGGCCAGTACGCGGTTGGAGTTCACCACCACTTCGTCGCCGCGGCGCAGGAAGCCCAGGTCGAAGGCTTCGTGGGCCGAGGTAGATACTTTGGCGGTGCTCACCGTCATGAAGGCGTTGCGCAGCAGGTTGTACTCCGGCTCACCTTCCTCGTACTTGAGGGCGGTACGCAGAGTCATTTCCTTGGTGCCGCCGCCGCCCGGAATCAGGCCCACGCCGAATTCCACGAGGCCCATGTAGGTTTCGGCCGCCGCAACCACCCGGTCGCAGTGCAGGTTCAGCTCGCAGCCGCCGCCCAGGGCCAGGCCGTGGGGCGCGCCCACCACCGGAATGCTGCTGTAGCGCATCCGCATCATGGCCTGCTGGAACTGGGCAATCATCAGGTTCAGCTCGTCGTACTCCTGGTCCAGCGCGAACATGTACACGAGGCCCAGGTTGGCACCGGCCGAGAAGTTCGGCGCGTCGTTGCCCACCACGAGGCCGCGGAAGTCTTTTTCGGCCAACTCAACGCCTTTCAGCAGGCCCTGGATTACGTCGGAACCCAGCGCGTTCATCTTTGAGTGGAACTCCACGTTCAGGATACCGTCGCCCATGTCGAGCACCGAGGCCCCGGCATTTTTCCACAGCACTTTGCCCGTGGCGCGCAGGTTATCCAGAATGATGAAGTTCTCCATGCCCGGAATGGCCTGGTAGCTCTTCGACTCGATGTCGTAGAACTGCTTCACGCCCGCTTCGCTCACTTTGTAGAAGGCGGTGTGGCCGGCGGCTACCATCTCCTCTACCCACGGCGCTACGGTTTTGCCTTCGGCCTTGGCCAGCTCCAGGCCCTTCTGCACGCCCAGGGCATCCCAGGTTTCGAAGGGGCCCAGGTCCCAGCCGAAGCCGGCGCGCAGGGCGTCGTCAATCTTGTAGAGCGAGTCGGTGATTTCCGGAATCCGGTTGCTCACGTAGGCAAACAGGCCCGCGAAGGTTTTGCGGTAGAAGTCCCCGGCTTTGTCTTTGCCGGCGGCCAGCACCTTGAAGCGGTCCGCCAGCTTTTCAATCGGCTTGGTGGCTTCCAGGGTGGCGAATTTTACCTTGGCGCTGGGCTTGTACTCCAGCGTGTTCAGGTCGAGGGCCTGAATTTCCGACTTACCGCCGGCGCCCTTCACTTTCTTGTAGAAGCCCTGAGCGGTTTTGTCGCCCAGCCACTTGTTCTCGGCCATCTTCTTGATGAAGTCGGGCAGCTGGAACACGTGCTTGGCTTCGTCGTTGGGCAGGTTCTGGGCGAGGCCGTTGGCCACATTGATCATCGTATCCAGACCTACCACATCCGACGTGCGGAACGTGGCCGACTTGGCGTGGCCGATAACCGGCCCGGTCAGCTTGTCCACTTCCTCCACCGTCAGGCCCAGCTCGCTCATCACCTGCACCACGTCCATGATGGCGAAAACGCCCACGCGGTTGGCAATGAAGGCCGGGGTATCCTTGGCCAGTACCGTGGTTTTGCCCAGGTACAGGTCGCCGTAGTGCATCAGGAAATCCACCACCGACTTGTCGGTTTCCGGCGTCGGGATGATTTCGAGCAGCTTCAGGTAGCGGGGCGGGTTGAAGAAGTGCGTGCCGCAGAAGTGCTTCTTGAAGTTGTCGGAACGGCCCTCCGTCATCATGTGAATCGGAATCCCGGAGGTGTTCGAGGTGATGAGCGTACCGGGCTTGCGGAACTGCTCTACGCGCTCAAACAGGCTCTTTTTGATGTCGAGACGTTCCACTACCACCTCAATCGTCCAGTCGCAGCCGGCAATGTCCTTGAGGTTATCGTCAAAGTTACCGGTCTTGATGCGCGCGGCATCAGCCTTGCGGTACAGCGGAGACGGATTGGCCGCCACGGCCGCCTGCAACGAGGCATTCACGATGCGGTTCTTCACGGCCGGGTTGTCCAGCTTCAGGCCTTTGGCCTCCTCGGCGGGCAGCAGCTCCTTGGGCGCAATGTCGAGCAGCAGCACCTGCACACCGATGTTGGCGAAGTGGCACGCAATGCGCGAGCCCATCACCCCGGAGCCCAAAACGGCTACTTTTTTGATGGTACGATTCATTCGTGGAGAGGAATGAGGTGGGAAGAAATAAGTTTTTTTGTAAGCTTCAGGCTGTCAGCTACAAGCCACCAGCGCCTGGTTGAAAGTACTCGTCATGCCGAGTTGTTGGTTCTACGTTCCCACGGGCAGTATCGGTGGAAAACAAGAAAGCTATCAGCCAAGAGCCAATAGCTATCCGCCCGGCTAGGCCGGCGACTCGGAGCGCAAGGGTTTTAGTTTGAAGTCGTCGTAGAGCGTTTTGCCTTCAATCATGCCCGTAATCTGGCCGACTACCTTAAAGAACACGTTCAGCTCGCTCTGCGGGATTTTGTCGCGCACCTTCAGGTTGAAGTGCCGTACCGTCTGGCGGGAAATTTCCTTGCCGCGCAGGCCTTCCTCGGTCAGGAAGATGCGCACCGAGCGTTTGTCCTGGGTGTCGGCTTGTTTGTATATTAGGCCTTTCTCCTCCATCGAGCGCAGAATGCGCGTCAGGGAGCGGGTTTCGAGGCCCAGCAGGGGCGCAATTTTGGTAGCGGGCGTGCCGTTTTCCTGGTCGATGTTCAGCAGCACGAAGCCGATGCTCGTGGTGATGTCGTGCTTGGCGGCCTGCGTATTGTACATACGCGAAATGGCGTGCCAGGCAACCTTGATGTTATAATCGACGGTTTCTTCGGGAGTCATGGGAGGGTACTGCAAGTCCGGTAAACATACAGAAAACTGTTATGCTTGCATACTAAGTTACCCAAAAAAATTTGGCACTCCCCTATCCAGCAAGCGGCCCGCCCACCGCAGGGCGGTAGGCGGGCCGGATTGGGCGGCTCCGGCCTTGCTTACGGCATCGTGAAGTCGGCTCGTACGGGGTTGGCGTTCAGGTTGGCTTCTACCCGCTGAATCTGGCCGGTTGCCGGGTTCAGCACATAGGGCTCGAAGTAGAAGGCTTCCCGCCCGATGCCCCCGCCTTGTACGTCCTTGGCAGAACCATAGGCTACCAGATGCACTTTTTCTCCGCTGGCAAACCCCAGGCTCCTCAGGGAGGAGGCATGGAAGGCCAGCCGCAACTTGGCTGTGCCCCGCACGGCCGGGGCCGGGGTGCTTTCACTGGCGCTGATCTGCGAAGACTCCAGATACCGGACGTTGCTCACGTCGCTCGTTTTCCCTACGTACAACCGCACGGCGTACATTTTGGGGGCGGGATATAGCTGTGGGTTGTACGCTACCTGGCACTCAAAAGCCGCTACCTCGTCGGGCAGCGAGTTGCTGGTTCTGCTTACCAGCGTCAGGCTGGTCACCTGCGTGCTGCTCTGCTGGTCCAGCGTGATGGTGGGGAAAGCAACAGGGGCCGGGCTTTTTACTTCGAGCTCATAGCGTAGCGTGCCCATCCCGGCCCGGCTGACATTGAGCACGTGCCGGCCTGGCTCGATGTTTTTCAGCTCATATTTGCCCTGCTCATCCGTTACGACCTGTTTGTTCAGCCCTTCCACCTGCACGGTAGTGCCGGCTTTGCCCAGCGGGCGCAGTACCTCATCCTGGGCCAGCACCACCCCCGACACGGTGGCCCCAGTGACGGCGGGCGTTGGGTTGTCTGCTTCGGATTTGCTGCAACCGCTCAATACGGCTAAGCTACCGACTACCATGCAGCTCAGAGATAGACACTTTTTCATCATCGGAGTAAAATAGTTTTTGTGGGTTGGAACTATTTTATCGTTTCGCAAACGCAGTGCCAATTGCCACCAAAACAAACGGCCCGCCCACCGCAAAGCAGTAGACGGGCCGTTATGGGCCAGGCAGTTGCGGCCGCCGGACCTAGTGGCCGCCGGCGCCGGCGGGCTTCTCGGCGTTCTGGTACAGGCCTTCGATCAGGTTCTTGTTGTTTTCGGAAATGACCTTGCGCTTCACCTTCATGGTAGGCGTCATCTCGCCGGTTTCCACGGTCCAGAGGGCGGGCAGCAGCGCAATGCGCTTCACCTGCTCCCACTGCGCAAAACTACCGTTGTACTTGTCTACCAGCTCGTTGTACATCTTCACCACTTTCTCGTTCTTCACCAACTCCTCGTTGGGGCAGTTGGTGTCCACACCGTTGCGCTTGCACCAGCCTTTCAGGTCGTCGAAGGCGGGAATGACGAGGGCGGAGGCGAACTTCTGGCCGTCGCCGACCACCATGGCCTGCTCCACCAGCGGCGACTCCTTGAGCTTGCCTTCCAGCACCTGCGGGGCAATGTATTTGCCGCCCGAGGTCTTGAACATCTCCTTTTTGCGGTCCGTGATTTTCAGGAACTTTCCTTCCACCAGCTCCCCAATGTCGCCGGTGTGGAACCAGCCGTCGGCGTCGAATTCCTTGGCCGTCAGTTCGGGCTTGTTGTAGTAGCCCAGCATCACCGACTCCGACTTGGTGAGGATTTCGCCGTCGGCGGCAAACTTCACCTGGGTGTTGTCGATGATGGGACCTACGGTGCCAATCATGTTGTTTTCGGGCTCGTAGCCGCCCACGGCAATTACCGGGGAGGTTTCGGTGAGGCCGTAGCCTTCCATCACCCGGATACCGCCGGCCCAGAACACGCGGGCCAGGCGCGGCTGCAGCGCCCCGCCGCCACTCACGATGCAGCGCAGGTTGCCGCCCAAGGCCTCACGCCACTTGCTGAATATGAGCTTGTTGGCCAGTGCCAGCTGCGTGTTGTATAGGAAGCCACCATCCTTCTGATTGTCGTACTTGAGGCCCAGGTTGAGGGCCCAGAAGAACAGGCTTTTCTTGACACCGGTCTGCTCGTGGCCTTTCGCTACAATCTTATCATATACCTTTTCCAGCAGGCGCGGCACGGTGGTAAATATTTCAGGCTTCACCTCGCGCAGGTTTTCGGCAATGCTTTCCATGCTTTCGGCGTAGTAGATGCTCACGCCGTTGAATAGGTAGATGTGCGTCACCATCCGCTCGAAGATGTGGCAGAGCGGCAGGAAGCTCAGGGCCTTGTCGTTCTCCGTGACGGGCACGAAAGGCTGGGCGTTGCGGCAGTTGCTGAGAATGTTGTTGTGGCTCAGCATCACGCCTTTGGGCTGGCCGGTGGTGCCGGAGGTGTAAATCAGCGTCAGCAGGTCATTCGGCTGCACAGCGGCCTTGAGCGGCTCCAGGTCGGCGGGGTTGCCTTGCTTGCCCAGCTCCAGCAGCTCGTTGAAATGGCGGGCGCCCGCTACCTCATCGAAGGTGAAGACATTCTGGGCGGGAATATCCAGGCCCTGGGTGGCTTCCTTTACCTTGTCGTACAGCTTCTGATCCGACACGAAAATGGCCTTTACGCCGGCATCCGTGAAGATATACTTGTAGTCTTCTACCGTGATGCTAGGGTACATGGGCACGCTGGTAGCACCCAGCTGCGCGATGCCAAAGTCGGCAAACAGCCATTCCGGCCGGTTCATCGAAATGATGGCCACCTTGTCGTCTTTGCCGATGCCGAGCTTGTGTAAACCCAGGCTCACTAGGTTGACTTGCTCGATAACGGTATCGGTGCTGATGGGGGTATACTGGCCGTTGAGCTTGTGGGCGAAGCAGTCGGGCTTGTTATACTTCTGCTGCAGCTGAGGCAGCAAATCGAACGTACGGCGAATATCCATGCGGAGAGCGGACACTTGGTGGGGTTGGTCGATAGAGAGAGAGGCAACAAAGCACCCGGCCAGGCCCTGCTAGGCAGGGAATACCGAAAATGCTGCTTAAATAAGCACTTTTTCCGCTTATTGCCTAACCACGGTGCATCGTTGTGCCGCAGATGATAGGCCCTTGGCGGCTATTTCTGTAGCTTTGTACGAGTCTGCACCCTCCCGCGCCCGATGAATCTGGCCATCTTTTTTGATCCGCTCCGCGAAGAGCTTATTACCTCTTCGGCCAGCGCTACTGTTCTCGCCGCGTATGCCACGCCCTTCCTGGATACGTTCCCGGACTGGCGGGCCGCCGACCTTGCGCTGATTGGCCTAGACGAATGGCGCGGTAGCGCCGCGGGCGCCCCCGCCACCCAGGGCGCCGACGAAGTGCGGCGGCGCTTTTACCAGCTGCAGAAAGGTACCGGCCCGGCCCGCATCGCCGATCTGGGTAATCTGCGGCCCGGCCTCACCCTGGAAGACACCTACCAGCGACTGCGCGAAATCATTGCGGCGCTGCTGGAGCATGGCACCGTCCCGATTCTGCTGGGCGGCTCCCACGACCTCGATTACGGCCAGTTTCTGGCCTACGAAACCCTGGACCGCCCCGTGAGCTTTGCCATGGTGGATGCACGCGTGGACATGGCCGAGCAGGATTGCGCCGCTCCCGAGGAAAGCCACCTGCGCCGCATGCTGCTGCACGAGCCCAGCTTTCTGTTCAACTTCGCCCAGCTGGCCCACCAGCAGTACCTGGTGGCGCCCGATGTACTGGCGGCGCTGGAAAAGCTGCACTTTGAAACCCTGCGCGTGGGCCAGGTGCGCGACGATATCCGGCAGGCCGAGCCGCTGCTGCGCCAAGCTGATTTCGTGAGCTTTGACATTGCCGCGCTGCGCTGGAATGATGCGCCCGGCTACTACCCGGCCAATCCGTTCGGCCTCACCAACGAAGAAGCCGCCAAGCTGGCCTGGTACGCCGGCCACAACGACCAGCTCAGCTCCTTCGGCCTCTACGGCTACCGCCCCGACTACGACCTGCACGGCCTGGCCGCTTCTACCCTGGCCACCATGCTGTGGTACTTCGTGGAAGGCTACTACCACCGGCGGCGCGAAACCGATTTCCAGAGCCGGCGCTTTTTGCGCTACGCCGTGGGCTTGCCCGGCACGCCGGCCAAGCTGGTATTCTACAAGAGCCGCCACACCGAAAAGTGGTGGCTGGAGGTGGAAAGCATGGCCGACAGCGACATCAAGCGCATTGTGCCCTGCAGCTACGAGGATTACTTCCGCGCCGCCCAGGGCGACCTGCCCAACCGCTGGATTCTGACGCAGGCGCTGCTGGGGTAACTGGTTTAGCTGCCAGTAGATGAAGCGCCGCAGTGGATGCCTGATTTGATTCTTACATGAGCCTGACCTCTGACAATCCGCCGATAGCTGCGCCGCTCCCCACGTACACTAAGAGCCAGCTGGCGTTGCGCAACGGGCAGGACCGGGACGAAATCTGGGTGGCTTACCGAGGGCTTATTTACGACGTTACCCGCTCCCGCCTCTGGAAGCGCGGCAACCACTACGAGCACTGGGCCGGGCAGGACCTGACGCAGGAGCTGGACCGCGACGCGCCCCATACGCCCAACGTATTCGACAAATTCTCCGTTATCGGGCAGCTGGTGTGACTTGGTGATGAAGTGATAGAATGATGAGGTAGTTGCGCCATCAAGGCAGCTTCGTCACCACATCACCCCACCACCTCATCTCCCATTACTTCATCACCCCCATTACCTCATCACCTAATTTATGAGCACCACCGAAAGCCCTTCGCTCTTCAACCATCTGGAAACCCTTTCCACGCACGAGCTGCTGGCAGGCATGAACAGCGTCGACCAGACGGTGCCGCAGGCCGTGGCGAAGGCGCTGCCGCAGCTGGAGGCCCTGGTAGAAGCGACGGTGGCCCGGCTGGGCGCGGGCGGGCGGCTGTTCTATATCGGGGCGGGCACTAGCGGGCGGCTGGGCGTGCTGGATGCCTCGGAGTGTCCGCCCACCTTTGGCGTGCCCCACGGGCTGGTAGTAGGCATCATTGCGGGCGGTGACACGGCCATCCGCAAAGCCGTGGAAAACGCCGAGGACGACGCGCAGCAGGCGTGGCTGGATCTGCAGGCGTTCGACATCAACGACAAGGACATTGTGGTAGGAATTGCCGCCTCTGGGCGCACGCCATACGTCATTGGCGGGCTGGAGCAGGCCCGACAGCACGGGCTGGCCACGGGCTGCATCGTGTGCAATGCCAGCTCCCAAGTAGCGGCCGTGGCCGAGTTTCCGGTGGAAGTGGTAACGGGCCCGGAGTTCGTGACGGGCAGCACGCGCCTGAAGGCCGGCACTGGGCAGAAGCTGGCCCTCAACATGCTCACGACGGCCACCTTTATTCGTTTGGGACGGGTGAAAGGCAACAAGATGGTGGACATGCAGCTCAGCAACGCCAAGCTGGTCGACCGGGGCGAGAAGATGCTGATGGATGAGCTGAGCATCGGCCAGCCGGAAGCGGCGGAGCTGCTGCAGCGGCACGGCTCCGTGCGGGCAGCACTGGCGGCGCGGGCGTAGCTATTTGTAGCATGGGCTTCAGCCTGTGCCGTCGGCTGGGGGTATTTTGTGATGCTGCCGGAAACCCTGCGCGTTTGGGCACAGTTAGTACAGCAGACACCCTGCGGGGATTTACCAGGCCCGGCACAGGCAAAAGCCTGTGCTACACTTCCCTTTCTATGCACACCCTTGAGCCGCACTACGCCTGGCTGGATCAGTATTCCGCCTCCGAAGACCCCCGCTCCCCGCTCTACGAAGCCGAAAACAGCCTCGACAGCTACGTCAACACCATCTACGGCTACTACATCCATCCGCAGTGGGACAGTCTGGACTCCGAGACGCTGTTTCTCAAAATCCTGTTCGTGGATTACGACGAAGGCATCGGCATCATCGAGTTGATCGGCGAGTGGAACGACGCCATCGAAAACGACATCATGCACCTCAAGCGCAACATCATTGACTTGATGACGCACGAGGGCATCCGCAAATTCATCCTCATCGGCGAAAACGTGTTCAACTTCCATGGCTCCGAAGACGACTACTACGAAGAGTGGTTTGAAGACGTGGAGGACGGCTGGATTGCGGGCGTGAACTTCCAGGAGCACGTGGTGCGCGAAATGCGCCAGTACAACCTCGACAGCTACGTGAATTTCGGCGGCCAGCTCGACGAGCTGCCCTGGCGCACCTACGAGCCCCGGCGGCTGTTTGAGCTCGTGGACAGCCTGCTGCAGCGCCGGCTGGGGTAGCCGTCCCCACGTACCGCGAAAGTCCGTTTCGCGGTACGGGTACAAACGAAAAAAGAGGCTCTCCGCGTGCGGAGAGCCTCTTTTTTTGCGTCCAGGACGCTGCCGTAATTACTGGGCAGGAACGGTAGCAGGAGCTGGAGTAGCCTGGCTTGGCAGAGCGTCAGCAGCATCTTCCATAGCGTCAGCCTTAGCTTCGGTAGCATTTTCTACCGAGTCAGCACCAGCTTCGTTGCCAGCAGCTTCCATGGCATCAGCCTTGTCTTCGCCAGCAGCTTCTACGTTGTCAGCAGTTTGCTCCATGTTGTTTTCTTTCTGGCTGTCGCAAGAAGAGAAGGTGAACGAAGCGGCAGCCAGAGCGAGGAACAGTACTTTTTTCATGATGAGGGTTGTTGAGGGATTTTGGAAAGTCTTTTTGGATGAAACTCCGCCGGTGCCCGAAGGCTACCGGCTGGTTTCGGGTCTTTATACCCGGCTTGGCAGAAGGTAACCCGGACGCTGAAAAATATTTTTTTCAGCCCTCGGCCACTTGCTACTTTTTGCGGAATACGATACCGATCGGCACCCCCTTGAAGTCGAAATGCTCGCGCATGCGGTTTTCGAGGTAGCGGGTGTAGCTCTCCTTCACGTACTGCGGCAGGTTGCAGAAGAACGCGAATACCGGGTTGTGGGTCGGGAGCTGCGTAACGTACTTGATGCGTACCGTTTTGCCCTTCTGGATGGGCGGCGGGTACTTCTCGATTTCCTTGAGCATGGTTTCGTTCAGCTCGGAAGTCGGAATCTTGCGGCGCTTGTTGCCATACACCTCAATGGCCGTTTCGATGGCCTTGTGCACGCGCTGCTTGGTGAGCACCGACGTGAAGATGATGGGCGGGTAGGAAATCGGGGCAATCTTCTCGTAGATCTTCTGCTCGAACTCCTTGGCCGTGTTGGTTTCCTTGTTCTCGATCAGGTCCCACTTGTTCACCAGAATCACGATACCCTTGCGGTTCTTGTCGGCCAGGCCGATGATGTTCACGTCTTGGGCTTCGATGCCGCGGGTGGCGTCGAGCATCACCACGCAGATATCGGCTTCTTCCAGCGCCCGGATGGAGCGCAGCACGGAGTAGAACTCCACGTCTTCGTGCACCTTGGTTTTGCGGCGCAGGCCGGCGGTATCCACCAGCATGAACTCGTGGCCGAAAGCGTTGTAGCGCGCCTGGATGGAGTCGCGGGTAGTGCCGGCAATGTCCGTGACGATGCTGCGCTCGGTGCCGAGCAGCAGGTTCACGAAGCTGGACTTGCCCACGTTGGGGCGGCCCACCACGGCAATTTTCGGAATGCCAAGGTCGGGCTCTTCCACGCCTTCTTCCTCGAAGTGGCTGATAACGGCATCCAGCAAATCGCCGGTGCCGGAGCCGCTGGCCGATGAAATCGGGTAGATTTCGCCGTCGCCAACGCCCAGCGCGTAGAATTCGCCGGAGGAGTGGATGCGGGAGTTGGTATCGGCCTTATTGGCGACGATATAGATAGGCTTTTTGCCCTGATAGCGGCGCAGCACGTTGGCAAACTCCTCGTCGAGGCTGTGCACGCCGGCCATGGCATCCACCATGAACAGCACCACGTCGGCCTCATCAATAGCCAGCTTCACCTGCTTGTTGATTTCGCCTTCGAAGATATCGTCGGAGTTGTGCACGTAGCCACCCGTGTCAATCACGGTGTAGTACTTGCCCACCCAGTCGCCGTAGCCGTAGTGCCGGTCACGCGTAACGCCACTTTCGTCATCCATGATGGCCTTGCGCTGGCCGACGAGGCGGTTGAAAAGAGTGGATTTGCCCACGTTCGGGCGGCCCACAATGGCAATGGTATTTTTCATGTTGTCTGACTCCAGCCGCCGGCCCGACCAGTTTCGGCAGTGCCCGGAGTAGTTAAGTGAATGTGAGGTCGGAAGTATTGGAACGTCATTCCGAGCGATGAATCTCGCATACTGACGTTGGGTAGAAGAACGTCATTCCGAGCGGAGCGAGGAATCTCGCTAGTGTGGAAATCTCTCTTAGTTGGCACACTAGCGAGATGCTTCGCCTGCGGCTCTGCATGACGTTCTGTTGTCGTTATTGGTAGCCGAAGCGGCTCAGTGCCTTCGGGTCGGTGCGCCAGTTCTCGTTGACCTTGACGTAGATTTCGAGGAATACTTTTTTCTGGAAGAACTTCTCCATTTCCTCGCGGGCCCAGGTGCCTACTTTCTTGAGGGCCGTGCCCTGCTGGCCGATGATGATACCCTTTTGGCTGGCGCGCTCCACGTAAATCACGGAGCGCATCCGGATGATGGTTTCATCTTCCTTGAACTCCTCGATTTCCACCTCGCAGCTGTATGGAACCTCTTTTTTGTAGAGCTTGAAGATTTTCTCGCGGATCATTTCGGCCGCGAAAAACCGTTCGGGCTTGTCGGTCAGCTCGTCTTTGGGGTAGTAGGGCGGGTGCACGGGCAGGTAGCCGAGCACCAGATCCAGCAGCTCGCCGGTCCCGAACTTCTCCAGCGCCGAAATGGGCAGCACGCGGGCCGCATTGGGCAGGTGCTCGCGCCAGTACTCCACCTTGGCTTCCACCTCAGCCTGGTCGGCCTGGTCGATTTTGTTGACGAGCAGCAGAATGGGCGTGTCCACCATCTTGCGCAGGCGCTCCACCACGGGCTCTTCGTCGTGCTTTTCGTAGATATCCGTCACGAACAGAATCACGTCGGCATCTTCCAAGGACGAATACACAAACGACATCATGGCGTTGTGCAGCTCATATTTGGGCTGGATGATGCCGGGCGTGTCGGAGTACACCAGCTGAAAATCCTCGCCATTGAGGATGCCCAGAATGCGGTGACGCGTGGTCTGGGCTTTGCTGGTTACGATGCTGAGCCGTTCGCCCATCAGGGCGTTCATGAGCGTGGACTTGCCCACGTTGGGCTTGCCGATGATGCTCACGAAGCCGGCGCGGTGCGGTTTGGGGTCGGTATTCACTTCAGGGTCTGAAATTTGGCCTGCAAAGGTACGGGTTTTCGGCGGCCCGACCCTCGCTTGCCAAAACATCAGTTGGCGGAAGTTTGTCTGCAGTGTCGGCGCGGCACACCAGCTTCACGAATCGTGGCCGATATTTGCAGCCACAGTTCGGGCTGGATTGTTTCACGATAGCTGGCCTGTACGCTGCGCCTTGCTCACGCTTTTCATTGCCCTATGCCCTCCTCCCCCAACAAAGGCCGTATCGGCGTCCTGCTCGTCAATCTCGGCACTCCCGACTCGCCCCAGACCAGCGACGTGCGCCGCTACCTCAATGAGTTTCTGACCGATGCCCGCGTGGTAGACATGCCGGCCGCCATCCGCTACCCGCTGTTCCGGGGGCTGGTGGTACCGCTGCGGGCCCCGAAATCGGCCAAAATCTACCAGCAGCTCTGGACCGACCGGGGCTCGCCGCTGCTCTTCCACGGCCTAGACCTGCAGAAATTGGTGCAGGAGAAGCTGGGCAACGACTACCTCGTGGCCTTCGGGATGCGCTACCAGAACCCCAGCATTGAGAAGGCGCTGGAAGAGCTGCGCGACGCGGCCGTGGAGCGCATCATTGTGCTGCCGCTGTTTCCGCAGTACGCGGCGGCCAGCACGGGCTCGGTGCAGGAAAAGGTGATGGAGCTGGTGAGCAAGTGGTGGGTGATACCAAGCGTATCGTTTATCAGCACCTTCGCCGACGACCCCGGCTTTATTGGCACCATCGTGACGCTGGGCAAGGAGGAAATGGCCAAGCGCCACTACGACCACGTGGTGTTCAGCTACCACGGCATTCCGGAGCGCCACGTGCTCAAGGGCAGCCACAACGGCTACTGCCAGCTCAGCGGCTGCAGCAACACCTACAACGAAAAAAACCGCTACTGCTACCGGGCGCAATGCTTCGAAACCTCGCGCCTCGTGGCGCAGGGCCTGGGGCTGGCACCTGAGCAGTACACCATTGCGTTCCAGAGTCGTCTGCAAAGCCGCCTCCGCGACCCGTGGCTGCAACCTTACACCGACGAAGTGCTCAAGCCCCTTCCGGAGAAAGGCATCAAAAATGTGCTGGCATTCAGCCCGGCTTTCGTGGCCGACTGCTTGGAAACCACGATTGAAGTGGGCGAAGAGTTCAAGGAGCTGTTTGAGGAAGCCGGTGGAGAGCACTGGCAGCTGGTGCCCAGCCTGAACACCCACCCGCAATGGGTGCAGGCCGTGGCAGACATGATCCATCGGAATTAGCCCGACTGTTCGGGACTGAACGTCATACAGAGGCGGAGCCGAAGCATCTCGCATGCTGACACAGGAGTGATAATCCAACGTCAGCACGCAAGATGCTTCGGCTCCGCCTCTGCGTGACGGGCTGTTTCTACTCCAGCCGCCGGCGGAAAGAGGCCGGCGTGTCGGCGGTGCGGCGGTTGCCGTAGAAGCTGTGCTCGTCGAAGGACGGCTGCTCGTAGAAGGTATCGGTGGTGTTTTCGGGGAGCTGCAGGCGCAGGGCGCGTAGCATGGCCTGCTCGTATTCGCGGCTGATCTGAAACTCCTGATAGGGCGGGTACTCCGGCACCGAGTCCAGCGTGAGCGAGGGCACGAAGAGGTTGTCGCCATCCTCATCAAGCGCTGCCACCCCGATGGGCACCAGAATGTGCCGCTCCTGCTCGTTGCTGCGCAGGCTGGCGTCCAGCTCTACATCGAGGTAGCGCACTTTCAGGGTCTGCTCTTCCACAATCAGCTCGGATACGATGCCAAACTGCCGGCCGTCGCCGCCGCGCACCGCCCAGCCGCGCACGTCGGGGTTGCCGTCGGCTACTTCGTACTCGGTCAGGTCGCGGAGGCGGCGCAGGTGCATGCCCTGGGCGGAAGGAATAGGCGTTGGTTCCACAGGGAAAAGGCGGATTAGAAGAAGAAAACAGGTGGCCCGACTACACGGTAGCCGACGAGCTGAGGACGCGCACCAGGCTGGCCGCGCGGGTGAAAAACTCCTGCAGCTGTTGGTGGTCGAGGGCGGTGGCGTTGCGGCCGGAAAGCTGGGTGGCTCGGGTTATCAGGTCGGCTACTGCCGCTTCCTGGCCGGGGTAGGCCTGCTGCTGCATGGCCTGCATCAGGCCGGTGGCGGCTACAAAACCGGGGCGCAGGCTGGCGTTGGGCTCATCGAGGCGGGCGGTGGCGCTGGTCAGGTTGTCGCGCTTCTCGCCGATGGCAGCACTGCGCAGGTCGTCGCGGTCGGCCAGGTCTACCAGCGCCGCCGTGAGCAGGCGCAGGCCTTCCAGCGCGTAGACGGGCTGGGTGGCGTCGGTGCGGGCAAAGGCGGCCAGCACTTCCGGCGTGACGGGCGCGGCTTCGGGAGCCATATCGGCTACGGCGGCCTCGGCGGGGCGCGGGCCGGTTTCGGCACCGGCGGTGCTATCCGTGCGGGTAGGGGCCGGCTCTGACGTGGGTGGGGCTACCGGCTCGGTGGAGGCCGGCGTATCACTGCGAAACAGAAACCAGGCGGCGGCCCCAACTACGGCCAAAACCAGCAGGATGAGCAGCCAGGGGCTGGGGGAGTTTTTCTTGCGCTGAATGTTGATATCGGCCATGAGGGAGCGGGCTGGGGTTCGGGCAATCCATACGGAAGCCGGCCAAAATACGATGCGTAACCGGGTTTCGGGCATTCTGCTACATTCGCTGCGCACCTCTCCCCTGCCCAGCTTATGCGCACCACTCACCTTCTGGCCGATTTGCAGGCGCGTGGCCTGCTGCCGCCCGCCCAGGCCCAGGCCATTGCCAACGATGAGCAGGCGCGGCCAATGTCGCTGCATCAGGAGCTGCGGGCGGCGCTGTACCTGGGCATTACGCTGCTTACCGGCGGACTGGGCACGCTTCTCTATCAGCACCTCGACGATATCGGGCATGGCGCGGTTATCGGGGCTATGGCGCTGCTGATGCTGGCCAGCTTCGGGTATGCCTGGCGGCACCGGCTGCCGTTTACGTGGGGCCAGAGCACCGCCGCCAGCTTCGTGCCCGACTACGCACTGCTGCTGGGCTGCCTACTGTTTCTGGCCCTGGAAACCTATGTTCAGGCAGTATTTAATGTATTTGGGAACCGCTACGGGCTCGCCACGCTGCTGCCCGCCGTGCTGTTTCTGGCCCTGGCCTACCGCCTCGACCACCGGGGCGTGCTGGCCATGGGCCTCACGGCGCTGGGCGCGTGGGTGGGCGTGAGCGTGGCGCCGCTGTCGGTATTCACGGCCAACGCCCTATTCACTTCCCGGCTGGGCGTGGCGGGCGTGCTGCTGGGACTGGCCCTGACGGGGGCGGGCCTGCACGCCGAGTTTACCCGACGCAAGCCGCACTTCGCCTTCACATATATCTCGCTGGGAGCTAATGTGGCGCTGCTGGCGGCCACAGCCGTCCTCTTCGACTACTACCCGCAGCCCTGGCTGCCCAAGTGGGTGGCCGTGCTGCTGGTGCTGCTGATGAGCGCCGGCTTGGTCTGGTATGCCCGGCATGCGCAGTCGTATCTGTTTCTGCTAATGGGGACAGTGTATGGCTACATCGCCCTGACCTATAGCTTCATTCAGTTGCTTGATTTCAGCAACGGAGAAGCTGGTGGGCTGCTGGTTTCTTTTTACTTCATGCTGTCGACAGCAGGCGTTATCCTGCTGTTTGTGCGCAGCAAAGAATTTCTCCGTCGGGTATGAAGATGAAAGCCTATCCGCTGTTGTGGGCCACGCAGGAAGCCATGGAGGCCGCCGCATCCCGCTGGTTTCGGCGCCAGCTTCTCACCGACGCCCAGTACCAGGCCATCAAAACCGCTTACCAGCCCGATTTCTACCGGCCGGGGCTGCTGCTGCGGATCGGGCTGGTGCTATTTACGTGTGTGGGCGTGGCTGGTGCGGCGGCGTTTCTGGCCTTATTCGGAGCAGCAGCGCGGCTCGAAGATTTCCGGCTGCTGGGTTGGGCGGTGGCACTGGGCTGCCTGGGCACGCAGGAAGTAATTATCCGGGAGTTTCGGCACTACCGGTCCGGCACCGACAGCGCGCTGCTGTACATCGGGCTATTTGTGCTGGCGCTGCTGTTGGCCGAAGCGGCCGACTCTCTGACTACCCTAAGCCGCTATTCGGCGGGTTTCGGCAGCGCCTACTACACGGTGCTGCTACTGCCGCTGCTGGGACTGCTGCTGCTGGCCACCCTGCGCTACGCCGACCGGCTGGTGGCGGCGGCCACGTACCTCGTGTTGCTGGCGCTGCTGGCCAACTGGCTCCTGATCCTACCGATTGGGCGTTTGCTGTTGCCTTTCGTGCTCATGCTGACCGCCGTTGGCAGCTTCCGGCTTCTGCAGCGCCTGCGCCAACGACCCGATTATCTCTATTACCGGGCTTGCCTGCTGGTGCTGGAGGTGCTCACACTGGCTACCTTCTACCTGGCCGGCAACTACTACATGGTGCGCGAAGGCAACGCCGAAATCAGCGGCCTGTACGCGTCAGCCCAGATTCCGCTGGCCCCGCTGTTTTACCTGTTCACGGCTATCATTCCGCTGGTGTATATAGCCGTGGGCCTGCGCCGGCCCAGCCGCCTGTGGCTGCTGACCGGGCTGGCCGCTGCCGCGTTTTCGCTGTTCACGCTCCGCTACTACCGCTCCGTGCTGCCACCTGAAATTGCGGCCGTGCTGGGCGGGGCTTTCCTGCTGGTGCTGGCGGTGTGGGCCGCCCGCTACCTGCGCCCCGCCCGCCACGGCCTCACGTCTCTGGCCGACGCCGGCCAGCCCACGTACTTCAACCTGGAGTCGTTGGTAGTGGCCCAGACAGCTCCGGCACCAACCGCGCCGACACCCGGTTTCGAGTTCGGTGGGGGCCACTCCGGCGGGGCCGGCGCCGACGGCTCGTATTGAGGCGCTGATACCAATGAAGCGCAAAAAAGCCGTCGCTGCAGATGCAGCGGCGGCTTTTTTATACGTCAGACAATTATTTCTGCTACACTTTCAGCGGCTCCCGACGGTACATTTTCGCCAGCTGTTCTACGGCGTAGTCTACTTCGGCTTCGGTGTTGTACTTGCTCATCGAGAAACGGATGGTGCCCCGCTCAGGGTCGCAGTTCAGGGCGCTGAGCACGTGTGAGCCGGCGTTGGCCCCGCTGGTACAGGCCGAGCCGCCGGACACCGATATGCGGTTGATATCGAGGTTGAACAGCAGCATCTCGTTCATGGCCGACGGCGGCAGACTCACGCTCAGCACCGTGTAGAGACTCTGGTCGGTTTCAGCGGAGGTGCCATTGAACGCCACGCCCTCGATTTCGGCCTTTAGCTTCTCAATGAACCGGTCTTTCAGGCCCTGAATGTGGCGCTGGTGGTCGGCCATGCCGCGGTAGGCTATTTCCAGCGCCTTGGCCAGCCCCACAATTCCGTACACGTTTTCGGTGCCGGCACGCTGGTTGCGCTCCTGCGAGCCGCCATGAATCAGGGCATCCATGGTCTGGCCCGAACGGCGGTATAGGAAACCCACGCCTTTCGGCCCGTGAAACTTGTGCGCCGAACCCACCAGAAAATGGGTTTTCAGCTGCTGCACGTCGTGCTTGTAGTGGCCCATGGTCTGCACCGTGTCCGTGTGAAACACGGCGTCGTAGCGGGCGCAGATTTCGCCGATGGCCACGATGTCGTTGAGGTTGCCGATTTCGTTGTTGGCGTGCATCAAACTCACAAACGTGCGCGGATTGGTTGCCAGCAGCTCCTCTAGCTGCGCCAGATCGAAGCGACCCTGCGCATCGTGCTGTAGGTAGCTCAGGGTGGCGTCGCCGGCCTTTTCCAAAGCCTGCGTGGTGTGCAGCACCGCGTGGTGCTCCAGCCGCGACGTAATCATGTGCTTCAGTTCCAGCGTCCGCACGCTCCCGAAGGCAGCGTAGTTGTCGGCTTCCGTCCCGCACGAGGTAAACACGATTTCGGCGGGCGCGGCATTGATCAGGTGCGCCACCGTTTTGCGCGCATTCTCAATAGCGGCCCGCACCTGCCTCCCGTGCCCATGAATGCTGCTGGGATTACCGAAATGGTCTCGCAAAAACGGCAGCATAGCGTCCAGCACTTCCGGGTCCAGAGGCGTAGTAGCGGCGTTATCGAAGTAAACGGTCATGGGCGGCAACGGAATAGATGAAAGCAACGGCCACAAAAATAAGGGATTCCGCCGGGCTGGCTTTTCTGCATGGGTAGATAGCGCCGCAAAAAGGGGTGATTTTCGCTGAAGCAGTAGTCCGCCCCGGCAAAAATCACCCCTCAAGCTATGCGCACAGCGCATTTCCGGAATTACTTGCTGATAATCTCCCGAATGTCGCCGATGATCTTGTTGGCCAGATGGTCGGCCGTGGCATTGGACTCCGACTCGGCGTAAATCCGAATGATGGGCTCGGTGTTGGATTTGCGCAGGTGCACCCACTCCTTGTCGAACTCAATCTTCACGCCGTCAATCGTATTTACCGGCTGCTTGGCGTAGCGGGCGGCCATCTGCTTCAGCACCTCGTCGGTGTTGATTTCCGGCGTCAGCTCGATCTTGTTTTTAGAGATGAAGTAGTTCGGATACGAGTTACGCAGCCGGGTCATAGTCAGGCCGGTTTTGGCCAGATGGCTCAAAAACAGCGCAATACCCACCAGCGAGTCGCGGCCGTAGTGCAGCTCTGGGTAGATGATGCCTCCGTTGCCTTCGCCCCCGATAACGGCGTTGGTTTCCTTCATCTTGGTTACCACGTTCACCTCGCCCACGGCGGCAGCGGCGTACTGGCCACCCTGCTTTTCGGTCACGTCGCGCAGGGCGCGGGTGCTGCTCAGGTTGCTCACGGTGTTGCCGCCGCCGTTCTGCTGCAGCACATAGTCGGCCACGGCTACCAGCGTGTACTCCTCGCCGAACATGGTGCCGTCTTCGTTCACCAGCGCCAGGCGGTCCACGTCGGGGTCCACCACAATGCCCAGGTCGAAGGAGCCTTTCTCCATCGTTTTGGCAATTTCCCGCAGGTTTTCAGGCAGCGGTTCCGGGTTGTGGGCGAAGTCGCCGGTTGGCTCGCAGAACAGCTTCTCAATGATTTCTACGCCCAGCTGCTCCAACAGCATCGGCACGGCAAAGCCGCCGCAGGAGTTCACCGCGTCGACCACCACCCGGAAGTTCTTGGCCTTGATTGCCGCCTTATCCACCAGCGGCAGCGCCAGAATAGCGTCGATGTGGGTCTGCAGGAACGTATCGTCGGTGCTGTACTGGCCCAGCTTGGTCACGGGCGCAAAGTCGAACGACTCTGAATCGCCGAGCGCCAGCACCTGCTGCCCTTCCTGGTCGGAGATGAATTCGCCTTTGTTATTGAGCAATTTCAGCGCGTTCCACTGCTTGGGGTTGTGCGAAGCCGTGAGGATGATGCCGCCGCCCGCGTTTTTGGCCGGCACCGCCATTTCCACCGTGGGCGTAGTGCTCAGCCCCAGGTCGATGACGTTGATGCCCAGGCCCTGCAGCGTGGCCGCCACCAGCTTGCTCACCATCTCGCCCGAAATCCGGGCGTCGCGGCCGATGATGATGGTATTGTTTTGCGTATTGGCCAATACCCACGTGCCAAAGGCCGCGGCGTATTTTACAACGTCGATAGGTGTCAGGCCGTCGCCGGCTGCGCCGCCGATGGTACCCCGGATGCCCGAAATGGATTTAATTAGTGCCACAAGCCAAGTCTGTTTTTTGAATACGCAAAAGTAGGCAAACGCCCCTGCTTTCACTACGCTACTTAACCGGTGCCGTTGCCAAGGTCGAGCTTACCAGCCTTAGCCACCAGACTGCGGGGCCCGCCCAGCGTACAACAGTGCGGGCTCCGCAGTGTATCTTTGAAATAATGGATACCACTACTCCCGACCGCCGCCCTGCCCAGTTGGCCGCCTTCAGCCGCCTGCTCGATGTGCTGGAGCGCCTGCGCGCCGAATGCCCCTGGGACCGGAAACAAACGCTGGAAAGCCTGCGCCACCTTACCATCGAGGAAACCTATGAGCTCAGCGACGCCATCATCCGCAACGACCTGCCCGACCTGCAGAAAGAGCTGGGCGACGTGTTTCTTCATCTCATCTTCTACGCCAAAATAGCTTCCGAAACCGGCCATTTCGATATTGCCGACGTGCTGAATGCCCAGTGCGAAAAGCTGATTTTCCGACACCCGCACATTTACGGCAACGTGCAGGCCGACACGGAAGAAGAGGTTAAAAAGAATTGGGAGCAGCTCAAACTGCAGGAAAAAGGCAACACGTCGGTGCTTGGCGGCGTACCTACCTCACTGCCGGCATTGGTGAAGGCCATGCGCATCCAGGAAAAGGCGCGCGGTGCGGGCTTCGATTGGGAGCATCCCGAGCAGGTATGGGAGAAAGTGCAGGAGGAATTAGGCGAATTCCAGGCCGAATTTGCCCACGCTGACCCCGCCGCCATCAATGCCGAGCGGGCCGCCGCCGAATTTGGCGACTTGTTGTTTTCGCTTATCAACTTTGCCCGCCACGCCGGTATCAACCCGGAAGAAGCGCTTGAACGCACCAACCGCAAATTCATTCACCGCTTTCAATACCTGGAAACCCAGGCGGCCCACAACGGCCAGCGACTCGCCGATCTGAATCTCGCCCAAATGGACGTGTATTGGGAAGAAGCCAAACAACAGCCTCTTCCAAGCAGCCAGAACTCGCCTACGAAATAGCCTTTTTTCGGGTCTTGACCTGCTTTAAAGCGTTTAAACCCCGATTTCATTTGGCGACACTCCGTTTTTTTAATTAGGTTTGCCAAGGATAGACCGAAATTCGGATGGGCCCCGCACACGAGCAGACCCACGTTTTTTGCCTCGGCAAAGCGTGCGGGTGAGCGGGGCGTAGTCGTCTTTAGGTCTTTTCACCGTTCATTTACCCAGTTTACCCAGTTTCCCTTTCACTACCAACACCCCTAATTCTCCGGAACAATGGAACAAAAGAATGCCCTGAACAAGAACGTGCGGCCTGCCGCTCCTGCCGCGCCCAAGGGTGAGGCGAAAGGCGGATCCGCGTTTGCCGCCATCGTGATTCCGCTGGCCTTCGTTGTAAGCATTATCATCTTCAACTTCGTGTTGGGTAACCCCGGCAACTTTGTGGGTAATGACAACGCCAATGCAGCCCTGCCCGGTAACTACCTTGGCACGATCTACAAGGGTGGCGTGATCGTACCGATCCTGATTACGCTGTTCCTGCTCGTACTGACCTTCTCTATCGAGCGTTTCCTGACCATCAGCAAGGCCAAAGGCTCGAAAGGTGTTGAGTCTTTCGTGCGTACCGTACGCCAGAAGCTGAACGTGAACGACATCACTGGTGCCATCGCCGCCTGCGACCAGCAGAAAGGTTCGGTAGCCGCCGTAGTGAAGTCGGGTCTGCTGAAGTACCAGGAGATGGCCCGCGAGCGTGGCCTCGACAAAGACCAGAAGATCCTGGCCATCCAGAAGGAAATCGAAGAGTCGACGACTCTGGAACTGCCTATGCTGGAGAAAAACCTCGTTATCCTCTCCACCATTGCTTCGGTATCGACGCTGGTAGGTCTGCTGGGTACGGTATTCGGTATGATCAAGGCCTTCTCGGCTCTGGCACAAGCTGGTAACCCTGATGCTGTAGCTCTGGCTGAAGGTATCTCGGAAGCACTGATCAACACGGCTATTGGTATCGCCGGTTCGGCCATTGCCATTATTGCCTACAACTACTTCACCAGCAAAATTGACGAGCTGACCTACAGCATCGACGAAGCTGGCTTCAGCATCATTCAGACCTTCGCCGCTCAGCACGGCGAGAAGACGACGGAAACTTATACGGCCTAAGTTGCGGTTGACGCAATAGCAGCGCGTACTTTTCGTTTATTCTGAATATTCTCAACCACGCACGAAATGGGTAAAGTAAAGCCTCATAGAACCGGCCCTTCGCTGGATATGACCCCGATGGTGGATCTGGCCTTCCTGCTGGTGACGTTCTTCATGCTGACCACCAAGTTCTCCCCGGAGGAAGTGGTGGTGGTTGATACGCCTTCCTCTACTTCTGACTTCAAGCTGCCGGAAAGCAATGTAATCCGCCTCCTGATCGACAAAGACAAGCGCGTCTTCTTCGGTCTGGAAAGCGACAAAGCCCGCCCGGTACTGCTCGACAAGATGGCTGCCAAATACGGCGTCACCTTCAATGAGAAGCAGAAGAAAGCTTTTAGTGGCCTCAACAGCTTCGGCGTGCCAATTCAGCAGCTCGGCTCTCTTCTGAGCATGTCTACTGAGCAGCGCAAAGAAGTGAAGCAGCCCGGCCTACTCTCTGTAACCGATACGGTGCAGTTGCTGGACTGGGTGATGGAGGCCCGCAAGGCTAACCAGGAAGCAGTTGGTAAGCCCACGTTCATCGCCATCAAAGGCGACAACAACGCGGACGTAGCCACGGTGAAGCGTGTAATTCAGCTGATGCAGAACAAGAACATCAACCGTTTCAACCTCGTTACCGATTTGGAAACCAAGCCGGTAGTGAGCCGTTAAACCAGCAGCGACATGGCAGAAATACAACAACAAGCCGACTCCGGTAAAGGAGGAAAGAAGCGGGCCAAAAAAATGTCGACCAAAATCGACATGACCCCCATGGTTGATTTGGCCTTCCTGCTTCTGACCTTCTTTATGCTGACCACGACGTTCAATAAGCCGAACGTGATGCAGCTGACGATGCCGGTAAAGGAAAAGAACCCCGAACAGCAGTCCGAAATCAAGGCATCCAATGCCTTCACGATTCTGATGGGAGAGGCCAACAAAGTATACTTCTACGACGGCCTGCTGGCCGACGACGTGAAGCCTGAGTTGAAGCTCTCCAACTACTCGGCAGACGGCATCCGCAAGGAGCTGTTGGCCCGTCGTCGGAACAAGGATCTGGTGGTACTCATCAAGCCGGACGATAAGTCCAACTACCAGAATATGGTAGACATCTTGGATGAGATGAACATAACCGACCAAAAGAAATATGCGTTGGTAGACATTTCGAAGGCTGACTTAGACCTCATTACATCCTCCGGACTATGATGGATAACGCTCAAATAGCGCAGGCGAGCCTCAACGACATCGTATTCGAGGGCCGGAACAAGGCCTACGGAGCATATGTGTTGCGGCGCTTGTATAACAAGCACGTCACGCGCGCCCTTCTCATCGCAGTTGCCTTCTTTGCCCTGCTCGTAAGCTTCCCGCTGATTGCGCGAATCTTCAGCGACAACACGGTAGTGGAAGAAGACAAGATGCTGAAGGAAAACGTCCTGATGGATGCACCTCCATTGGACGCCACCAAACCACCGCCACCGCCACCACCACCGGAGGCGCCACCACCGCCACCACCGAAGCTTTCTACCATCAAATTCACGCCTCCGGTTGTGAAAAAGGATGAGGAAGTGGTGAAGCAGGAGGAGATTCCAGATCAGAAGGAACTGGAAGACAAGGTAGTCTCGACCGTCACGGTAAAAGGCAACACCGACAACCCAATCGACTTGAACGGGCTGGAAGGTGAAGGCAACAAAGTGGTGGAAGAGGTAGTGGAGCAGAAAGTTTACCAGTACGTGGAGCAAATGCCCGTATTCCCTGGTGGACAGGAAGCTTTGCTGCAGTACATTGGCAAAAACATTAAGTATCCAGCGCTGGCTCTGCGCAACCAGGTAGAAGGCAAAGTATTTATTGCTTTCGTGGTTGGTCCGGATGGCCAGGTGTCGGATGTAAAGGTTCAGAAAGGAATTGGTGCCGGCTGCGATGAAGAAGCTAGCCGCGTAATCAAGACCCTGCCGAAGTTTGCACCAGGTAAGCAGAACGGCCGTGCCGTGAGCGTATCCTACACCGTACCGGTGACCTTCGCTATCAAGTAAGCACACCAGCATCTGGCTTCGGCCAGATGCCTGTAGAAGTCCCGCATTTGGCTCCGGCCAGGTGCGGGACTTTTTTTGCAAAAAATATATACGGCTTGCATACTATATGAAATTAAGCATGCGTTATACCTCTGAAAGCCAGGCGAAATAAGTGGATTTGGGAAGTTGGAGGCCAGGTTTGAGAGTGCGCTGCGTGTATCCGTTTCACCTTTAGCCAATATGCCCCATGACCAACAGCACCCTCGATCTGCGAACCGCCACTCTCGATGACATGATCTTCGAGGGGCGCAACAAGGCGTACGGCGCCTTCCTGCTCCGGCGCCTCTACCATCAGCATCTGGCGCGGGCTTCTGCCACGGCTATTGTGCTGAGCCTGCTCTTCATCAGCTCGCCATTGGCGTTTCGGTACCTGTTTCCACCGATGGTGGTGGCCCCCGATGTATTTGTCCTACCGCCTCCGGTTGTCGATATAATGCCGCCTCCGATATTTGAGTCGAAGAAGGTAGAGCCCGTCACGCAGGTAGCAGTTACCGTCAGGCCGCCGCAGGCTACTGTGCCCACTAAAATCGTGAAAGACGATTTGGCCAAGCCAGAAATTAAAGCGCCGGAGATTCTGGAGACTGGCCCAATAGCCGAGGTAGATGGCCCGACCGGCCCGGTGGCCATACCTGGGGCAAATACTGGCAGCACCGTCGGCATACCCGGGGCCACCGATTCCGGCGCTACCAAGACGACGGGGCCACCCAAGCCGTTTATCACGGCGGAGGTGATGCCGCAGTTTGTGGGCGGCCAGGAAGCGCTGATGCGTTACATGCAGAAAAACCTGCGCTACCCGGCGCAGGCGTTGCGCAACAGCGTATCAGGACGCGTGTACATCTCCTTTACGGTGCTGGCCAGCGGCGACATTGCTGATGTGCAGGTACTGAAAGGGCTGGGCTATGGCACCGACGAGGAAGCCAGCCGGGTAGTGAAGAACATGCCGGCCTGGGTACCGGGCCAGCAGAACAAGCGCACCGTATCTGTGCGCTACACTCTGCCCATCACTTTCCACTATGAGTAGCTTTAGGCTATATTCGCGGCGACTAATTATCAGTTAGTTACGCTGAATTGATTTTTAAGAAGTCAAAAATCAGCCGGTTTACGTTAAACCGGCTGATTTTTGACTTTTTTTGTGGCAATAACCCGGCTCTCCTAACGTTTAGGCGAACCAGTGCCGGAAAAAAAAATGTTATAGAAGCGTCCGGCATTTCCACCGGGCTGGTAAGCATGACCAACCGACCCACCACCGAAGAACGCCTCAACCAGACAGGCCCCAAGACGCTGTTGCGGTACTTCCTGCTTTTGATGACCATCATTTACATTGGACTGGGCATCTGTTTGTGGGTAGCTCCTATTGCGCTTAATATTACGCCCACCGTTCGCCGGATTTTAGGGGGCGTATTCGTGCTGTACGGAATCATTAGATTTGTCCGGATCTATCGGGAACACTTTCAGCCTTCTGTCAAGCATGACCGCACCGTTCGTTAATCTACCGCGCCTGGCCCTGCCCCTGGCGCTCGGGACTTTACTTCTCGCTGGCTGCAACCAGAACCCCAATGCCAACACCGGTCCAAACGATGACACGGCAACCAGCGGCCGCATCAAGATCAGTGTGGACGAGACATTTGCCCCCATTGTAAAGTCGCAGGTAGATACCTTCCAGAAGCTTTACACCTACGCCCACATCGACGCGGCCTACAAAGCCGAAGACTATGTGGCCAATGATCTGGTGACCGGTAAGGTGCGGGCCGTGGTGCTTTCGCGGCCGCTCACGGCGGAGGAACAGGCTGATCTGGAGAAGCAGAAGCTATTCCCACGCACTACCAAGATTGCTACTGATGGCCTGGCTATCATTCTGCACCCGTCCAACCCGGATTCGCTGCTGACGATGGCGCAGCTGAAGGCCATCTTCACGGGGCAGACCAGCAGCTGGAAGCAGATCAGCGGCAAGACCAAGCTGGACCAGATAAACGTGGTGTTTGATGCCAACCGCTCCAGCACTACCCGGTACGTGCAGGACTCCATTACGCGTGGCACAGCCCTCACTAAGCAGGTATTCGCCGCAAAATCGAACCCAGCGCTGCTCGATTACGTTGCTACTCATCCAAACGCTATAGGTATAGTAGGCGCCAACTGGATCAGCGACCGGGATGACGCGGCAGTACAGCGGTTTTTGAAGCAGGTACGGGTGGCTGGCATCAGCCGATCGTCCAGCCCCAAATCTGACGAGGACTACTTGCAGCCGTATCAGGCTTTCCTGGCCCTTAAAACCTACCCGCTCCGGCGTGAGGTCTACATCATCAGCCGCGAAGGGCGGGCCGGACTTGGCACCGGTTTTGCATCCTTTGCAGCAGGTACCAAAGGGCAGCTTATCGTGCTCAAGTCGGGGATGATGCCGGCCACCGGGCAAACCCGTATCGTGACGATCAAAAAGTAGGCTGCCTCTTCCTTCCACAGAAACACACCTTTTTTCACCAACCCTATGCTCATGAACTTCAAGCCCTGGAATCTTTCGTTCCTCGTTGCCTTGTCGGTTTCCGGCTCTGCTGCTTTCGCTCAGACGACTCCCCAGAAATCCATTGAACTGGAGCGTTACAGCGAAGCTCGGGCTACTTTGTTGCGTCAGGGCCAGTCGGCCGAATCTTCGTTCGAGCTGGGCCGCCTGTATCAGATGCGCGCCATGCCTGACTCGGCCGCTTACTACTTCAACCGCATCAGCCTCGACCCCAAGAACCCGATGACCATGGTGGCCGCCGGCCGTGCGGCTCTGGCACAAGGTAAAGCTGCCGAAGCTCAGGTGCAGTTTGACAATGCGGTGAAAGCCAGCAAAGGCAAAGATGCCAAAGTGTATACGATGATTGCGCAGGCGTATGGCGAGTCGGATCTGAAGGACGCGTCGAAAGGCCTGACCTACGTTGATGCCGCCCATAAGCTCAACAAAAACAAGGACGATGCCGCACTGATGATTGCCCGGGGCAACATCTACGCGAAGTCGGAGAGCGGTGGCGGCGAGGCCATGAACAGCTACGAGCGGGCTCTGCTAGCCGACCCGAACAGCGCACAAGCCAGCTACCGCAAAGGCGAGCTGAACGTTCGTTCGCGTAACTATAACGACGCCCGGGCTTCTTTCGAGAAGGCCATCAGCGCTGACGCCAACTATGCTCCGGCTTACAATGCACTGGCTGAAACCTACTTCTACGCCGGCAAGTATGACGACGCCCTCGCGACCTTCCAGAAGTATCAGGGAGTAGCCGAGAAGTCGCCGGGCACCGACGCGAAGTATGCTTCGTTCCTGTTCCTGACCAAGAAGTATCCGGAAGCCCTGGTGGAAGTGGACAAAGTATTGGCCCGCGACCCACAGAACGTGACCATGAACCGCCTGAAGGCCTATTCACTGTTTGAGACTGGCAAAAATGCCGAGGCTCTCACGGCTATGGAAGCCTACATGAAGGTGCAGCCTGCCGACAAGCTCATCACCGAGGACTACGTGTACTACGGCAAGATGCTCTCGAAAGCCGGCCGTGCTGACGAAGGAACGGCGGCCATCCAGAAGGCTATTGCCGCTGACCCCAAGAAAGCCGCTGAACTGCAGAATGAGTTGGCCGCCAGCTATATGCTCGCCAAAAACTATCCTGCGGCAATCAAAGCGTATAGCATGAAGATGAAAGCTGACGGCACGCCTGAGCTGACCGACCAGATTCGTCTGGCCGTAGCGTATGGTGGCAACAAGCAGTACGACAAAGCCGACAGCCTCTACAACGCCGTGCTGGTAGCTCGTCCTACTTATGTGCCCGGCTACCTGATGCGCGCCAAAGCCAACTACTACATGGACCCCGAGTCCAAGCAGGGTCTGGCTAAGCCGCACTATGAGAAGTACATTGAGATGGCCAAAACGGATCCAGCCAAGTACAAGGACGGTCTGGTAGAAGCCAACAGCTACCTTGGCTACTACTACTACCAGAAAGGCGACAAGACAACTGCTGCTCCTTATTACAAAGAAGTACTGGTGCTCGATCCCGCCAACGAGAATGCCAACTCGGTAATTAAGTCGATGCAGGCACCGGCCAAGGCTCCAGCCAAAGCTGCCCCGAAGAAGAAGTAATTCCTTCTAACTCCGCTTATGAAAAATGCCCGCTACTCAGGTAGCGGGCATTTTTTTATCGTTATTGAACAGACTCTCTATTTTTCAAACTCCGCCCAGTGTGCTAGTAGTGCCGTAAAATCGGCTGGCAGCTCTACTTCAAACTGCATCTGCTCACCGGTAGTGGGATGTATAAAGCCCAGGGATTTGGCGTGCAGGGCCTGGCGAGGCATCAGTTCGAATGCCTTTTCCACAAAGGCCTTGTAGGCGCCGGTGCGCTGGCCGTACAGCACTTTGGTGCCGCCGTACGTGGCATCCGAAAACAACGGGTGGCCGATGTGCTTCATGTGCACCCGAATCTGGTGGGTGCGGCCGGTTTCGAGGTTGCACTGCACCAGTGCCACATGGCCGAACGTCTGGAGTACCTTGTAGTGCGTCACGGCATGCTTGCCGTAATCGGCGTCAGGAAACACGGTCTGCACCTTGCGGTCTTTGAGGCTACGCCCGATGTGGACGTTGATGGTGCCTTCCGTTTCCTTCGGAATGCCCCAGACCAGCGCCAAGTAGGTACGCTCGATGGTGTGGTGAAAGAACTGCTGCGAGAGATGCGTCATGGCCCACTCCGTCTTGCCGATGACGAGCAGGCCGGATGTGTCCTTGTCGATGCGGTGGATCAGGCCAGGGCGGATGTCGCCGTTGCGGCCCGTAGGCAGGTTGTTGAGATGGTAGGACAGGCCGTTTACCAGCGTACCGCACCAGTGCCCGAAAGCCGGGTGCACCACCATACCAGCCGGCTTGTTCACCATCAGCAACGATTCGTCTTCGTAGCGGATATCCAAGTCCATTTCCTCGGGCTGCACGCCTACTTCGCGGGGTGGCTCGGGCAGCGTGATGGTAATCACGTCGCCGGGCTTTACGCGGTAGTTGGATTTCGCGGCCCGCTCATTCACCTGCACCGCCTCGGCCTTGATGGCGTTCTGGATTTTGGTGCGGGAAGCATTCTGCAGGCGGTTGAGCAGAAATTTATCCAGCCGAATCAGCTCCTGCCGCTTATCGGCATGAATCCGGTGGTGCTCGTAGAGCTCGTCTTCGCCTTCCGCCTCGTCATCATCGTCCGGTTCGGGAGCAGAAAACAGCGTTAAGGGAGTTACGAAGTCGTCGTCGGGTGCGTCGGGGGTAGTCATAGGGCACGGGAGGGCCATATAGCCCTCCTATAAACAACGAAGCCGGAACACAGGGGCTCCGGCTTCATTGAGGAACAAACAGGGCGTATGGCGCCTTATTTCTTCGTTTTGGTTTTGGTCTTGGTAGTAGCGGCCGGCGTAGCGGGGGACGCAGCCGGCGTAGTGGCTTTAGGAGCAGCCTGGGCAGCGCCCGGCGTTACGCCCATCTTCTTCAGCACCAGATCCGAAATGTCGCCTTCTTTCGGGCCGTGCAGCAGCACCGGGCTGGCACCGTCCGAGTTCAGCACGTAGGTGTAGCCGTTTTCTTCGGCCACCACGTCGATGGTCTTCTGGAGCTTGTCCAGGGCGGGCTTCAACAGGGTCTGCTGCTTCTGCTGCAGGCTCTGGTCGGCGCTGCGCTGAAACTCCTGGATGGACTGCTGCAGGCCGGTCAGCTCCTTCTCCTTATCAGCCCGGACGGCTTCGGCCATAGCAGCGCCACCTTTCTGGTAGGCTTCGGCTTTGGTCTGGTACTCCTGGTATTTGCTTTTCAGCTGGTTTTCGAGCTGGGTGCTGAAAGCTTTCAGGTCCGACTCGATCTGGCGGCTCTCGGGCATCTGGCTCAGCACGTACTCCACGCTGGTATAGCCGATTTTCAGCGGGCCGCTGGTGGTACCGGCCGCCGTGGTAGCAGGCGCCTGCGCCAGTGCAGCTGTGGCCGAGGAGAAAGTAAGGGCGGCCGCAGCCAACGCAACGCGGAATAGATTCATGTTGGTCATCAAAAGAGAAACGTCTGAGGTTGTTTGAAGTACAAAGTTAGTTTTTTCGGCCAGCCGGACGCGCCGGGCGGGCGGCGGGCTTGGCAGCACCTTTCTCGGCATCTACATCAGCTTCGTCGCCGGCCGGCGTCTGGGGCGTGGCTACCGTCTTTACGCTGCCTTTTTGCGGGGTCTGGTTCCGGTCTTCACTAGCCAAACCCAATTCTTCCAATACAAATTCCGTGTAGTCATGCACTGGGTTGGTGTAGAGCATGGTCAGGTCGCCGGACTTGTCGAACACGATGGCCAGCTGCTTTTTCTTGGCCACCTTCTCGATGGCCTCAAACACTTGGTCCTGCACCGGCTTGGTCAGTTCCTGCCGTTTCTTGAACAGCTGGCCCTCGTAGCCAAAAATGCGGTTTTGATAGGTTTTGATGTCTTGCTCCTTCTTCAGAATCTCGTCCTGCCGCTTTTTCTTCATGGGCTCTGTTAGCAGCACTTCCTCGGCCTGGTACGTGCGGTAGAGCTTATCGAGGTCTTTCTTCTGGGCCTCGATTTCCTTCTGCCAGTTGCCCGACAGCGTGTTTATTTCGGTTTGAGCCTGCGAGTACGCTGGCATCTTGCCCATGATAAATTCAGAATCGACGTAGCCGAATTTCTGAGCGGAAGCCGTGGTGCCGGTGGCACACAGCAGTACCAGCGTGGCAGCCAGCGCGGAGAGCAGCTTTTTCATATCTAACAAATCGAATGACTGGCCAGCCCCCGCCTGAGTTAGCGGATCTGCTGACCGATGATGAAGTGGAATTGGTTGCGGTCCTGGGCTGTCTGCGAACCGCTCGTGCGCGGAATCAGGTCGAACGCCCGGCCGTAGTCGAAGCCAAGCAAACCGAATGCCGACATGAAGATTCGGGCACCAAAACCAGCCGAACGATACAATTTATATGGATTGTAGTCGGTGTAGCTGTTGAAGGAGTTGCCGGCTTCCGCAAAACTCAGAATGTATACCGTAGCCGCGGGGTTCAGCGACACCGGATAACGCATTTCCATCACAAACTTATTGTACACCACGCCGCCATTGTCCGTCTGACGGGCTGTTGGAATGGCGTTCGGGTCCTGTGGGTCAGCGTAGCCGCGCAGACCGATGTACTCGGTACCTACCAAGAAGTTGGCACCACCACCCGCGGCTAGGCCGGAGCCGCCAAGCTTAAAGCGTTCAAATGGCCCAATGGCGCGGGAGCTGTTGTAGTTGCCGATGAAGCCGAAGTGGGCGCGAGTATTCAGCACCAGCTTGCCTACAATCGGGGTAAACCACGAGGCGTCCAGCATCCACTTGTGGAATTCCACCCACTCGTTCACGTTTGGGTGCGAGCCACTGAATACCGAATATGGTGGCGTCAGGTTCACGCTCAGCGCCAGCGATGAGCCCCGACGCGTGTATGTGGGGTTGTCGATGCTATTGCGCGACAATGTGGTGTTGAGGGTGATGTTATTGGCCGTACCGTTGCCGTCGGCGAAGGCCTGGATGAACGGGTAATTTTTCAGCTTGTACTGGCTCACCGACAGCGAGTTGCTGAGCGTGAAGTAGTCATCGGGCCAGCGCAGGCGGCGGCCCAGGCTCAGCGAGGCACTGTTCACCTTAATCGACTGCTCGGAGTTGGCGTCGAAGGCCTGACCTACCCGCTGGATACTCTTGTTGAGGCTAAACGACAGCGAGTTTGGTTTGCGGCCACCCAGCCACGGCTCCGTGAAGGAGAACGAATATGCCTGGTACTGCGTGCCGTTGGCTTGCACGTTCAGGGCCAGTCGCTGACCGTCGCCGGCCGGTACCGGCGTCCAGTTGCGGAACTCACTGGCCTTGCGCAGCGAGAAGTTGTTGAACACCAGGCCCACCGTTCCGATGAAGCCGGCAAAGCCGCCCCAGCCGCCCGAAAGCGTAATCTGGTCCGACGGCTTTTCCACTACCGTGTAGTTGATGTCCACGGTGCCATCAGCCGGGTTCGGCACTGGGTTGATGCCTACTTTTTCCGGGTCGAAATATCCCAGCGTAGCAATTTCGCGCTGCGAGCGAATCAGCAGCTCCCGGTTGAACTTGTCGCCGGGCAGCGTGCGCAGCTCGCGGCGCAGCACATGGTCCGACGTTTTAGTGTTGCCGGCAATGTTGATGTCCTTGATGCGGGCCTGCACGCCCTCCGTGATGCGCATCTCGATATCAATCGAGTCGCCTTCCACTTTGGTTTCCACCGGGTCGATGGAGAAGAACAGGTAGCCATCGTTCATGTAGAGCGACGTGATATCCTGGCCCGTCGGGTTGTAGTTGAGGCGCTTATCCAGCGTTTCCTTACTGTACACGCTGCCCTCCTTGATGCCCAGCACCGACGCCAGCGTTTTGTCGTCGTAGAGGTAGTTGCCGGCCCAGCTGATGTTGCGGAAGTAATACTTCGGGCCTTCATCCAGCTTGATGCGCAGCGCGAGGCCGTCCTCCGTCCGGATCAGGGTATCCGACACCACAATGGCGTCGCGGTAGCCTTCGGCGTTATAGAACTCAATCAGCTTCTTCTTATCCTCCTCAAACTCCAGCTGCTGGAATTTGCCGGAATTCAGGATTTTCGGAAACTTCTTCTCTTTGGTTTTCTTGAGCTTGCCTTTCAGCTTGCTGTCTTTGAACGCCTCATTGCCTTCAAAAGCAATGTCGCGCACCTTTATCTTGCCACCTTTATCCACGTTGATCTTCAGCACTACGCTGTTCGACAAACTGGAATCTGGTTGCTGCGTGATATTAACCTTGGCGTCGAGGAAGCCTTTGTTAGTGTAAAACTTCCGGACCTGGGTACGCGTATTACTTAGCAACGCGTCTGTCACCACTTTGCCCCGGATCAGCTTGATTTTCTTGCCCAAGTCGTCGGCCTGGCTCTTGCTGATACCCACGAACTCGAATTTCGACAGCCGGGGACGCTCTTTCAGGTTGAAATCCAGAAAAATACGGTTGCCTTCAGTGCGCGCGATGGACACGCTCACGTCGCCCAGAATGCCCTGGTCCCAGAGTTTGCGAATCGCTTTACCTATTTCTTCGCCTGGTAGTGAGATAGGGTCGCCGACGCGTAGCCCGGTGAGGCCGATCAACGTGTTGGCATCCAGATAGCGGGCTCCGCTAATGGTGATACCACCCAGCTCGTAACGCTTCGGCTCCTCGCCGGAAGCGGCCGGTGCAACCTGCGCCATACCAGCTACCGGAAACCCGACGCCCAAGGTCAGTACTACGGCCGCAACCCGGCCCACTGTGTGCAAAGAAAAATCCATTCTGTCGTCGAAACCTTACGAAACGGTGAGCTGCTCACTTGTCTTCCCAAAACGCCGCTCCCGGCGCTGATACGCCAAGACCGCCTCTTCAAAATGCGTCCGGCGGAAATCCGGCCACAGCAGATCGGTAATATATAACTCGGTGTAGGCCAACTGCCACAGCAGAAAGTTGCTGATTCTTTGTTCCCCACTGGTCCTGATCAGCAGTTCCGGATCAGGAATGCCAGCCGTAACCAAGTACTTGGTAATGGTATTTTCCTGTACATCCTCGGCCCGTAGCGTGCCCGCAGCCACGTCGGCAGCCATTCGCCGCGCGGCCTGGGTCAGATCCCAGCGGCCACTGTAGCTCAAGGCCAACACCAGCGTCATGCGCGTACCGGCCTTGGTTATTTCAATGGCTTCGGCCAGTTCCCGCTGGCAGGAAGCCGGCAGATTCTCGATTTGCCCGATGGCCTGCAGCCGAATGCTGTTTTTTAGCAGCGTCGGCGTTTCCTGCCGGATTGTATGCACCAGCAGTTGCATCAGCGCCGTCACCTCGTAAGCTGGCCGAGACCAGTTTTCGGTGGAAAAAGCGTAGAGCGTCAGAAAGCGCACGCCCATTTCGGCGGCTCCTTCTACCGTATCGCGCACGGCCGTAATGGCACTCTGGTGCCCGAAGATGCGGAGGCCGCCCTTCTGCTTGGCCCATCGGCCGTTACCATCCATGATTACGGCAACGTGGGCGGGAATATTCTGGGGGTCAATTTCGGACCGGACGGCCATTGCTGCTTTTTGCGTAAAGAGGCTGCAAGGTACGTAAATGGTTGCATTCGTCTCTTTTTCGCACGCAATCTGCTAGCGCAATAGCTTCGGATTGTCCTTATACTGTGGCGGGCAGTTGATCTTATAGAAAGTATAAGAGATGCTGATGCCATTATAGAAGTACCAATCCTGGTCGTTGGGGTTGCCTACCCGGTCGTTCTGCCCGCCAGTCTTGCCATCAATATGGTCGATCTGATCGGTAAAAGCTTTGCGCGCGCCAGCCTCCAGCCCCAGGTTCCAATGGGTGGAAACAGCGTATTTCAGGCCAAAGCCCGCAGGTACGGCCAGTCCTAGCATCGCGCCCTTTTTATCAAGGCTAGGCAAGCCGACATTATTGGTAGCGGTAGTAGTGCTGGCTACAAACCCAGCTAAGCCAATGAATACATAGGGCGTGAAATGCACCTTGGCTTTCCGGTAGTGGTAGTCGAAGAAATTATACTCGACTATAGCCGACGCTTCATACAGGCTGCCTTTTGTGTTGGCCTGCCGGTAAGCGGCAAGTGGAGGAATGGCGCCATTAAAACCCTTTACATTACCATCATCAGCGCGAAGCAAGCCAGCAGTCAGCCCACCACGCAACGTTATGGGAGCCGAAATATCCTTGCGATAAAATGCCGTTAAGGCAGGACGATTGTTCTTGAACTGATAGCCGGGAGATAATTCTCCACGGTAGCTAAGCCCCCCAAGTCCAACACCGACTTCGCTGGTGTATTGAGCAGTAGCTGATTGGGCAAAAAAAACACTCCCTACCTGCACAGAGCAAGCAAGGAGTGTTTTGATGAGATTCGCTTTGGTCATTATGACTGGCTGTGTGTGATACTAGCCAGCAAACGCTGACTAGCGGAATTTCGGGCTCTTCACTTTCGGAGCCAGGATGTAGTTTACAGTGATACCGGTCGTAACGTACCAGTCGTCTTCGTTGGACTTGCCACGCTGATAGCCGCTTTGGTTGTCACGGTTCCAAGTACCTGGCTCATTGCGGGTGATATCCCAACCGAAATACTTGGCAGCGTCCGAACCGAGGTCATTACGGCTAGCAACGTAGTTTGTACTTACGTCGTCAAGGTAATCATTAAACGTTTTGCGGAAACCAACTTCCAGCCCGATATCAAAGCTCTTGTTCACTTTGTAGCGAACACCACCACCGAACGGAAGAGCAATACCGCCTTTGTTATACGAAACGCCTTCCGTTTTAAGAGCTTGAAGGGCTACATAAGATCCTTCTGACAGACCAACGTTGTTAGCACCAACCAGACCTTTAGGATTGCCGGTGTAAGCGGCCACGCCAGCGAATACGTAAGGCACCAGATCAGGGCGCTTGATGTAGGTGTTCCGGTTTGGAATCAGGTCGAAGATACCTACAACGGAGAGTTCAGCAAGATCATTGCGGAAACTCATGTTGCGGTTATAACGGTATTTTGCCTCCGAATCATTTTTATCGGCTGCTTTCGAGTCGTCACCGGTGATACGGCCATAGGCCAAAGCGGCGCGGGCAGAAATACGTGGTGTGAAGCGGTGCGTAAAGTTTACGCCGATATTAGGGCGGGTAGCCCCGAAACGCAAGCTAGGAATGCTGGGTTTCGGAGTGATATCGCCAAAGTAGTTCATTGCGTTGAGGCTAACGCCCACCGAATTGTACTGCTTTCGCTTACTGAACTGCTGTGCGCTAGCCTCTGAGGCTACCAGCGACAGGACCAGAGCCAGCGCTAGAGTGTAGGTGAAGATCTGCTTCATATGGAGCAATGGTTTATGGATATCGAGAGGTTGGCGAACGACTGGACTACAACCTGTACAGGTACAGTCCGCGACAAAATTACGAGAGGAAGGGAACTTAAAAAACTTATGTCAAAAAAATCATTTTTACTATACTGGGATTCCGGCAGGGTTACGTCTGTCGAGGCCCCAGTTTAATTTACTCCGCAAGGTACTCAGGAAGTTAACATGATTGAGCTTTACTAAGCGAACTGTGAAATTTTCACGACGAACGGCAATCTGAATTCCAGCGTCTACGGCAACAGAGCGTGAATCGAGAGAAAGCAGGAATTGGTTGCTTCTACCCTCTATTTCGAATGAAATCACGCTACGATCCGATACGATGAGGGGCCTTACATTGAGGTTGTGCGGACATACGGGAGCAATGATAAAATTGTTTGTCTGCGGCAACATTACCGGCCCGCCACAGCTGAGTGAGTACCCGGTAGAGCCGGTAGGCGTGGCAACTATCAGCCCGTCGGCCCAGTAGGAATTCAGATACTCCCCGTCGATATACGTGTGCACCACAATCATGGAAGAGGTGTCACGCTTCAGGATACTGAACTCGTTGAGGCCAAAATTGATACCGCCAAAGGCCTCCGGATCGGTATCAACCCGAATCAGGCTGCGCTCCTCAATCACAAAGTGGCCTTTGAAGAGAGCATCCAGGGCCTGTGTAATCTGGTCGGGCGTGATGGTAGCCAGAAAGCCGAGGCGGCCAGTATGAATGCCTAAAATCGGAATCTGCGCACTCCCTACGTAGGTTACCGTGTCCAGCAGCGTGCCGTCGCCACCAATACTGAGCACGAATTGGACGCCACGCAGAGAATCGCCGCGGCGGAAGGACTGAACACCTTCCGGCAGCTGCAGGCGGTGGCTGAGATAGTCGTAAAACGATTCGGCAATGATAATTTCGGTTTGACGATTGCTTAGATTATCAAGTAAGCCCTGCACAAAAGGCAGATTATCGTCTTCAAAAGGTTTCCCGAGAATGGCGATTTTCATAGGTGTGGCAGCATCCGCCGAGGCGGAAGATGAGGTCAGATGGGAAATTCGGAGCGGAAAAAAAATCCTCCCTGCCCCCGCAGGGTACGGGAGTACTCCAACGTAAACACCCGGTCGTAGTAGGTAACCAGATGCAGGCCCAACCCGGCAGAAGCCAGCAAACGGCCCGGCAACTGATTGGGCAGGTTGCCGGAAGCCTGGTTCACGTAACCGGCATCAGCAAAGGTATTTAAATAGAGCACCAACGGGATGTTATTAATTTTGGGGTTATCCAATGGCTCTACCTGCAGTTTGCCGGCATCGAACAGGCGGTAGCTAACGCCCTGCTGCACTAGGGCGTAGTGTCGGCCATCAATTACGTAAGGGTCGTAGCCCCGAACAAGCGTCTCGTAGCCCAGGGCTCGGTTGTCGGCGTAGCTGAGGCGGCGGCTAAACCGCAACTGGCCCTGAGCGGCAGCACTATAATAAAAGGATCCACCGAGCGCAACATACCGGGCGTAGCGCCCGCGCAGCAGCACCTGCGGGGGGGCCTCGGGGGTCAGGAAGCGCCGGTAGACGATGCTGGCCCGGGCGTAGCGCCCGGTAAGGGGATAAGCGAAGGTATTGCGCTGATTGAGCACGACCGACAGCCCAACATCCAGAAACTGACGCCGGGTACGCCCCAGGAAATAGTTCGGGTTCAGCAGGTTGACGGAATCGGAGATCTGCTCCTGATGAAAGCTCACATCAAAAGCCGCCAAAGCCTGCACAGTGCGGCGCCAGCGCAGGCCGATGGTGGCGTAGGTGCGGCTGATAGGGTCGCCGCTGGTGGGCCGAAAAGTGGCCAGCCGGTCCTGAATGGTAGCATAGTCCAGAGCCCGGGCGCGGTAAAACGACAGGCCGGCGCCTACCCCGATACGGCGCCGGGGACCGTAGCCGGGGGCCTCATAAAACAATTCATACTTGCGGTTGAAGCCCAACTGCAGATTGCCGAGCAGTTCCTCGTTGCGGCCGCGAAAATTGCGCCGCGTGATATGCAGGCCATAATCGACGCGGCGCCACTTATCGGGGCGGTCGGCCCAGGCGCGCAGGTTGCGGTCAGCAAAGGAAAAGATGGGTACCGGGAAGGTGTACCAGCGCTCCTGCACACTGAAAAGCACGGTCAGCTCGCCATTGCGGCATGCCAGCTGCACCAGCACCTGATGAAACAGCTGCAGGTTGAACAAGCGGCGACGGTTGGCCTCCAGGCGGCGGCTCAGGCCCGTAGCGCTAAGGGTGTCTCCTTCGCGGAAATCCAGCTCAGCCCGTAGGACCTGCTCCTTCGTGACATCGTTGCCGACAAAGAGCAGGGTAGCCACGCGGAGTACCGGGTAGCCCGGGCACTGGGCCTGCAACAGGCTGTCGGGGGCGGGGCGGCGCGTGGAGTCTGCGGCAAAGTGGCTGGCGCCGGAATCGGCCGAGCAATAGGCACGCGCCGGCTGGGCCATGCATAAGGCCAGCAACATCACCCACCACCAATACCTTTTTTTCACCAGGCCAGCACTTACAGACTCAGGTACTTGAGCAGCGCATCATAGCGCTCCTGCTCGTTTTCCCCCAGCTCCCCTACCCCGCTAAACTGGGCCGTGATGGCGTAGCCAAAACGCTCCAGCGTAGCTACAATCCTTGTCAGGCTGGGCGTGTTTACCTTGATGGTGAGGCGGATACGATAGGAATCATGCTCGTCCTGTGCGACGTGGGCACTCAGGACTTTGGAGCCGTTCTCTTCGATGTAGCGGCTGATAGTGGCCAATGAATAGTCGCGCTCTTCCATCGACAGAACCAGCACGGCTCCCTGCCCGGCCGCAATGGGCGGCTGGCCAAAAGCAGCTAGCGTGTCACTTATAGTGACTACGCCCAAGTATTCGCGCTCCTTATTCAGCACTGGTACCAGCTGCACCTTGTTCTGAATGGCCACTTCCATGATGCTGTAGAAATGCTGATCGTGCTGCACATGCACGTCGGCGTAGCCCAGCGGCAGGCCCGCCAGCAGCTGACCACTGTCATCGGCCAACTCAAAGTCCAGCAGGTCGGCTTCCGTGACCAGGCCGCGGTATTGACGGTTGTCGAGGACGGGCAGCTGGCCTACGTGGAATTCCTCCAGCCACTTGGCCGCTTTCCCAACGGTGTCCGACACCTTCAGGGGCGGAATCATCTGGTTGAGCAGTTCTTCAGCAATCATGGAATGCATCGGCGGAAGTGATGGGAAGTGAGGAGCAGTGGCCTAACCTGCACGGCGGGCAGCTCTGCAACACGGTGATCGGCAAATAAGGTACGAAAAGCGGGCCGCGTTGGCCTGTAGCAAGCGCGGTTGGCCGCAAAAAGTTTTACCCGGCGCAAGGCCATAACAGCCAGCCAGAGCGGCAACAGATACCAGCACCCTCCCGAGGGCGGCCGCCGGCCTGCTATGAAACGGCTACCAGGGTGGTGCGTTGCAGGAATTGGCGGAGCAGCACGTTGAATTCCTGCGGGCGCTCCATCATGGGGGCGTGGCCGCAGTGGTCGAGGAAACGCAGCTCGGAATGAGGGATAAGGCGGTTGAAGTCGTGGGCGACCAGCGGCGGGGTGATGGTGTCATTGAGGCCCCAGACCAGCAGCGTCGGCACGGCAATCTTACCCAGCTCCTTGCCCAGGTTGTGGCGCTGCGCCGAGCGGGCAATACTGATGATGCGCAGGCACTTGGCATTGGAATTGGTGACATCAAACACTTCATCCACCAGCTCGCGGGTCGCCACGGCGGGGTTGTAGAAGGTGTAGGCCACTTTTTCCTGCACGTAAGCGTAGTTGCCACGCTTCGGAAACGAGCCGCCCATGCCATCCTCGAAGAGGCCACTGCTGCCGGTGAGCACCAGCCGCGCCACGCGGGTGGGGTTGCGCAGCGTGTATTCCAGCCCTACGTGGCCGCCCAGCGAGTTGCCCAGCACCGTGCAGGCCTCGGAAAGGCCGATGGCGTGCACAAAGCTTTCCACATACTTCACCAGGCCGGGCACGCCGGCCTGGGTCAGGGGCATCTCATAAATGGGCAGCAGCGGAATAATGACCCGATGGTCCTGGCTGAACTCGCTGACGACGTCCTGCCAGTTGCTGAGGGCGCCGAAAAGGCCATGCAGCAACAGCAGCACCGGGCCGGTGCCTTCATCCACGTACTGAAACTCTCCGCGTTGTTTGATCTGCAATTCCATGTGCTCAGGCGAAAGTCGGCCCGGCAGTAGCCGGCCGGCCCTCTTCTACAATGATACAATACCGAACCCAATTGCGCAGCATGGCCAGGCCGTGCGGGGTCAGCAGCGCTTCGGGGTGAAACTGAACGCCTACCAGCGGCAGCGTGGTATGGCGCAGGGCCATGATTTCGCGGTTTTCGTCGGCCGTGTACGCCAGCGGGCGCAGGGTGGGCGGCAGGTTGTTCACTATCAGCGAGTGGTAGCGTGTGACGGGCAGCCGGGCCGGCAAATCCCGGAACAGCGGATCGGTGGTATCCACGTCCAGCTCCGTGACTTTGCCGTGCATGGGCCGGGCGGCGCGGCTGAGCGTGGCCCCGAAAAATTCTCCCAGCGCCTGATGCCCCAGGCACACGCCCAGCACCGGCACCCGCTGGTGCCAGTAGGCCAGCACGGCCGGCATATTGCCGGCCGCCGCCGGCGTGCCCGGCCCCGGCGACAACACCAGCGCATCAAACTGCCGCTCCTGCAGGGTAGCAGCCGGTACGTCGTTGCGCACCACGTCTACCTCGCACCCCAGCTGCCGGAAGTAGTCCAGCAGGTTGTAGGTGAACGAGTCGAAGTTGTCGAGCAGCAGCAGGCGCATGGGGTGAGTGGCTGAATTGTTAACTGGTTGGATTGGCGAATGAGTAAATAGCTGCTCACAGAACGGCCCGCCATTCAACAATGCAGCCATTCAACCGTTCAAAACACCGTTTTCAGCTTATCGAGCAGCGTGCTGGCGAAGGGCATTACGAACCCCACAATTTCCAGCGCCAGCGGGGTGGCCTGGCGCACAAAAGGCAGCACCTGCGAGTCGGCCACGAGCGTAGGCGAAATGAGCTGTAGCCCGGCCATGCCCACGCCGTGCAGCAGCAGGCTAAGGCCCAGCACCCACTTCAGCACGCCAGCCAGCCCGCCGCCCAAGTTGTCGAGTACGCCTAGCGGCGTTAGGTGCACGGCCGTTTTGATGAAGCCGCCCAGCAAGTGCACGCCCCACACAATGGCCACGAAAACCAGCAGAAACGACACCAGCGGCAGCAGCCCAAAGGCCTCCCCCACATAGTGCCGCACCAGCGGAATGGCATCGTTGAGCAGCACCAGCCCGCCGATAGCCCCCAGCACGAAGGCCAACAACGACGCTACTTCCAGCACCAGCCCCCGCCGGAAGCCCTTCACGGCACCCACCGCCAGCGGAATCAGCAGCAGAATATCGAAAGCGGACATTGTGGAAGGAGGCTTAGAGGAAATACTGTCATCCTGAGCTTGCGAAGGACCTCATTACGGCAGCACGACAATGTCAGCGTCAACCGTGGTAAGGTCCTTCGCAAGCTCAGGATGACAGTATTTTCCGATTACTCTACTACAAATTCGTGTTATTCAGCAGGTTGCTGACCACCTGCGAAATCACGCGGCCATCGGCCTGGCCGGCCATCTCGCGGGCGGCGGCACCCATCACCTTGCCCAGGTCGGAAGGGCCGGTGGCGCCTACGCGCTGGATGATGGCCACGATGCGCTCCACGATATCAGCCTCGGAGAGCTGCTGGGGCAGGTATTCCTCGATGATGGCCAGCTCGTTGAGCTCCACTTCTTCGAGGTCGGAGCGGAACTGCTTGTTGTAGGTTTCGGCTGCTTCGCGGCGCTGCTTGGCCTGCTTGGTCAGAAGCTTGATTTCGGCATCGGGCGTGAGGGCAGCGCCGTGCTGGCCTTCGGCCGTTTCGGCCAGCAGAATCTGCGACTTGATGCTGCGCAGCGTGGTCAGACGGACTTTATTCTTGGCCAACATGGCCTTTTTGATGTCGGCGTCGATGGTTTCTTTGAGAGCCATAGTTCAGGGGAAATGAGGTGCAAGATTACGGTTTTTGGCGCTAGCCGGAGCGTATACGGCTAACCGGCGCGGGTGGCAGCCTGCAGCTGCCGCGCAAACGCCGCCCGGTCATCCACATACAGCGCTACCTGCCACACGGTGCGCCGCAGCCCATACAGGCCCGCCACTGCTACGGGCTGGCTGAAGGTGAGCAGCACGTTGGGCGCGGTCAGCAGCGGCTTGGCGAGGTTGAGCAGATGCCGCCTTGGCGTGGGCGTGTCCTGCAGCAGCTGCAGGCGCAGCACTGCTTCGGCCGGCACCTCCAGCCGCCACACGAAGCCCGTACGGACAACCAAGCGCCCCCCGTCCAGCAGCACGGGGCGCAGCGGCACGGCCCGCAGGTGGGCCAGCAGAAACAGCAGCGTGTAGGCGCTCAGCAGCAGCGCCACCAACGCCGCCGTGGCATTCCAGCGGCTCAGCAGCAGGTGCGCCACCACCATTTCCACCACCGATACGCCCGCCACCGCAAGCAGCAGCGCCCGGAAGCCCGATTCGCGGCTGGTGCTGAAGGCCTGCTGCCCCGGCTGTACTTCGGGCCGGGCGCGCCAGCTCAGTAGCGCGTACCGGAACATGGCTAGCTCAGACACCAGCGGCGCCCACGGCCGCTGAAACACCGCCGTGAAGGCCGCGTGCAGGTTGTCCAGGAAGTCGGCGCTGTGTTGGGCGGCCTGGGTGTAAGCGCGCAGGAGGCGGCGGATATTGACGGCCATCATCACCACGGCCAGGCCTTCGGGCAGCACCAGCAGGTGGCGGCCCCACTGCAGGTACTGCTGCTGGCCCGCCGGCACCAGCCAGAAGCCCACGGCCAGCATGGCGCTGAACACAGCCCCGACCGTGGTAGCGGGCAGCCGGTAGCGGCGCACCACCAGAAAATAAAACAGCAGCGGGATGCCCACCAGCAGATCCAGCGCAACGGCCGCCGGCAGCTCGGGCCGCAGCCGGAAGGCAGGGTGCTGGATGACGGCGTATTCGGCCAGCAGCGCCAGCATCAGCAGGCCACCAAACAGCAGCGCCGGACGAAAACTCACTGCGGGGGAATGCGGCATGATGGCAACAGAAAAAGGAGTACGTGGTTTGGGGGGTGTATCTTTGACTTTCTGCCCTGCCACTCCCAAGCCAGCTGATCAGCATGACCAAGCTTAGCGTAAATATCAACAAAATAGCCACCCTGCGGAACGCCCGCGGCCACAACCGCCCCGACTTGCTGCAGGTGGCCCGCGACTGTGAGCGGTTCGGCGCGCAGGGCATTACGGTGCATCCGCGCCCCGACGAGCGCCACATCCGCTACCAGGACGTGCGCGACCTGAAGGCCGTGGTGACCACCGAGTTGAACGTGGAAGGCAACCCCACGCCTGATTTCCTGGACCTCGTGCGCGAAGTGCGCCCCGAGCAGGTGACGTTGGTGCCCGACGCGCCCGACGCCATTACCTCCAACGCCGGCTGGGACACGGTGCGACACCAGATTTTCCTGATTGGCGTGGTACAGGAGTTGAAGGCACTAGGCTGCCGGGTAAGCATTTTCCTCGACCCCAGCCCCGAGATGGTGAAAGCCGCCGTAGCCACCGGCACCGACCGGATTGAGCTCTACACCGAAGACTACGCCCGCCGCTACCACCACGACCGGGAAGCCGCCCTGCTCCCCTACCGCGCCGCCGCCGACATGGCCCAACAGCTCGGCCTAGGCCTCAACGCCGGCCACGACCTCGACCTCGATAACCTGGCCTACCTCAAGCAAAACCTGCCGGGCCTGGCCGAAGTAAGCATCGGGCACGCCCTGGTCTGCGACGCCCTGTATCTGGGCCTTGAAAACACGATTCAGCTGTACCGGCGGCAATTGGCGTAGTGTAGCATAGGCTTTAGCCTGTGCCGCCCACCGCTTTCCTATTTTTCATTTCACGCTTCGCCCCCGCCGCCTCGTCTGGCTGTCGGCACAAGCTGAAGCTTATGCTACATGCCTCGTCTTTCCCTTCAGGATTTCCTGCACACCTCTCCCGATATTCCCTTGCTTGACGTGCGGGCCCCGCTGGAATATGCCCAGGGCCACATTCCGGGGGCGGTGAGCTTTCCGCTGTTTTCCGACGAGGAGCGGGCCCGCATCGGCACCACCTACAAACAGGTGAACCCCGACAAAGCGGTGCTGCTGGGCCTGGATATGTTTGGGCCCAAGATGAGCCGGATGGTGCAACTGGCCCAGAAGCTGGCTCCGGCCAAGCAGATCCGGGTGCATTGCTGGCGCGGCGGTATGCGCAGCGGAGCCGTGCAGTGGCTACTGGAACTGGCCGGTTTCCAGGTGCAGCTTCTCGACAAAGGCTACAAGGACTACCGCCACTTCGCACTGGCCGAGTTTGCGCAGCCCCGGCCGCTGCTGGTGCTGGGCGGCCTCACCGGCTCCGGCAAAACCGATGTGCTGCACGAGCTGGCCCGCCGCCAGCAGCCCCTGCTCGACCTCGAAGGCCTGGCCCATCACAAAGGCTCGGCCTTTGGCAGCATCGGCCAGCCAGCCCAGCCTACGCAGGAGCAGTTCGAGAACGAGCTGGCCTGGCTGCTGGCCGAGTTGCCGGTCAGTGCATCGGTGTGGGTGGAAGACGAGAGCCGCACCATCGGCAGCATGCACGTGCCGCCGCCCTTCTTTGCCCAGATGCAGACCGCGCCGTTGGTGCTGCTGGAAATCCCGCGGGCCGTGCGGGTACAGAAGCTGGCCGCCGAGTATGGCCGCGAAGACGCCGGCGCGCTGGCCACCTCCATTCTGCGCATCCGCAAACGCCTCGGTGGTCTGGCCACCAAAGAGGCGCTGGCCGCCATTGCCGAAGACGACATGGAAAAAATGGTCAGCCTCGTGCTCGACTACTACGACAAGACGTACACCCACAGCCTCGGCAGCCGCAATCCGCTCCGCGTCCCGTCCGACACCTGCGACCCAGCCATAAATGCCGAGCTGGTGCTGCGGGCCGCTTCTTCCCTGTAATTCTCACGTAGCGCTTCGCGGTGGCCGTTTTTCTGCGATACCCTGCGCGCAACCACTCTCCAACGATATGTCCGACCAGATCCGCCTCACCCAATACAGCCACGGTGCCGGCTGCGGCTGCAAAATCGCGCCCAAAGTCCTCGACCAGATTCTGCACACCAGCATCCCGCAGCCCCACGACAGCAAGCTGCTCGTCGGCAACTCCTCCCGCGACGACGCGGCCGTGTACGACATCGGGGGCGGGCAGGCCATCATCAGCACCACCGACTTCTTCATGCCCATCGTCGACGATGCCTACGACTTCGGGCGCATCGCCTCGGCCAACGCCATCAGCGACGTGTACGCCATGGGCGGGCGGCCCGTCATGGCCATTGCCGTGCTGGGCTGGCCCATTGATAAGCTGGCGCCGGAAGTGGCCCGCCGCGTGATTGAGGGCAGCCGCAGCATCTGCGCCGAAGCCGGCATTCCGCTGGCCGGCGGCCACAGCATCGACTCGCCCGAGCCCATTTTCGGGCTGGCCGTCACGGGTTTGCTCGACATCAAAAACCTCAAGCAAAACGACACCGCCACCGCCGCCTGCGAGCTGTACCTGACCAAGCCGCTGGGCGTGGGCATGCTCACGACGGCGCAGAAACGCGGCATCCTGCGTCCCGAGCATGAGCAGATTGCGCCCCGCAGCATGATGCAGCTCAATAAAATCGGGCAGGACCTGGGCCGCCTGGCCGCCGTACGCGCCATGACCGACGTCACGGGTTTCGGGCTGCTGGGCCACCTTGCGGAGGTGTGCGAAGGCAGCGGGCTGACGGCCGAAATCGAATTCAGCAAAGTACCCCTGCTGCCCGAAGCCGCCGAATACTACGCCCAGAAGTCCATTCCCGGCGGCACCGTGCGCAACTGGGATTCCTACGGCCACAAAATTGGCACCATCACCGACGAGCAGCGGGCCTGGCTCTGCGACCCTCAGACCTCCGGCGGCCTGCTGGTGTGCGTTGACCCAGCCGGACGGGCCGAGGTCGAAGCCGTCTTCGGGCAGCATGGGCTGGCGCTGGCGCCCTTTGGCAAGCTGCGCGCCCACACAGCCGACGAGCCCTGGATTCAGGTTCGGTAATACTGTATGAAGACCATTTCGCTGCTGCGGCCCCTGCTGGAATTTGGCGGGGCCCTGCTGGTGCTGCTCGTGGGGCTGCGGGTACTTACGGGGCTGTTTGGCACCAAGCGCACCACGTACCAAGTCACGTTTGGGCGGCAGCTGGCGCTGCTGTTCTGGCCACTGCTGTGCCTGAGCATGGGCCTGCCGTTTCTGGCTTCCTTTCTGTTTGCCGGCACCCTGTCAGGCTTTGAGCTGATATTGCTGCTGTCTTTTTCAGCGCTGGTGCTGGGCTTTGCCACACCAGCGCTGTTGCTGCACCTGCATTACTATGTGCGCAACCACGCCACAGCGCTGGTATTCGAGCCGAAGCAGAATTTGCTGGAAGTGTACGAGCACGGCCAGCGCAGCCCGTTTGAGCGCGCCGATATACTGCGGGTAGACTACGTGCGTTGTAGCTCCCGGCGTTTGTTCTGGAGCAACTACGAGTACGTGCAGCTGCATTTGCGCAATGGGCAGGTGCTCACGCTCACTTCGCTTTTGCTTAAGCTGGACCCTTTGGTGGCATTTTTGCGCAATACCAATCTACAGAACCGGGAAAAGTGGTTTTGCATAATCCAACGACCGTGATTTAGCAATCCCGGAAACGACCCATTGCAATATACACCCTAAGAAATATCCTATTTTGCCATAATCATCTTTTATTGAAGCCAATATCGATGATTTTGCAACTCTTCTTCGGAAACGAATTCGTATCTATTATTTTTCAATAGCTATATTTGCCGACAGGTTTTTTTGTATTTCATCGTGATTCGGCTATTCCCTTTGTGTCTTCTGCTCTTCATCAGCCTTGGGGCGTCTACCGTAGGGTGGGCGGCCGAGGCCGCTCCGAGCACTGCCGAAGCCACCTTGCTGCGCCGCTTGGTGGTGCAGGCGCCCGACACCGGCCGCGTCCGGCTACTGGCCGCCCTGTGCTATGAGCTGCACGACTCCGACCCGACCCGCGCCCTGGGCTACGGCGAACAGGCCGTAACCCTGGCTACCAGCCTCCGCGACCAGCCCGGCCAGCTACACAGCCTGCTCAACCTAAGCAGCTGCTACGCCAACCTCTCCGACGGGCCACACGCGCTCCGCCTGCAGCAGCAGGCCCTCACGCTGGCGCGCCGCCTGCACGATCAGGATGGTATTGTGCGCGCCTACACGGGCATCGGCGGGATTCATCATGAGCGCAACGACACGCTAAATGCGCTGCGCAACTACCAGTGGGCGCTGGAAAAGGCCTACGTCAAAGGGGTGAAAGTGCGCACGCAGCTGATGCTGTTTGGCAACCTGGGCAACCTCTACTCCTACCTCGGCCGCTACCCACAAGCTCTGCTATACACGCGCCGCGCCCTGCAGCTGGCCCGCACCAGCCACGACAAGGTGGGCGAGTCGCTGTATCTGGCGCATCTGGGCACACATTACTATCAGCAAAACCGCCTCGATCTGGCCGAAGGCCTGCTGCGCGAAGCCATTACGCAGGTGGAACCCTTGCGCAGCTACCGTATTGAGGCCGGCCACCTGGAAATGCTGGCCATTGTGCTGCTGCTCAAAGACCAGCTCGAAGAAGCCGAAACTCTTACCCGCCGGGCGCTGCGCCTGGCCCGCCAGACAGCCTCGCAGGAGCGGATCCTGGACGGCTATAACCTGATGGCCGAAATCAACGCCAGCCGGCACGAATACGAGCAAGCTTTCGGCTGGCAAAACCGCTTCCGGGACCTGAACGACTCGCTCAATAGCCGCTCGCGCCTGCAGACGCTGGCCGCCCTGCAGACCCGCTACGAAACCCAGGGCAAGGAGCATCAGATCAGGCTGCTTACGCAGCAGGGCGAGCTGCAGCACCTACGCAACCAGGAGCTGTGGGCGGTGGTAGGTGCGCTGTTACTGGGCCTGGGCGGCGTATTTTTCCTGTACTGGAAGCTGCGCCAGAGCCGGGCAGCGCTGGCCTCCAACAATGTAGCGCTGCACCAGGCCACCCGCGAGCTGCGCGAGGTAGCCGCCTCCAAAGACCGCCTCTACGCCGTAGTGGCGCACGATTTGCGCGGCCCCGTTACGTCGTTCGTCGGCGTGACGGAGCTCATTGAGTTTTACCTGCGCAAGGGCGACGAAAAGGGCTTACGCCGCCTGCCCGCGCTGGTGCGGCAGTCGGCCAACAGCCTCAACAGCCTGCTCGACAACCTGCTGAGCTGGGCCGTCAGCCAGACTGGCGAGCTAGTCAGCCAGCCCGAATGGCTGTCGGTGGATGAGTTGTTTACGGAAATTGAGGAGCTGTACCGCACCACCGCCGAGGCCAAGCAGATCCGGCTGATTGCGTCGGAAGCGCCCGGCCTGCAGGTATGGTCGGACCTGAACATGACGCGTACGATTCTGCGCAATCTGGTGGGCAACGCGTTGAAATTCACACCCAGCGGGGGCCACATCCAGCTCGACGCCGCCGCCATGCCCGACAACCGCGTGCTGCTCACCGTCGCGGATTCGGGCCGGGGAATGCCGGCCGAGCAGCTGGATGCCCTGCTGCGCGACAGCGGCAGCTCGCCCATGATGGTGTCGGTATCCAACAGCAATAATTCCCGCTCGGGCACCGGCCTGGGCCTGCCGCTGTGCCGGGCCTTTGTGGAGCGTCTGCACGGCACGCTCACCGTAGAAAGCACGCTGGGCCAGGGCACCGTGGTGCAGATTCAGTTTCCGGACCGCCCGGCCGCGTAGCTGCCGCCGTGCACATGTGGCGCCGGCTCCCGACCTTTGCGGGCTCCTACCGACTCTGCTATGCTGCTTCATTTCCGCGAACAAGGCCAGGGTGCGCCGCTGGTCATTCTCCACGGCCTGTTTGGCACCCTCGATAACTGGCAAACCCTGGCCCGCCGCTGGGCCGACGCCGGCCACCGCGTCATTAGCGTGGATCTGCGCAACCACGGCCGCTCGTTTCATAGCCCCGAACACAGCTATGACCTGATGAGCCAGGACGTATCGGCCCTTTTCGACCACCTCGGCCTCGGCCCCGACACTACCCTGATGGGCCACAGCATGGGCGGCAAAGCCGCCATGCGCTTCGCCCTCGACCATCCCGACCGCCTAGCCCGGCTCATTGTAGTGGACATTGCCCCGCGCCTTTCCGACATGGCCCACCAGGACGACATTATTGCGGGCCTGAACGCCGTGCCGCTGGCCAACCTGCAAAGCCGCCAGCAGGCCGATGAGGCGCTGGCCCAACATATTCGCTGGCCCGATGTGCGCCAGTTCCTGCTCAAAAACCTCTACCGCCAAGAAGACAATGCCTTTGCCTGGCGGCAGAATCTGCCGGCTCTCACCCAGCACATCGCCGCCATCGGGGCCGAAATCAGTGCGCCACAGCCGTTTCTGAAGCCGGCCCTGTTCATCCGCGGCGGCAAATCCGACTACATCTCCCCCGACGACAAGCTGCACGGCATTCCGGCCCTGTTCCCAAACTCGCAGGTGGAAACGGTGCTGGATGCCGGCCACTGGGTGCATGCCGAAAAACCGGAAGAAGTGTTCCAGCTGGTAGCGGCTTTTGTCGGGAGCTAAGCTGCCTTCGTAGCACTGGCGTTCCGGCACTTTATCTATTCATCGACTCAACCCACCCACGCCCTTGAAAACCGGCACGCTCTACCTTATCCCCACCATTCTGGCCGATGACACGGCCACGCAGGTGCTGCCGCCGCAGATTGCGACGCACGTAGCGGCGCTGCGGTACTTTTTGGTGGAAAACGCCCGTACGGCGCGGCGCTTCATCAAGAGTGTGGCGCCGCAGCACGTTATCGAGGAGCTGCAGGTCAGCGTCATCGATAAAGACAGCACGGAGGCCCAAATTCAGGAGGCGCTGAAGCCTGTGCTGGCCGGCCAGGATGCGGGTGTGATTTCGGAGGCCGGCTGCCCCGGCATTGCCGACCCCGGTGCCGAGCTGGCCCGGGCGGCGCACCAGCTCGGGATTCGGGTGGTGCCGCTGGTGGGGCCCAGCAGCCTGCTACTGGCGCTTATGGCCTCGGGTATGAATGGGCAGAGCTTCACGTTTCACGGCTACCTGCCCATTGAGCGGGCCCGGCGGGCGGCGGCCATCAAGCAGCTGGAGCGGCTGGCGCAGGCCCAGCACCAGACCCAGCTGTTCATCGAGACACCCTACCGCAATATGCAGCTGCTCGACGACCTGCTCAGCCAGCTCAGCGGCAGCACCCGCCTCTGCATTGCCGCCAGCCTCACTGCCCCCAACGAGTACGTCCGCACCGACACCATAGCCGGCTGGCGCAAAGCCGGCCTGCCCGAAATCCACAAACAGCCCGCCGTGTTTCTGATAGGGACGTAGGGGGTAAATCGTCTGTCATCCTGAGCTTGCGAAGGATGACAGTTTCTCTCCCCTGTTACCGTAGCACCTGATACACCAGCAGCGAGGCGGCGTAGGCAAGGCCCGTCATGTAGAACAGCTGTAGCAAGGGCCACAGCCAGCCTTTGGTTTCGCGGTAGGTGGCGGCCAGCGTGCTCATGCACTGCATCGCAAACACGTAGAACACCAGCAGCGAAGCCGAGCGGGCCGGCGTGAAGAACGGCTGCCCGTTGAGGTCTTTTTCGGCGGCCAGCTTCTGTTGCACCGTCAGCTCGTTGGCATCCTGGCCCACGCTGTAGATGGTGCTCATGGTACCCACGAACACCTCCCGCGCGGCGAAGGAAGTGAGCAGCGAAATGCCGATTTTCCAGTCGAAGCCCAGCGGCCGGATGGCGGGCTCGATGAAGTGGCCGAAGTGGCCGGCGTAGGAGCTTTCCAGCTTCTGCGACGCCACCCGGCTTTCGGTTTCAGCGGGCGCCAGCCCCTGGGTCTGCGCCACGCGGCGGGCCTGGCTTTCGGCCTGCTCCATGGCCGTGCCCGGTCCATAAGAGGCCAGCACCCACAGAATCACCGAAATGGCCATAATCACCTTACCGGCCTGAAATACGAAGGCTTTCACCTTCTCCACGATGGTCAGGCCCACGTTTTTCCAGCGCGGCCAGCGGTACACCGGAAACTCCATAATGAAGTAGCTGCGCTCCGTAGTGCGCATAAACAGCTTCATCAGCCAGGCCGAACCCACCGCCGACACGAAGCCCAGCAGGTACAGACTCATCAGGGCCACGCCGCGCAGGTTGAAAATACCCAGCACCGGCTGGTCGGGCACCACCAGCCCAATCAGCACGGTGTACACCGGAATGCGGGCCGAGCAGCTCATGAGCGGCGTCACGAAGATGGTGATGAGCCGGTCTTTGCGGTTTTCGATGGTGCGCGCGCTCATGATGGCCGGCACCGCGCAGGCCATACCCGAAATCAGGGGCACCACGCTTTTGCCGTTGAGTCCGAACTTACGCATGATGCGGTCCATCATGAACGTAACGCGGGCCATGTAGCCGGTTTCTTCCAGCACCGCAATGAAGGCAAACAGCAGCGCAATCTGCGGGATGAAGATCAGCACGCCGCCCAGACCGGCCAGCACACCCTCCGTAAGCAGGCTGATGAGCGGGCCATCGAAATTGGTCTGGATGAGGCCATTGATCCAGGCCACGCCCTGATCAATCAGCTCCATGGGGTAGCTGGCCCAGGCGAATACGGCCTGAAACAGCAGAAACAGCACCAGTATAAAAATCAGGTAGCCCCACACCCGGTGCGTGAGCACCTTATCGATGCGGTTGCTGTACGGCTCCGCCCGCTCGGTGCGCGTCACGGACACGGCATTCAGCAGCAGCTCGTTGATGCGGGCGTAGCGGGCAATGGTTTCCTGGGCCTGCCGCGTGGTGGGCTCAAAATCGTATTTCGCCACCAGCCCGGCCACGTAGGCGCGCTGGTCGGGCGTGAGGAAGCTGATATGGCGCCCCTGGTGGGCGTAGTGCAGCGCCAGGTAGTCGTTGTGCAGGTTGAAGTAGTCGCGCAGCTGCCGGATCATGGGCAGCAGCTCCGGCGCAGGCTCGTAGAACGATACGGCCGGCGCATCCAGCTGCTGGGCCATCACAATCTTGAGGGCCGCCACCCCGATGCCTTTGCGGGCATTCATCGGAATGACGGGCACGCCCAGCTCCCGCTGCAGCTCCACCAGATCAATGCTGATGCCGTGCTGCTCGGCCACGTCCATCATGTTCAGGGCCAGCACGGCCGGCAGTCCCAGGTCGGCGAGCTGCGTGAACAGCAGCAGGTTGCGGCGCAGGTTGCTGGCGTCGGCCGTCACAATCACGAAATCCGGGTACTGCCCCGACGTCTGATCGTAGAGCAGATCGGTAATCACCTTCTCGTCGAGGCTCTTGGGGTAGAGCGAGTAGGTGCCGGGCAAATCAATTATTTCGGCGCGGTGCTGCGGCGTCAGCTGGCTGATGCCGGTTTTGCGGTCCACGGTCACGCCCGGGAAGTTGCCCACCTTCTGGTTGAGCCCGGTCAGCTGGTTGAACAGCGACGTTTTGCCGGAGTTAGGGTTGCCGATCAGGGCAATCCGGGTCAGGCGGGTTTGGCCGGGCAGGTGCGCGGCAGCCGTTTCCAGCGCAGCCGCCGAGGCAGCCTGCCCGTTCGGGGCGGTTCGGATTCCGGCACTACGCATACGCTGGGCTATTCTTTGAGCAGAATGGTCGCCGCCTCACTCACGCGCAGCGACAGGGTGTAGTCGGCCGCTTCGCCCACCACCAGCGTGATTGGGCAGCCCAGCGGAGCCCGGCTGTTGAGCCGCACCTGGGTGCCCGGAATGCAGCCCATTTCCAGCAGTTTGAGCGCCATTTCCGGGTCCTGCAGGCAGCAGATAGTGCCGCTCTCGCCCAGCCGCAGGTCTTTCACGCTCCGCTGGGGCGGAACTGGAACAGGGGAAACGGGAGCGTGGGTGGCAGACATAGGAGCGGAGTTATTTAGACTTGCTTTAAACAAAGGTACTACCCATTTATGTTTCGGCCAACAAACGCTTCTATCCACTCTGTTTGGGGCTTCCGTTTGGGCCGGCACTATGGACCTGAAATAAAGCGGCTTGTATCAGGCTAGCACTATTCCTTTTCGCAATTGCATCTTTAGGAATATTTAAAGACGGCATGATGGGAATTGGTATTATCATTTTAATTTTGGCATACAACACTATTCTGCCTAACCATGCTTCAACGCTTACTCGCATTTTTTACCCTTTTGCTGTTGTTCCCGGCGCTGGGTATGGCCCAGGAGAACCGTTTGTCGGGTCGCATCGTCGATCAGAAAACCAAGGAACCCATTCCTTTTGCCTCCATCGGACTGAAGGAAGAGCAAACCGGCGCCCTGACCAACGAGTATGGCTTTTTTCAGATGGCGACGCCCGAGAAAAGTGCCATCGACTCCATTATCGTGCTGGCCCTGGGCTATAAGCGTATGGCCGTGGCCGTGAAGCGGGGCGTATCGCAGACCGACCTCATTATTGAAGTGCCCAAGCGCGTTGTCGAGTTGGGTAACGTGACGGTTAAAGGTAACAAGATCAAGGATTTGGCTTTGGGCTCGAAGTCGAGCACGCCCGGCGAAGGCATGATCCAGGGTATGCCAGGCAGCCAGTACGCCTTCTTCGTGAAGAATGACAAAGGCAAAACGCTCGGCAACGTCCGTTCGGTGTCGTTCTACATCGGCGAAAACGGCTTTCCCCGCGAACCGTTCCGCGTGCGCCTCTACAAAGCCGACGGCAACTACAACTCGCCCAACACCGACCTGCTTACCGAAAACGTAGTAGTATCGGCCCCGAAAGGCGGCGCCTGGTACACCGTCGACCTGAACCAGTACAACATCGAGGCACCCAAGGAAGGCTTCTTCGTGGCCATGGAGTGGATTGTGAGCGGTGACAAGTTCTACACCACCAACTTCATGGACACCTACACGCCCTACGGCCAGATCATGCGCCCCACCTTCGAGTTCAAGGAGAGCCGCACCTGGAGCTACACCATGGGCAAGGGCTGGAGCCTGCTCACGCTCTCCAGCAACGGCCAGCGCTACAACGCTATGATCAAGGCCGAAGTAGACCAGATCAAAGACTAATCGCTGATCAGCGCTGATTGAGGTGATTTCGCTGATTTTTTGACGCTTCGCTCTCGACGTCCAGCAACAAACAGAAAAGGCCGCTTCATCTGAAGCGGCCTTTTCTGTTTGTTGGCTTCCTGCTGACAGCAACGCGTCAAAAAATCAGCGAAATCACCTCAATCAGCGCAAATCAGTGATTTACTTGATGACGGCAATTTCCACGCGGCGGTTGGCCTGGCGGCCTTCGGCGGTGGCGTTGGAGGCTACCGGAGCAGCTTCGCCCATGGGCTCGATGCTGACGCGGGCGTCACCCATGCCGCCGTTTATGGCCAGCCACTTCTTCACGGCGTCGGCGCGCTTGGCGCTCAGCTCCTTGTTGTAGCTCTTGTCGCCGCGCGAATCGGCGAAGCCGAGTACGCGCACTTGGCTCTTGCCGTAGCGGCGGCCAATGGAAGCAGCAATTTCCGACAGGGCGCGGGTAGCAGTAGGCTTAATTTCGGCCTTATCAGTGTCGAAAAGCACTTTCTCTTCGAGGCCGTACACGCTGTACTTCTCGTTGCCACGCACGGTTACTTCGGGCAGGTCGATTTCCTCGTAGGTTTCGTTGGCCAGCTGGGCCTTGGTCATGTCCCAGGCGGCATCGGCGGCGTTGGCGGCACCGGCGGCGGCATCGGCTACGGTGGTGCCATTGCTGGCTACCACGGCCGTGTCGTTGGTAGCTTCCGAAAGCTGGTCTTTCTCTTCGGGCTTCTTGAGGTCGCTGCAGGCCGAAGCCAACAGGGCGGTAGCTGCCAGCGCAGACAGAAGGGTCTTTTTCATGGAATAAGGGAAAGAAGTAGGTAGTGGGTTCCGGGGCGGAAGGTACCAAACTTCCTCTTTTCAGCGGATTCTATTTGGCCGCCGTGTGTGCCACAATCCAAGACCGGATGGTTTCCTGGGCTACCGGCGAGAAGGTTTCGCGCGGCTGGCCATTCACGATGGGCCACTCGGCCGGGTCGGGCTGGAACAGGTGATTTACGCCCGGCAGCTTTTTGCTGGTGACGTCGCGGTTGGCTTTCAGAGCCTTGGCCAACGCCCCCATATTAGCATCAGCTGCCACATATAGGTCGGCAGCGCCGTTGAGTAGCAGCACCGGGCATTTCACGTCGGCCAAGTGCTCCAGGGGGTTGAAGCCCAGAAAATACCGGTATCGAAACGAGGTCAGCTCGGCGGCGCTGGCCTGGGCAGCCTCGGCGTCAATGGCCATGTTGTTCTGGCGCAGCATATTGGCCACAATGGCGCGGGCCTGCGCCTCGTCGGGTGTCTGGCTGATGATTTCCAGCATGGCCTGCTGGCGCTTGGTGGCAGCCTCTATCTGGGCGGTTTCGGTGCCCAGGGAGCGGAGAAGCGCCGCCTGCTGCTGCAGGGCCAGCGTGGTACCGGGTACCCCGTAGCCCGCTAACGACACCACAAAGGCCGGCGGCAGCGGCTGCGTGCCCGCCAGCAAGGCCACATTGGCGCCCTCCCCGTGCCCAATCACCCCAATCTGCGACAGATTTATCTCGGAACGAGTGCGCAGGTAGTTCAGGCCGGCCTGCACGTCGGTGACCAGCGCGGCCGTGGTGGCCTGGGCGAAGTCGCCGGTGGAGATGCCCACGCCCCGGTCGTCGAAGCGGAGCACGGCAATGCCGCGGCGCGTGAGGTAGTCGGCCAGGGCGCCCATGAGCTGGTACTCCCCCACCGTAGCGTCGCGGTTGTGCGGGCCGGCATCCGACACCAGCACTACGGCCGGAAACGGGCCTGGCCCGGCCGGCACCGTGAGCATACCACCCAGACGCAGGCTGACCGCCACGTTGGAATACGCTACCTCCTCTTCGCGGTAAGGCGGTGTCAGGCGGGCTTTGGGAGCAGTGCTGATGGCCGGCGCGGCGTACGACAGCGTGAGGGGTACCTGAAAGCCGGGCTGCTGCCAGGTACCTTCTACCTGCTTGCCGCCTGAGGCTACCCGCCCGATGAACCGGCTGCCAGCTTCTTCGGCCGCAAATATCACGGTGTCGCCGCGCACGTCTACTTTCACTGCCATGCGGCTTACTTTCTGCAAGGGCACATCCAGAGTAGCAAAGTAGGATCCATCGGCGAGGCTGACCAATCGGAAAATAACTTCCAGCTGGCCGCCCGGCATCTTGAGTGGACCTTTCCACAGACCGTCCAGACTGGGGGCGGCCATAGCCGAACCGGCCATCACCCATAGCAGCAGCACCAGACAACCGCGCAGGAATCGTAGGCAAACAGAAGTTTTCATAGGAAGCAGGACGAGAAGCCGAAGCTGATTATCAACCAACACTACCCCTTGATGAAGCCTATCTGCTTCTTCCGGGAGGAGCCTGTGCTACGGCGCTCTTCCTGCGCCGTGGCTGATTCCGTCATCCTTACCGGAAGCTGAGTGGTTTGCCCACCTTTCAGAAACATGTTGGTGAGCAGCTGGCTCTTGTAGCCAAGCTGGGTGATATAAATAGTGTAGGGGCCACCAGGCAGTAAGTCGGCCAAGGTGAAGGCTCCTATGCCATCAGACACGACAGTGCGCCGCACCCCCGTGGGTACGTGCACTACCACAATGGTGGTACCTGCCAATGCTTCGTTCTTATCCGTGTCGCTGCTGCCAACAAGCGTGGCACTATTGCTCTGGGCAAATGCAGGCAGCCCAAGCAAACACAGAACAGTAATCAGCCAGAGTACAGCGCGCGTAGGGATTTTATTCATCAGAATAAGGGAAAGGAGTAAGAGCAGAGCGGTAAGGAGGTGACGCCTCGTTCCGGGGCGCCAGCCTGTACCAAAAGTAGAAATCCGAGGAGCGGCGTTTCGGCATTTCAGTTCAACAGCCTTCTATAGGCGACGAACAACATCCTGTATCAGACTATTATTTGATAGCCAAATAAACCGGCTAGATCCATGTTTTTTTCTCGCCTCTTGCTCTATCATCGGCCACTGTGGCGAAGTGGTATATAGCATGCGGCCAAAGGGTAAATCTACCTGAAAGGCATTTCCCGAATCTGGACAAACAAATATATCAACTTTTCTGAATGAATTGACTAAAGCGGTATAATATTTCACTCATATTATAAATACTTATATATAAGAACATAATAGTTCTATTGAGAATAGAGGCTACTTGGCTTCATCTGCGAGAGTGGCTGGTTATGAGGCCGCGCCTTCTACCAGGATACGATGGTGTCGGCCAGCCTGCCCCAAAACCATTCGTCCCGCCCCACGCAGATTACTGCACAGAGCGGGACGAATAGTTTTAGAGGGCGAGCTAAGCGAATATGGTCTTCTAGTAAGCAGAGAACCGGAAAAGCCAGGCTACTCGGGCTACTTCGCGTGGCTCACTATCCAGCTGCGCACGGCTTCCAGAGCTACGGGCGAGAAGGTTTCCTGCCGCTGGCCGTTCACCAGGGCCCAGTTGGCGGGGTCGGCCTGAAACTGGTGGTTGACACCAAACAGCTTTTTGCGGGTTACCCGCATGTTCTTCTCAAGGGCCAGGCTCAGCGCGTCCAGATTGGTGTCGGCCTGCACCTCCAGGTCGGCAGTGCCGTTGAGCAGCAGCACCGGGCACTTCACTTTGTTGAGCAGGATGCCGGGGTTGAAGCGGAGCAGGCTGCGGTAGCGGAAAGAGGTGAGGTCGATGGCGCGGTTTTTTGCGGTGAGCGTATCCAGGTTCGCATCATTGGCGCGCATCATTTTCACCAATTGGGTTTGAGCCAGCTTCACGTCGGGGGTGCGCAGCACCACTTGTTGCAACGCCTGCTGCTGCTGGCTAAAGGCCAGCACGTCGACTTCCTTTACCCCAATGGCCCGGAGTACCGTTCGCTGCTGCTCCAGCACCAGCTGGTTGCCGGGCAGCCCATACGCGGCCAGGGTCACGACGAAAGCCGGCGGCAAGGGCTGGCTGGCCGTCAGCAGGGCCACGTTGCCCCCCTCGCCGTGCCCAATTACGCCAATATGTGTGGTGTCTATCTTGGGTGTGTTGCGTAGCAATTTCAGGCCGGCCTGCACGTCGCCCACCAGCTCGCTGGCAATGGTCGTGGAAAAATCGCCGGCGGAAGCGCCCATACCCCGGTCGTCGAAGCGGAGCACGGCAATGCCGCGGCGGGTGAGATAATCGGCCAGAATGCCCATCGGGCGGTACTCACCGGTGGTGGCATCCCGGTCGTGGGCGCCGGCATCCGACACCAGCACGACCGCCGGAAACGGGCCTTCGCCGGCCGGCACCGTAAGCGTGCCGCCCAGTTTCAGGTTCACCTGCTCGTTGGTGTAAGACACTTCCTCTTCACGATAGGGCGGGGTGAGGCGCGCTTTGGGGGCCGTGTTGATAGCAGCCGGCGAAAAGCTCAGCGTCAGCGACGACTCGTGGCCAGGCTGGTACCAGGTACCGGTTACCTGCTTGCCGCCCGCCGCCAGCCGGCCGATGAAGCGGCTGCCGGCTTCTTCAGCGGCCAGAATTACGGTGTCGCCGTGCACCTGCACCTGCACCGCCATACGGCTCACGCGCTGCTGCGGCACATCCAGAGTGGCAAAATACTCGCCGCCGGTGAGACTCACCAGTCGAAAAACTACCTCCAGTTCGCCGCCGGGCATCTTGAGGGGACCTTTCCAGAGTCCGTCCAGGGAAGTTGGCGCGGCTGCCTGCGCAGATCCGGCTATACTCCAAAGCAGTACCAGGCAGAGCCAGTGGCGGGTCAGACGCGCAAAAGTAGAAATCATCATAGAAAGCAACCAAAAAATAAGAACACAAAATCAGGTTTCAGTGAAACTTAATCCACTACTATATAGGACACTGCCTGCTTCATTTGGTTGCAAGATACACAGGCAGCGCAATTGATTATATTATTATTATCCAAATTTTTCCCAGATAAGGTTATACTGGGCGGCAGACTCTTATTCGGCCACGAATACGCGCTTCACCCGCTCACTCACATTGGTCAGCAGCTCATAAGGAATGGTGCCGATGCGGGCCGCCAGCTCAGGCAGCGGCAGGCTGGGGCCGAAAATTTCGGCTGCGTCGCCGGCCTGGGCCGCGCTGATGTGCGTGACGTCGACCATGCACATATCCATGCACACGTTACCGATGATGGGCGCGCGCTGGCCCCGGATAACTACCTCGCCCGCGCCGTTGCCGAAGCGCCGGTCGTAGCCGTCGGCGTAGCCGATGGCCAGCGTGGCAATGCGCCGCTCGAAGTCGGCGGCCTGGCCGCGGCGGCCGTAGCCGACGGTTTCGCCAGGCGGCAGCGTTTTCACCTGCGACACGGTGGTGCGTAGCGTGCTCACGGGCTGCAGCGCATCCGGCTCCTGGCCGCTGGCCTCCACCCCGTAGAGCCCGATACCGAGCCGCACCATGTCGGCGTGGGCGGCCGGGAAGCGCAGGATGCCGGCCGAGTTGAGGGCGTGCTTGAGGATGGGGTAGCCAAGCACGTCTTCCAGCACCGGCGTCATGCGGTGGAAGGCGGCCAGCTGCTGCCGCGAGAAGTCGTTGTGCTGCTCTTCGTCGGCGCCAGCCAGGTGGGTGAGGGCACTGGCCACGCGCAGGTGGGCGGCGTTTTCGCGCAGCAGCGCGGTCAGCTCGGGCAGGTCAGTTTCGGCGAAGCCGAGGCGGCGCATGCCGGTATCGAGCTTGAGGTGGATGGGCGGCAGCGGCTGCTCCTGGGCGGCGCGCAGGTAGTCGTGCAGGCGCTCAAAGGAGTAGATTTCAGGCTCCAGCTGGTACTGGCGCAGCTTCTGGAAGGCATCCGGCGAGGGATTCATCACCATGATGGGCAAGCTGATGCCGTGCTGGCGCAAATCCACGCCCTCGTCGGTGTAGGCCACGGCCAGATAGTCGGCGCGGTGGAACTGCAGCAGGTTGGCGACTTCCGACGAGCCGCTGCCGTAGGCGAAGGCCTTCACCATCACCATGAGGCGGGTGCCGGGCTGCAGGCGGCGGCGGTAGAAGTTGAGGTTGTGGGCCAGCGCATCGAGGTTTACTTCCAGCACCGTACCGTGGATTTTCTGCTGAAACGCTGCCACAATCCGCTCGAAGCCAAAGCGGCGCGCCCCCTTCACCAGAATGGTTTCGCGGCGGAACGTATCGGGCTGGAAGTGGCGCAGAAAGTCCTCGGTGGTATCGTAAAACACCGCTTCTACCCCGTCGAAAGCGGCCTGGTGCAGCCGGATTTCGGGGCCGATGCCGACGAGGCGGGCCACGCCGTGGGTGTGCAGCAAAGCGGCCACGCGGGCGTAGAGGTCGGGGCCGGCGAGGCCGGATTCGAGCACGTCGGAGAGGATGAGGGTGCGGCGGCCGCGCTGCAGCTGGCGAGTGAGGGCATCGAGGGCCAGGGCGAGGCCGGCCAGGTCGTTGTTGTAGGTGTCGTCGAGGACGTAGCAGTCGTTGAGGGCCTGCTTCATTTCTAGGCGCATGGCCACGGGCTGCAGCCGGTCCAGACGGTGCTGGATTTCGGCGGCGGGCAGCTGCTGCCACAGCAGCACCGACAGCGCGTGGAGGGCGTTTTCGACGGAGGGCTCGTCGGCGAAGGGCAGCGTGAAGGTGTGCTCCTGCGGCACGGGGCGGGCCAGGGCCACGCGCACCACGGTGCGGTCGGCGCTGGCCTCGGCCACCGTCACGGCCACGTGGGCCAGATGCGGGTGCTGGCGGCTCCAGGTGAAGGTGCGGTGCGCGGGCAGGTGGCGCCGGGCGGCTTCGTGAATCAGCGGGTGGTCGAGACAGTAGAAGAGCGTATCCACGTCCTGAAACAGCTGCATCTTCTCCTCTACCTTCTGCTGCGGCGAGGCAAAGCCAGCGTCGTGGGCGGTGCCCAGGTTGGTGAACAAGCCCAGCGTGGGCTGGATGACGGCCGCCAGCCGGGCCATTTCGCCGGGCTCAGAAATACCGGCCTCGAAGATGCCCAGCGTGTGGCGGGCATTCAGCTCCCACACGCTCAGCGGCACGCCCACCTGCGAGTTATAGGAACGGGGGCTTTTGCAGATGCGCTCCTCGGGGGCCAGCAGCTGCGAGAGCCACTCCTTCACGATGGTTTTGCCGTTGGAGCCGGTGATGCCCAGCACGGGCAGCCGGAAGTGGCGGCGGTGGGCGGCGGCCACGGCCTGCAGCGCGGCCAGCACCTGCGGCACCAGCAGGAAGCCGCTGCCCGGATACGCTAGCAGCCCGCCCGGAATGTCGGCTTCGCTGTCGACCACAAACAGGCGCACGCCCTGCTGGTAGAGCTCGGGCAGGTAGCGGTGGCCGTTGTGCTGGGGCCCGCGCAGCGCAAAAAACACGCTGCCGCCGGCCTGCCCCACGCGGCGGCTGTCCAGCAGCAGGGTCTGGACGGGCGCGGGGGCGGGCGGGGTCAGCAGCAGGGTGCCACTGGTGAGAACGGGCAGGTCGGCAGAGAAATCGAGCATGATGGGGCAAAGGTACAGGAGGTAACAGGTAACAGGAGAGAAGTGACAGGTTAGCGGGGGCGCAGGACTTGTGAGCCCCAGACCGAGGCGTTCTGCCTGTGCGGCCGGCACGGTGTTGCCGGCCGGTTTCGGGAGTATCTTTGCGGCTTGTTTTGCTTTTTCGGTTCGCTTTGAAACTTTCCCGTCATCATCTGGCCGCTCTGGCCGCCTTTCTTATCTGGGGCTTCTTCCCGATTCCGCTGCGGTGGCTGCACGGCTACGCCAGCGGGCAGATCCTGTTTTTCCGCATCCTGATTTCCTTGCTGGTGCTGTTGCTCATTCATGGGCTGGGGCGGCGGGCGGCGGTGCGGGCCGTGTGGCAGCAGTGGCAGGCGGCCCCGGTGGCGGAGCGCCGCGCGGTGGCTGTCAGCACGGGGCTGGGCGGCGTGCTGCTGACTTCCAACTGGCTGCTCTTTATCTATGTGGTGAACCAGGTGAGCGTGCAGGCCGGCTCGTTTGCCTACCTGATCTGCCCCATCCTGACGGCGCTGCTGGGCTTTGTGCTGCTGCGCGAAAAGCTGCGGCCCAACCAATGGGCGGCCATTGCGCTGAGCGCCCTGAGCTGCGCGTTGCTGGGCGCCGGCGACCTGCGCACGGTGGGCATGAGTTTGGTGGTGGCCTTCACCTACGCCTTCTACCTCATCACGCAGCGCCGCCTGCAGGGCTACGACCGGCTGGTGCTGCTAACGGTGCAGCTTACCCTGGCCGCCGCCCTGATTCTGCCGCTGGCCCCGCTGCTGGGCGCCCAGCCCCTGGCCGGCCTGCACGATACGCACCTGCTGCTGGTAGCGACGCTGCTGAGCGTGGTGTTTACGGTGCTGCCGCTGTTTCTGAACCTATACGCCCTGAACGTGCTGCCCTCGGGCACGGTGGGCATCCTGATGTATCTGAATCCGATTGTGAGCTTCGCGCTGGCGTTCTGGTATTTCGGGGAGGCCGCCACGGCGGTGCAGGGCGTGGCCTACGGCGTGATTCTGGCGTCGGTGGTGCTGTACAACTGGCCGGCGAAGCGGAGCGTTAGCGTCTAGTCTGAAATGCGGCATAGCAGTAGTTGCCTCACCCCTAGCCCCTCTCCCGTGGAGAGGGAAACTAGTCTGTAGTTTTCTAGCTCTAGGTGCCTCATCCTCCCGGTCCCCTTCTCCCAAAGGCAAGGAGCAGTGTAGCGCTAGAACTAAGGTTAGTCTCCCCTCTCTACAGGAGAGGGGGTTAGGGGGTGAGGCGACTACAGCTAGTCCCCCCTCTCTGCAGGAGAGGGGGCTAGGGGGTGAGGCGACTACAGCTAGTCCCCCCTCTCTGCAGGAGAGGGGGCTAGGGGGTGAGGCGAATGTGAGGTTCCCGTCGGGTTTCCTTGTTACCTTCGGGCAGTTTTCGCCCCTACTTTCCTCCTGAATGACGACTGTTTTCTCTGCGCCGGCCGTGGCGCCTGTTGCGGTGCCGCTGTGGCGGCGGGTGCTGCCCCACTTGGCGGCGGTGCTGGTGTTTCTGGCGTTGGCCGTGCTATACTTCTCCCCCATCGTGTTCGATGGCAAGACGCTCAGCCAGCACGACATCGTGCAGTTCAACGGCGGGGCCCACGAGGCACAGATGTACCGCGAGGCCACTGATAAGGAGGCGCTCTGGACCAATTCCATGTTCTCGGGAATGCCGACCTACCTGATCAGCACGCGCTTCCCCGGCGATTTGAGCATCTATCTGCAGAAGATTTTCACGCTGGGGCTGCCGGCGGTGGTGGCCAACCTGTTTCTGGCGCTGGTGTGCGGCTACGTGCTGTTTGTGGCGCTGGGCCTCTCGCCGGTGGTGAGCGGCGTGGGCGCCATTGCCCTGGGCTTCACCAGCTACAACCTCGTGATTCTGGCCGCCGGCCACAACACCAAGAGCCTGGCCCTGGCCTACGCGCCGGTGGTGCTGGCAGGGCTGCTGGTGGCATTCCGGCGTAATAAGTGGCTGGGAACGGGCCTATTTGCGGTGGGTCTGGCCATGAACATCCGCGCCAACCACCTGCAGATTACCTACTACCTGCTGCTGCTGGTGCTGGTGTTTGGGGTGGTGGAGCTGGTGTACGCGGCCCGCGAAAAGCGTTTGCCCGACTTCCTGAGCCGCACGGCCCTGCTGGGCGTGGCGGCGCTGCTAGCCGTGGGCGTGAGCTTTGGTCGCCTCTACACCACCATCGAATACGGCAAGTACAGCATCCGCGGCAAGTCGGAGCTGACGACGCCCCCGCCTACCGCGCCCGGCCAGCCCGCCGCGGCTCCCGCTTCCGGCGACGATGCCGTCGGCGGATCCGGCCTCGACCGGGACTACGCCTTCGGGTGGAGCTACGGCGTGGGCGAAACCATCACGCTACTGGTACCCAACTTCTACGGCGGCGCCTCCCAGACCAAGCTTTCTGATGATTCAGCCACCGGCCAGGCTTTAACTGGACTGGGCGTACCTACCGGGCAGCTGTCGGAGTACCTCAAGGCCATGCCTACTTACTGGGGCGACCAGCCCGTGACGAGCGGGCCGGTGTACGTGGGCGCCATCGTGTGCTTCCTGTTTGTGCTGGGCTTGTTCGTGGCCGACCGCCGCACGCGCCTGTGGCTGCTGGTGGGCACTATCCTGTCCATCGTGCTGGCCTGGGGCAAGAACTTCGAGACATTCAACTACCTGATGTTCGACTACTTCCCGGGCTACAACAAGTTCCGCTCGGTGAGCATGGCCCTGGTAATTGCGCAGCTGGCCATGCCGCTGCTGGCCGTGCTGGCTTTGGCCCGCGTGCTGCGGAGCCGCGCCGCCGGGCTGCCGGTAGCCGGCGCCAGCACCCACCCCAGCCTGGCCGCCCTGGCCGGCGCCACCACCACCGACGCCCCCGAAACTGCCGACCTCAAGCGCAAGCTGCTGCTGGCTGGCGGCATTACGGTGGGCGTGTGCCTGCTGGCCCTAGTGATCGGGCTGGGTGCCGATTTCTCGTCGCCGATTGATGCGCAGCTGCAGCAGCAGGGCTTCCCGCTGGACGCGCTGCGCCAGGACCGGGCCTCTTTGCTGCGCTCCGACGTGTTCCGCTCGATCATCTTCATTGCCCTGGCTTTCGGGGCGCTGTGGTTCTATCTGCAGCGCAAGGTGTCGGCCGGCATGGCAGCGGCGCTGGTAGGGTTGCTCACGCTGGTGGATTTGTGGGGCGTGGATAAGCGCTACCTCAACGACAACAACTTCCAGCGCGAAACCATCGCCCAGCAGTTTGTGCCCACGGCCGCCGACCAACAGATTCTGCAGGATAAGGACAAGAGCTACCGGGTGCTGAACACGGCCAACCCGTTCAACGAGGCTAACACCTCGTACTTCCACAAGAGCATCGGGGGCTACCACGGCGCCAAGCTGCGCCGCTACCAGGATTTGATTGACCGGCAGATTTCGCAGAACAACACCCAGGTGCTGAGCATGCTGAACACGCGCTACGTGATTCTGCCCGGCCAGCCCGGCCAACAGGGCCAACCCAGCCAGCCCGAACAGGTGCAGCGCAACCCCGGCGCGCTGGGCAACGCGTGGTTCGTCAACGAAATCCAGAAAGTACAGACGCCCGACCAGGAAATTGCGGCCCTCAGCAACCTGAGCGTGGCTACCGCCGCAGTAGTGGACGTGGCCAAATTCCCGCTCGCCAAAACCAGCTTCAGCGCGCCCGGCTCCACCATCACCCTGACCGACTACTCGCCCGACGCCCTGAAATACCGCGCTACGGCCACCGCCGATGCCTTTGCGGTGTTCTCGGAAATCTACTACGCCGACGGCTGGAACGCCTACCTTGACGGCAAGCTGGTACCGCACGTGCGGGCCAACTACGTGCTGCGCGCCATGCCCGTGCCGGCCGGCACCCACACCATCGAGTTCAAGTTTGAGCCCACGGAATACGCCATCGGCAACACCGTGTCGCTGGTGTCGTCGGTGCTGCTGATTGTGGTGCTGCTGGGCTTGGTGGTGTACACCGTGCGGCAGCCGGAAACAGCCCCGGCGGTGGTGTAAATTTCTCGCAGTGTTGCGCAGTGAAAAAACGCAGTGTTGCGCAGTGTTCTGACGCCTGAATTCTGCGAGACACTGCGTTTTTTCACTGCGCAACACTGCGAGAAACCCCGTATGCTCCTCCAGGAAATCCCCACCGACTACAACGCCCGCCTGCTTCTCCTGCGCGACGACCTTGCGCACCCGGAGCTACCCGGCAACAAGTGGCGCAAGCTGAAGTACAACCTCGCGGAAGCCCAGCGACAGGGCCATCATACGCTGCTGACTTTTGGTGGGGCCTTTTCCAACCACATTGCCGCCGTGGCCGCCGCCGGCCGCATCACCGGCCTGCGCACCATTGGCCTCATTCGGGGCGAAGAAACCGCGCCCCTCAACCCCACCCTGGCTCGCGCCGCCGCCGATGGCATGGCGCTGCGTTACCTCAGCCGCGAAGCCTACCGCCGCAAAGCCGAGCCGGATTTCCTGCGGGAGTTACTCCGGGAAACCGGCCCGGCCTACGTGGTGCCGGAGGGCGGCTCCAACGCGCTGGCCCTGCCCGGCTGCGCCGAGCTGGTGACGGAGCTGCAGGCGGAAACCGACTTCGACTACCTGTGCGTGGCCTGCGGCACGGGCGGCACGCTGGCCGGGCTGCTCACGGGCCTGGCGCCGCACCAGCAGGCCGTTGGCGTGGCGGCTTTGAAGAACGGTGGCTTTCTGCGCGGTGAAATAGACACCCTCACGCAAGCCGCCACCGGCCGCACCTTCCCCAACTACGACCTGCGCACCGACTACCACCTGGGTGGCTACGCGCGGTTTTCGCCGGAGCTGCTGCGCTTCATCCAGGAATTTGAGGCCCGCCACGGCGTGCTTCTGGACCCTATTTACACCGGCAAGCTGCTGTGGGGCGTGCTGGATTTGCTGCGGCAGAACTATTTCCGGCCGGGCAGCACGGTGGTGGCGGTGCACACCGGCGGCCTGCAGGGCTGGGCAGGCTTCCGGCAGCGGTTCGGGGCCCTTAGCGCGTGGTGGCCGGCTGGGCACTAGCGGGGCCGGCCGGCGCAACCGGCCGGTTTCGCGTATACGGCGGCTACTGCTCCTCTAATTCCTGCTTTGCATGTCGCTGCCCCTCCTGATTCGCCGTTTGCTGCCGCTGTTGTTTCTGCTGGGGCTGGGCTGGTTTCTCTGGACGAAAATCGGCCCGGCCCTCAGCGAGCTGGAAAACCCGCTCAACCCCACACCACGCGTCACAGTCACGCACAACACGGTGCTGCAGAAAGTGGAAAGCCTGGGCCGGCTGGAGCTGGTGCGCTACCAGTTCAAGGACGTGGTGGAGTACAAGAAAAGCACCTACCGCTTTCTGCCCGACGCCAAAGTGGCCCTCATTGTGGCCGGCAACGCCATCGGCTGCCTGGATCTGCGCAAGGTGCGCGCCCAAGACGTAGTGTTTGAAGGCGACTCGGTGGTGCGGGTGGCGCTGCCCGCCGCCGAGCTGTGCACCTGGCAGGTAGACCACAGCCAGAGCCGCGTATTCAGCGTGGAAAACGGCTTTTTTCAGGATGCCGAGCTGGTGGATGCCGGCTACAAGTACGCCGAAGCCAACGTGCGCCGCGCCGCCCTGCAATCGGGCATTCTGGCCCAGACCGAGCAGAACGCCCAGCAGATCCTGCGCCCCATGCTCGAAACCATGACCGGCCGCCGCGTGGTGCTCACCAAGCAAATGCAGAACCCGCTACGGCCGGCGCAACGGTAGAACAGAACGATACTCAGGACCGTCATGCGGAGCGAAGTATCTCGCCAGTTGCCACTGGCGAGATGCTTCGCTCCGCATGACGGTCTTTTTCGTTCGTTCTATTCGTCGTCGTCCTCTTCCGGAGCTTTGCCCAGGTCGTCGAGGGCCATTTTTATCAGGTCCTGCTCGAAGCCTTTGCCGGTGAGGAAGAGCTGAATTTTCTGGCGGCGCAGGCGCGGGTTGCGCTCCTTTTCCTGGCGGTCCTTTTTTTCCAGCACGTCCACCAGGTTCTGGTAGTACTCGTCGCCGTCGATTTCCTTGAGGCCCGACTTGATGCAGTAGTCGGAAATACCCTTTTGCTTCAGCTCCTGCACAATGCGGCGGCGGCCCCACTTCTTGGTGCGGTAGTGGCCGCGCACGTAGGCTTTGGCGAAGCGCTCCTCGTCGAGCAGATTTTCGCGGCTTAGTTTGATGATAATTTCGCCGGCCTCATCTTCGTCGAGGCCGTACTCGCGCAGCTTGCTTTCCACCTCTTTCTGGTTGCGCTCCTGGTAGGCGCAGAAGGCGGCAATCTTCTGCAGAGCCTCGGCGGGGGTGTAGAATTTCTTTTTCTTCTCGAAGGAGTTCATAGCAGCTAGCAAAGGGCAAAATCCCGCCCAACGGGCCGGCAACTTACGACACCCGCGCCGCCCGAATCGTTCTGCCAGCTCGAAACAGGTTGCTGCTTTTTAGGCTGACGAATTATCGGCGGCGTGGCTGGCAGCTTCCGCAACTTCTTATCTTGCTCCATGCTCACGCCCGGCGTCCGTTACATGCTGCTCAGCACCCTGGCATTTGCGCTACTGAATGTGTGCGTGAAGATGCTGCCCCACCTGCCGCCACTGGAAATTATTTTCTTCCGGTCAGTGCTGTCGTTGGCGCTCAGCTACGGCGCGCTACGGCAGCTGCGGGTGCGGCCCTGGGGCGAGCCGGGCACGCGCTTCTACCTGGTTTCGCGCGGCGCGACAGGGGCTTTGGGGCTGGCGCTGTACTTCTACACCCTGCAAGTGCTGCCACTGGCCTCGGCCGTTACGCTGCAGTACCTGGCCCCGATATTCACGGCTATTCTGGGAATTTTTCTGGTGAAGGAGCAGGTGCGGCCCTGGCAGTGGGTGTTTTTCCTGGTGTCGTTTGCGGGCGTGGTGGTGGTGAAAGGCGTGGATACACGCATCGCGCCGCTGTATCTGGCCCTGAGCGTGGCCTCCGGGCTGTGCGCCGGGCTGGCCTACAATGCCATCCGCCGCCTCGGCAACCGCGCCCACCCGCTCGTGACGGTGCTCTACTCGCAGCTGGTGGTGCTGCCGTTCTGCGCTGCCTACTGCCTGCTGCGCTGGACCACGCCCGTCGGCTGGCACGACTGGGGTTTGCTGCTGCTCATCGGCCTGCTCACGCAAGTGTCGCAGGTGTACAAAACCAAGGCTTACCAGGCCGGCTCGCTGGCCTCCATCAGCAGCCTCGACTACCTGGGGCTGGTGTACGCGCTGGGGCTGGGCTACACGTTCTTCGGCGAAACCTTCGGCCTTCCCTCCTACCTGGGCATGGCGCTGGTGCTGCTGGGCGTGGCCCTGAACGCCGCTTACGCCTACCGGCAGGCCCGGCGGCCATTGCCGGTGGTGGAAGAAATAGCCGCGTAGTAGCGGCAGCCTGGGATTTTGGTCGAAAAGCCCCCTAGCTTGGTCGAAAACGCCCCCCGTTTACGGCCTCGCACAACCTATTGCCTGCCTATTCTATCTATCTTGGAGCCATCCATTCCAACCTACTCCATGCCCCGTTTCTACCTGTTTCTATTGCTATTATTGGTTGCCGGCGCTGCCCGCGGCGGCGTAGTGCGGGGCCGCGTGGCCGATGCCGCCGGCGCCGGTCTGGCCTTTGCCAATGTGGCCGTGCGCACCACTACCACCAGTACCGCCACCAACGAGCAGGGCAACTACCAGCTGCGTTTGCCGGCCGGCCAGTACGAGCTGGTGTTTCAGTACGTGGGCTACAAGCCGCGCATTGAAAGCATCCGCGTAGCCGGCGGCGACACGGCCCTCACCCTCAACGTGACGCTGGAGCCCGAAAGCTATAAGCTGCGCGAAGTGGTGGTGCGCGCCTCCGACCGCGACCCGGCCTACGCCATCATCCAGCAGGCCCAGCAGTGGCGGCGCTACCACCGCCGCGAGGTGGCCGCCTTCAAGGCCCGCACATACATCAAGGCGCTGGGCCGGTTTCTGGAGGTGCCGGGCAAGATTCTGGGACTCGTCAAGATCGGGCCCGACTTCAAGCCGGGCATTTTTTACCTCTCGGAGTCGGTGTCGGAGCTGAGCTTCCGGCAGCCCAACGTGGTGCAGGAGCGCATGATTTCCTCGCGCGTGAGCGGCGACGCCAAAGGCATCAGCTTCAACCGGGCCGGGCGCGGCGCGGGCCTCAATTTCTACGACAACGTACTGAAAAGCGGCTTCTCGGAGCGCGGCTTTGTGTCGCCGATTGCCGACGGGGCCCTGCTGTTCTACAAGTACGAACTGGAAGGCAGCAGCCAGCAGGGCGGCGTGCTGGTGCACAAAATTCGGGTGACGCCACGCCGCCGCACCGACCCCGTGTTTTCCTCGGGCCACATCTACATCGTGGATGGCACTTGGCGGTTGCATTCCGTGTCGCTGTACCTCGACAAAAACGCCCAGCTTGATTACGTCGACAGCTTCCACATCGAGCAGCTGTTTGCGCCTGCGCCCGGCCCGTCGGATGTGTGGGTGGTACAGTCGCAGAAGATTACGGTGGGCTTCACGGCGTTTGGCTTCAAGGGCAACGGCTACCTGACGGCCGTGCTCAGCAACTACCGGGTGCAACCCACCTACCCCAACCGCCCCGCCCCCACGGCTCTACCCGCCACGCCCGAGCCCGCCGATGCTCCTGTCACGCGCGAAACCGCCGCCGACATCCGGCGCCAGAAGCCGCAGCTCAGCGGTCTGAACCGCGAAGTGCGCCGCCAGGCCAAGCTAGCCGAGCGCGACACCGCCAACCTGAGCATCGGGCAGCTGAAGCGCGGAGAGGTAATGCTGGTGGAAAAAGGCGTGAACGAGCGGGATTCCAGCTACTGGGACAACATTCGCCCGATTCCGCTCACGGCAGAAGAGCAGAAGGACTACACCGTAAAGGATAGCACTGAGGTGCTGCGCAACTCGCGGCCCTACCAGGACTCGCTGGACCGGGTGCGCAACGAAGTGAGTGCCGGCAAGCTGCTGCTCACCGGCTATTCCTATGCCAACAGCTTCCGCAAACAAACGTGGTCGGTGGCGCCGGTGTTCAACATCCTGCACTACAACACGGTGGAAGGCACAGTGCTGAATCCGGAGGCCACTTTCTTGCAGCGCACCGACGACCGGCGGTATTACTCCATCACGCCGGCGCTGCGCTACGGGTTCAGCAACAAGCTGCTGAGCCCGAGTGTGGCAGCCGTCTGGCAGCTGGATGCCGTGCGGCTGGCCCGTCTGAGCGGACAGGTGGGGCGCACCATCGAGAACTTCGACCCCAACACGCAGCTCACGCCCTTCATCAACACCACGTACACGCTACTCAACAACCGCAACTACGCCAAAACCTACCGCCGCGACGGGGCCCGCCTAGGCTACCAGGCCGAGGTGCTGAACGGCCTGACGCTGGAAGGCACCCTGAGCTACTACGAGCGGCGGGAGCTGGAAAACACCACCACCGAACTATGGCGCGACCGGCCCGGCGTGGCCTTCACGCCCAACGATCCGGTGGCCGAAGAGCTGCCCGGCGGCACCAGCTTCGGCCGCAGCCAGGCGCTGGGCTTCACGCTGGAAGCGTCGTTCCGGCCCGGCCAGCGCTACATCACCCGCCCCAATGGCAAGGTCAACCTGGGCTCGAAGTCGCCGACGTTTACGGGCATCTGGCGGCAGGGCATCGGCGGGGTGCTGGGCTCCGATGTACGCTATACGCTGCTGGAAGCCGGCATTCGGCAGACTATTGGGCTGGGGCTGCTGGGCACCAGCAGCTACCGGGTGGCGGCCGGCGGCTTCGTGGGCCGGCCGCAGCTCGCGTTTATGGACTACCGCCACTTCAGCGGCAACCGCACCTACCTAGCCGCCGACTTCAGCCAGTTCCAGCTGCTCGACTACTACCGGTTCAGCACGCGGCGGGCCTTCCTGGAAGCGCACTACAATCACCATTTCAACGGCTTCTTCCTCAACAAAATTCCGCTATTGCGTAGGCTGAAGTGGCAGGAAGTGGCCTCGCTCAACTACCTCACCACGGCCCAGGCCGGCCACTACCTGGAGCTGGGCGTGGGCGTAGAGCACGTTTTCAAGGTGCTGCGCATAGATTTCTATACCGGCCTGCAGTCGGGCCAGCGCGTGGGCACCGGCCTGCGGGTTGGCATCGGGTTTTAGCGGCGAGTCAGCGCTTAATTTGCCATTGCGAGGAAGCCGCAAGCCCCAGCGGGGCGGCATATTGATAGTAATAAGGTATAAGCAAGAAAATCAAAGCCCCAGCGGGGCGACACCTTATCTGTGTGGATAAGGTGTCGCCCCGCTGGGGCTTTTGTATTTGCAATGACTGTTGCTGCTACCAATATGCCGCCCCGCCGGGGCTCATGGGCAACTACAGCTACTTCACTTCCTCGAAATCCACATACTCGCCGCCCTTAAACTCGGTGGGCTCGTCCTTGGCGCGGCGCGGCGTGGGTGGCACGTAGTCGATGTGGACTTGGCCGGGTGCTTCGCGGCCGGGGGGCGGCGGGGCGGCGCCACCGAAGGGCGCGCCCCCGAACTGCTGGGCGTGGCGGCGGGCCTGCTTCTGCAGAAAGCCTACTACCAGATACCGCATCAGCAGCGGCAGCACAAAGCGCACCACCAACGCCAGAACCAGAAAGACCAGCAGGATTTTGATGAACATAGAAAAGCCGGGAGTTAGGCGGGTTGAAAGTAGAAATCGGCCGTGACGGCGCTGTTGAGCTGGGTTTCGGTGCACGGTACCAACTCAGAACGCTCCGACAGCACAAATGGTTTGTAGCCCAGCTCGGCCAGAGTAGCCACCACGGCGCGGCGGTTATCCAGCCCGTTGAGCTCAGTCTGGATGAGCGGCCGGAACCGGCGTAGCGTGGCCTGCATGTTGGCAAATACCACGTGCTCGAAGCCTTCCACGTCGCACTTCACGAAATCGAGCCGCGGCAGGTGGGCCAGCAGGTCGTCGGGCACGCGCATGGGCACCTCGTAGGTGCGGGCGTAGTGCTCGTCGGGGTTGCTGGAAGCTACTTTGGTCATGCCGTGGTGGAGCAGGCCGTTGCGCTCGGGCGTGCCCATCTGCACGGTGGTGTTCTCACTGCCCAGCGCGTAGGGCAGCAGCGTGAGGTTGTCGAGGCCGCTCAGCTTCACGTTGTCCTGCCAGATAACCTGGAAATCCGGAATCGGCTCAACAGCCAGCACCTGCCCATCGGGCCCTACCAGCTTGGATAGCGCCACCGAGTAGTAGCCCAGGTTGGCCCCGATATCGAGGCACACAAAGCCGGGCTTGATGATCTGCTGCAGGAAAAACAGCTCCGGGTATTTCTGCCGGCCCCAGCCTGCGCCCACCAGCCGCAGGTACACGCCGCTCACGAAACGAATGTAGCGCTCGAAGCCAAGCGTGCGGACCAGAAGTTTGCGGAGTGCTTTCATAGGAACCACAAAGATGCCGGAAAGCCCGCAAAATCCGGCGCGGCCTTTTCCGGGCGCGCATCACTCCCGCCAGAGCAGCCAATGGGCACCGTGAGCATTCCGCACAAAAAATGCGGCCAAGTGTTGCGTAGATTTCCGCCGGCTTTCTATCTTTGCTGCCCCTGACGGATACGCCGCCTCGGAAATGCCTCTTTAGCTCAGCTGGTAGAGCAGCTCATTCGTAATGAGCAGGTCGTTGGTTCGAGTCCAATAAGAGGCTCACACACAGAGAAAACCCGGAATTCACTTAGCTGATAACAGCCGTGAGGTTCCGGGTTTTCTGCTTTTTCAGCCAACGCCAGTTTGGTTGGCGCACACCTTTTCAGCGGTTGATACGGGCCGACTTTTGAAGCCAGCGTAAGCCTCAGCGGTTCGTCGTGTAGGTTTTATTTTGCCCGCCCACGCCGGTAATTTTCACCGATTGCCAGCCGGTGGGCAGCGTGGTTTTGCTTTGGGTGATGCCCGTGGGCGTGATGTTCAGCCCGCCGAAGCCCATGAGCACGGCCTGCAGCACGCCGCCCGCACCGGTGGCGAAGTAGGGGTTGGTGCCGCCTTTGGTTTCGGCGATGACGCGGAACGGCGGCAGCAGGTTGGGCACGTAGGAATCCTGGAAGAACAGCCGGGCCTTATCGGCATTGCCGAGGCGGGCGTGCAGCAGCGCGAAGATGGCCTGCGTCATGGCGGGAGTGCCTTCGTTCGGGACGCGGGTTTCGTAGTATTCCAGGTCTTTGCGCACCTGGGCCGGGGCCGTGATGACGCCCAGCGGGTATGCCAGCAGGTTTACGTCGCCCTGCTTGATGCCCTCGCCGTTGTAGGTGGCGTGCTCCCGCGTGACGCCGTCCGGGAATTGCAGAAGCGGGATGTTGCGGGCCACCAGCTGCCAGTCGGCGTTGGCGGGGAGGTTGAGCAGTTTGGCGGCGGCGGCGGCGTTTTGCAGGTTTACGCGGGCGGCGGCGTTGGTGAAGGCGTTGTTGTCCACGTTTTCCGCCCATTCATCGGCGGCCACCACGTTTTTGATGTCGTAGTGGCCGGGGCCGTTGCGCTCCACGCGGCTGGCCCAGAAGTCGGCGGTGGCCTGCAGGATGGGCCAGCCCTTCTCGCGCAGCCACGCCTTGTCCTGGGTCACGCAGTAGTACTGCCAGGCCGCCAGGGCCACGTCGGCGGTGATGTGGTGCTCGAACGGGCCGCTCAAGGCCCACACTGGGGTTTCCTCCACGCCCGTATCGGCGCTTTCCCAGGGGTACATGGCGCCCTGGTAGCCGTGGGCAAAGGCATTGCGGCGGGCCGCTTCGAGGCGGCGGAACCGGTATTCCACCAACGATTTGGCAATATCAGGGTGCAGCACCAGCAACGCCGGGAACATCCAGAGGTCACTGTCCCAGAACACGTGGCCGTTGTAGCCCAGCCCCGAAAGCCCCATCGGCGAGGGCGAGTAGTCGGTGCCGGCCCGGGAGAAGCTGTAGAGGTGGTACATCATGCTGTGCACATCCTGCTGGGCTTGGGCGTCGCCAGTAATCTGGATGTCGCTTTGCCAGAGTTCGTCCCAGGCTTTGTTATGAAACGCTAGCAGCCGCTCGCGGCCTTCCAGGCGGGCGAAGATGGTGAGCCGCTCGGCCTCGTTGAGCGGGTCCTGGTGGTGGGCCGAGGTGATGCTGGAGCCCGCCACGGCATAGGCGTAGGTCTGGCCGGCCTTCAGCTGCTTGCTGAACTTCATCAGGTGCTGGTTGCTGTCCCACATTTCGTGGATGACGCGCGGCTCCTGCCCGTGCGGCTCGCCAAACAGAAAGCTGGTAGACGCGCACAGCTGCAGCTTGCCCGTACTGCTCTTGGCCGACGACGTGAGCAAGCTCAGCGTGGCGTGCGGCCGGTCGATTTCGTTGTAGTAGTTCTGCACGTCGCGCAGGGCGTCGGGCGCATCCATCACGCTGGCCGCCGCTATGCTCACGTCTTTTTTGGCCGTCACCGACACATCGAGCAGCACCGTGTAGGGCAGCTGGCGCAGGGCGTAGTAGGTGTACTTGATGGTGGCTTTGTCAGCGTAGTCGAAGGTGGTGGTGAGCGAGGCGTGGCGCATGTCCAGCTCCTGCCGGAAATTGGTGGCGTCGCGGCCCGAGAGGCGGCGGCCGTCCACTTCCAGGTACATGTTCAGCAGGTTGAAGCTGTTGAGAAAATTGCTCACCCGGCCCCGGCCGTATTGGTCGTAGGCCCCGGCCAGCACCACGCTCTTCACCTGAAACGGCTCCGGCGAAGACACAATGCCCAGCATGCCGTTGGCCACCGTGGCCCCGTAGTAGTTGCGCGGGTCGATGGTGCTGGCCGTGATACGCCAAGGGTCGGGGGCAGCAATAGCCTGGGCGGCGGTTTGCGGCGGCTTTATCAGCAGGAGCGCCAGCAGCGCTACCGGGAGTGTCAGGAGCGGATTTCGGGGCATAACGGGTGGGAAAGGATGAGGAAAGAGAATAAGTAAACGAAGGCAGGACAGGCACCACGGCGGCCTGGCCCGCAAAACACGAAACGCAGCCGTATTCCGCACCCCTAAAGGCAAGTTAGCCCGGCATCGTCCGGGTGCCCCAGGTGCGGGTAAAGCGCCAACAGGTATGCTTCGCACACAAACAGGCCGCTGGCTGCTGCCGAGTGGCAGCCACCAACGGCCTGCTATGTGCTACCGGGAGAATGTTAGACGTTGGCTGGTCGCCCCGACCAGGCAAGTAGCAGGCCAGCACGCAGGAGCAGATACTACCGCTGTCTGCTGCTTGCTCAGCCAAGGCGACCAAGCGCGGCCGTTAGTAGCCGGGGTTCTGGGTGATGTTGCTGTTCACGTCTACCTGGGTCTGTGGAACTGGATACACCAGGCACCGAGGGTTGCTCTGGGGCTTGTCTTTGCGGGCTTGCAGGAACCGGCCGAACCGGATCATGTCCTGCCGCCGCCACGACTCACCGTACAACTCCCGCCCCCGTTCAGCCAGCAGCACATCGAGGCTCAGGGAGCCTAAGGTACTGGCCCCGCGCGAAGGATGGGTGCGCAGCGTGTTGACGATGGCCAGGGCCGTGCCACCGTAGCTACCGGCGCTGGTGGGCGTGCCGCCACGCAGGATGGCTTCGGCCTTCATCAGCAGCACGTCGGCCAGCCGAAAGCTCACATGGTCATTCTCGGCACCGTTGCCACCCGCAGCTTCGCTTGTGTAGTCCACGGGATACTTCACGGGCCGGATACCTTTGGCTTCCAGGTCGGAACCGGTTTCAGAAAGGTTGATTTCCCGAGTAAAAATCAGTGGTGCCCCGCCCCGGGTGGTAAGTAGGGCGTCGGTGGTCAGGTTGTACTGCTGGCCCGCCAGAAAGCCCACGTTGATACGCCGGCCAGGATTTGGCGGCCCACCGGCTACGTCGTAGGCCACACCACGGCGCTTGTCAGTGGCCTCAAACAGGTCGTAGAACTCGGCCGTCGTGGCCGGACCATTGTAGCCGTCCACGGGCCGCATGTTGTAGTGCGACACAAACTTCCAGAAGTCGCGCGTGGGGCCGCTGTTGCCGAAGGTATTGGCCTGGGTGAAGATGTTCTCACGGCCAATGGCTGTATTGTTGGGCGCGAAGTTGTCGAAGAAGTTGGTCGTGAAAGTGTAGCGGTTGCTGTTGATTATCTCGTCGGCCAGCCGTATTACCTGGTTCATGTCGGCGGCGGCAAAAGTTGGCGAAGCCCGGTTAGCGTACACACCCTTGTTGAGGTAGCACTTCATCAGCAGCACCCGGGCAGCGTCCTTGGTGGCGCGGCTGACCGGTGCATCCGGCAGGTCTGTCTGAATCATGTTCAGCTCGCTCACGATAAAATCGAGCGCCTCGGTGCCCTTTCGGACCTTGGAATTTTGCGACAGGTCCTCGCCCGGTTCGCGGTACAGCACCTGGTCGTACATGTCCAGCAGCAGATACGTAGCCCAGGCCCGCAGGAACCGCGACTCGGCCGCCTGCTGCGTGGTTGGCGAGAAGCGCAACAGGTCGGTGGAAGAGTAGATGATGCCTTCCAGTTGGTTGAAGGTGTCGCGCACCCGCTCATTGTTGGGGTCCCAGGTATGATTGAATAGGGCCCGCCATTTGCCGTTGTCGTCCCAGTCAGGGCCGCGCGTGGGCATGATACGGGCGTCGGTAGACACTTCCTGAAGCGCGAATACGCTCACGCAGCCCTGAATCGGGTCACGTTGGGCATTGTATACGCCCTGGAGCAGCGCTGAAGGGTCACCCCTCGGAATCTGGTCCTCCGTGAGTTGACCTTCAAGGGTTTCGTTGATCTCGCAGCTGCTGGCCATCTGTAGTAAAGCCAGCAGGGCCGCCACACCGGTAATCTTGGAGTATTTCATGGTGAGACTCAATTAGAGGTTAGAGATTGAAGTTAACGCCGAACGTAAACGTGCGGGCGCTGGGGTAAGGCAGGTAGTCGATACCGGAGGAGGGCACCTGATTAGCCTCGCGCTTCACCGTATTAACTTCCGGGTCAAATCCGTCATAGCCAGTGAATACAAGCAGGTTCTGCCCCGTTACGTACACGCGAGCACCCTTCACGAAGCTGCCCAGATTGCCAAAGCCGTAGGAGACTGTCAGGTTGGAGAGTTTCAGGAAGTCGCCTTTTTCCAGGTAGCGCGTCGAGGCCGATCCGGCGTTGCCGGTCGCTTCTTTGACTGGATTTTCAAACGTAGAGAGGGCAATATTCTTCTGACCGCCTATCTGGCCCACGTTACCAAACGCATTGAGCGTGTTGTTGTAGATGTAGTGACCGAAGGCCCCGGTCATGTTAGCGACAAGGGAGAGTTTGCCATAGCGCGCATTGGCACCCAGGCCCAGCAGCGTGGTAGGGTTGGGGCTGCCCACGAAGGCCAGTACCCTTGGACTGTTGGGTGTACCGTCAACTGTGACATAATTCGAGTTTCCCTGCTCATTGATACCCAGGTACTGCTCCAGATAAAAGGCGTTGATGGGCTGCCCGTTCTGGATTCGCTGCGAAGTAGCCCCCGACAGGCCCTGCCCATTGATGGCCCCAGTTATGATGGGCGCACCCACCAAATCCGACACCTCGTTGCGGATGAAGGTCGCATTGACGTTGAAGCCTACATCTACTTGCTCGTTGCGTACCAAGGCAGTGGTCAAGGCCATTTCCACCCCTTTATTCACGATTTTGCCATCCAAGTTGCGCCACTGAATCGTTTGCACCGGCGGCGCGGGCTGGCCTGGCACGGTAGGAAAGAGCAGGTCGGAAGTGACTTTGTTGAAATAATCAGCCGCAAAGGTGAGGCGGTTATCAAATGCTCCGATATCAACACCGACGTTAAACTGAGCATCGGCCTGCCATTTCAGGGCGTCGTTTCTGGCGTTGAGTGGGGATTGGGCCCCGTTATCATTAAACGAAAAGCGGCCCTGCGCCGAGCCGGCCGGGAACTCCTGGTTGCCAGTCAGGCCGTAGCCGGCCCGCAGCTTCAACTGGCTGAGCTTCTCGGCCGGAAAGAACGACTCCTGACTCAGGTCCCAGGCGACGGCAAACGACGGGAAGTAGCCCACTTTGTTGTCGGGGCCGAACTTGCTGCTTTCGTCACGGCGCAGGGTGCCGGTCAGCACGTAGCGGTCCTTGAAGTTGAAGATGGCCCGCCCGAAGTAAGATTGCAGCGCCGACGAGGGGTCAATGAACGATGTGATCCGGCGGTTACCAGCGGCCGAAGCCTGAAGATAGTTGGTGTAGTCGAGGCCGAAAGTTCCCAGCGAACCTCCAAATCCTCTTATGGCAGGGTCAGGATTACCATACGCGCTGACGCCGAACCCCGCATTAGAAAACGTCGTGTACTCGTAGCCAAGTACTGCATTCAGGTTCAGGTCGGTAGCTATTGCCTTATTAAAGTTGAGTGTATGCACCATTTGCTGGGTGATCAGCTCATTGCTGCTGATGGCGGCAAAGCCCTGGTCCAGTAGGCCGGGATAGGTAATGAGGCGCTGGTCGATGGACGTGCGTCGTTCCCCGGAGTTGTAATTCACGCTCAGCAGCATCCGGTACTGGAGCCAATCGGTGAACTTATAAGAGGGCGCGATGCTGGCCAATATGGTGTTTACCCGCGCCTCGTCGTTGAAGTACTCCGAGGCGGCCAGTGGGTTCACCACCGAACCTTCCTCCACATCAAGGGAGCCATCGGACCGGCGCAGAGGCCGCGTGGGGTTCCACTGCAACGCCTGCCCGATGAGGCTACCCCGGAAGCCAGCGTCGGTTGTGATATTGGCCAGCTTTTCTTGGAACTGACTGGTGGCGATGTTTATATCAACGCCCAGCTTTTTGCTTTCCAAAAACTGAAAGTTGGTGGAGAGGTTGGCGCTATACTTTTTGAAGCCAGTTTTGCGCACAATGCCTTTCTGGTCGAGGTAGCCGAGCGAGAGGCGGTAGCGCCCGGTTTCGCCGCCGCCGCTCATAGCCACGTTGTAATTCTGCAGGTAGCCGGTGCGCAGAATTTCGTCGAGGGCATTTACATCGCCGCCTTTATCAGGATTACCGGCGCTGCCAACGGCGCCACTGGTGGGAACACCGTAGTAGCGGATAGCCTCGCGAAACTGGCTGGCGTTCAGAAACTCGGGGCGGCGTAGTAGCGTCGAGAAGCCGGTGGATGCGCCCACACTGAGTACTGGGGCGCCCGAATTGCCTTTTTTGGTGGTGATAAGCACCACGCCGTAGGCAGCGCGCGAACCGTAGATGGCCGTGGCCGAGGCATCCTTCAGAACAGTGAAGGTTTCGATGTCATCGGGGTTGAGGAAGTTGAGCGGGTTACTGTCGGCGCCGGCTCCAACGTCGGCTGAGGCTACCAGGCCGGGCCGGGCGGTGCGGCCATCAAGCGGCACGCCATCCACCACGTACAGCGGCTGACCGGTGCCTGTCACGGCCGAGTTGCCCCGGATGCGGATGGTAGACGGGCCGCCGGGCTGGCCACTGTTGTTGCTCACCTGCACGCCCGATACGCGGCCCTGCAGCAGTTGGTCGGGCGAGGTGAACGTACCCCGGTTGAAGTCTTTTTCGCCAATTACGGCCACAGCGCCGGTTACGTCCTGCTTGCGGGCCGTGCCGTAGCCGACTACCACCACGTCGCCGAGAGCCTGGGCATCCTCACGCAGCGTTATCTGCACCGACGTTTTGTCGGTGATGTTGACCTGCTGAGCAGAGTAGCCCACAAAAGAAAAGTTGAGCGTGGTAGCCGTAGCGGGGGCCTGCAGCTCAAAGCGGCCATCGGAGCCGGTGCTGGTGCCTACCGTAGTTCCAGCCACCACCACTGTCACGCCCGGCAACCCGTTGGATTGCGCATCTACCACGCGCCCCGAAATGGCGCGGGTCTGGGCCTGGCTCAGCAACGGCAGCAGCACCAGCAGAATACTGAGTAGCAGCAGCCGAAAGCCCGCAGGATGCCGCAGCCCCGCCAAAGCGGCCGGCTGCACATCCGAGTTGTACTGTTTGTACCAGTTATGGCTCATAAGTGAAAAGGTGAAAGTGTGGGAATGGGTAAGCTGGCCGGGGTTGAGCCCGGTTTCCATCGAAGGCTTCCGGCTTCGGACACGCGCGGCGTGCCATTTGGAAGCGGAAGCAACAGACCAGGCCGCAGCCCGGCAGAACAGGCCTCGCCGCTTGCTGGCGGCAGCTACGCAGGTGGCCGTAGCCAGCCTGCAGTGGCGCAGGCTTAATGGGTAGGCGTAGTGTGTGGCGTCATTGGGAGTAGGGAAGTGAGTGAATGAAAAAAGAGGCAGAAAGGCCCTGGACTACCATTAAGGCACCAGGGGTTGGCGGAGGTCAGCGAGGTGCAGGGCGGTTATCTGGGCCGGGCCACCATCGGTACTGAGCGTGATGCGACCAGCGTGCTGGCGCGGAAACACCAGGTCGGTGAGGGTCACTTCGCCGTCCTGCGCAAACACCTCCACCACCGACTTGTCCACCAGCAGCCGCAGTTGCAGCTGCCCGTCGCGCAGGGGCACGCGCGCCGATTCAAGGCTGCTGGCGAACAAGGGGTGAAAGGCGACGTTGCCCGATTGGGTGCGGTCGAGGGTCAGTTCCTGGCGGGCCACGTCGTAGCGGAGCGTGGTGCGCTCGGTTTCGCTCTGCAGCACATTCAGGGTCAGTATTTTGGCCGCACCGGGCTTCAGCGTCAGCTCCAGGTCGTAGGACTCGCCCCGGAACGGCAGTTCGTAGCCGGCCGCGCCGGGCTTGAGGACCTGGTTTTTCAGGGTCAGCACCTCTTTGCCGATTTTGCGCAGCTCCGGCACCGGCTGCTGCACCAGCGCCAAGCCCTGAGCGGTACGGCGCAGGCTCAGCTCGCGTGGCACCGCAAAATTGCCGCGCCACTCGGTGCCGGTGGGCACGTCGCGGGCGTAGGCCCAGTCGTTGGTCCAGCCCACCAGAATGCGGCGGTTACCGGGCGCGTCGTTGAAGGTCACGCCGGCGAAGAAATCCTTGCCGAAATCGAGGTAGCTGGGCTCCTCGTAGGGCTGGTCGGGCGTGAATTTCTTGCCATCGAAGCTGCCCAGAAAGTATTGCTGCCCCCGGAACTGCTCGGTAGGGTTGCCAGCCGAAATCAGCAGCACCCACTTGGTGCCGCCGCCGGGCACGGGCAGTTCAAACAGGTCGGGGCATTCCCACTCGCGCACTGTGTTGCCGGCCCGGCCCCAGCGGCTCAGAAAGGTCCAGTTTTTCAAGTTCTTCGACTCGTAGAGGTACACCTCCTGGCGGTCGGCTTTCACGGTGGCCATCACCCATTTCTGCTGCGGCGCATACCAGAACACCTTGGGGTCGCGGAACTCCTTGCTGTCGATGTCGAGCACGGGGTTTTGGGCGTAGCGCTGCCAGGTTTGGCCGTGGTCGAGGCTGTAGGCAATATTCTGATGCTGGCGCAGCACCACGCCCGGGCGCTCCACGTGGCCGGTGTAGAAAGCCACCAGGCCGTCGGTCTGGCCTTTCGGAAACAGGCCGGAGGTGTTGTCCTTGTCGGCCACGGCGCTGCCCGAGAAGATCATGGTGTTGCTGCCGTCGGGGTTCTTGTACTCCGTGAGGGCCACGGGCTGGGGCGTCCAGCGCAGCAGGTCAGGGCTGGTGGCGTGGCCCCAGCTCAGGTGGCCGGGGTCGGCGCTGAAGGGGTTGTACTGGTAGAACAGCTGGTACTGCCCGTTGCTGTAGATCAGGCCATTGGCATCGTTGATCCAGTTTTTGGGGGCCGTGAAGTGATACACCGGCCGGTAAGGGTCGGGCGCAGCAGTTTGGGCCGCACACGGAAGCGTGCCGAGCAGAACCAGAGCGCAGGAGAGAATGGATTTCATAGAAAGGAAAAGAGACAAAGCAGATCAGACGGCCGGCGCGGCATTAAGCAGGTTGCGTACCTGGCTTTCGGAAATGGCGGGCGTGGCGCCGTGGCAGCTGGCTACCAGCGAGCCGGCAGCGCAGGCGAAGGCCAGGTATTCGGCCGGGGCCTGCCGGCCGCGCCAGCCCCGGATGAGGGCCGCCAGAAAAGCATCGCCGCTCCCAATGGTGTCCTGCACCTGCACCGCAATGCCGGGGCTGCGGTAGAGCTGGCCGCCGGTCCAGAGCACGGCCCCGTCGGTGCCTTTGGTCACGCACACGGCTTCCAGCTGAAAACGGGCCGCCAGCCACTCCAGGGCCGTTTCTTCGGCGGCGCTGGCCCCAAACCAGCCCATAATTTCCAGTAGCTCGTGGTGGTTGAGCTTCACCAGATCGGCCTGCCGCAGCAGGTAGGTCACCACGTCGCGGGAGTAGTGCGGGGGGCGCAGGTTCACGTCGAACACCTTCAGGTGGGCCTGCTGGAGCAGGCGGTACAGCGTTTCACGCGTTACGGAGCTGCGGGCGGCCAGGCTGCCATACACGAACACCTCCGAGGCCTCGACCAGCTCGCTCAGGTCAGGTGCGTACTGGATGTAATCCCAGGCCACTGGCTGCACAATCTTGTAGGTCACTTCCTGGCTGTCGCTCACGTTGGCTTTCACCACGCCGGTGAGATGAGTTTCGCCCTGCTGCACGTAGCGGGTGCTCAGGCCTTTGCTCTCCACAAATTCACGCAACTCAGCCCCCAGCTCGTCGTGGCCCAGCCGGCTGATGAGCTGCGCCTCCAGGCCGAAGTTGTGCAGGTGCACCGCCACGTTCAGCGGGGCCCCGCCCGGCTGTTTTCCTGTAGGCAGAACGTCCCACAGCATCTCTCCAAAACAGGTAATAGCCATGTGTGGTGGGTTGAGAGGTTGGCAGATTGGTGGAGTGGCGGGTTGGCAGACTAATGCATCACCAGCACCCGTTCGGCGCTTTCGAGGCTGGTGCCTTTGGTTTCGGGCATGAAGCGCCACACGAACACCAGCTGCAGCACCATCATGGCGCAGAAGAAGGCGAAGGTGTTGCCGCCGCCCAGCTTTTCGGCGAAGTAGGGGAAGGTGAAGGCAATGGCCGTGGCCATCACCCAGTGCGTGGAGGAGCCCAGCGCCTGGCCTTTGGCCCGCACGGCGTTGGGGAAGATTTCGGATATGAACACCCAGATCACGGCGCCCTGCGAGAAAGCAAAAAAGGCAATGTACACGAACAGCAGCACCGGCACGAGCACGCCCCCAAACTGCTGCGCGTAGAAGGCCCGGGCCACCAGCCCCAGCGTGGCAATCAGCCCCACCGAGCCCACCAGCATGAGCGTGCGCCGCCCAAACCGGTCAATCAGGTTCACGCCGAGCAGCGTGAAAATGAAGTTCACGAGCCCGATACCGGCCGACGACAGCAGCGCCGCGCCTTGGCCCAGACCCGTCATTTCGAAGATGCGCGGGGCGTAGTAAATGATGGCGTTGATGCCCGACACCTGGTTGAAAAAGGCAAATGCCACGGCCAGCAGCACCGGCGTGCGGTATTGCGCGGCCCACAGCGACTCGCTGTGGTGGGCCGTGTCGGCCTGGCTGGTGAGGATGGCGGCCGCGTCGGCATCGACGGTGGCGGGGCTGATGCGGGCCAGCACCTGCCGGCCCTCTTCCAGGCGGCCGTGCAGCAGCAGCCAGCGGGGGCTTTCGGGCACCCGGAACAGCAGCAGAAGGAAAGCCAGCGCGGGCACGGCCTGCACGCCCAGCATCAGGCGCCACGAATGCTCGCCGAGGCCCGCCAGCAGGTAGTTGGAGAGGTAGGCGACCAGAATGCCGGTGACGATGTTGAACTGAAACAGCCCCACCAGCTTGCCCCGCGAGGCGGCCGGCGAAATCTCGGAGATATACAGCGGCGCCGTGACCGACGACGCCCCCACGCCCAGCCCGCCCAGAAACCGGCACACCATAAACAGCCCCCAGCCCGGCGCCAGCGCCGTGCCCACCGCCGACACCAGGTACAGCGCTGCAATGCCGCGTAGCGTCTGGCGGCGGCCCAGCTTATCGGAAGGAATGCCGCCGAAAATGGCCCCGATAACCGTCCCGATCAGGGCAATGGAAATGGTGAAGCCGTGCTCGAAGGCGCTCAGGTTCCAGAGCTGCTGAATGGCTTTCTCAGCCCCTGAAATCACGGCCGTATCGAAACCGAACAGGAAGCCGCCGAGCGCCGTGACAATAGACCAGAAGAGTACGTTGCGAGGGAGCATAGCCGAAAAAGTTTTCGTAAACCTCCGGCTATTCTTAGCCCTACCCGTGCCCGATCATGCCAAATGCTTTAAGAATTGGTGCAACCTCTACACCTCCTACATCATTCTGATCATCAGCAAAATATATTCAGCTCAATCATTACAAAAACTGGTTAGGCCTTCACTTTTGGTGCGCCACTTGCAAAATTGGGTCAGGTGCGCATGGGGGTGTGCATGGCTTTGAACTCCGTAGGCGACACCTCGTACTTGCCCTTGAAGGCGGTGGAGAAATAAGAGGGCGAGGAGAAGCCGGTCTGGTACGCCACCTCCGCTACCGTGCTGCCTTCCTGCAGCAGCAGCTGCCGGGCCTTAGTGAGGCGCAGCCCCTGGATGTACTCGTTCACCCCGAAGCCCAATAGCGCCTTCACCTTGCGGTAGAGCTGCGTGCGCGATACGCCCAGGCTGTGGGCAATACCGTCCACGCTCAGGTCGGGCTGGTCGAGGCGGCCTTCGATGATGGCCGTGAGGTCGGCCAGGAACTTCTGATCGACGCGCTGCGGGGCCACGGTGGGCGTGGCGCCCGAGAGCTGCCGCCGGAAATGCTCGCGCTGCTGGTCGCGGTTGCGCAGCAGCGTGCGCAGGCTTTCCAACAGAAACGTGGGGTTGAACGGCTTGGTGAGGTAGAGGTCGGCGCCGGCCTGCACGCCTTCCACCTGCTGCTCGGGCGCGCTGCGGGCCGTAAGCAGCACCAGCGGAATGTGGCTGGTGCGCCAGTCGCCTTTCAGGGCGGTAGCCACCTCCAGGCCGCTGAGCTCGGGCATGTTCACGTCGCACACTATCACGTCGGGGATGGTTTCGGCGGCCAGACGCAGGCCGGTGGCCCCGTCGGCGGCGGTGCTCACCCGGAAGTGGGGCTGCAGCTTCTGCACCAAAAAGTCGCGCAGCTCGTCGTGGTCTTCGATGATGAGCGCCGTAGGCTCGGGCAAAGCCGGCGCGGCAGTGTCGGGCGGCGGGGCAGCGGCCGCAAGCGGCACTTCGGCGTCCTCGTCGAGGGTAAGCGGCGTGAGAATATGGCCGACCGGGGCTTCCAGGAAAGAGGCGGGCTTGGTGAGCGGCAGCGTCACGTCGAAGGTGGTGCCGTGACCGGGTCGGCTCCGGAACGAGAGCGTGCCCTGGTGCAGGCGCGTGAGGCCCTCGGCCAGCGCCAGCCCCAGCCCCGAGCTGTTGGCCGACTGCTGCTGGCCCTGGTAGAACCACTCCAGAATGTGGGGCTGATCGGCCTCAGCAATGCCCTGGCCGTTGTCTTCGACGCTGATGCGGACCGTATCGGCGGCGGCATCCTGCTGCATACTCACCACAATCCGGCCGCCGTCGGGCGTGTACTTGAAGGCGTTGGAAAGCAGGTTGAAGAACACCTTGTCGAGGATGTCGCCGTCAAACCACAGGAAGATGACAGGCTCGGCGGGCAGAAACCGGAAGGTGATATTGCGCTTCTGGGCGGTTTTCTCGAACACGTCCATGATTTCGCGCACAAACTCCACCAGGTTGCCTTCCACGGCGCGCACGGCCATTTTGCCCACGTCGATTTTGCGGAAGGCCAGCAGCTGATTGACCAGCTGCATGAGGCGCTGGATGTTACGGCGCACCAGGGCCAGGTCGTGGCGCTGGGCCGGCGAGAGGTCGGTGGGACTGGCCATCATGTCTTCTACCGGTCCCAGAATCAGGGTGAGGGGCGTGCGCAGCTCGTGCGAGAAGTTGGTGAAGAAGCGCATCTTGGCTTCGGAAGAGCGGCGGGCGTCCTCGGCCAGCTCAGCAATCTGGTTGCGCTGAGCGCTGATTTCGGCATTCTGGCCTTCCACCATGCGCCGGATGCGGCGGTTGAGGCGCGACGAGCGCCAGGCCAGCGCCCCTAGCACCACCGCGCCCAGCAAACTGGCCAGCAGCAGATACACGGTCAACTCCTGGTTGGCGTAGCGGCGCTGCTGCTCGCGCAGGTGGCGCTGCTGCCCTTCCAGATCCTGCTGCTGGTTGACCAGCTGCTCGGTTTGGGTGCGCATGGTGGTCACATTCGACGAGTCGATGACCATGGTGCCCAGCACGTTGTCTTTCATGAAGGGTTCGTGCCGCAGGATGCGCAGGGCCGTGCGGATGGCTTCCTCGCCCCCGGTCTGGTAGAGCAGCGTGGCTTGGATGATGCCCTCTTCCACCAGCTGCAGGCCATTGCCGGGCCCGGCCAGCCCATCCACCCCAATGATGCGGATACGCTGCTCAAGGCCCAGGCGGCGCACCACCTGGTAGGCGGCCTGGGCCATGGGGTCGTTGTGGGCGAAAATGAGGCTGGTTTCGGGGTGGGCGCGCAGCACTGCGGGCAGCCGCTCCAGCACCGAGCCGGGTTGCCAGTTGCCTTCTACCTGCGCCGCCAGATGCAGCCCCGGATGCGCCGCCAGCGCCTGCCGAAACCCCTTGTCGCGGTCGGCGGCGGGCGACGAGCCGGGCGTGCCCGTCACTTCAAGCACCTGCCCGCGGCCCTGCAGCAGCTGGGCGGCGTAGTGGCCGGCCGTACGGCCCACTTCCAGGTTGTTGCCGCCCACGTAGGCCGTGTACAGGCGTGAGGTGGTGCGGCGGTCCAGAATCACGACCGGAATACCCTGGTTGTAGGCGGCCTCGGCCAGCTCGGTGAGGGGGCCCGACTGGTTGGGCGAAATCAGTAGCAGATCTACCCGCTGCCGGATCAGCTCCTGCACCTGCCGGCGCTGCAGGTCACTGTCGTTGTGTGCGTCCAGCATCTGAAACTGCACGTTCGGATGGAAGCTCAGCTCTTTCTGCATGCCCGCCAGCATGGCCCGGCGCCAGGCATCGTTGGTGGTGCACTGCGAAAAGCCGATGCGGTACACCGGCTCCTGCGCCGCTGACTGGCAGCCGGCTACCAGCCCCAGCAGCAGCAGCAGCAGCAGCCAGCTCCACCGGGCTTTTGCCCCCGCCAACTGCAGAATGCCGACACTACGCGTAGGCTTTACCACTACTGCTAATCCAACCATACATAATAGAAGCGAATCTGGTAATGAGGTTCACCCGGCCCCCCACCGCCGCCGCGAAGGAAGCCGGGGCACCTCGGCTAATTCGTTAATGTAAAGCGTTTTTCCGTAACCCGGCGTGCGGGCCCGGCCAACTGCTGCCCGCCCCTGCATGCCGGCCACGCTCACCAAAGCCCCGGCACGCAGCAAGACAGCACTCGCGAAATACACCAGACCGGCTGACACCGGCATTTCAGAAACAAATTTCATTTATGACGTAAAAATACGTCATACTATGTCGTACATTTACGTCATAAGCTTCCGTTGCCGACTGCAAGCTGTCCCAGCCTGCCGCTGCCACCACCGAGCCTTCTGTTTCTGCCCCATGACCTACGCCAAAACCGCCGCCTTCACCGAGGAGCAACAGCAGCTGGCCCGGGTGGCCAAGGCGCTGGCCCACCCGGCCCGCGTGGCCATCATCCAGCTGCTGGCCAGCAAGCAAACCTGCATTTCCGGCGACATTGCCGCCGAGCTGCCCCTGTCGCGCACCACCGTGTCGCAGCATCTGCAGGAGCTGAAGGCGCTGGATCTGATCCGGGGCGAAATCGACGGGCTGACCGTGTGCTACTGCCTCAACACGGAGCTGCTGCGCCAAGTGCAGCAGCAGTTCGCCGCCTTCTTTATCGAGGCCACCAGCAGTTCTGCCTGCGGCCCAACCGATGCCTGCGGCTGCTAGGCGCGGCCCGTTTTCTGTTTGATTTTTCCACCTTCTTCGCCTTGGGAACCATGAAAATATCCGAAATGAAGCACGCTCTGGCGGGCCTGGAGGCCGTCAGTTTCCGGCTGCCCGATGGCACGCAGCTGCCCGCGCACTTCCACGTCACGGAAGTGGGGTTGGTGAGCAAGCATTTTATCGACTGCGGCGGCGTGGAACGGCGCGAAACGGTGGCCAACTTCCAGCTCTGGGAAGCCGGCGACTACGACCACCGGCTGGCCCCGCAGAAATTTCTGCACATCCTGAATCTGTCGGAGAAAATCCTGGGGCCCGATGACCTCGACATTGAGGTGGAGTACCAGCAGGCTACCATCGGCAAGTTCGGCCTGCGCTTCGACGGCCAGGATTTTCACCTCACGCCCAAGCAAACCGCCTGCCTGGCCCAGGATGCCTGCGGCATTCCGGCGGCTTTCATTCCGCTGGGCCAGCTGCAGCCGGCCACCTGCACGCCGGGCGGCGGGTGCTGCTAGTCGGGCGGCCTTACCTTCCGGTCGTCTACCCCGTTTTTCCCTGCCCATGACTCCGAAAAACATTCTGGTGCTGTGCACCGGCAATTCCTGCCGCAGCCAGCTGCTGCACGGCTATCTGGCCAGTATGCTGGGCCAGCGCGCCGCCGTGTACAGCGCCGGCGTGGAAGTGCACGGCCTGAACCCGCGGGCCGTGCGCGTGCTGGCCGAAGATGGCCTCGACATCAGCCAGCACACCAGCAACCACGTGGACGAGTACGCCGCCGTGCCGTTCGACTACGTCATCACCGTCTGCGACCATGCCCACGAAGTGTGCCCGGTATTTCCTGCCTCGGCCCGAAAACGGCACCACAACTTCCCCGACCCGGCCAAAGCCACAGGCACTGACGAGGAAGTGATGCAGCAGTTTCGGATGGTGCGCGACCAGATAAAAGCTTACGCCCAGGCTTTCGTGCGGGAGGAATTTGCGTAGCGCATGCCTGAACCAGCTGACCTGATGCAGACACCCACAGCTATTGACGTACTGGTAATCGGGGCCGGGCAGAGCGGGCTGGCCGTGGGCTACTACCTGCGCCGGGTCGGCCTCTCCTTCGTGCTGCTCGACGACCAGCCCCAACCCGGCGGCGCGTGGCAGCACGGCTGGGACTCGCTGCGCCTGTTCTCGCCGGCCGATGCCAGCTCCCTGCCCGGCTGGCTCATGCCCCGCCCACCCGACAACGGTTTCCCCGCCCGCGCCGCCGTTATCGACTACCTCACGCAGTACGAAGCGCGCTATGCCCTGCTGGTGCGGCGGCCCGTGCGCGTGGCCGGCGTACGCCGGCTGACGGCGGGCTTCGTCGTGCAGACCGACGCCGGAACGTGGCAGGCGCGGGCCGTGGTGTGCGCCACCGGCAGCTGGAGCCAGCCCTACATCCCGCCCTACCCCGGCCGCGAAACATTTGCCGGCGTGCAGCTGCATTCGGCCCGATACCAGGATGCCACCCCCTTCGCCGGCAAACGGGTGCTGGTGGTGGGCGGGGGCAATTCCGGGGCCCAGGTGCTGGCCGAAATGTCGAGGGTGGCCAAAACGACCTGGGTCACGGAACAGGAGCCGCGCTTCCTGCCCGACGACGTGGACGGCCGGGTGCTGTTCATGCAGGCCACGCAGCGCTACCACGCCCAGGTCGGCGCGGCTCCACTCCCGCCCCCCACCCTCGGCGACGTGGTGATGGTGGACTCGGTGCGTGAAGCCCGCCGCCGGGGCGCCCTTGGCAGCGTGCGGCCTTTTGCGCGGTTCACGGCCACGGGCGTGGTCTGGCAAGGCGGGCGGGAAGAAGCCGTGGATGCCGTTATCTGGTGCACGGGCTTCCGGCCGGCGCTGCCGTTTCTGGCGGGTCTGGGTGTGGTGCTGGCCGATGGCCGCGTGGCCACCGCAGGCACCCGCGCCACTGCCGCCCCCGGCCTGTGGCTGGTCGGCTACGGCTCCTGGACGGGGTTTGCCTCCGCCACGCTTATTGGCGTAGGCCGCTCGGCCCGGGCTACCGTCGATGAAATCAAGGAGTTTCTGGCGGCTCCGGAAGCCTGATCCGTTAGCGCAGGGAGCATACCGGCAGCTATGCCCTCACCCCGCACCTGTCCCTCACCACCGACTGGGCTACGGGTTTCGGCCGGTTGCGCAACGTGTATTCGGGCAACTAATACACGTTCGGGCTGGCCTGGGAATGGTAGCCACGCCAAGCCAGAACAAAAAAAGCGTCGTCTGCTCAGAGCAGACGACGCTTTTTGTACGTGCGCCAGTATCAGGGGAAGGCTGATTCTGTGCGAAAAAGCTGACTAGAAGCTGTCGTTATCGAAGTCCGTGCTGCGCTCAGCCGACGTGCTGCCGCGGTACACCGACTCGTTGCTGGGCTTCCACTTCGATTCGGCGTTGGGCGTGTAGCGCGAGCCTGCTACCGACGGCTTGCTACTTTTGCTGCGCAGGGCCAACCAGCTCAGGCCGCTCACCAGCAGGGCACCACCCACTACTTTCTGGGTAGGCGTCAGCGAGTTCACCTGGTTCAGTGCCTTGCTGCCGAGGTCCTTGAGCGACTGTGGCAGCTCGTTGATGCTTTTCGACCACTGATCCTGGTCGAGCCACGACTTGCGGCCGGCGTCCTTATCGGCACCAGCAATTACGCGGCTGATGCCTTCGGAGCGGTTGTCTTTATTGGCCGTAGGAGCAGGGATGGCAGCGGCTGCCGGAGCAGACTGGCTGCTGCGGGCCGCATCGGGTGTGGCGCTGGCCGAAAGAGCCGCCGCCGGCAATGTGGCCGAAGAGGAAGGAGAAGCGGGCTTATTGGCGGCGTTGGCGGCGGAAGAATTCTGGCCGGCATTCGGCTGGTTTTGCTTGTTATCCATGATAGTAGAAGGTTAGAAAGTAGATGACCTGTTGAAGTCTGCCGGTCGGCAGATTCCTGGTTGTATTCGAAAAAACCAGACGTGGGGTTGCCGATTTTCTTGGTAAGCGCTTGGCAGCGGCCCCACTATGCCACCCGCAGCCCGCTTTGCGCGCGGCCTAGTCCGGCCATAGGAATCGGTAGCGGCAGCTACCTGGTAAACTTCTGCGTCGGCTGGCCGTTTTTGCGGGAGCAGTCGGCTACCGGCCGCTTATTCCCTTCTCTCAGACTCTCATTATGGAGCAACGTTTCAAGAATAAAGTGTGCTTCGTGACGGGCGCAACCTCAGGCATTGGGCAGGCTGTGGCCATGCAGATGGGCCGCGAGGGTGGCCGCATCGCCGTATTGGGCCGCGACGCCCAGGACGGCCGCGCCATTGTGCGCGAAATCAAAGCCGCTGGTGGCGAGGCCATCTTCATCCGTACCGACGTCGGCCGCGACGCCCAGCTGGTGGCCGCCGTCAACAAAACGCTGGCTGCCTGGGGCCAGATTGATGTGCTGGTCAGCAACGCGGCCATGATGACTTTTGAGCCTATTCTCAAGCTCGACCCCAAAGACTGGGATACGCTCATGAACGTGAACCTGCGCAGCCTGTTCCGACTTACGCAACTGTGTTTGCCGCACATGAAGCACGGCAGCATTGTGGCCGTCAGCTCGGTGCATGCCCACCAGACTACGCCGCATGTGGTGCCCTACGCCGCCAGCAAAGGCGCCATGGAAGCCTTCGTGCGCGGCCTCAGCCAGGAAATTCCGCACACCCACGCCCGCATCAATGCCGTGGCCCCCGGTGCCGTAGACACGCCCATGCTCTGGAGCAACCCCAACGTCAAAAGCGGCAAGGAGAAGATTACCGGCCAGGTGGGCACGCCCGCCGAGCTGGCCGCCACCATCTGTTTCCTGGCCTCGCCCGAAGCCAGCTTCATCAACGGTACCACCCTGGTAGCCGATGGCGGCCGGCTGGCGGCGTTGTAGAGCGTAGCTGAGTACCTGCTGCGCAGGCAGCGTAGCCGTTGGTTGCGTACCTGTGGTTGCGCCCGCAAGGCAGTGGCCTAACCTTGCCGCCCGGCTCCCTCCTCCTGCAGGAAGAAGCCGGGCGGTTCAGCATTATGGCCGCACGCGCGGGACGAACACCTACTCAGCTGCTCAGCTACTTTTAGGCCCCTGATGCATGGTGGCCGGATCGGGCAGAGGCAGGCCACGGGCGTAGAGGGCGGCATTGCGGTGGCCGGCCTCCCGCGCCTGGGCTTCGAACGGGATGTTGTAGTAGCCGTGCCGGGCCCAGCCCAGCAGGTAGCGCCACAAGAAACCCACGCGGCCATACTGCTCAAACTGCCGGATGTGCTCCATTTCGTGCGCCACCCAGTAGGGGTCGTTCAAAAACTCCTCTTTCGTGGCTCCGCTCAGATGAATCTGCCGGCCCAATACCATAGCCACGCTGCCTGCCCCCAGCTTCAGGCGGGCCAGGCGGGCGAGGGGCGAATTTTCGATGATGCGGGGTGTTGCCATATGTGAAAAACCGGGCGCGTTATACGGTACAGGATAGCACGATGGTTGTACTACCTTCCAAAATAATTTAAATAAAAAATGTAATTCTGAAAAGAATATTTACCTTTCCCTCAGCGCAAGCTAGGCAGTTCCCAAACTTTAGCCTTAGCTTTAACCATCAGGGGAAAATAGAATTTGTCTATTTCTTCGGTTTTAAACGGTTTCTCAGACCTCTTTTTCATCTCGCTTCTATCGACGAAAGAAGTACTTCCTGGTTTCCCCGGCCCTAGCCGAAAACCAATTTTGCCACCCCACGACGGACAATGAAGAACCCACTCCTGTATTGCCTCGCCGCGGCCTCCATGGCCCTGTCTTTCTTCTTCGAACACACTCCTAGCGCCACCACCGCCTCAGCCCCAGTTGCTGCCGAAGCGTCTTTATTCGCCGGTTTCTCCCTCGGTGAGGAAGAGAAGCCCGCCGCAGCCGCCAGCGACTCGGCCGCCTACGACTACTACGGGCAGGCCCTGGGCCTGCACCTCGCCCGCACTGAAAACACCACCCTGCTGCGCACCGTGCTGGACTGGATGGGCACCCCCTACCGCTACGGCAGCAACTCCAAAAGCGGCACCGACTGCTCCGGTTTCGTGACCCGCGTCTTCAAGGAAGTATACGGCATCACGCTGCAGCGCAGTTCCCGCTCCATGTTCAGCAGCGTGAAGCACGTGGCCAAAACCGAAATGGAAACCGGCGACCTAGTATTCTTCCGTCGGGGTCCGGGCCAGCCCATTTACCACGTAGGCATCTACCTCAAAGACGGCAAGTTTGCCCACTCAGCCTGCAACGGCGGCGTGATGGTCAGCTCGCTTAGCCAGGCTTACTACCAGCGCAACTTCTACGCCGCTGGCCGGGTTGCCACCAACTAGCCTTTCGCTCCTGGAGCAGAAGACGCCCGACTCCCACAGGAGTCGGGCGTTTTTTATGCGGGCTCGTAGCGCAGGATAACCATTTTGCGCTGAAACAGTATAGGCAGGCAGTGGCCAGACCGCGCACAGGTTAGTCCCATTCACCCAGCTCTTTCTACCCCTTACTCTTCCTTCCTGATGGATAACTCCACTCCCAAAGGCGAAACCATTGCCTCCTCCCCCATATTCAAGAAATTCGTTGGCAAGGCTGAGGAATACATCAAGAAGCCGACCCGCGTCAAGCAGCTGCTGAACGATGCCTATACCAAGGCCAGCGAGAAAAACGACCTGGGCACGATTGCCCACGAAGCCTGGGAAACCCTCCAGACGCTGCTGCGCCTGATTCGGGCCTCTATTTCGGGCGAGTACACGGGCCTGCCCACCAGCACCGTAGTGGGAGCCGTGGCCGTGACCATCTATTTCCTGAGCCCCATCGACCTGATTCCCGACTTCATTCCGGTGTTGGGTCTGCTCGATGACGTGGCCCTGGTAGCTTGGTTCAGCACCACTATCAAGGAAGAAATGGACCGGTTTGCTGAATGGGAGAAAACCCGCCCGATGGTGGTAGAAGAATCCCGGCCGTTTGAGGATAAAGCCTCGGCCGGCGCCCCCAAAACTGCGCCGGTGGAAGCGCCTGCCCTGCAGTCTACCAGCGCCGCCCTCTCCGATATAGCGGCCAACACCACCGATAGCAGCCGCGAGCCCAGCACGTCATCCGAGGCGCGGCCAGCCGGTGGCGATGCTGGCGGCAACGTCCGCTAATTTCCGGCACATTCCGAACACACAAAAAGGCCCTGCATTAGCTGATGCAGGGCCTTTTTGTGTGTTCGGAATGCCGATGTGGGGGCGGCTGCGCGCCGGCGGGTATGGTTAGGCTGCTTTGGCGTGCGAGGCAACGTAGCTCACAAAGTCGCCGACCGTGGCCAGCGGCACTTCGTCGGGGATGGTGATGTGGAAGTTGCGCTCCAGCTCCAGGATGATATCGACCACATCGACGGTGTCGAACCCCAGCTCGCGGCTGAGGTTGCTGCCGATGCGCAGACGCCGGGCCTTGATGGCCTTACGCTTGCTGATGATGCGCAGCACCTGCTGCTGAATGGACTTGGCGGCGGAGGTCGTTGAGGTGATCATAGGAACGACGGAAACGTGGGGTACTGAAAAAAATTGCGGTGGCTTGGCCAGCCAGTCCTGCGGGCGCCCGTTCGGGCGGAGGAGTTCGGGAACCGGGCCAATGGTTGCACCGCGCCGGCAATAAACCGCCGGCAGTAAAAATTCCGGGCCGGCAGCAGCTGCCGCCGGCCCGGTAACTGCTTACACTTCTTCTTCTACAAAAATGGGAGGCGTGGCAGCCCGTACCTCGTCGTGGCTGACAACAGGTTCCGGCTGCTTCTGCACGCGCAGCTTCAGGCTTTCGGTGAGCAGGTACATCACGGGCACAACCAGCAGCGTGATACCGGTGGCAAACACCAGACCGAAGATGATGGTCCAGGCCAGCGGGCCCCAGAACGTTACCGATTCGCCGCCGATGAAGAAGTTGGCGTGGCCGGAGTTGAACAGCTCGTAGAAGTCGATGTTCAGGCCGATGGCCAGCGGAATCAGACCCAGCGTGGCGGCCGTAGCCGTCAGGATTACCGGGTTGAGGCGGGTGCGGCCGGCCAGCACAATGGCTTCGCGCAGCGGCATGCCCTGGGCCCGCAGAATGTCGGTGAATTCCACCAACAGAATACCGTTTTTCACCACGATACCTGCCAGCGCAATAATGCCTACACCGGTCATTACAATGCTGATGTTCATACCCGTGATGGCCAGGCCCAGCAGTACCCCAATCACCGAGAAGATGATTTCGGTGAGGATGATGACCGGCTTGCTCACCGAGTTGAACTGCATCACCAGAATCAGGAAGATCAGGCCAATGGCGCCCACGGCAGCAATGCCGAGGAAGTCGGAGGTTTCCTGCTGGTCTTCCTGCGCGCCACCCATCTTAATGGTGTAGCCAGCCGGCGTCGGGTACGATTTCAGGGCCGTTTCGATCTGGCGCACCACGTCGGGGCCGGTGAAGCCGTTGAGCACGTTCGAGGAGATGGTAATCACGCGTTTCACGTCCTTGCGCTTGATGCCGCCGTAGGTGGTGCCGTAGTTCACGTCGGCTACCGACGAGATGGGCACCTGCCGGATGGCGCCGGTGGCGTCGCGGAAGGTCAGCGGCGAGTTCAGGATGGCGTCGATGTCGGAGCGGTAAGGCTCGGAGTAGCGCACCTGAATCGGGTACTCGTCGTCGGGAGTTTTGAATTTACTGGCCTCAGTGCCGTAGATGGCGGTGCGCACTTCCACCCCAATCTGGGCGGTGCTAATGCCTTCCCGGTTGGCGCGGGTCCGGTCGATGTTGACGGCAATTTCGGGGTTGCGGTCTTCCAGGTTGGAGCGCAGCTGCTCGATGCCGCCGATGCCGAGCGAGTCGATGTGGCGAGACACTTTCTTGGAGAGCTTGGCCAGGGTGGCGTAGTCGTCGCCGGCTACTTCAATGGCAATCGGCTTGCCGGTGGGCGGCCCGCTCGACTCCTGATCCACGGCCACTTCGGCGCCCGGAATGCCTTTCACGGCCTCCCGGATTTTGTCCATGTACGTGGCCGTGGCCGGGCCAGTCCGCTCGCTCATTTCCTTGAACGCCACGGCCACTTTCGCCAGGTTGGACTGCGACGTACCGGCCGCCGAGGCTTCGCCGGGGTCGGAGGCGCCGATGGCCACGTTGGTAATCACCGATTCCACGTCGGGGTTATCCTTGCCGATAACGGTGTAGATGCGGTTTTCCAGCACCCGGGCAATGGAGTCGGTGACGGTGACGCGGGTACCCACCGGCATCTTGAGGTAGGTGTACACGAACTTAGGGTCGCCTATCGGGAAGAAGTCTACCTTGGGCTGACGGGCCGCAATAGCGAAAACCGACACAAAGAATAGCACCACCATGCTGGCCATCACCAGTACCGGGTGGCTGATGGCCCAGTTTACGAGGCTGGCATAGCCGTCCTGGAAGCGGGGCAGCGCCTTGGTCTGGAACCAGGCAATCATGTGCACGAACACGAAGCGGTTCAGAATCACGAGCACCATCAGCGTCAGCATCAGGTTGCCGACGAACATAGAGCCCGCCACGTAGCCGACGCCTGCAATCAGCACCATCACGCCCAGCGCAATGAGGAAGTTACGGTCCCACTTGGGCTTTTCGCCGGTGTGGTGGTCTTCGCGCTCCATGAAGCTCACGGCAAACACCGGGTTCATGATGAAGGCCACAATCAGCGACGACATCAGCGTCAGGATCAGCGTGACAGGCAGATAGAACATGAACGAGCCCACGATGCCGGGCCAGAACATGAGCGGCACGAACGGCGCTACGGTGGTGAGCGTGCCGGCCAATACCGGAATGAACACCTCGCCGGCCGCGTATTTGGCGGCCTTGGCGGTGGTGAGGTTGGGGTGCTCGTGCAGCAGGCGGTGAGTGTTTTCAATCACCACGATGGCGTCATCGACCACGATACCCAGTGCCAGCAGGAAGGCGAAGAGCACAATCATGTTCAGGGCAAAGCCGAAGCCGGGCAGCAGCACGAAGGCCAGGAACATGGAAATCGGCACCGAAAGGCCCACGAACAGGGCATTGGTGGTGCCCATGAAGAACATCAGAATCAGCGTCACGAGGATGAAGCCGATGATGATGGTGTTGATCAGGTCGTGGAGCGTAACGCGGGTGTCGTTGGACGTGTCGCCGGTGACGGTGATGGTCAGCTCGGTGGGCAGCGTCTTCTTCGACTCGGCAATAACTTCCTTGATCTTGTCGGAGGCGTCAATCAGGTTTTCGCCCTGGCGCTTGATAACGTTCAGGGTCACGGCGGTTTTGCCGTCGAGGCGGGCGAAGGACTCTCGGTCCTTGAAGCCGTCGGTGACGGTGGCAATGTCGCCGAGGCGCACGGCCGCGCCGTTCAGGTTCTTCACCTGGATGTTGGCAATGTCGGCGGCGCGCACGTACTGGCCGGCCACGCGCACGGCCCGCTTCTGGCTGCCCACGTCAATGGAGCCACCCGAAATGGTGATGTTCTCGCGGCCGATGGCGGCCGAAATATCCGAGAAGCTCAGGCGCGAAGCCCGCAGCCGGTTCAGGTCCACGTCCACGTTCACCTGCTGGTCCAGAGCCCCGATGATGTCCACGCGGGTGATTTCGGGCAGGGCCTCAATCTTGTCCTGGAAGTCGTCGGCGTACTTTTTCAGCTGGCTCACGGGCAGGTTGCCGGCCAGGTTGATGTTCATGATGGGCAGCTCCGACAGGTTCACTTCCTGCACGGTAGGCGGCGAGGGCAGGTCGTTGGGCAGCTCGTTCTGCGCCTTGTCCACCGCGTCCTTGATGAGCTGCTTGGCGTACTGCACGTCCACGCCGGAGGTAAACTCCACGTCCACGATGCAGTAATCCTGGTTGGAGGTCGAAGAAATCTTCTTCACGCCGTTCACGCTCTTGATTTCCTTTTCCAGCTGCCGCGTCACCAGGTTTTCGATGTCGGTAGGCGACGTGCCGGGGTAAATCGTGGCCACGATGATGCGCGGAATCACGATATCCGGGAATTTCTCCTTGCCCAGCTTGATATAGGAGAAGATACCCATCACGCACAAAATGAGCGTGATGATGTAGATACTGGTTTTGTTGTCGATGGACCAACTGGTGGGGCCAAACTCTTTTTCTGGATCCTGCATGATGGGGTCTTTGCGGGGTGAACGAAACCGCCGGCCTCAACTGAGGCCGGCAGTTGCTCTGCTACAGCGTTACCGCCTGTCCTTCGTTCAGATTCTGATAGCCGGCCGAAATTACCTGGTCGCCGGTTTGCAGGCCACTGGTTACTTCCACCTTGCCGTTGTAGGTGTTGCCGATCTGGATGATGCGCTTGGCGGCCACTTTCTTGCCGCCCTTTTCATCTACCACCAGCACGAAGCTGTTTTGTTCGTCTTTCTGCACCAGGTCAACGGGCAGCACGGTGGCGTTCTGGCGGTCGTAGTTCTGGATGCGCACATTGGCCACCATGTTGGGGCGCAGCTGGCCGGCTTTGCCGGGGCTGTTGAGGCGTAGCTCGGTAGTGAAGGTGCGGCTGGTGGGGTTGATGGTGCTGGTCACGACACGCACAGTAGCGGCCGCTTCCTCACCGCCTAAGTCCGGAATGGTCACCAGGGCTTTATCCCCGACTTTCACGCGGTTGGCGTAGGCTTCCGACACATCTACCACAATCTTGCCGGTACCGCCGCCGCTCAGCAGCTTCACCACGGGCGCGCCGGGCGCTACGGTTTCGCCGAGCTTGGGCAGCACATCATCCACGGTGCCCGCAAACGGCGCCACCACGGTGTAGAGGGCGCGCTGCTGGTTGATAGTGGCCAGGTTGCGCTGCAGCGCCTGGTAGTTGTTTTTGGCCTGCAGGTACTGGATTTCGGTGCCGATTTCCTGTTTCCAGAGGCGGCTTTGCTTTTCATAAATCACGCGGGCTAGGTCCATGCGGGTGCGCAGCTCAGCAATGTTGGCATCGAGGACGCTGGCGTCTACGGTGGCCAGGGTCTGGCCCTTGCTCACCCGGTCGCCGCGCTGCACCCGCACGCTGGTGAGCGTGCCGGCAGCCCGGGCAGCCACGGTGGCGTTCTGGTCGAAATCAACGCGGCCCTGCACTTCCAGGTAGCTCTTGAAGTCTTCGGACGCCACCTTAATGACGGAAACAGGCGTGGTCTGGGCGGCAGCGCCTTCGGCGGGCTTGCCGGTTTTGGCTTCCAGCTCGGCTATTTTGGCCTGGTTGGCCGCCTGCTCCTTTTTGAGCGTGGCAAGTTCAGTGGCAGCATCTTTCTGACCGCAGGCGGCCAGCAGGGCCAGGGCCAGTACGGCCGAGGAAGTAACGTATTTCATGGAGAAGGAGGAGCTAGTCGTCGTCATGGAGGAGAGAAGCGGCGGGCCTATTTCTGGGCCTGGCTGTAGAGTTCACCGGTGGCTTTGTCGCGGTCGACTTTGGCCACCAGCACATCATAGAGGGCGGCGTAGTAGTTGGTCTGGGCCGAGCGCAGCTCGGTTTCGGCCGTCACTACTTCCAGGTTGGAGCCCACGCCTTCCTGAAACTTGATGCGCGACACGCGGGCCACTTCGCCGGCCAGGTCGAGGTTGGCCTTCTGGTTGTCGAGTACATCCAGGGCGTTGATGAGCGTGGTGCGGCTTTGCGCGTCCTGCAGGTCGATGCTCTGACGCAGCGTTTCGAAGCCCCGCTCAATGGTCTGCTGCTGAATCCGGGCCTGCTGCACCACATACTTGCGGCGGAAGCCGTCGAACACCGGAATCTGCAGACTCAGCCCCACGTTGCCAAACCCAAACCAGTTCTGGTTGGGGAAGCCATTGCTCGACCGCGAATCAGGCCCGCGGAAGGCAAACAGGTCGCCAGCTTCCTTGGCCGAGCCCGAGAAGCCGTAGGCCGCCGTGGCGAGCAGGCGCGGGTAGGCGCCAGCCCGGCGGTTAGCCAGGTCCAGGCCAGCCAGGGCCTGCTGGGTTTCCAGGGTGCTGAACTCGATGCGGTTGTTGTAGTTGAAGGCGGCCGCCAGCTGGCCGGTGCGGGCGCCGCTGAGGGCCGTCTGCTGGTCCTGCTGGCGCTGGTCGGCGGTGTTGGTGCTGGCGGGAGCCGTGCCGGTGGGCACGCCGCCCAGGCCGCTCACGCCGCCGCCGGTGGTGGGGCTGGCCGCGCCCAGGCGCTGGCGCAGGGAGCCGGCATCCACCAGCGCGTTGCTCAGCGAATCGGTCAGTTGCACTTGCTGGCTCTGGTCAAGGCCCATCTGAAACTTCAGCAAGGCCACGCTCAGCTCGGTGAGGCGCTGGGCTTTCTGCTGCTCCACTACCAGGTTGTTGCGCTGCACTTGCAGGCGCTGCACGTCCAGCTTCTCGGCGAAGCCCGCCTTGAAGGTTTCGTTGGTCTGGTATAGAATGGTGTCGAGGCGCTGCACGTTGCGCGAAAGCAGCTGCAGCCGCTCGCGGGCCACCAGCGTGCTGTAGTAGGCCTTGCTCACCTGCTCCACCACGTCGATTTCGGCCTGCTGGGTTTGTTTCTGCGCCAGCTGCTCATACACTTTGGCCGCTTTCAGACCAATGAGGTAGGCGCCATCAAACAGCAGCTGCGACACCGAGGCACTGGTGTTGCCGGCCCATTGCAGGCCAAAGGCAAACGCCTGCGGCGGCACCGGTTCCGAGGGCAGCGAAACGGTGCCCAGGTTCACCGTCCGGCCACTCTGGGCCGCGGTAATGTCGGCCGGCGTGAGGGTGGTAGCCGAGCTACCGCCGCCCAGCGCACCAAAATCCACGAGGCTTTTCTGCAGCTTGAAGTTGTCGGCTACGTTGGCCGCCACGCTCACCTGCGGCAGCCCCGCCGACCGGATTTCGCCCACCTTGGCGCGGGCCGTCTGCTCGCCCAGGCGCGTGGCCAGCAGCGTAGGCTTGTTCTGGATGGCATAGGCAACGGCCTGCTGCAGCGAAAGGGGCATATTGCCGGCCGTAGGCTGAACGGCCAGCGCGGGCTGGGATGCCGGGGCAGTCTGCGCCAGGGCGGCACCGGCGGGGGCCAGCAGGCCCGGCCCGGCGGCCAGCAACAAAACGCGTAGGTTGTTTTTCATATGGGGGAAAGCGGTGATGTTGCCTATTCTTCTTCCGTCACATGACGGTACTCGTTGATGAGCTTGTGGCCTTTCAGAGACACCACGCCCAGCAGAAAATGCTCGTTGCAGGCCATTTGCACGCGCATCTGGTCGAACTGCGCGGACGGAAACACGTCGGGGTCGAACAGCACGTCGATCTGGGCCAGGCGCAGGCGCGAGAGCACCTCAATGTCGAGGTCGGCGCGGTAGAGGCCTTCGGCGACTCCCCGGCGCAGGTTGGCCTGAATCTGCTGCAGGATGAAGCTGCTCTTGTGCTCGTGAAACAGGCCCCAGGCGGCGGGGTAGTACTTGCGCAGGTCGTGAATGGCGTTGGGGTTCATATTGGCAAACTGCCGCTTGGCCCAGTCCATCATCTGCACCATCTCATCCACGGCGTTGCGGGCGTGGCCGATGATGCCTTCGCACTCGCCCTGAACCCCGTTGAGGTGGTTATGAATAACGGCCGACACAATCTGGTCCTTGTTCTCAAACCACTTGTAAAGGGTCTTCTTCGAAATGCCCAGGTGCGTGGCAATGTCGTCCATCGACACGCTCTTGATGCCGTTGCGGGTGAAGAGGCCGATGGAGGCCTGTAAGATTCGGTCTTTGATTTCCATGATTACGGTAGCAAAGATACGATGGAAACTTTTATTGATTCCATAGTTTCCATTAATTTTTTGCTATCCTTTTTCACTGCGACCGTCCGTGCTGCTCTCACGACGCACGAGCCCCGGTTTTACTTTAGCGTCGGCCCATTTTTTTGGCCGCCGCCAACCGCCGGCTTGCCGTACCTTGCCAGTCCATTCTTTCGCCTGCATTCCCCCGACCCCTATGAAAATCCGCACTGGCTTCGGCTACGACGTTCACCAACTGCAGGAGGGCCTGCCCTTCTGGCTGGGCGGCATCCAGGTGCCCCACACCCACGGCGCCCTCGGCCACTCCGATGCCGACGTGCTCATCCACGTCATCTGCGACGCGCTGCTGGGCGCGGCCAACCTGCGCGACATCGGCTTCCACTTCCCCGACACCGACCCGCAGTACAAGGGCATCGACAGCAAGCGGCTGCTGAAGGAAGTGGTGCGCCTGCTCACGGAGCGCGGCTACAGCATCAGCAACATCGACTCCACCATCTGCCTCGAAGCGCCCAAAGTCAACCCCCACATTGCCGAAATGCAGCGCGTGCTGGCTGAGGTGATGGGCATCGACGCCGACGATATCAGCATCAAGGCCACCACCACCGAGAAGCTGGGCTTCGTGGGCCGCCGCGAAGGCGTGGCTGCCTACGCCTCGGTGCTCATCACCAAGTAGCGCGAACGTCCGTTTCGCGGTACTGCCCGTGCAGCCTTTAGCAGAAATTCCGTCCTTACCGTCGTCTAAACCGACCCTCTATGTCCTCCTCTTCCTCCTTCCTGGCCGGGCTGCTCCTGGTGGGCGCTACCGTTTCGGCGGTAGCCCAGCAGGCTCCCGACAAAATCAAAGTCAAGAAAAAGCGCGGCGCCAAAACCGAGGCTCCGGCCGTAGTGCCCGCCACCGACGGCGCTGTGCTGACGACGCCCACCCTGGCCACCGACAAGCCCACCGAGTGGGCCAGCACCTACGCCGCCACCATCACCCAGGCCGACCTGCGCCAGCACCTGACCGTGCTGGCCTCCGATGCCTACGAAGGCCGCGAAACCGGTGAGAAGGGCCAGAAGATGGCCGCCGACTACCTCAGCGCCGAGTTCAAGAAGCTGGGTCTGGCCGGCCCCGTTACGGGTTCTGACAACCCTTACCTGCAGCACTTCACGATGGAGCGCAGCACCTGGGAAGAAACCGCCACCCTCAAAGTGGGCACCCAGACCTACAAGTGGCTGACGGATTTCTACGCCATGGGCAACTCGCCGTTTCAGCAGGCTACCAGCGTGCAGCCGGTGTTTCTGGGCTACGGCATCGAGCAGGATGGCTACTCCGATTACACCGGCAAAGACGTGCAGGGCAAGGACGTGCTGATTCTGCTGGGCGAGCCTACCGGCCCCGATGGCAAGCCGGTGCTGGGCAAAGACGGCGCCCCCAGCAAGTGGGGCAACGACTACCGCGCCAAGGCCGCCAAAGCCGCCGAAAAAGGCGCCCGCAGCGTGTTCTTCGTCAGCTTCGATCCCAACAACAACTTCGACAAGCTGGTCCCGCGCATGATGCCCTACCTGCGCCGGCCCAGCATTTCGTTCAAGGATGCCAAGCCCGATGGCCGCCGCGCGGCGTTCTTTTTGTCGCCGAAGCTGGGCTACCAGCTGCTGGGCTCCAATGCCGCGGCCGTAACCAAGTACCTGGACGCCACCGGTAAAGCCGGCAAGCCCGTCGCCAGCCCCTTCAAGCTGGCGAAATTCACCATCACGGCCCCCAAGAAGCGCGAGGACTTCACCACCGAAAACGTGCTGGGCTACCTCGAAGGCACCGATAAGAAAGACGAAGTGCTGGTGCTTTCGGCTCACTACGACCACATCGGCATCATCAACGGCGAGGTAAACAACGGCGCCGACGACGACGGCTCGGGCACCGTGACGGTGCTGGAAATGGCCCAGGCCTTCATGAAAGCCAAAGCCGAAGGCCACGGCCCACGCCGCAGCATCCTGTTTCTGGCCGTCACGGGCGAGGAAAAAGGCCTGCTGGGCTCAGAGTACTACACCGACCACCCCGTGTTTCCGCTGGCCCAGACCGTAGCCGACCTGAACACCGACATGGTGGGCCGCACCGACAAGGAGCACGAAGGCAAGAGCGACTACGTCTACGTTATCGGCTCGGATAAGCTCTCATCGGAGCTGCACGAAATCGTGCTCAACGCCAACGCGCAGTACACGAAGATCGACTTGGACTTCCGCTTCAACGACCCCGAAGACCCCAACCGCTTCTACTACCGCTCCGACCACTATAACTTCGCCAAGCACAAGATTCCGGTGGCGTTCTTCTTCAACGGCGTGCACGACGACTACCACGGAGCCGGCGACGAAGTAGAGAAAATCGAGTTTCCGAAGATGGAAAAGCGGGCCCGCCTCGTGTTCCATTCGGCCTGGGAGCTGGCCAACCGCGACACGCGGGTGGTGGTAGACTCCAACAAGAAATAGCGCTCAGCTGGCCAGGGCTTCCTGGCGGGCAGCGGGCGTCAGTGGAAGCCCTCGTTCGAGGCAGAACCGGAGCAAGGCTCTGGCAACTGCCCCGGACGAGGGTTTTATTATGTATTCGAGGTGGTCGGGCTGCACGCTCAGCAGCACCCGCGCGCGGCTCCAAAAACTTTCGGGCCTGAAATCCACTTGCTTTATAGCCGGGTAGGAATGCTGCTGCGTGGTCAGTATCTTGATTTCCCAGTGCGTTTCATGCAGTACCAGCCGGCACGTGAGGTCGTTGTGGGAGTAGCCGGGCAGAAACCCCAGCAGCCGGAAGGCGCTGTCGATCCGGTCGATGGGCACCGGGAAGCCGTCGGGCGGCAAGGGGTGTGGGATGAGCGAAAGTGCCATGCTGGGCCCAATTGAGTAGTTTGCACTAGTAATTTCAGCGTACCGCCATGATAGCCACGAAATCCAGTCAGTTTCAGCTCGACAGCGAAAACAAGGCCTTCGACCTGGAGCACCGCCGCAAAATCCGCTTCAATATCGGCAAGTACAACGCGGCCGTGACCACCGGCCTGGGCTTTTACGCAGACCACGAGCTGGCCCGCGAACGGGCGTCGTACCTGAAGGCGCAGGCCGTCAACCACCTCGACGAGTACCTGCTGGAGTTTGAGCGCAACTTCACAGCCCGCGGCGGCAAGGTTATCTGGGCGCGGGATGCCGATGAGGCCCTGCGCGAAATCGGCAAGATCATGAGCCGCCGCCACGCCCGTACTGTGGTGAAGGCCAAGAGCATGACCACCGAGGAAATCCACCTCAACCACTTTCTGGAGCAGAACGGCATCGAGTCGGTGGAGACGGACCTGGGCGAGTTCATTGTGCAGCTGAACGGCGAGCGGCCCTACCACATCGTGACGCCGGCCATGCACCTGAGCAAGCTGGATATTGCCGACATCTTCGTCAAGCACCTCGGCATCGAGTACACCGACGACGCCCAGAAGCTGGTGCTCACGGCCCGGCACCTGCTGCGCAACAAGTACACCTCGGCCGAAGTGGGCATCACCGGGGGCAACTTCCTGATTGCGGATACCGGCGCCGTGGCCGTAACCGAAAACGAAGGCAACGCCCGCCTGTCGGCCACGTTTCCGCGCACTCACATTGCCATTGTGGGCATCGAGAAGGTGATTCCGAAGCTGGAAGACCTGGCCCTGTTCTGGCCGCTGCTTAGCACCAGCGGCACCGGCCAGCAAGTCACGGTGTACAACACCATCTACACCGGCCCACGCCAGCCGCTGGAAAAAGACGGCCCCGACGAGATGATTGTGGTGCTGCTCGACAATGGCCGCACCAACCTGCTGGCCCAGCCCGCCCAGCGCGAGGCGCTGCACTGCATCCGGTGCGGGGCCTGCCTCAACATCTGCCCGGTGTATAAGAACATCGGCGGCCACACCTACGAAACCACCTACTCCGGCCCCATCGGCTCGGTTATCAGCCCGCACCTGGCCGGCATGGCCGACAACAAGCACCTGAGCTACGCCAGCAGCCTGTGCGGCGCCTGCACCTCGGTATGCCCCGTCAAAATCCCGATTCATAACCTGCTGCTGCAAAACCGCCAGCAGGCCGTGCGCGAAAACCTCACTGACAAAGAAGAGCGCACCGCCATCCGGCTGTGGCTGCTGGCCATGAAAAACCGCCGCCTACTGGATCTGCTGCCGGCCCGCGCCAAAAACTGGGTGCTGCTGCGCCTGCTCAGCCAAGTAGGCTGGAGCAAGCGCCGCGACGCCCTGGAGGTGGCGCCGCAGTCGTTCCGGAAGATGTGGAAGGCGCGGGGGTAGCGTTTAGGGTCAGCTGAGTAGCCCGCCAACCCTACTACCCCCAATGCAGTACAACAGCCGCCGCCCGATTGGGCGGCGGTTTTGCTTTTCTATGCTGTTTTACGCGCTGCACGCGCTGGCGTTCATAGCCGGTGTGGTTTTGGTTATTATCACGCTGTCGGCCGCCATCCGCTCGTTTGTGCTGCCGCGCAACGAAGTGGTGAAGCTGAACACCTACGTATTCCGGCCCCTACGGACGCTGTTTGACTTCGCGTCTTCCCGCCACAAAACCTTCAGCGGGCGCGACCGGGTGCAGGCACATTACGCGCCCGTGGCCCTGGTGGCGCTGCCGGTGGTGTGGCTGGCGGTAGTGGCCCTCGGGTTTACCGGTATCTACTGGGGCATGAACGAGGGCGACTGGCTGGACTGTTTTCAGCTTAGTGGCAGCTCCCTGCTCACGCTGGGCACCCACAAAACGCGCGGCCCCATCGTCACGGCTTTCACCTTTGCCGAAGCCACGCTGGGTTTGCTGCTGCTCACGCTGCTCATCTCCTACCTGCCCACTATCTACCAGGCTTTTTCCCGGCGCGAGCTGGTGGTATCCAGGGTGGAACTGCGGGCGGGCGCGCCGCCCACGGCCAGCACGCTGCTGCTCTGGCTGTACCGCCGCGACGTGCAGGCTCCTGACACTGCCCAGTGGGAAGCCTGGGAGGGCTGGTTTATGGAACTGGAGGAAAGCCATACGTCGCTGCCCATTCTGTCGTTTTTCCGCTCGCCACAGCCCGGCCGCTCCTGGGTGACGACGGCTTCGTTGATTCTGGACTCGGCCGCGCTGATGTTCAGCTCCTTAGAAGGTCCCCACAATCAGCAGGCGGAGCTAACATTCAAGGCGGGCTGCGTATCGATAAACCGTATTTTCCGCTTTTTCAACGAAGACATTCATACCAAGCCCAGCGAGCTGCTACCCGACAACGAGCCGCTGGAAAACCCGCACCGCGCCGAGTTCGACGAGGCGTACGCGAGACTGGCGGAGGGCGGCCTGCCCCTGCGCCGCAACCGCGACGAGGCCTGGCAGCACTACCACGAGCTGCGCAGCCGCTACACCACGGCCCTCGAATTTCTGGGCCGCATCACCATGGCCCCCGAAGTAAAGGACCTGTAAGCTGCAGAAACGGAGGGCTGAAGCCTGTGGCGCCTGCCGCTTGTACCAGTACCTATTCCCGCAGGTTTCACCCTCACCATTCCCCAAAGGGCCCTGGCATCTGCCAGGGCCCTTTTGCTTTTCCGGGAACCCAGGCTGGTATTTCCGGAAGAAGATATAGTATTGTATAGTGACGTGAATGGTGTACTTTACACGGCCTTTCCTCTGTATATCCCAGCCATATACAAACGAGGTAAGTTGCTAATCTGGCCTTTCTTCTACTTATCCGGCATGCTGCGCTTTGCTTTGATTGTACGCCCCTTCCGCTGATCCTGCGCAGCCAGCAATGGCCCGCCCTTTCGCCATTGCTTACTCACCGATGGCACGCCACTGGCTCCGGACGGCGCCGTTTCCCTCCCGGCTGCGGCAGCCGGCGCGGTTGTCTTCAGCCGGGGTAGCGCACCCCAAAAGCCGCTTTTTTCCTCTCGTTTTTCTCAACACATTTTTCCTTTTCTATGCTTACATCTTTACTGTCAGCAGCTGCCAGCGGGAATCATCCCGCGCCGGGGCTGCAACCTGGCCGCTGGCAGCGGCGCCTGCCGATGCTGGTTCTGCTGGGGTTGCTGGGGGCTTCGGCTGCCCAGGCGCAGGTGGTGCGCACCTTGCCGGGCGACTACACCACGCTGGCGGCGGCCATCACCGACCTCAATACCAACGGCGTCCCGACGGGCGGGGTCACCATCAACATAGCGGCCGGCTACACCGAAACGGCCGCCAACCTCACGCTGACGGCGAGCGGCACGGCTGCCAACCCGGTAGTGTTCCAGAAAGCCGGAACCGGGGCCAATCCGCTGCTCACGGCCGGTACCGGCACCAGCACCACCACCGACGGCCTCATCCGGCTTTCGGGGGCCGACTACGTGACGTTTGACGGCCTCGACGTTGCGGAAAGCGCCGCCAACACCACCACGACCACGCAGATGGAGTTTGGCTACGGCCTGTTCCGGGCCTCGGCCACGGATGGCTGCCAGAACAACATCATCCGCAACTGCGTGGTGACGCTCAACAAGACCAATGCCGCCACCATCGGCATTGCCGGGCTGGCTTCGGGCACGGGCAGCGCCACGGCGGTGCCGGCCACCAACCCGGCCGGCGCCAACTCCAACAACCTGGTGTACGGTAATGTGGTGAGCAATGCGCTGAAGGGCATTGACTTCGCGGCAGGCAGTGCCACTACGCCGCTGGCCAACTTCGACCAGAACAACCAGGTGGGCCTGACGCCCGCCGGCGCGGCGGCCGGCAATACCGTCGGCAACTTCGGCGGCACGGCTTCGGGCTGGGGCATCGGCGGCAACTACCAGAATGGCTACAAAGTGGCCAACAACGTGGTCAACAGCACGCTCAACTACACCTCGGCCACGGCCTCGGCGCCGGTGGCGGCTTCCACCGTCACCAGCACCCTGCGCGGCATCTACGGCAATGCCGGGGCGGCCGCCAGCCTCGACTTCCTCAACAACACCGTGACCCTGGCCAGCGGCGCCACCACGTCGCAGCTGTCGGGCATCGAGAACGGCATCGGAGCGACGGGCACGACCAACACCGTGAACATCACGGGCAATACCGTGACGGGCTGCACCTATGCCACCGCCACGACCGGTATTTTCTACGGCCTCTACAATTCAGCCACGGCGGGCACGGTCAATATCTCGGGCAATACCGTCAGCAACAACACGGTGCCAGGCTCGGGAGCGCACTACCTGATATCGGGTAGCAGCCCCACGACGCTCAACATCCTCAACAACCAGCTCAGCGGCAATACCAAGGGCGGCTCGACGGCCAGCACTAGCGGCACCATGTTCTGCATCAGTGCAGGCACGGCGGCCGTCACGGCCTCGGGCAACACGATCAGCAACAACCGTATCGTGTCGAGCGGCACGAGCAGCTCTACCCTGAACGGGTACTACAACTTCAGCTCGCCGCCTTCGGAAACGGTGACCAACAACACCATCACCAACCTCACGGTGGAGGGCAGCACGTCCTCGTCGACTTCGGCCATCAACGGCATCCTAACCAACCCGGCCAGCACCACCACCAAGCTCGTCAGCCAGAACGTCATCGGCAACCTGAGCCTGACGGTGGGCGGCACGGTGTACGGCATCCAGTCGATTGCCGGTAACGCGGTAAGCATTTCGCGCAACAAGATTTACGGCCTCTCCGCTGCCGCCACGGCCGGCACGGTGTACGGCCTGTTTCTGAGCACCGGCACAGCCATTACGGCCAGCAACAACCTCATCGGCGACCTGACGGCCCCGACTTCCAGCGGCGTTAATGCCGTGTGCGGGGTGTTCATCAACAGCGGCACTAACGTCAACCTGTACTACAACACGCTGTATCTGGCGGCGGTATCGTCGTCGGCTACTTTCGGCACGTCGGGCATCTACGCGGCGTCGCTGGTGCCGGTAGTTGACCTGCGCAACAACTTGGTGGTGAACAACTCCACATCGGGCAGCACGGGCGGCGCTACGGTGGCACTGCGCTACTTAGCCGCGCCGGGCAGCAGCCTGGCCGGCACCACCAACAACAACATCTACTACGCCGGCACGCCAGGCGCGGCCAACTTGATTTACGCCGAAGGCACCACCACGCTGGCCAATGCCCAACAGACGCTGGCCGCCTACCGCACCTATGTGGCCGCGCGCGAGCAGAACTCGCTGACGGAAAACCCGACGTTTGTGAGCACCACCGGGACTGCCGCGGGCTTTCTGCATCTGAGCCCTTCCGTGCCGACGCAGGCGGAGAGCGCCGCCGCCGCCATCAGCGGCCTGACCCTGGACTACGACGGCGAAACCCGTGGTACGCTACCCGATATCGGGGCCGACGAGGGCACTTTTGCGCCGCTTGACATGAGCGTGCCGATCATCACCCTAACTCCCCTCAGCAACACCACCAGCACCGCCAACCGCACCCTGTCCGTCACGATTGTGGATGCCAGCGGCATTGCCACCGGCGCCAACGCCCCGCGCCTGTTCTTCCGCAAGGGCAGCAGCGGCACCTACCAGAGCGTGGCGGCCAGCAGCGTGAGCGGCGACGTGTACACGTTCACCTTCGATTACGCCCTGGTGGGCGGCGTTACGGGCTTCGATGCCATTCAGTACTATGTGGTGGCGCAGGATGCCAGCCCCAACGCCAACGTGAGCAGCAGCCCCGCGGGCGGCACGTTCACCACGCCGCCGGCCAGCGTGTATCAGTTCCTGATTCAGGGCCAGCTGAGCGGCACGTACTATGTGGGCACGGGCACCTCGCCGGACCCCACCCGCACTTATGCCACCCTGACGGCGGCCACGCAGGCTTACAGCAACAACCTGCTGGCCGGCCCCGTGACCTTCCTGCTGCTGGATGCCAGCTACGGACCGGCTGAGACGTTCCCGATTCTACTGGCCAACAACGCCACGGCTTCCGCCACCAATACGCTCACCATCAAGCCCACTACCGGCCTCACGACCACCCTGACCGGCAGCAACGCCACGGCGCTGATTGCGCTGATTGGGGCCGACTACGTGACGCTCGACGGCAACAGCGGCGGCACCATTTCCGGCACCGACCCGCGTCCCAGCCGCAACTGGACGCTGAGCAACACCAGCACCGCCACCAGCAGCAACGGCATCGTGCTGACGGTGCCCAACTCCGGCACCGACAACGCCTCCAACAACACGTTCCGCAACCTGGCGGTGAGCGGCAGCGGCGGCGCTACGGCGCAGGCCGGTATTCTGATGCTCTCGGCCACCACCAACACCGTTGGCAACGCCAACAACGTGGTGCAGAACAATGCCGTGTCGGGGGCTACGTTTGGCATTTACTCGGTAGGGCCAAGCGCCACCGTGAAAAATACGGGCACCATCATCACTCAGAACGACATGACTGTGACGGGTACCGGTGCCATCGGGCGCTACGGTATCACCGGCCTGTTCGAGGACGGTATTCAGGTGACGCAGAACACGGTGGATGGCATCAACTCGGCGGCCACCGCCGACGTGTGGGGCATCAACCTGGGCTTCACCGGCCTGACCAATAACGTGTACACCGGCAACGAGGTAACCAATGCCACCATTGACCGCAACTACGTGGGCAGCGTGCGGCAGACCAACACGTACTCGGCCGCCGGCATTGCGCTGGCAGCGGCTACGTCGGGCACATCGGTTATCAGCAACAACATGGTGGCTGGCGTTTCGTCGAACGGCACGGCCGGCGACTTCGGGGCCGGCATCTTCCTGGGCGGCGGCACCGGCTCGATTACCCGGGTAGCCTTCAACTCGGTGAGCATGAGCGGCACCCAGACGGGCGGCGCGCAGCCTGGTTTTGCGCTGGCCGTTGGCGGCGCCACACCTACCGTTGACATCCGCAACAACGTGCTGGCCAACACCCAGACCACGGGCACCGGCAAAAACGTGGCCCTGGGCCTGGCCTACAGCAGCAGCACCGGCGCCTACGCTGGCCTGACGTCTTCCAACAACGACTTCTTCGTGGGCTCCGGCGCTGCCTTTTTAGTGGGCCAGACGGGTGGCCTGGTGACGGCAGGTATAGCCCGTACCACCCTGGCCGACCTCAACACCGAAACTGGCCAGGACAATCCGGCAACCTCGAAAACCGCCGATCCGCAGTTTGCCTCGGCCACGGATCTGCACAGCACCAGCCCTGCCCTCAACAATGCCGGCGTACCCGTAGCGGGTATCACGGTTGACTTCGACGGCCAGAGCCGCTCGGCTAACACGCCCGATATCGGGGCCGACGAGTTTGCGCTGCTCGACCTGGCAACGGCCGCTCTCACCGGCCCTACGGCCGGCGCCGGCTGCTACTCCGCCGCCGAGGCCGTGTCTGTCACGATCCGCAACAACGCTGCTACCGCGCTGGACTTCGCCACTACGCCGGCAACCATCACGGCTACCGTAACGGGTGGCACCACGCCCCAGACCCTGACCGCCACCGTGAACACCGGCACGCTGGCCCCCGGAGCCTCACTGGCCGTGCCCGTCGGCACCGCCGACCTGTCGGCGGCCGGTACGTACTCGCTTACAGCCACGGTGGCCGTAGCCGGCGATGAAAACACCGCCAATAACACGTTGGCCACGCCGTTGAGCATCGTGAGCACGCCGCGCACGGTAGCCTTCACGTATCCGGCCGGGACTATCTGCGCCAGCTCCACTGCTCCGGTGGCGGCCACTCTCGGCGGCGGCGCGGCTACGGGCGGCACGTTCAGCGCCCCTACCGGCCTGATCCTCGATGCCACGACGGGCGCCATCACGCCCGCCACCAGCACGCCCGGCACCTACACCGTCACGTACACCGTAACTGCTTCGGGCGCCTGCCCGGCAGTATCGGCCACGCAGTCGGTTACGATTACGCCGGCCGCTTCGGCTGCCTTCAGCTACAGCACCGCCACGTTCTGCCAGAGCGGCACCAACCCGGTGGCTACCGTGACGGGCACCAGCGGCGGCACGTTCAGCGCCCCTACCGGCCTGAGCCTTGATGCCACGACGGGCACCATCAGCCTGACGGCCTCGACGCCCGGCACGTACACCGTGACATACACGGCAGGCACCGCCTGCCCCGCCTCCGCCACGTTCAGCGTGACCATCACGGCCCCGGCCACGGCCGGCTTCAGCTATGCTGCCACCAGCTTCTGCGCCTCGCAGGCTACCGCCGCAGCCGCTACGTTGGCCACCGGCGCCACGGCTGGCACGTTCAGCTCGACTACGGGCCTGACCATTAACGCCACCACAGGCGCCATCACGCCTTCGACCAGTACGCCCGGCACTTACACCGTGACCAATACGGTAGCGGCATCCGGCGGCTGCGCGGCGGCCACGTCCACGTTCAGCGTAACGATTACGGCCGCCCCAGTAGCTACATTCAGCTACGCCAACGCCGCCTACTGCGTGGGCGCCACCGGCACGGCTGCGCCTACCCTCGCCTCCGGCGCCACGGCCGGCACGTTCAGCGCCCCGGCCGGCCTGAGCCTGAACGCCACTACCGGCGTCATTACTCTGGGTACCTCGGCAGCCGGCACCTACATCGTGACTAACACGGTGGCGGCTTCGGGGGCCTGCGCCGCTACCACGGCTACGTTCAGCGTGACCATCAACGCCCGGCCAGCCCAGCCGACGGTGGCACCGGTTTATAACGGAGCCACCACCACGCTCACCAGCTCCAGCGCTACGGGCAACCAGTGGTACCTCAACGGCACGCTGATTGCCGGTGCTACCAACCCAACCTACGTGGTGAACACCACGGCCCAGTTTGGCCAGTACACGGTAGTCGTGACCAACGCTGCCACGGGCTGCGCCTCGCTGCCCTCGGCCCCGCTGCTCGTCAACAGCAGCGTGAAGCCGCTGGCCGGCTCGGCCCTAAGCGTGTACCCTAACCCCACTCCTGACGGCAACGTCAGCGTGGAGCTGCGCGGCTACACCAAGGCCACGGAATTGCGCGTTTACAACGCCGTAGGCCAGCAGGTGCTGGAGCGTACGCTGTCGGGCCAGCCCGGCGTGCAGACCGCCACCCTGGATTTGCGCCAGCTGCCGGCTGGCGTCTACATCCTGCGCGCCCGCACCGAGGGCGGGCTCGATATGCGCCGCATCACCAAGCAGTAAACCTGAAGTTTATAGACGGAACGAAAAGGGCCTTTCCGGTTGGGAAGGCCCTTTTTTTGTGGCATCTCTTGATAATAGCTACCGGCCAGCCGTTGGTAGGTCTGCTGTCATCCTACCCGCTTTTATTCGCCTTCGTCGGGCAGAATATGGACGTCCTGCACCAGCACCATCTTCTCGATTTCGCGGCCGCGGGGTGTGTTGGCGAGGCCACCGAGGGCGGTTTCCTTGTAGCGGGTTTCCATGCTCTGGCCCACTTCGCCGAGCGCCGCCACGCACTGGTCTACGGGAATAACGGGGTCGATGCCGGCAATGGCAATCTGGGCGGAGCTGAAGGCAATGGCGGCCGCCGAGGCATTGCGCACCACGCAGGGCACTTCCACCAGCCCCGCCACCGGGTCGCAGATGAGGCCCAGCATGCACTGAATGGTGACGGCTACGGCCGCAAACGTCTGGTCGACGGTGCCACCCAGGCAGTAGACGATGGCCCCGCTGCCCATAGCCGCCGCCGAGCCGGTTTCGGCCTGGCAGCCGCCCACGGCCCCCGCGAGCGAGGCATTCTGCTCGATGATGAGCGCTACGCCGGCCGCCACCAGCAGGCCTTCCAGAATCTGGCGGTCGGAGAGCTTATGCAGCTCCTGCAACGTCACGAGTACGCCGGGCAGGATGCCCGAGGCCCCGGCGGTGGGCGCGGCCACCACCCGGCCCATGCAGGAGTTCACCTCCTTGGCGCCCATAGCCCGCGTAACGAGCTGCTTGAACTCCGGCGACAGGACCGTGACCGGCGAGGCCGCAATCTTCTTCGCGCCGTTGTTGATCATGCCCGAGCGCGAGGTCATGTCCTGGGTAAGGCCAGTCTGCACGGCGTCGCGCATCACGTCGTAGGCCCGTTGCAGGCCGTCCCAGATCTGGTCTTCCGTGCGGCCTTTCTGCTCGATTTCGTAGGCCAGCACGGGTTGGTAGAGGGGCTCACCGGTGGCGGCGCAGTGCGCGCGCCAGGAGGCAAAATCAGTGAAAAGCAGCGACATGAGGGGGTGGGAAATGAAGGAAAGAAATCAGATCAGCATCAGCAAACCGCTGACTGGAAATACCAGAACGCAGCGGGGCAAACCAGGGTGCGAAAGTCGGGAGTTTTTCTGCCTTTCACTACCAAACGCAGAATCGCCACCAACCCGGCGGCTGGTGGCGATTCTGTAGGCGAACCGGCGGCGGTGGCTTTTAAGCCGCTGAGTCGGTTTTGGTGGCTTCTTTGGCCTCACTCACCAGCTTCACGCTGGCCGAGTTGATGCACAGGCGCAGGCCACCGGGAGGAGGGCCGTCGGGGAATACGTGGCCCTGGTGGGCGTCGCAGACGTTGCAGAGCACTTCCACGCGGGTCATGCCGTAGCTGGTGTCTTTCTTGTAGCGAATGGCGCTTTCGTCGACGGGCTGCGTGAAGCTGGGCCAGCCGGTGCCGCTCTCGAACTTGGTGCGCGAGTCGTAGAGCGGAGTACCGCAGCACACGCAGGCGTAGAGGCCAGACTCGTGGGCTTCGCAGTATTCGCCGGTAAAGGCGCGCTCGGTGCCGTGCTCCCGCGTAACGTGGTACTGCTCGGCGGTGAGCTGCTGCCGCCACTCAGCATCGGTCTTTTCTACCCGCCGGGGCGGGGTGGGGCTGCCGTGGTTGGCCAGCCGGATTACATCATTCCAGGTTTGCATATCGCGAAGTGTTGATCGGGGGATAGAGCGGAAAACCGCCCTGATAGCAAACGCACCAGCAGGCTGGGAAGTTTTCCGGCTGGGTTTTTACAGTTGCTCAACCTCTTCCTCCACCGACCAACGCCGCCACTGCTGCCGGGCAAAACGCAGAAAAGCAGCAGGGGCCAACCGAAATTCCCGTTCGGTTTCATAGCGTCCGTCCAGCAGTTCATAACGCACCTCCAGTCGGGCCGGGGGAATCGTATCCAGGCAGCAGGCTGTGGGCGGCACCCGTTGGGCGGCTGGCACAGCATCGTACTGCACCACTGAATAGCCGCGCAGGGCGTACTTGGCAGCTCCTTCACGTAGAATCAGCTTTTGCTGGGCCGGGCTCACGTCGCTACGGCAGACTAGCCGATACAGCAAAGTGGTTTCTGTCTGGCCATCAGCATCCAGGTCGGTAATGGACATGGCCCCGGGCACTGGACCCAGCCAGGTATCGAACGCACACCGCTCCACGGCATCCTGCAGCCGCCAGAGCTCCTGCCAGCTTTCGGCACGCTGCACAAACTGGCGAGCATACAGGCTCACCGACTTCGTTTCGTTGGGGTCATCAGGACGAGCGGGTAACGTGCGCGCCGGAGTACGCGTGACGACCAGTAGGTTCCGGCCATTAATATCCGTCCATTGTTTCAGCTCCAGCACCTGGCCAGGCAGACGCGGTACTCCGGCTGGCAGTTGCGTAGGTGGCAGACTGATTACGGTGGCCGAATCGAAGGCTGCGGCCATTGTGGCAGCAGGCAGCTTCACGATTGAATCGGGCGAGCTGCCTGCAGCGTCATTGTCGGGAGCTGATGTACTCGGATCGGTGGAGCAAGCAGCCAGAGCTACCGCCGCCAGCCAGAGAAGTTGACGCATACTGTATCGGAGAAAGCCGGTTGTAAGTATAGGCATTGTATGAAACTCCTCACCGCCGCCCAGACCCGCGCCCTCGACCAGGCCACCACGCAAGCCCAGCGCATCAGCTCGGTGGAGCTGATGGAGCGCGCGGCCACGGCCTGCACCAACTGGCTGCTCGACCAGCTGCAGCCAGCGTTCAGCACCGAAATCCACGTGTTCTGCGGGCCTGGCAACGACGGCGGCGACGGGCTGGCCGTGGCGCGGCAGCTGCACACGGCCGGCTACGCGCCACAGGTCTGGCTGCTGCCGGCCGAAAAGCACTCTGCCGATTTCCTGCACAACCAGCAGCAACTGCCCGAAGCCATCCGCTGCCAGGAACTGAGCGCCCGCCGTCTGCCGCCGCTGCCGGCCGGCGCGCTGGTGCTGGATGCGCTGTTCGGGACCGGGCTTACGCGGACGCTGGAAGGTTTGCCAGCTACCGTCGTGAAGCATCTGAACCAGTCGGCGGCTACGGTGGTAGCCGTGGATATACCCTCGGGCCTGCTCGCCGACGCGCCCCAGCCTGCCAGCTCGGCCATCGTGCGCGCCCACCACACGCTCAGCTTCGAGCTGCCGAAACTGGCGTTTCTGCTGCCGCGCAACGCGGAGTTTGTGGGCGAGTGGACGGTACTGCCCATCGGGCTGGATCAGCCGTTTATCCACAACACAACTGTGGATAACTACTTCGTGGATGCCGCTTTACTGGCGGGCCGGCTGCCGCAGCGGGCGCGGTTTTCACACAAAGGCACTTTCGGGCACGCGCTGCTGCTGGCCGGCAGCTACGGTAAGCTGGGCGCGGCCGTGCTGGCGGCGCAGGCCTGCCTGCGCGGTGGCGTGGGGTTGCTCACGATCCGGACGCCGGGCGTGGGCTACACCATCCTGCAAACGGCCGTACCCGAGGCCATGGCCCTCCCCGACCCGGCCTCTGACTTCGTGACCGAGCTACCCGAGTTGCACCCGTACGCTGCCGTGGGCATGGGCCCCGGGCTGGGCCAGGAGGAATCCACGGCGGAAGTGCTGCGGCTGTTGCTCCAACAGGTAGGAAGCCGGCGAGCGCTGGTGCTGGATGCCGATGCCCTCAACTTACTAGGCACGCACCGTGAGCTGCTTCAGAAGCTGCCGCCCAATACGCTGCTCACTCCTCACCCCAAGGAGTTCGAACGGCTGGTGGGCGAGCCGGCCCTCGACGACTACCACCGCCTGGACCAGTTACGCGCCTTCTGCCGGGAGCACCGCTGCTACTGCGTGCTCAAAGGCGCGTACACGGCGCTGGGCACCCCCGACGGCCCGGTATACTTCAATAGCACCGGCAACCCCGGCATGGCCACCGGCGGCAGCGGCGACGTGCTGACCGGCCTGCTGCTGGCCCTGCGCGCCGACCAGCGCCTTTCGCCCCTGGATGCGGCGCTGCTGGGCGTATATGCCCACGGCCGCGCCGGCGACCTGGCCGCCGCCGAATCCGGCGAGCCGGGCCTGATAGCCGGCGACCTGGTGCGGTTTATCGGGCCGGCGTTGCGCGAGCTGGAAGGCGACCTGTAGTATGAAGCTCCTGCTTCCGCAGACGAGTTCAGCGAGTAATTCGCGTTGATGCGAGCGGTGCGGCACCGGATACTCGCTGCACTCGTCCGCGGAAGCAGGAGCTTCGCGTTACAGACCAGCCGCTACATACACGGCCAGAAACTGGAGCAGCATCACGCCGTCGGTGAAGAGGGCAAAGTAATAGTCGGGGCGGGACTCGTGGGCGTGCCAGATGAGGGCAGCGCCGGCCACTGAGGGCGCGCTTAACACCACCAGCTGAGCCACCGAAGGCGGCACCGGCGGCAGCAGGTTGGCCAGCACCAGCGCCGCCAGCGCCACGTATTTGGTGGCCTGCACGCCGAACACGCCAGGGAACGTACGGGTGCCCATCAGGCGGTCTTTGGTGTAGTCGCGGATGTCGAAGACAAACGCCAGGGCCAGAATAAACAGGAAGCGTTGGGCAAAGACCAGCAGCACGGGCGGGGCCGCCGGCTCGCGGCCCAGGGCCAGGGCCGGCACCCACACCGTCACGGCGGCCCACACGTAGGCAATGAGGAAGACTTTGAGCAGCGGCAGGTCGCGCAGGGCCCACCAGCGGCCCCGCCACTGCAGCAGTGGCAGCGAGTAGAGCAGCGAAATAGCCGTCAGATGGCTCAGAAACCAAGTCAGGCGCTGCCAGCCATCCGCCAGAAACAACCCGCCCGCCACGGCCAGCGCCCCCAGGGCTAATACCAGCATGGACCGCCGATGCGCCAGCATCCAGCGCTTGCGCCCCGACAGCTGCTGCTGCTGCCGGAACTTGTAGGGCAGCACGCTGTCAATGTTGTAGAGAAAGAGCGTGGCCGCAAAAATGAGCAGCCCCAGGCGCGGCAGCATAGCGACCTGCCAGGCCAGAAAAGTAGCCCAGGTGAGGCCGAGCGCGGCCAGCGCCAGCCACGTGCTGCTGTAGAGGACGGCATCGGCGGCGCGGCGCAAAAGCGCGGCTGGCGCAACAGGGCCGGTGGAAGGGGCAGATGAGGTAGGCATAGGCGCAAAAGCCAGAACAACCGGAACCAGGCTGCCGCCCAAAGGTACGGCCAGCGCAGTCCGGAGGCCGCAGAGCAGCCGGCAGCCCCAAACAAAAACCCTCTTCTCCGGCGCTACAGCCGGAAAAGAGGGTTTTGCAGGTGCCAGGCGCAACGGAGCTTACAGCTCCACGCCCGTAGATTTGGTGGTCTGCTCGGTGGCAGAGCCGTTCGGGAAGGTTTCGTTGTAGAGCTTGATGCTTTGCTCGATGATGCGGTAGGCATCTTCGCGGCCCATGAAACGCTCCACGCTTACATGCTTGTGCTCCAGGGCTTTGTAGTCCTCGAAGAAGCGCTGCATTTCGTTGAGTGTATGCGGGGGCAGGTCGGCAATGTCGTTGAAGTGGTTCACGGAAATATCGTGGGCGGCCACCGCAATGATTTTGTCGTCTTCCTCGTCGCCGTCAATCATCTGCATCACGCCGATAACCTTGGCCTCCACCAGGCACATGGGCACGATATCCACCGAGCACAGCACCAGAATATCCAGCGGGTCGTTGTCGTCGCAGTAGGTTTTCGGGATGAAGCCGTAGGCGGCCGGATAGTGCACAGCCGAGAACAGCACCCGGTCCAGCTTCAGCAGGCCGCTGGTTTTGTCCAGCTCGTACTTGCCTTTGGAGCCTTTTGGAATTTCGATGATGCCGTTTACCACCTTTGGGGCGTCGTCGCCGCGCTCCACATCGTGCCAGGGATTAAAATGAGCCATATTCAGTTGTAGGGGCGCGTTGCACGCGCCCAGCTGGTGTGAGAAATTAAAACGAAAAGCGGCCGGATACAGGACGAGTGCAGTACGTAAGCGGCTGAAAAAAGCTTGGGTGACAAAAGATTCTGTTTGCGCGGACAGAGTGAGCCGCCACAGTGCTGATGCCGGGCGGGCGCGTACAACGCGCCCCTACCGGCCCAGCACGGCCTGCAGCGGCGTGCCGGTGTTGCCGTCGGGCTCCTGAATGTGGAGCCAGCTGGCCAGGGTAGATGCAATATCGGTGATTTTGGCGGGGTGGCTCGACTCGCCGTGCTTCACGTGCCAGCCCCAGAACACCAGCGGCACGTGGGTGTCGTAGTTGTTGAGCGAGCCGTGGGTGGTGCCCTTGCTCACGGGGTAGCTATACGACTCCAGCCAGCCGGGCTGCAGCACCACCATCACGTCGCCGCTGCGCTTGGGGTAGAAGCCGTTTTCGAGGTACATGAGCATGCCGCTTTCCCAGTGCGACTTCTGCAAATCGTCGGCCGTGATGGCGCGGTTGACGCCGGCCAGCTGGCTGGCAATGTCCACCACTTCGTCCTGCACCACGCGCAGGCTCAACTTCTTTTCGGCAATAAGCGGGCGGTTGAGGTATACCTGCTGATTTTCGTAATCGAGCACCCACTGCCCGGCCCCGTGCCGGCGCACCAGCTGCTGCTGGATAGAATCCTGCATGAGCTTGGGCCCCACCGAACCGCCGGGCAGGTGGTGGTCGGCGAGGAAGCCGGGCGAGTGCGCGGCGGCGTGGTCGGCGGAGAGGAACACCAGCGCCTGGCCTTTGCCCACGGTGCGGTCGAGGTAGTCAAGCAGGCGGGCAATATCCTGGTCGAGGCGCAGGTAGGTATCTTCGGTTTCAATGGCATTCACCCCGAACTGGTGCCCCACGTAGTCGGTGCTGCTGAAGCTGAGGGCCAGAAAATCGGTCTGGCCGCGCTGGCCCAGCTGCTCGGCGCGCACGGCTTCCAAGGCAAAGTCCAGCGTGAGCGAGTTGCCGAAGGGCGTGCTCCGGATCAGGTCGAGGTTACGGGCCGGCTGAGGCTTCTCGCCGGTGGCGGCCAGCGCGCCCTGCACCGGGGCGGGCAGCGCGCCGCTCAGCTGCGGCAGGTTGTGCGGAAACACCGGCTTGGCTTCACCCTTAAACGTCGCCTCCCAGGCCACATCGTCGGGCGAGCTTTCGGTGTACTGCCCGATGGGCAGCAGCGTTTCCCAGGGCTTATCCAGGTACTTGGCGGCGCGGTTTTCGGCGTTGAACTTCGCCACCCACTCGGGCAGTGTGTTCTGGTAGAAGGTGCTGGTGATGAAGGCCCCGTTGGTGCCGTCGTACCAATAGGCGCCGTTGGCGGCGTGGCCGGCCGGCAGAATGGAGCCCCGGTCTTTAATGCAGACGCCAATCACCTTGCTCTGGAAGTTGGTGGCCAGCCGCAACTCGTCGGTGATGGTGCTCGTGAGCATATGGCGCGGGCTCTGCTGCCCGGCGGCGGCCGTGCCGCCTACCGGCTGCACAGTCTTGTCTTCGGTCACATAAGTGCCGCGGCCGGTTTCGCGCTCAAACCAGTTATTGCCCACAATGCCGTGAAACGAGGGCGTGGTGCCGGTGTAGATGCTGGCGTGGCCCGGGCCGGTGTAGGTGGGCACGTAGTTGTAGTGGGTGTTTTCGTAGCTGAAGCCTTCGCCCAGCAGCCGGCGGAAGCCACCGCGGCCGTACTTGCTCCAGTAGCGGTAGAGGTAGTCGTAGCGCATCTGGTCCACGACCACGCCCACGACCAGCTTGGGCCGGGCCAGCGCCGTAGACTTCTTCTGCCCGAAGGCAGACCCCGCCAGCGTGGCGGCCAGCAACAATAACAGGCTCTTTTTCAAATCGGAAAGCAGTTAGACAAAGGCGGCCGCAAAGATAGCCGCCCGCGCCGGGAATTGCAGCATAGTATGTAGCACGGGCTTCAGCCCGTAGCTCGCCGGCTCCGTGCCGTATGTGGCTGACTGGTTGCAGCACCTGTTTTCGCATGGTGCAGCTCCGGGGAGCTACGGGCTGAAGCCCGTGCTACACGCAACGCGCCGCGCCTTTCCTGCGTGTACCCACCATGCCCGCTACCGCCCTCCCCTATGCCCTGCTGTTCGACATGGACGGCGTGCTCATCGACAACACGCCCGAGCAGGCCCGCGCCTTCCAGCTGCTATTCCGCGACCTGGGCCTCACCACCAACGCCCGCCGCCTGCTGCGCCGCCTCAACGGCATGCCGGCCTCCGAGATATTGGCCATGGTCTTCACCAACCCCGTCCCGAAGAAACAGCTCGAAGAATACGCCGCCCAGCGCGAGCTGCTCTACCGGGTGCTCTATTGGAACAAGCGCCGGGAAGTAGCCGGCCTCACGGCGTTTCTGCAGGCCGCCCGCGCCGCCGGCTTCCGCATCGGCCTGGGCACCGGTTCCGGCGACGATACCATCAGCTACATCCTCGACCACCTGGGCCTGCGCCGCTACTTCGATGTGGTGGTGGGCAAAGACGACGTGAAGCACGGCAAGCCCCATCCCGATACCTACCTCACCACGGCCCGGAAGCTGGGCATCCCGCCCGAGCGGTGCGTGGTGCTGGAAGATGCCGTGCTGGGCGAGCAGTCGGCGTACCGGGCCGGCATGCGCTGCGTAGCCGTGGGCACCTCCCTCAAAGCCGCTGACTTTCAGGCGCCACTAGCCTACATCAAGGACTTTACTGGCTTCACGCCCGAAAACCTGCTGGAGCTGCTGGCCCAAGCCCCTGCTGTGCCGAAGCCCCGCAAGCCCTAGCCGTTCCACTCCCCAGACCCATGTAGAGACGCGACCCTTCGCGTCTCCCCGTTGCTGACGTTACTCCCCGCCCCCACAACGCCGAAACCCCGAGGGTCACGCCGCTACCCCTACACGCAAAGAGCCCCGGCGCCAGGCGCCGGGGCTCTTGTGTTTACCGCATACGCCGGCTACTCCAGCACGAGGCGCGTGGCCTGCCCGCCGGTGCGCACCACGTACACGCCCAGGGGTTGCCCGGTGGGCAGCACCAAATGGGCCGTGCCGGTGGCGTCGGCGGTGGCGGTCAGCACCAGGCGGCCCACGGCGTCATAGATCTGCACCGGGGCGTGGGCGGCGGCTCCGCGCAGCGTGGCCGCGCCCGTGGTGGGGTTGGGGGCCAGCGTCAGGCGGGTTGGGGCCACGTTGCTCAGGGCCACGGCGCGCACCGGCGAGTACGAGAACGTACCGTCCTGGTCGAGCTGCTGCAGGCGGTAGTAGAGCACCGGCACGCCGGCCGGCAGCTGCTGGTCGAGCAGGGTGTAGGCGCGGGGCGCGGTGCTGGTGCCCGCGGCGGGCACCGTGCCCACCGTCCGGAACGTCACGCCGTCCGGGCTGCGCTCCACCCCGAAGGCGGCGCTGTTCACTTCCGTGGCCGTCGTCCAGGCTAGGCGCACGGCCTGCGGGCCGGCGGCCGTGGCCGTGAAGGCCGTCAGCTCGACGGGCAGCGGGTTGGCGCTGCTGCCCAGCGTCCAGATGGAGAAGTCGGCAATGCCGGTCTTAGTCACCTGGTTGAGGCCCTGCGTGATGGGCGACTGGTTGGCCCAGGGGCCGGCCAGGCTCGTCTCGGACTTAAACATCGCCAGGTTGGCGGTGGTAATGCCGTTCAGTTCATGGTCGAAGTAGACAAAGTTCATCGTCACGTTCAGGCCCGTGTTGACGGCGGGCTGAATGTCGAAGTAGCGCTGGATGCTCACGCTCGTGCCCGTACCCGTCAGGGCCGTGCCGGTGGTGCGGCTGACGGCCGTGGCGCCGGGAGCTACGGAGCCGGCAGCCGGCGTCAGGGTCAGGCCCAGGCCGCCGAAGGTCTGGGCGGTGCCGGGCACCAGGGTGCGGTTTACGGCTACCTTGCCCAGCACGTAGCTGGTTTCACTCTCGCTCAGGGTGGCCGAGCCGCCCAGGTTTACCTGGTAGGCGCCGGTGGTCGTGAGCGTGCCGCTGCTCAGCGTCAGAGCCGAGTTGATGGTCAGGTTCCGGCCCAGCTGCACCGTGCCGACGGGTTTCGTCACCGTCACGGTAGTGAAGCCGCCGTTGTTGCTCAGCGTCTGGGTGGCGGCGCTGCCCACGAATGCCACGGCGCCCGAGAAGGTGGCCGTGCCGTTGTTGGTCAGGTTGCCGTTCACTTGCAGGGTCGCGCCGCTGCTCAGCGTGAAGCTGCCACTCGCGTCGATGGTCAGGTCCTTCACCGTCAGCGTGCCCGTGGTCAGGTTGGGGTAGCGGCTTAGTCCGGCCGGAACTACCACGTTGGTAGTGGCATCGGGCACCTTGCCGAAGCTCCAGTTGCCGCAGTCGGTCCAGGCCGTGGTGGCGGCCCCGTTCCAGGTGGTGGTGGGCGTGGCGGGCACGCTCACCGTCACGGTGGCTACGGCGGTGGCAACAGTGCCCCCGGCATCGGTTACCGACAGCCTCACGGGGTTGACCCCGGTGCTGGCGCAGCTGAAACGCAGGGTGCTGCCCTCCTGGGTCAGGCGCAGGTTGTCGAGGGCAATGTCCACGTCGGTGCCGTTAATTTCGCCGCGGAAGGCCAGGGTCTGGCTCGCGACGGTGGCCGTAAACGTCAGGCTGAACGGCGTCCAGGTGGTGCCCACGGCCGGGAACGTGGTCAGCTGGCTGCCGTTGAGGTCGACCGCCAGAGCCGGGGCACCCAGCGTACCCACGATATAGTTGCTGCGGTAGTTGCCGCGCAGCACGTAGGTGGCCCCGCTCATCAGCCCGGTCACGGTCTGGCTCAGCGTGGGGTCGGTGCCGGGGCTGCCGGCGTCGTTGAGGATGAACATCCCGCCGGGGTTGCCGCCGCTGGCGAAGTAGCCGCCGTTGTTGTCCACGTTGGTAGCAGTCCAGCCGGTGGCGTTGGTGTCAAACGTGCCGTTCGTCACGCGGCTGGTGGCTTCGGCCAGGCTCAGGCTGCCCGCCGCGGCCGTGCCGCAGTTGGCCGTGCTGCCGCTGTTCACAGCCGAAGCTGCCACCGTGGCAATGCCGTTCACGTCCAGGCTCACGCTCAGGTTCTGGGCCACGCTAACAGGCGGCACGCACACCGTAAACGCCAGCCCGTTGCTGGTGCCGCCGGGCGTGGTAAGGGTCACGCTGCCGGTGGTAGCGCCGGCCGGCACCGTGGCCGTAACGGTTGTGTTGCTCACCACCGTAATGATGCTGGCCGCCGTACCGTTGAAGCTCACGCCCGTGGTGCCGGCCAGGTTGAGGCCCGTGAGCGTGATGCTCGTGCCCACCGGCGCGCTGTTGGGCGCCAGGCCCGTGAGTACGGGGGCGGCCCTGTATGTGATGCTGAATGGCCCGGCCGCCGCGTTGCCGGCGTTGTTGGCATCTTGGGCTACACCGGCGGCCAGGCTCACCGTTGTGGCCGTGCCGGGCGTGGTGGGAGTCACCGTGAAGGTGTACGGGCCGGCCCCGCTGCCGCTGAAGCTGCCGGCCACCACGCTGCCGTTGCCCACGGTCAGGTCGGCGGCGGTAAAGCTGGTGCCCACGCTCTGCGAGAAGTTCACCGAAAACGGAATCGGGGTGGTGCCGGTGCTGCTGCCGCTGGCGCCGGCCGTGCTGCTCACGGTGGCCGTCAGGGCCGGGGCCGTGACGCTGAAGGTAGCTGAGGTGAAGGGGCTGTAGGCGTTGTTGTTTGGCGGCTGAATGCTGCCGATAAACACCCCGTTCAGGAACACGTTCAGCGCCTGGTCAGTTGTGGAGCAGCACACGCGCTGGGCCGCCAGGAAGCTCACCTGGTAGCTGCCCGTGGGCACCGCCAGGTTTTGCTGCAGCAGGCCGTTGATGCCCAGGTTGCTTTGCACCACGCCCACGGCAATGCCGCTGGGAACGGGTGTCACCGGGCTGAAGGCACTGCCCGCGTCGGCAATGCCCGAGACGCTGTTGAAGCTCCAACTAGCCCCTGTGGGGCTGTAGGCAAACGTGTTGCCGCCGTTGTTATAAGGGTCGTGGGTTTCAAAGCTGCCGTTCTGCAAAGCGTTGGCGAAGGGCGCGCCGCCGCTCAGCACCTGCACCGCGTCCACAAAGGCCGTCACGTCGCCGCCCGACCCGCCTACTCCCTGAATGCGCAGAATGGGGGCCGCCGAAAAGCTCTTGGTGATGGTGTACGCTTCGCCGGCGGTGTAGGGCAGGCCGCTCACCGCGGGCGAGATGCCCGTGCTGTTGGCCACGTTCAGGCGCAGCGTGCCGTTGCCAGTGCCCGTGTTCACGTTGACGGTGTAGGTAGTGCCCGAGCCGCTGACGCTGATCACGCCGGCCCCGCTGATGCCGGTAGGCGTTATACCGAAGTTACTGACCGTTAGGCCGGTCACGCTGGTGCTGAACACCACCCGGTACTGCACCGTGGCTGTGGCCGTGGGTGAAGGCATCTGGCGCGTAATGGAGGCTACGGTCGAGAGCACCGTAAACGCCTGCCCGTTGCTGGTACCCAGCGGCGTAGTGAGAGTCACGTTGCCGGTGGCAGCGCCCGCGGGCACGGTGGCCGTGGCCGTGGTGCTGTTGGTTACGCCGAAGATGGTGGCCGCCGTCCCGTTGAAGCTCACGCCCGTCGCCCCGGTGAAACCGGTGCCCCTAAGCGTCACGCTTGTGCCCACCGGCCCGCTGGTGGGAGCTACAGACGTAAGGCGGGGGAAATTGTCGGTGAGGCATAACGTGAAGTCGCCGGAGCTGTAGCCGCTGGCAGACTCGTACACCCGCACGTAGTACGTGGTATTAGGCGTCAGACTGCTCAGAGTTACCACTTCGGCCCCACCGCTCAGGGTGGCGTTGGTACAGCTCACCGAAGTCAGGCTGCCGCAGGCCCCGCTCAGCACCTGCACTACGCCGTCATAGTCGACACTACCCTGCATGGTGAGGGTGTAGCTGCGGGCCGTGGCGGCCGTGGTAAACGAATACCACACGTCATCGTCGGGGGTGCCGGTGCAGGCGGGCACGCCGGCAGAGGCCGTGGCGCCCAGCGACGTTCCGTTGATGGGGGTGCAGGTGCCAGCCGACGACAAGGCTACGGCCGCGGCGCACTCGTTGTTGGCCGGCGCGGGTGGCACCACGTAGGCAGCCAGGGCAAACTGGCCGGTTGTCCCCCACCCCACGTCGGCGCTGTATACCCGCACGTAGTAGGTGCCGGCGGCCAGCGTGGCGCTGTAGTTCTCGGTGAGGCCGGTGCCCGTGTCGTTTACGCACGCCAAGGCCGTGGTGCCAGCGTTGGAGAATACCTGCAGTACGCCGTCGTAGCCCCCCGAGCCGCGCAGCGTCACCGTGACGGGCTGCGTCCGGCTCAGCGTAAACGTAAACCATACGTCATCGTCGGGGGTGCCGGGCGTGGCGGCCGTACACGCCGTGATGCCCGACGACGCCGTGGCGTTGGCCGACGTGTAGGTGGTGGCAAACGAGGTGGGCGAAAAGAAAAGCAAAGGCAGCGCAAAGGCCCCGGCCGGGTTGTTGTTGGCCGGCACCACAGCGGTGGGGGGAGAACCGGTGCTAAACGAGGCCGCCGGCACAAACTGCACCTGGCTGAACGAGGTCGGCACCATGGCCAGAGCGTTAGCACCTGAGTCGTTCACATCGGCGTTGGCCTGGGCAAAGAAGTTGCTGTTAGACGATTGCTGGGCCAGGTAGCTGCCGGCCGGCGTGCTGCCAGTCAAGCCCAGCGAGTATGTGTAGGTAAAGTCACGACGGCCGTCAAAACCCGACATCACGCCATACTGGTACTGAATGATGTTGCTGGTCTCGTACAGCTTCACCTGGAAGTTCAGGTTAGGGCCATCGTTGCTGAATACCTCCATCCCCAACCATTCCACCGTAAGCACCCGGTTGGGGGCCGTGCCACTGACCAGGTACTTCATGGAAGCGTCCAGCGAAGCCGTGCCATAGATATGGCCCTGACACACCAGGTCATCCCACATCGGCGCCAGCAGCAGCGGCAAGCTGTTGCTGCCCGCCAGCTCGTTCGTGAATGAGATATTGGTGGTGGCAGAGTTAAGGGCTATCCAGCCGTTAAGACAGGCCTGGAAGCTGGTAACGGGCGTGCCCAGGTAGCTAAACGCAAAGTCCGCGGGCAGGGCTACGCTCGTAGAGGTATTGTCGTCGGTGCTGATGCCCTGAAACGTGAAGCTCGTGCCCGTGGTCCCGATGGAGGTGTACGTACTGCCCGTGCTGCGCGAGGTGCTGAAAGCCGGCGTCTGGGCCCGCGCCGCCCCCGGCAGCAGCAAGGCCAGCAGCAGGCAGAGGTAGCCCACCACTGTAGTGGGGTAGAAGTGAGCCGCGCCTGCGGCCCTGGGGTACAAGTGCTTCATGCAATGCAGGGAGTGCCACGTCCGGGGGAAAAGGCCAGGACAAGAGCAGCTGTTGCTGAATATCCCACGAAGTATTAGCGTTACGCTATTTTAGCAAATCTACTGTCGCTACATCTGTTCGTCCAATATTTTATTTGATTTTTTTAATAACAGTCCGATGCTGTCTAACGTGGCTCTCAGGCCGCGGCCGGCTTCCATCGGCACCTTGCCCGCCTTGGCGGCCCGGTTGCCGGCGGCGGCCCCGGTGGCCGCGGTGCCAGCCGCCACAGGGCCGCCGGCCGGCGCGGCCTTTCACGTGGGCAAGCCAGCCGCCGGCAAGTACCGGCAGCACACCGCGCCGGGCTGAGCTGCTGTTGTCAGCCACCCCGGCCCCTGCTCCCCGGGCAGCGACGCCAGTTGAAAGCCCGGGCAGCTTCAACACGGCAACTCCCCGATGACTGCCCCCTTTGCTGGCGAATTTGTTTCTGCGACGGCACTACCTGCCCCGCCTCCTACTGCCCCCTACCCCGCCGGGCAACAAAAAGCCCCGCTCCTACCGGAGCGGGGCCAAAGCCGGGGGGCGGGCCTCCCCTACTGCACCAGGCGGCTCAGCACCTCGGAGTAGGGCTGCTGGTCGGTGTCGCCGCCCACGGCGGCCACTTTGCAGTACACCCGGTCGGCGGTTTTGCAGGCCGTGAGCAGGGCGTCGCCGTCGCGCACGACCACCGTCAGCCACTGGTTGTCGGGCTTGGTGGCGTCGAGGGTGTAGAGGTACTTGAGGGCCACGGCGTGGGGCGGGCGCTTGGCCTTGGCGCAGAGTGTGCCGGGCTGGGGGCCATCCGTGAGCTGGAACTTGCCGGGCACCTCCAGGGTGGTGTGCCGCTCGCGCTCCTTGCTCAACGACAGGCCGGTGCTGAGCAAAGCGGCCTCGTCCTGGGCATACAGCGCGTTGGCCATCTGGGCCACGGCGCTTAGGCTCTGGTTGAGGGCCGTGCGCAGCTGGGCCAGCTCGGCGGTTTGGGTGGGCGTGGGGTGCAGCACGCTGGCCGCCGTCTGGTAGGGCGTGAGGGCCGCCAGCAGGGCGTCGGTCTGGGGCTTGGCGTCGGGGTAGCGAGCGTTGCCGGTTAGGTTGGTCAGGCAGTTCTGGGCCAGCGGGCCAATGTCCATCTTGGCCAGGCTATCGAAATTGGTAATCAGTCGGCGGGTTGCCATAAGTCAGGCGAAGTAAATGGTAGAGAATAGAAGAATTGACCCGAAGGCCCTGGCGCACCTGCGTTCTTTGTCACCAAACCGCCCCCCGGTGCCGTAATCCAACTTTTCCGCTGCGCAGCAAGCCCTTCCCAATGCGTAGGACGGCGCTTCCTACGTATAGGAAGCGCCGTCCTACGCATTGAAAACGGCTATCTATGCGTAGGAAGCGCCGTCCTACGCATTGAAAACGGCTACCTATGCGTAGGACGGCACTTCCTACGCATTGAAAACGCCCGCCTACCCGTAAGAAGCGCCGTCCTACGCGTGGAAAAGGGCGGCCTACGGGTAGCCAGGCATTTCCTACGCCTACAAAGCGCCAACCGAGCCGGCAGACGCGCGGAAACCCGGCAAACAACGCAGCTAACACGAGGGAGTGCCCGGACGCACGGCCGGCAACGGACGGCCCCGCAAGGGGGCGGGCCACATAGCAGGATAGGGTCACGTAACAGGTATCAGGTTGGATAAGACAAAGCTGCTGCAACGGGCCGGCAAGCTGGCCTTCAGGCTATTAACCGCTTTGTTCCTACCAATATATCATTTTACCTATTTGATTGTCAAGAGGGCCGAAAAAATAAAAAGCGCCTCTGCCGCCCAAGGCAGCAGAGGCGCTGAAACCACAAGGGGCCGGCCCCAACACCCGGCCGGGGTGGCGCGGGTGGGCCGGGGCAACGGCACGGGTCAGGAAGCGGCGGCGGGCACTGGGGCGGCGGGCAGGGCCACGCCGTAGAGGGCAGCTACCAGCGCATCGATTTGTGCCTCCAGAGCCTGGGGGTCGGCGGCGGCCTTGGCCCCGGCCTTCCAGGTCAGAAAGTCCTTCACGAAGCCCTTGTCCTTGAAGAACAGGCGGTGGAAGTCCAGGGCGTCGAAGATGTACCACTCGTAGCCGGTGGTCACGATAAGGCTGCAGAAGTCGTCGGCCTTGTCGTCGGTGCGGTCTTCGAGGTAGTAGATCAGCAGCTGGTGCAGGGCCTTGCGATTGAGGTCGTCGGGGGCCAGCATCTCCTTGGGGTTCTTGAGCCCCTTGACTTCCAGCACCACGCCCACCGGCGAGTCGGCGGTGTCGCCGAGGTGCAGCACTAGGTCGCGCTTGTCCTTCACGTTGCCGTAGCGCGCCCCGCCCTCGGCCGGCTTGCTGACGTGGCGCAGGAAGTCGAGGATGTGAGTTTCGCCGTGGCGCTCAATCTTGGTGGGGTCGAGGTGCTTGAGCATCTCGGCCAGGTGCTGCCGGAATTCGGTTAGCTCTTCGGGGCTGGGCTTGAGGCGGCGCAAGGCGGCCGTAGCAGTATCGGGCGAGAGGTATCGGGGCTGTAGCATAAGGCCCGTACGATACGAGGGCGGGGCTTACGAGGCCTTATCCCCCCGGCCCCGGTTGGGCCTCATCCCCCCGGCCCCCTTCTCCTGTGGAGAAGGGGGAGCCTGATGACTGCAACGCCGCCCCTTCGGCTGGCGCCTCAGGCACGGCTACCGAAGTCGTTCCAACGTCTTGCGAAGTGAAACTTCGCGCTACATCCGGACAGGTAGCCGTGCCTGAGGCGAAAGCCGAAGGGGCGGCGCTACAATCGTCAGACTCCCCCTTCTCCACGGGAGAAGAGGGCCGGGGGGATGAGGCCCAACCAGAACAAAAAAAGCCCCGTGACCAACCGGCCACGGGACTTTCCTGTAAAACGACTCGCCTTACCGGCTGGCTGCCAGCGCCTCCGCTCCACCCACGATTTTGAGAATCTCGGTGGTAATGGCGGCCTGACGGGTCCGGTTGTAGGGCAGCTTAAGCTGCTTGAGCAGCTCGCCAGCGTTTTCGGTGGCTACACCGACCCAACGGCTGGCACGTCTGCGTGTAGAGGCGGAAAGGTTGCGTCTCTACACGCAGACGTGCCAGCCGTTGGGTTCCAGCCGTGCAACGATGAGACGCGAAGGGTCGCGTCATTGCACCGGTCTGGACCAGAGCTACTCCCGCACTAGGCGTAGCACCTGCGCGCCGCAGCGCACCAGGTACAGGCCAGCGAGCTGCCCGGCCGACAGCACCAGGCGGGCCGTGCCCGTGGCGTCGGCGGTGGCGCGCAGCACCAGGCGCCCCAGGGCGTCCAGCACCTGCACGGCCGCGCCGGGAGCCGCGCCCGTGAGCATGGCCGCGCCGATGGTGGGGTTGGGATAGAGGCTCAGCGCGGCAGCCCGGGCCACCACCCGCACCGGCGAGTAGCTGAACGTGCCATCGGCATCCAGCTGCCGCAGGCGGTAGTACAGGATGGCTTGGTGAGCTGGGGGGTTGGGGTCCAGCAGCGCGTAGCGGCGCGGGCCGCTGCTGCTGCCGGCCGCCGGCACCGTGCCGATGGCTCCGAACGTGCGGCCGTTCGGGCTGCGCTCCACCTCGAAGGCGGCGCTGTTCACTTCCGAGGCCGTGGCCCAGCGCAGGCGCACAGCCTGCGGGCCTTCCGGCGCGGCTGCAAACTCCGTCAGCGCTACCGGCAGCGGCACTGCGTCGAGCAGCTCGCCCAGGAAGTTGGTAGTGGTCCCCACCGGGTTGTTGATGGTGAAGCTGCCGAACGTGGCGCTGGGTACGACAGAGCCCGCTACGTACACGCTCGTGCCGCGCACGGCAATGCCGTTGCCCTGGTCGTTGTCGGTGCCGCCGCCCACCTGGGTCCAGCCCAAGGTGGCCGTGGCCCCGTTGTCGATGTACTTGGCCACCACCAGGTCGAAGCTGTTCGTGGCCGTGGCCCCGTTGACCTGTACCGTGCCGGCCGTGGTGCCCGTGCCCCCGAACAGCACTCCACTGGCGTTGGCCGTGGTGTTGACGATAACGCCCGTCACGTACACGCTCGTGCCGCTCACGGCAAGGCCAAAGCCAATGTCGCCGCTGGTGCCGCCGCCCACCTGCGTCCAGCCCAGTGTGGCCGTGGCCCCGTTGTCGGTGTACTTGGCCACCACCAGGTCCTGGCTGCTTGTGGCCGAGGCCCCATTGACCTGCACCGTGCCGGCCGTGGTGCCCGTGCCCCCGAACAGCACCCCGGTGCTGTTGGCCGTGTTGTTGGTGATATAGCCCGTTACGTACACGCTTATGCCGCTCACGGCAAGGCCCTGGCCAAAGTCGGTGCCGGTGCCGCCCCCGCTCTGGGCCCAGGCCCAGGTGGCGGTGGCCGGCACGTACTTGGCCACGAACAGATCGTTGCCGCCCGCGCTACTGAGCAAGGTGCTGCCAAAGGCCACCTGGCCCGTGAAGTTGCCCGTCACAAACACGTTGCCGGCCGCATCCACGGCCGTGGCCTGCGTGGTGCTCGTGCCATTGGCCTGGCTGCTGCTGCCAATGGTGGCCGCCGACCAGGCGGGGGCCTGGGCGCGGGCGGTCCAGGGCAGCAGCAACGTCAGCAGCAGCAGCAGGTAGGCCGCCACGGTAGCCGGGCGGGCGGGGGCCGCGTGGGCGGCCAAGGGGTAGGGGTGTTGCATACAATAGGCAGACGGGCCAGGTCTAAGGGAAAAAGGCCAGGACGAAAGCAGTAACTGCTGATAGTCCAGTAGACAATTGGTGGTGAGGCAGTAGGGTTGCAAAGGTACACCGGCAACGACCCCGGCTCCAACCCTATATTCAGCTACACGCATACTAAACTGTCCTTTTCCGGTAGCCGGCGCGGCGCGGGCGCACCGCATTGCGTGCCAGGAGCAGCGCCGCGACGACCCCGACCCCACCGCCCGCATAGCCGGCCTGGGCGGACCCATGTAGAGACGCGACCCTTCGCGTCTCCCCGTTGCTGACGTTGCTCCCCGCTCCCACCCCGGCGGCCCGGACGCCAGAACCCCGAGGGTCGCGCCGCTACCCCTACACGCAAAGAGCCCCGGCGCCAGGCGCCGGGGCTCTTGTGTTTACCGCATACGCCGGCTACTCCAGCACGAGGCGCACTGCCTGCCCGCCGGTGCGCACCACGTACACGCCCAGGGGTTGCCCGGTGGGCAGCACCAGATGGGCCGTGCCCGTGGCATCGGCGGTGGCGGTCAGTACCAGGCGGCCCACGGCGTCATAGAGCTGCACCGGGGCGTGGGCGGCGGCTCCGCGCAGCGTGGCCGCGCCCGTGGTGGGGTTGGGGGCCAGCGTCAGGCGCGTGGGGGCCACGGTGCTCAGGGCCACGGCGCGCACCGGCGAGTAGCTGAACGTGCCGTCCTGGTCGAGCTGCTGCAGGCGGTAGTAGAGCACCGGCACGCCGGCCGGCAGCTGCTGGTCGAGCAGGGTGTAGGCGCGGGGCGCGGTGCTGGTGCCCGCGGCGGGCACCGTGCCCACCGTCCGGAACGTCACGCCGTCCGGGCTGCGCTCCACCCCGAAGGCGGCGCTGTTCACTTCCAAGGCCGTGGCCCAGCGCAGGCGCACGGCCTGTGCGCCTTCCGGCGCGGCCGTAAACTCCGTCAGCGCTACCGGCAGCGGGGCGGGCAGCGGAAACACCAGCACCGGCGCGGGCGCCGTGATTTCCTGGGCGGTCTGGCCGTAGTTATTCAGGCCCCAGGCCCAGAGGCTGCCGTTGGTTTGCACGGCCACGGTGTGGGCGGCGGTGGGGCCGGTGGCTACCGTCTGCCAGGTGGCCGTGCCCACGCGGGCGAAGCTGGTGCGCTGCGTGATGGTACCGTCGCCGAGCTGGCCGCTGCTGTTGAGGCCGGTGGCCCACAGGCTGCCGTCGGTGCGCCGGGCCAGGCTGTGGCTAGCCGCCGCCGCCACCTGCTGCCAGGTGGTAGCCGTCCCGATCTGGACCGGGGCCAGCCGCTGGGTGGTGGTGCCGTCGCCGAGCTGGCCGTTGCCGTTGAAGCCCCAGGCCCAGAGGGTGCCGTTGGTTTTCAGGGCCAGGCTGTGCAGCTGGCCGGCCGCCACGCTCTGCCAGTCGGTGTCGGTGCCCACCTGCACGGGCACCAGGCGCTGGATGATGGTGCCGTCGCCGAGCTGGCCGTTGCCGTTCAGGCCCCAGGTCCAGAGGGTGCCATCGGTGCGCACGCCCAGCGAGAAGCCCACGCCGCCCGCCACCTGCTGCCAGTTGGCCTCGCTGCCCACCTGCACCGGCGTGGTCCGCAGGGTAGTGGAGTTGTCGCCGAGTTGGCCGTTACTGTTCATGCCCCAGGCCCACAGCGTCCCCTCGGGGCGGATAGCCAGTGTGAACTCCTGCCCGGCGCTCAGGCGCTGCCAGGTGGCCGCGCCCACCTGCACGGGCGTCGAGACGGGCGGGTTGTTGAAGGCGGTGCCCTGCCCGGTCTGGCCGCTGCCATTGTTGCCCCAGGCCCAGAGGGTACCGTCGGAGCGCAGGGCCACGTTGTGCCGCTGCCCGGCCGCCACGTTTTGCCACGCGGCTGCCCCCACTACCGCGCCCGGCTCCGGCAACAACGACTTGAGCGCATTGCCACGCCCCAGCTGCCCGGTGATGTTCTGGCCCCAGCTCAGGAGCGCGCCGGCCGTGGTAAGGGCCAGCGTGTAGTCGTTGCCCACGGCGGCGGTAGCCCAGTCGAGGGCGGTGCCCACCTGAGTGGGCGTAGCGCGCAAAGGGGTGGGGGCATCGGGGCTGCCCAGCTGGCCGCTGGAATTCCAGCCCCAGGCCCACACCGACTGGTTGGTGCGCCGGGCCAGCACCTGGTAGTTGCCCGTCACCAGCGTCTGCCAGGTGTCCACGGTGCCCATCTGGGTGGGCGTGGTGCGGTTGGTGGTAGTACCGTCGCCGAACTGGCCGTAGTCGTTCTGGCCCCAGCCCCACAGCGTGCCGTCGGTGCGCAGGGCCATCGTGTACGTAGGCCCCACCACGGCCTCCTGCCAGGTGGTGGCCGTGCCAATCTGAACCGGGCTGCGGCGCACGGCGGCGGTGCCGTCACCGAGCTGGTTGTTTACGTTGCGGCCCCAGGTCCAGAGTGTGCCGTCGGCGCGGATGGCCACGCCGTGCAGCGCCCCCAGGCCGGCGGCCACGTGCCGCCAGGTGGTAGCGGTACCAATCTGCACGGGCGCAGGCTGGGTAACGGTGCCCCCGTCGCCGAGCTGACTGTCGCCGTTGAAGCCCCAGGCCCAGAGCGTGCCGTTGGTCTTGATGGCCAGGCTGTGCAGCTGGCCGGCCGCCACACTTTGCCAGTCAGTATCGGTGCCCACCTGCACGGGCGTGGGGTTGCTGGTGTTGTTGGCCACGCCGATGCCGAGCTGCCCCTGGTCGTTGCGGCCCCAGGCCCAGAGCGTGCCATCAGTCTTGATGGCCAGGGTATGGGTGGCGCCCACCGCCAGGCTGCGCCAGTCCGAGGCCATACCCACGCGCACGGGGGCGTTGCGGTTGAAGGTGGTGCCGTCGCCCAGCTCGCCCCGGTCGTTGCGCCCCCAGGCCCACAGCGTGCCATCGGTGCGGATGGCCTGGGTGAAGCTATTGCCCGACGCCACGCGCTGCCAGGTGGTAGCCGTGCCGATCTGGACGGGCAGGGCGCGCGCGATGCCCGTGCCGTCGCCGAGCTGGCCGTTGGTGTTGAAGCCGCTGCCCCACAGCGTACCGTCGGGGTGAATGCTGAACGAGAAGCCGTTGCCGGCGGCTATTTCCTGGGCGCGGGCGGCCGTGGGCAGCAGCAGCAGTAACAGCCAGAACATTGCAGCCGCCAGCGGCCCCACGGCGCGCATCCCGCGCCGGCTAGTCGTGTACACGTATTCCATACAACCGCCGGAACGCTATGTCCGGACAAAAAAAGACCCGGACAGCAACTAAGTGAAGCAGCAGTCCGGAAGCAGCAAGCAGATATATACAAGCCAGCAAATATAGTACGCCGCCGCCGTCACTGCTACTACAAGCGCCACAACAACGGCCTGCGCTCGGGCAGCCAACGCCTGCACGCAGCCCCCATCTTCCCTCGACTGCGGGCATACAACGCCAAAAAAAAGGCCTGCCTCCAACGGAGACAGGCCTTCCTGCTTTTGGCAGATGCCTTACCGGCTGGCAGCCAGGGCTTCCGCACCACCCACGATTTCGAGAATCTCGGTGGTGATGGCCGCCTGACGCGTCCGGTTGTATGTCAGCTTGAGCGCCTTGAGCAGCTCACCGGCGTTTTCGGTGGCTTTCTCCATGGCCGTCATGCGGGCACCGTGCTCCGAGGCGTTGCTTTCCAGTACGGCCTTGTAGAGCTGCACCTTCAGCGACTGCGGAATCAGGGTTTGCACGATTTCCTCTTTCGAGGGCTCGAAGATGTAGTCCACGTTCGAGGTCTGCACGGCGGCCGGGTTCGGCTCGGCGGGCAGCAGCGGCAACAGCTGCTCCACGCGCACCACCTGCGTGGCCACGTTCTTGAACTCGTTGTACACCATCACTACCTCGTCGTACTGGCCGGCCCGGAAGCCGTCCATGGCCTGCTCGGCTGCTTCACGCACCGTGTCAAACGACAGCTTGCCGAAGACGTGCGTGTAGTTGCCGACCAGCGGGCCGCGGCGGTTGAAGTAGTCGTGGGCCTTCTTGCCGATGGCCATGTAGGCTACGTTGCCGGCTGCCGCCTGCGCCGCGTAACGCTCCTGCACTAGGGCATTCACGTTTTTGAACACGTTGCTGTTGAAGGCACCGGCCAGGCCGCGGTCCGAGGTAATGGCAATCACCAGTACCCGGCTCACCTCGCGCTGCTCGGCGTATTCGCTCACCACGTCGTCGCCGACCTGGGCCGTCAGATTCGTCAGGATGCTGTTGAGCCGCTGCGCGTAGGGGCGCATGCGCAGGATGTTGTCCTGCGCCCGACGCAGCTTGGCCGCCGCCACCATCTTCATGGCTTTGGTGATCTGCTGCGTACTGCTCACCGATACGATGCGGTTGCGGACTTCTTTTAAGCTAGCCATTCTCGTGAAAATGAGTTGTCAGTTGCTAGTTGTCGGTTGTCAGTTTTAGTGAAGCGGCCTTGTGGCACCTTCTTCCTGACAACTGACAACCAACAACTGACAACTAATGAATTACTTCGAAGCGTATACCGCCGACAGGTCTTTGGCAACCTGACGGATGGCGCCGGTGATGGTGTCGTCGAGCTTACCCGCTTTCAGACCCTGCAGCACCTCGGGGTGGCGGGTGTTGAGCACCTGCACGAACTCCTTCTCGAACTCGCGCACCTTGTTTACGGGCACCAGGTCAAGCAGACCGTTGGTAGCAGCGTAGATAACGGCCACCTGATCTTCCACGCGCTGCGGCGAGAACTGGGGCTGCTTCAGGATTTCGAGGTTACGACGGCCGCGCTCAATGGTGAGCTTGGTCGAGGCATCGAGGTCGGAGCCGAACTTGGCGAAGGCTTCCAGCTCACGGAACTGGGCCTGGTCGAGCTTCAGCGTACCAGCCACCTTCTTCATCGACTTGATCTGGGCGTTACCACCCACCCGCGATACCGAGATACCTACGTTGATAGCAGGGCGGATACCGGCGTTGAACAGGTTGGTTTCGAGGAAGATCTGGCCGTCCGTAATCGAAATTACGTTGGTCGGGATGTACGCCGAAACGTCACCAGCCTGGGTTTCGATGAGCGGCAGAGCGGTCAGCGAACCACCACCTTTCACCAGGTGCTTGATGCTGTCCGGCAGGTCGTTCATGTCGCGGGCGATGGTGTCGGAAGCGTTGATCTTCGCGGCACGCTCCAGCAGGCGGCTGTGCAGGTAGAACACGTCGCCGGGATACGCCTCACGTCCGGGAGGACGACGCAGCAGCAGCGACACCTCGCGGTACGCTACAGCCTGCTTCGACAAGTCATCATACACTACCAGAGCCGGACGGCCCGTGTCGCGGAAGAACTCGCCGATGGCGGCACCCGTGAAGGGAGCAAAGAACTGCATCGGCGCCGGGTCAGAGGCCGAAGCCGAAACCACAACGGTGTAGTCCATAGCGCCACCCTTGGTCAGGGCGTTTACTACCTGGGCCACGGTGGAGGCTTTCTGGCCTACGGCTACGTAGATGCAGAAAACCGGCTCGCCGCGCTCATAGAATTCGCGCTGGTTGAGGATGGTGTCGATAGCTACCGTAGACTTACCCGTCTGACGGTCGCCAATGATCAGCTCGCGCTGGCCCCGGCCAATCGGAATCATGGCGTCGATAGCCTTGATACCGGTCTGCATCGGCTCCGTTACGGGCTGACGGAAGATTACACCGGGGGCCTTACGCTCCAGGGGCATATCGTAGGTCTCGCCCTGGATGGGGCCACGACCGTCGATGGGTAGGCCCAGCGTGTTTACCACGCGGCCCACGATGCCCTCACCTACCTGGATAGAGGCAATTTTATTGGTACGGCGCACCGTGGCTCCCTCGCGGATTTCGCTGTAGTCGCCGAGCATTACGGCACCTACGTTGTCTTCTTCGAGGTTAAGAACCAGGGCCTGCAGGCCGTTTTCAAATTCGAGCAATTCCCCCGACTGGGCTTTGCCCAGGCCGTAGATGCGGGCTACACCGTCGCCAACCTGCAATACCGTACCAACCTCTTCGAGTTCGGCTTCGGTTTTGAAGTTGGACAACTGCTCCCGCAGAATGGCGGATACTTCATCCGGACGTACTTCTGCCATGTGGATTATAGTTGAGATTGGTAGGGGTTCTTCGAGAATTCGGTGCGCAGCTTGCGCAGCCGGAAGCTCACGGAGTCGTCGAGGAGCCGGTCGCCAACGCGCAGCACGAAGCCGCCAATCAGCGAAGCATCCACCTTCTCGGTGAGGGTCACCTGCTGGAGGCCGGTCTGCTGGCGAACCAGCGACTCCAGCTCCATGCGCAGGGCCGGCGTCAGCGGCATAGCCGTCGTGACTTCCGCCAGCTGCACGCCGCGCAGGCTGTTGTATTGGGTCAGAAACTCGGCACCAATATATTCCAGCGCGCTTTCGCGGTTTTTCTGGGTGACGATGGTGAAGAACTTCTCGGTGAGGTTCGACACCTTGCCCCCGAACACGGCGCGCAGGATGGCCAGCTTCTTGTCGTGCTTGACGATGGGGTTGCGCAACAGCAGACGCAGGTCGCGGTTCTCGGTCAACGTTTTGTTGAACAAGTCCATGTCGTCCTTCACCTGCTCCAGCGTACCCTGCTCCTCGGCCAAATCGAGCAACGACTTGGCATAGCGGGAGGCAACTCGTAGTTCAGACATTGCTTGTAGTATTGAGTAGTTGGTAGTAAGTATTAAGACAGGTTGGCTTGGGGCATCCCCAATCTCACTACTTAATACTGAATACTCGCTACTAATTCAGGTTTACTTCCTTCAGGTACGAATCGACGAGCTGCTGCTGAGCCGGCTGGTCGGCCAGCTCGCGGCGCAGGATACGCTCGGCAATATCAATCGACAGCTTGGCGGCGGTGTTTTTCACCTCAGCCAAAGCTGCGTTCTTCTCGTTCTGAATGGCTTCGCGGGCCTGCACAATCATGCGGCCGCCTTCTTCCGTTGCCTTGGTCTTGGCCGTCTCGATGAGCTGGTTAGACACCTCAGTAGCTTCCTTCAGAATACGGTCGCGCTCCATGCGGGCGTCGGCGAGCAGTTTTTCGTTGCCGGCTTTGAGCTGCTGCATTTCGAGCTTGGCCTGGTCGGCCATGCGCAGGGCATCATCAATGGAGCTTTCCCGCTCTTTCAACGAGCTCAGGATGGGCTTCCAGGCAAACGCGCGCAGCAAGAGCAGCACGATGCCGAAAATCACCAGCTGCCAAAAGATAAGGCCTAATTCGGGCGTTACAATTTGCATGAGGGAGTAGAGAAATCAGTAGTGAATCCGTAAAATCCGGGCTGCAGCGATGAGGCAGCCGTGTGGCACAGCTACTCAGCCGGCCAGCCCGGAAAAACCAAGACAGCCCGCCACGCCGTGCGCTGAAGCGACGCGCGCAGCGGGCTGCTCGTGTACTACCTCTATCCCTAGAGTTTGAACGAAATCAGCAGGCAGACTACTACTGCGAACAGGGCCAGACCCTCAATCAGAGCAGCAACGATCAGCATGGCAGTCTGAATCTTGCCCGAAGCTTCCGGCTGACGGCCGATGGCTTCCATAGCCTGACCACCGATGCGGCCAATACCCAGGCCTGCACCCAGAGCAACCAGACCAGCACCGATAGCGGCACCAAATACAGCCAGACCAGCGGCGTTAGCAATCTGCAACAACAGAGAAAGAAGCATAAAAAAAGGTTTGGGGGAAGTGAGAAACAAAAAAATCAGAAAAAACGAACGCGGGTGAGCTTAGTGGGTGTGGGCCGTGTCGGCACCGTCGCCGCCGCCCATTTGGTAGTCGGCATCGTGGTGCTCTTCCACTGCGCCGCCAATGTACATGGCCGTCAGCAGCGTGAAGATGTAGGCCTGCAGAATGGCTACCAGCAGCTCCAGCATGTTGATGAACAAGCCGAAGGCCAGCGTTACGGGGGCTACACTCACGCTGCCAAAGATGAAGATCAGCGAAATGAAGCTCAGAATAACGATGTGGCCGGCCGTGATGTTGGCGAACAGACGTACCATCAACGAGAACGGCTTTACCACAATACCAATCAGCTCCACCGGAATCATGATGGGCAGCAGGGCTTTCGGTACGCCGGGCGTAGCGAAGATGTGGTGCCAGTAGTTTTTGTTGGAGCTGAACAGGGTGATGAGCAGCGTCAGAACGGCCAGCGTGAGCGTAACGGCGATGTTGCCGGTGAGGTTGGCACCGCCGGGCATCAGGCCCATCAGGTTGTTGAACCAGATGAAGAAGAACACGGTGAGCAGGTACGGCATGTAGCGCTCATACTTCGGGCCGATGGATTTCTTGGCTACTTCGTCGCGAATGAAGACGATAATTGGCTCGAAGAACGATTGAATGCCCTTGGGGGCGCCGGTGCCGCGCTTGGCGTAGCCGCGGGCTACGGCCGTGAACACCAGTAGCAGCAGCACGGCGCTCAGCATCAGCGAGGCCACGTTTTTGGTGATGGAGAAATCGTATACCTTGCTGCCGTCTTCGGATTCGAGATGCTCGTGCTCCAGCTTCAGGCCGTTGTATACTTTGCCTTCTGCCAGCTGCGCCGACGAGAATACGCTCAGGCCCTGGCCCGCGCGGTAGGCAATAACGGGCAGCGGAATGGTGAGGTGCTTGCCCTGGGCTTCGTCGCCGATAGTAGCGAAATGCCACTCGTGCGAATCGCCGATGTGGTGCAGAATCATCTCGCCGGGACTAAACGCCTCCTTATCGGTGGCCTCCGCGGTTGTTGCCGCAGGCCCGTTGGCGTGGGCAGCAACTGAGAGGAAGCAGAAGAGAGCTATAAGTAAGCGCTTCATTCAGAACGGTTTAGGGTTTTTGGGGCAAAATGCTTATTTCGCCGTTTCACCCGGTTTTGAAAACGGGCGCAAGTTACTCAGAACGGCCCAGACTTCAAATCCGGCAAAGAGAAAATACAGGACAAAGAAACTTCCCACGAACGCCCATTGCCCGTTGCCTTCGCGGCTGCCCCCCGTAAGCAGGTACGCCAGCACTAGGCCAGCCGACAGCAGCATGCGCGCTACCATCGACCCGAAATACGCCCCCATGAAGTGGTCGGGATTGGCCCGGACCAGCCGCGCCGTAAACCAGTAAATAAGGGCCGTGAGTGCCGCGAAAAAACCCAGCAGATACGGCGCCAGCGGATGCACGACGGCAGTGCCGTAGCGGGCATTCAGCAGGTAGAGCGTGCCGTAGAGCAGCAAAACCAGCAGGAGCAGCAGGCGGAAAAAGCGGAGCAACGCGGCAGGATTTAGAGGATGGGGCCGCAAAGGTACGGCGCCCGCGGCTACCAACCACGCATTCAGCGTATTTTCGCTGCCGGCCGGACCGCGCACCCGCGGGCCGCTACTTCTCCGATACCTCCCGGATGACCAGGTACATGGCGACAAACACACCGAACAGGGTGAGCCCCACCGTACCCCACGGCTCACTGCCGTAGCGCCCATCCAGCCAGACGCCCAGCCAGGTACACAGGCCGATGGTGGCCAGCATCTGAAAGCCGACGCCCATAAAACGGGCAAAATTGCCCCCGGGGGGCATGGGAGGAGTGGGAGTATCGGGCATGACGGGGCGGGTTGGGAGTGGCGAAGGTAACCGAATACGGGCTGGAACGGGTGTACGCAAACCGCTCCTTCGGCAGATACCGGCGCGGCTGGGAAAAAGGCGTAATTTTACCCAACGTGCGTCGTTATGACCCCTGCGTTGCGCCAAAGCTGAACATTCCGGCCGGTTTTGCGCGTTGGCGTATTCGTAAGCTATGCTCCCGACATCTGTGTTGACTTCTTCTCCGGTTTTTCGTCTGTTTTCCGGCTCTGTGGCCGCTTTGGTGGTAGTAGCAGGCGCGGGGGGCTGCGCTTCTGAGCGGCGCGGCGTAGTAGGCCACGCCTACGACAACGTGGTGGCGCGCGACAATGGCTACTTCCTGGCCCGCGAGAAAATGCGCGAAACCGAGGCCAAGCTGTATACGGCCCGCCTGAACGACTACAACCGCGTGCTGCCGCTGTTCCCGACCATGGACGAGGCCGCCGCCAAGGCCATTACGGCCGATATGGACGAGGTAGTGAAGAAGGCCTCGCTGCCGATTCAGTACCGCTCGGCTTCCGACTGGACCGACGACGCCTACATCCTCATCGGCAAGAGCCGCTTCTATAAGATGGAGTATGAGGATGCAGCCAAGACGTTTAAATACGTCAACAGCATCAGCAAAGACGCCGATGCCAAGCACGAGGCCCTGATCTGGCTGATGCGCACGTTTGTGGCCACCAAAGAGCTGGAAAACGCCAAAGCTGTGTCGGATCTGCTGGACAAGGAGGAAGGCCGTGAGGCCAACGCCAAGGAGCTGTTTCTGACCCGCGCCGACTACTATCTGAAGATCGGGGAGCCGGCGAAGGCCATCGAGAACCTGGAAAAGGCCATCCCACTGGTAGAGCCGAAGAATGAACGGTCGCGCACGCGCTACATCCTGGCGCAGCTCTACCAAGAGCAGGGCGACGACAAGAAGGCCTACGCCGAGCTCAACCAGATTCTGAAGAAGAACCCACCCTACGAGCTGGATTTCTTTGCTAAGCTGATGCTGGGGCAGGTTTCGGACCTCAACAACAATGACAAGGCCCGGCTGGACAAGTATTTCGCCAAGCTGCTCAAGGACTCCAAAAACAAGGAGTACCGCGACAAAATCTACTATGAGATGGCGCGGCTCGACTACCGGCAGAAGCGCTACCCCGAGGCGCTGGGGCTGCTGCAGAAGTCGGCGCGGGCTGCCACCAGCAACCAGGCCCAGAAGTCGTACACCTACCTGCTGGCCGGCCGCATCTACTACGAGAATCTGCAGAAGTATCGCTTGGCCGCCGCCTACTACGACAGCACCGTGCAGAATCTGCCCAAAGAGGCTATCGGCTACGCAGCCACGGCCGAGCGGGCGGCCATCCTGAAGGATTTTGCCACCCAGTACACCATCATTGAAACCCAGGACAGCTTGCAGGCCCTGGCCCGGCTGGATACCACGGCCCTGCGCACCCGCCTCGTGGCCTACGCCGATGCCGAGCTGACCGCCCGCCGCAAGGCGGCCGAAGCCGCCGCGGCCCGGCAGGAGTTGGCCAGCCGGCGCCAGACGGCCACCGGCCCCAGCTCCTCCCGCGACCTGCAGACCGGCCTCGACCCGGCCGACTTTATAGAAGGCAGCACCGGGGCCAAATGGTATTTCGACAACCCCACAGCCCTGAGCACGGCCCGCGCCGACTTTATCCGGAAGTGGGGCGACCGGCCGCTGCAGGACAACTGGCGCTTCGTGAGCGTGGCCAGCTCGTCGCCGGTGGCGGCGCGCAACGGCGGCGCGCCCGTAAACACGGTAGGCGCCGGCAGCACCAACGTTACGGCCGGCGCCACGACAGCGCTGGGCAGAGCCGCCATAACCGACGACCCCGAAGCGCAGCAACGGGCGCTGGTGGCGCAGTATCGGCAGAATATTCCGCTCACGAGTGAGCAATTGAAGACGTCCAACAACCAGGTGGAAGAAGCGCTGTTTGCGCTGGGCGGCATCTACAACCAGCAGCTGCGCGAGCCGGCGCCGGCCGCACAGACCTACGAGAAGCTGATAGAGCGCTACGCGGCCAGCAAGCACCTGCCCGAGACGTACTACAGCCTGTACCTGATTTATAAGGAGCAGAATGAGCTGGCCAAGGCCGAAGTATATGCGCAACGGCTGCGCCAGGACTTCCCGACCTCAGCCTACGCGCGGCTGGCGGCTGACCCAGAATACCTGCGTCGCACCTCCCTCGTGAACGGGCAGGTGGCGGTGAAGGTGGATTCGGCATTTGCGTTGTATAAGGAGCAGGAATTCAAAAAGTCGTCGTCGGTGCTGGCGCGCACCAGCAAGCAGTTCCCGGAGTCGGACCTCAACGACCGGATAGCCTACCTGCGCGCCCTGATTGCGCTGCGCACCCAGCCGCCGCTGGTGGCCCGGGCCACGCTGGAGAAGTTCACCACCGACTACGCGTCGTCGCCGCTGGCTACCGAGGCGCGCACGCTGCTGGGCTCCTACAAGAAGTATGAGGCGGGGGAGATTGTCGGCGCACTAGCCTCCACGCAGAAACCTGACATTTCTATGTTCCGGCCCGGCGAGGTAAACAACCGCATGCGCATTCTGTACGGCGAAAACGAAACGCCGGCCCCGCGCCCGGCTACCGTGCCCGTGCCGGCCGCCAAGCAGCCTGCATCGGCAGTACCAACGCCCAAGACAACGCCAGCAGCTGGCTCTACCCCCGCAATACCAGCGCCTGCCACCACCACGCCCGCTACGCCAACTCCGGTTCCGACGGATTCGGCGGCGGCCACCAAGCCGGCAGCACCGGCCATGGACCCGGCCAAGGCGGCGCGCATGGCCGCGGCGCAGGCGCGGGCCCGCGGCAAGAAAGTCCCGAAGGCCGTCCCAGCTACTACCACAGCGCCGGCTGCGGCCCCCTCTCCTACTCCAGCGACGCCCACTACCAACGCTCCGGCTTCCCCGACGCCTGCTTCTACCGCTCCGGCAACTTCAGCTGTGCCTGCTCCTGCCACTCCGGCTCCAGCAGCGCCAACTCCGGCGGCGCCAGTTTCGCCGTACTCGGCCAATGCCGCCGCCGGCCATGCGGTGGTGCTGGTGTTCCCGAAGGGAGCCGCCGCGCTGAAAGACCTGCAAGCCCAGCTCAGCACCTACAACGGCCGCTTCTACCGCGCCAACAACCTGCAGGTGCAGCAGCAGCCCCTCGGCGATTCGCTGGAGCTGGTGGTGGTGCAGGACCTGGTGGGCGCCAAAGTGGCGCAGAGCTACGGCCTGAAGCTGCGCGGACCCCAGTCGCCGCTCAGTAAGCTGCGTGGCGCGGGTTACCAAACCCTCATCATTGGTATTGATAACCTGCCGCTGCTGCTTCAGCGCCGCGACGTAGAAGAATATCAGCGCTTCTACCAGCAGACGTACCGTTAACTTCAATTAAAAATTAAGAATTGAGAATTAAAAGTTGATCGTTGGCACTACTCATTTGCGCTCAGCCCCAGGTTTTGATTCTTCATTTTTAATTCTTAATTCTTAATTCAAAAAATGGCTTACCCCGCCACCAAGACCAAAACTACCTCCCGCAAACCTCAACACCCGGGCCGGTTTACGGGTCTGGCCCGCACCATGTGGCTGCTGTTTGGCGCCGGCGTGGTGGGCATGCTGCTGTTCGTTTTTGCCGTCAGCATCAACTTCCTGAACCTGTTCGGGCAGATGCCGAACCTGAAGACGCTGGAGAGCCCGCGCAGTGAGCTGGCCTCGGAAGTGTATTCGGCCGACGGTGTGCTGATGGGCAAGTATTTCCGCGAGAACCGTACGCCCGTCAGCTACGAAGAGCTGGCCCAGACCACGATTGATGCCCTGATTGCCACCGAGGATGCTCGCTTCGAGGAGCATTCCGGCATCGACCCCAAGGCCCTGGCGCGCGTAGCATCAGGAGTGGTGCGGGGCGGCAAGAACGGCGGCGGCTCCACGCTCAGCCAGCAGCTGGCCAAGATGCTGTTCCGCACCCGCGAAGACCTCAACAACGGCCGCCTCAACGAAGCCCCACTGCTGGGCATGGTCATCACCAAAACCAAGGAATGGATTCTGGCCGTGCGCCTGGAGCGCAACTACACCAAGCGCGAAATTCTGCGCATGTACCTTAACACCGCCGATTTTGGCTCCAATGCCTTCGGCATCAACGTGGCGGCCAAAACCTTCTTCAACAAGAAGCCGCGGGTGCTCACGCTCGAGGAGTCGGCGTTGCTGGTGGGCCTCGTGAACGGGCCGTCGTGGTTCAATCCGGTGCGCAACCCGGAGCGCTCCAAGAAGCGCCGCGACTGGGTGTTGAGCCAGATGAGCAAGTATCAGTACATCGACGAGCCGACCTATGCCGCGACCATTCTGAAGCCCATCAAGTTGGACTACAAGGTGGAAAACCAGAACGAGGGTATTGCGCCCTACTTCCGCACCGAGCTCAGCAAAACCCTGCGCGACTGGGCCAAGGAAACCGACCACGACCTATATTCCGACGGCCTGAAAATCTACACCACGATTGACTCGCGGATGCAGAAATATGCCGAGTCGGCCGTGGCCGAGCACATGAAGCTGCAGCAGAAGTGGTTCGACGCGCATTGGAAAGGCCAGCAGCCCTGGCGCGACGAAAACGGCCGCCTCATTGCGAACTTCCTGAGTACGTCCATCAAGCGCACCGCCCGCTACCAGTCGCTCAACGCCCGCTTTGAGGGTAACAAGGACTCCATCAAGTACCATCTCAACAAGAAGTACAAGATGAAGGTGTTTACCTGGAAGGGCGGCGAAAAAGAGGTGAATATGTCGCCGATGGATTCGCTGGCCTACTACAAGCGCCTGCTGCACGCCGGCTTCATGGCCATGAACCCGCTCAACGGCCAAGTGAAGGCCTGGGTGGGCGGCATCAACTACAAATACATCAAGTACGACCACGTGAAGCAGGGCAAGCGCCAGCCGGGCTCCACGTTCAAGCCGTTCGTGTACGTGGCCGCCATCGACCAGGGCTACTCGCCCTGCTACCAGCGCCCCGACGTGGCCACCACCTTCCCCGCCGAGCGCGGCCGGCCGGCCTACACGCCCCGCAACTTCGAGGGTTCCTTCTCGGGACGCACCTTCACGCTGCGGCAGGCGCTGGCCCGCTCCATGAACTCCATCACGGCGTGGCTAGTGCAGAAGCTGGGCCCCGACGTGGTGGCTAGCTACGCCAAGCGCATGGGCATCACCTCCCCCATCGACGCCGTGCCGGCCATCGGCTTCGGCTCCTCCGACGTGAGCATCTACGAGCTGACCGGCGCCTACAGCACCTTCGTCAACAGAGGCGTCTGGACCGCACCGATGATGGTGACGCGCATCGAGGACAAAAACGGCAACGTGCTGCGCGAATTTGTGCCGCAAGTCCGGGAAGTGCTCAAAGAGGAAACCGCCTATCTGATGACCTACATGCTGCGCGGTGCCACCGAAGAGCAGGGCGGCACCAGCATTATTCTGAAAGGCGGCTTTAAGTTTCCGTATGAGATGGGCGCCAAAACCGGCACCACCAACAACTACTCCGACGGCTGGTTTATGGGCCTCACGCCCGACCTGGTGTGCGGCATGTGGGTGGGCGGCGAAGACCGCAGCATCCACTTCCGCACCGGGGCCTATGGGCAGGGGTCGCGCTTGGCGCTGCCGCTCTACGGCACCTTCATGAAGAAAGTGTATGCCGACAAAAGCATTGGCATCAACACCGGCCCGTTCCCCAAGCCCAGCAAGCCGCTGGACGTCGAAATCGACTGCTCGCGCTACTACAACGGCGCCACCCAGCGCGACACCATCCCCTACGACCAGAAGCTCAACCAGGTAGAGCTGGAAGACCTCAGCGAGGAGGATATCTAAATCACAGGTGTTGCAGATTAGGTTGATTACGCAGATTTTTCACAAACCTGACCGGATAAACCGGTCAGGTTTTTTGTTGTGTTTAATGCGCTGCTACTTGCAGGGTGAAGCGCACTGCCTCGCTGCCGTATGTTTCCGTACGTATAACGCCCCTGCTGACCGAGCACAGAAATCAGCGAAATCACGTCAATCAGCGCAAATCAGCGATTCATGGCTGCCAAAGAACATCTACAGGAACAGATCCGCCAACTCCCGCACCGCCCGGGGGTGTATAAGTATTTCGGTGATGAGGAGACTATCATCTACGTGGGCAAGGCCATCGACCTGCGCAAGCGCGTCAGCAGCTACTTCACCAAGCAGGACCACAACAAGAAGACTCAGCAACTGGTCAAGAATATCAAGCGCATCGAATTCACCATCGTGGATTCTGAGTCCGACGCGTTTCTGCTGGAAAACAACCTCATCAAGCAGCACCAGCCCAAGTATAACATCCTGCTCAAAGACGGCAAGACGTATCCGTACCTGCTGCTGACCAACGAACGATTTCCGCGCCTGATTCCGACCCGCAACAAGCGCCCCGGCGACGGCCGCTACTACGGGCCCTATGCCAACGTGACGGGCATGAACCTGCTGCTGGAGCTCATCAAGGCGCTATACCCGCTACGGACCTGCACCTACAACCTCTCGCCCGAAAACGTGGCGGCCGGCAAGTTCAAGCCCTGCCTGGAGTTCCACCTCGGCAACTGCAAAGCGCCCTGCGTGGCCAAGGAAGACGAGGAAACCTATAACGGCTACATTCAGCAGATCCGCCAGATTCTCAACGGCGACCTGCGCCTGCCCAAGCAGTACTTCCGCGACAAGATGACCCAGGCGGCGCAGGAGATGCAGTACGAGCTGGCCCACCAGTTCAAAATCAAGCTCGACCGCCTCGACGAATTCCAGTCGAAAAGCACCATCGTCAATGCGTCGCTGTCCAACATCGACGTGTTCAGCATTGCGTCCACCGAGAAGCTGGCCTTTATCAACTACCTCAAGGTGATGAACGGCTCCATCATCCTGACCCAGTCGGTGGAAGTGCATAAGAAGCTCGACGAGCCCGACGACGAAATCCTGGCTCCCATGATTATGCAGATGCGGGAGGAGTTCGAGAGCCAGAGCAAGGAAATCTTGACCAACGTGCCGCTGCCGGCCCTTCCGCTGCCGGGCGTCGTCATTGCTCAGCCCCAGATCGGCGACAAACGCAAGCTCTTGGAGCTCAGCATCAAGAACGTGCTGTACCTGCGCAAGGAGAAGGAAAGCATGAACGACCGGAGCAAGGACCTCAACGAGGTGCGCATCATGGAAACCATCAAGAAGGATTTGCGCCTTACGGAGCTGCCCAAGCACATCGAATGCTTCGACAACTCCAACTTCCAGGGTGACAACCCGGTGGCCGCCATGGTGTGTTTCCGCAACGCTAAGCCCAGCAAGAAAGACTACCGCCACTACCACATCAAAACCGTTATCGGCCCCAACGACTTCGACTCCATGTACGAAGTGGTGTCGCGCCGCTACCGCCGCCTCGTAGACGAAGGCGCCAGCCTCCCCCAGCTGGTTATCGTGGACGGTGGCAAAGGTCAGCTCAGCATGGCCGTGAAAGCGCTGAAAGACCTGAACCTATGGGGCCAGATGGCCGTCATCGGCATTGCCAAGCGCCTGGAGGAAATCTACGTTCCCAACGACCCGCTGCCGCTCTACATCGACAAGAAAAGCGAATCCCTGCGCCTGTTCCAGCGCATGCGCGACGAAGTACACCGCTTCGGTATCACCTTCCACCGTAGCCGCCGCGACGCCGCCACGCTCAAAACTGAGCTGACCGACGTAAAAGGCCTTGGCCCCATCACGGCCGATAAGCTCCTGACCAAGTTCAAGTCGGTCAAGAAAATTCGGGAACTGACCGAAGCCGAGCTAATAGCTGAAGTAGGCAAAGCCAAAGCCCGCATCCTGCTCACGTACTTCAGCGAGCAGGAAACATCCGCCACCAGCGCCCCGGAATAGCCGCCGCGCACGAATGCCACGCAGCCTTCAGTATACAAAGCAAAAGCCCCAACCAGCTAACTGGTTGGGGCTTTTTGGTATAAAGCGGAATCGATTACAAAATCCGTGTAATCCGCGAGAAATCCGTGCTAATCCGTGATCCTAGAAGGACCACAGATTGTACTCGTACTCGATGAGGTCGGAAGCAGCCTGCTGCGAAGCAAGAATGCCCTGCTGCTGGCCACCGTAGATTTCATCCAGGCGAGAATCGTTCGGGTTCGATACCTTCACGATGTAGGAGTTAAACAACCACAGTTCGAAAGCGTCAGCGAGGTTCTTGTGCTGGGCATCGTTCTGCGAGTTAAACCAGATGGCTTTGTCCGGATTGTTGCGGAACACCTTCACCAAGTCGCTGTACTTGAACGTGCCAATGGGCTTTTCGATACCCGAAGCATTAGAGCTCAGCGTGGAAGGCACCAACAGCGTGATGGTTTTGATATCGTGATACATCCGCGACCGTTTCTTGTCGAAGATCATATCCTCCTTCAGTTCCATCTGATACAACTCCTTGTAGCGGTAGGCGTAGCTTGGCGCCGCTGCAGGCTTCTTAGGCGCGGCAGCTTTGGCACCTTTCTTTTTCGGAGCAGCACCCCAATCATCACCCGTATCCTCGGAGAAGCCAGCTGCGCGCTCTTCGTCGCTCAGACCTGCATTCGACTCGGCGTACGACATATTGGACGTTACCTCATTGCCGGTGAAGGTAGTGGTCAGCGAGTCGTTGCGGTAGGCAACCAACTCACCACGCTTCACAGCTTCAATGATAACGCGGCTGATTTCCTTGCCTTCCGAGAACATGGGTTTGTTCTGCTTCTCACGCAGATCCACGGCCCGCCAGATAGTCTTGCGGAACATGATATCCGAGTTCGGAATCGGGCGGTACGAGCCATTGCTGCTCGCGGTAGTGGCTTGTTCCTGAGCCGAGGCAGCCCCCGAAAGGGTCAGGCCGGCAGCCAGGACAGCGAAAGAGAGAACCTTGTTCATAATGCGTGAAAGCGAATCAACCCTTTTTAGTTCACCAACTACAGCTTACAGCAACGGCACGTTGAACTGCTTCGTCACGTTTACCTGCTCCGTGTTGCCTTGGAAGTTCATGCGCTGAACTTCTTTTACTTCGATGTACAGACGGTCACCCTCGCGGGCCTGGTCTACCACTCGGCTCAGATCGGCATTCGGACCGCTAACCGGAATCATCGGCATAGCCGGACGCTTGCCACGTACCAACGTCACTTCGTAGCGCGACACGCGGAAACGAGCGTCGTCGGGCAGGAACGTAGCAAAGCCAGCATCAGGAACCGCCTTGAGGTTCATATTGCGTACCGCCGTGATAGGCGTGCCTTGCTTTTCGTTGGCCGGACGGCCACCAACCCAGCACTGAATCTCTGGCTTAGGAATCGGACGAACCTGGAAGGTCTGTGAACCGATAGGGTTGCCACCGCTGCTAACGCTCAAGGTTACCTCTTTAGCATTCGGCACTAGCGTTACTTCGCCTTTAGCCGAACCAGCGATAGTAGATGCTCCCGAAGCCGAGAAGCTAGGGGCATACTGCGCGCCCAGAGCCGGAACCTGTACGCTCAGTTTGTTGCCGCACCGGAAATACAACGCCTGCACCGAAGCCGACTGAATCTGCATAACAGGCTTGGTAACGGTGTAAGGCACGGTTACTTTGAAGGTAGTGTCGCGGCCATTCTGCTTGAAGCGAATGGTACCAGTCCACTGTGCTTTGGCATTGCCGGCAGCATCAAATGAGCCTGGGCGGGCCGTGAATTCCACTTTGCCTTTGCCCGTAGAGCCGTCAACCGAAAGCGGCGAACCGTTCAGCGTCATGGTAGGGCGCAGGCCCGTGGCCGAAGCCGTCAGGAACAGTTCTGCTTTGTACTTGGTACCAGCAGCTACCGTGTTCGACTCAGCCGAGGCGAAAGCGCCTACTTTGTCGAATACGATGATGTTGCCACCCACTTTGGCCGATTGCGCAGCCAAAGCATCCGATTCGTACTTCAGTACTTCGGTTTCTTTCTGCGACAACGTAGCCAAAGCCGCCACCAGCGGCGTGTTTTCGAAGTTCAGTTCGGCGAAGTTCTTGGAGCGCTGCTCTGGGTCCGTCACCATCTTGTCGTCCTTGGCATCCAATGCCAGCGGTTCGGCACCCGGTACAAACGATTTGATGTAAGAAGAATACTCGTTGAGTTTATTCTTCATTTCATACGCGGCACCGTCTTTTTTGCCGCCGAGCATGGTGATGGCCACCTTGTCTTCGGCGCTCATGTTTTTGTACTCGTTCTTGCCTTTGGTGTTCTCCGTGGCCGTTACGAGTTTGTCGCGTACACCGCGCAGATAATCAATCATCTGCTTGGTGCGCTCCCGAATTTCTTCGCTCTGCTTCAGAACGGCAACGTCGGCGGCAGTATTGCGGTTTTTTTCAACCTGCGCTGCAATGCCTTTAACTGTGCCATCATTGGACTTCGATACCTTTTCGTTGATACCGAAAAGGCTGTCATCCAAAAATTTGAACTTGAGCAGAATTGCTGAGTTTACTTGAAGGGCCAGAAGTGCAGTCAGTACCAAGTACATCATGCCAATCATCTTCTGCCGTGGAGTTTCTTTACCTCCCGCCATCGTGTCTGCCTATCTATATGTAAGGGTGGGACCGAAATTTTCCTTGCGCAGCGCCAGCCTTAGCTGGTGGCACGCATGGCGTTCAGCATGTTGCCATACACCCGGTTGAGCGAGTTCAGGTTGCCGGTGAGAGCTGCCACTTCGTCTTTGAATTTCTCGGTGTCTTTGCCAGCTTCGGTCATGTTCTGCATGGCCTGGCTTAGCGTGCCATAGAACTGGTTCATGGACTTGAGGTGCGTGTTGGCATCCTGCAATTCCATCTCGTACACTGCGTTCAACGCGCCCAAGTTCTTGGTTACGTTCTGCACCTGTACGTGATACTCCTTGGCATCTTTGGTTGCATCAGCCATTGCGCCCATGGCCTGAGCCGTGTTGGAGTAAGCTTCATTGATGCGCTCCAGCGACGTAGCAGCGCTACGTACTTTAGCGGTATACTCGTCGGTGGCGCTGGTAGCGTCGCCAAGCGTCGAGAGTTGCTGAGTGGTGGTGCTCAGGCGATTCAGGCCCTGGCCCAGGGAGGAAATAGCCTCGGGCGTTACGTTGGCATCCTTCAGCATGTCATCAAGCTTGCGCGTGAGGCCTTTGCTGTTGTTCTCTTCTACGAAACGATTGCTGTTGGTCGAAGGGTCGTAGCCTTCCGAAAGCTCTGGATATACCAAAGACCAGTCGTGCTCCTTGGATTGTGGCTGAAATGCGCTCAGAAAGAAGATAACGGCTTCGGTACCGAGGCCAACGATTAGCATAATGTCAGCTCCTTTCCAGTGCTGAATTTTAAACAGTGCTCCAATGATTACGACTGCGGCACCGATGCCGTAAATCTTGGGCATAAGCACATCATAGAGAAAACTACCGCCTTTAGCTGCCATGAGAATTGATTGTTGGAAAGAAGTGATGGTTGGGTGAAAACGCGAAAAACTCGGGGATGAATAAGGGAATTTGCTGCAGAAAGCAGGAGCGGTTCTTAGTTGAGGCTGGTGTTGGTGCCCATGCCGATCTGAATCATAGCAGTGCGGAAACCAATGAAGGAGCGCGAAGAATCCTGGTACTCGAAGTTGCGAGTGCCCGTTTCGAGGAAGTAGGCAATGTCTTTCCACGAACCGCCACGTACTACTTTGCGCGGCTCATTATCATCCGGATTGGTTGGGTTCATGTCCCACACCACTGGTACTGAGGCTTCCATGTAGGCATCATCACACCACTCCGACACGTTACCCGACATATCGTAGAGGCCAAAGTCGTTCGGGAAGAATGAGCCGACCGGCGAAGTGTAGGCGTAACCATCGGAAGCGTAGTCACCACGGCCGGGCTTGAAGTTGGCCAGCATGCAGCCTTTGGAGTTGCGCAGATATGGGCCACCCCAAGGGTAAGTAGCCAGGTCGCGGCCACCGCGGGCAGCGTATTCCCACTCAGCCTCCGAAGGCAAGCGGAAGTTTGGCGTTGGGGCCAGACCAGCTTCTTCGTTGGCGGCGTTTTTGTTTTTGGTGCGCCAGTTGCAGAAATACTTGGCGGCAAACCAGTCAACACCCACTACCGGGTAGTCGTCGAAAGCCGGATGGGTGTAGTAGTACTCCATCAGCGGGTCGCCCATGTGGTAGGTGAAGTCGCGCACCCATACCGTAGTATCCGGATACAGCTCGGTCATCACATACTCCTCGCCCAACACGTCAATCGAGTCCTGCCGGATAGCGTTCATGAATTGACGGTATTCGTTGTTCGTGATTTCAGTCTCATCCATGTAGAAGCCGGCAATAGTTACCTGCTTGTTCATATTCACCATAGATGCTGATATATCCTGGTCAGTCTGGCCCATGTGGAACGTACCACCGGGGCAGGGAACCATGCCGAAAGGAACTTCCTGAGGATTGAACTCGGGACGGTCCTCTGCTCCGACCAGGTCACCCTGCGGGCCCTTGCCAAAACCACAGCCTCCCAAAATCAGAGCCGAAATGGCAACGAGAGGCAATAAGAGAAACTTGTTCATGTTAGGAAGAAAATGACTGTTGAGCCGGCGATATCCGAAGATTACAATTTTGTGAGCTGGCAAATCTAGCGAAACTTACGTTCGTGCGCAAGCCTATCGCTCAATGCCGGTCGTTTGTCTATGAACTGACGGTAATGCCAGTTAAACGATGAAGGGCAATGAGTTAGTGCGTACTGCCTAGAAATCCTTTCTCCACATAACCAGGGCACCGAAATGGTCCACTACAGTCAGAAAGACTAGAAACTATACCGCGGCGTACGAATGGCCGGACGGATAAGCATGCCAGGCTTAGGCAGACGGTAGGACAGCATAATCTCGTGCGAGCTTAGTGCACGAGCATCTTGATTAAATGCAACAAAGTCGAACGCGTAGCCTATTCGCAGTGCGTTATCCTTGGCCAGCGCCAAGCCAGCCATGCCAGTGAACGATTCCTGGTAGCGGTAACCAAGACCTCCCCAGAATTTGTCGTTGAAGGTAGCCCGTACGTTTGCTTCGTACGAATTATTTTTGAAGGTAAATTTTCCGCTGTCACCGAACTTGCCGGGCATCACCATCTTGACTAACACAGAAGGTGTTACCACAACGGAAGACGAAGCTTCGATATTGTAGCCGGCCGTCAGGTACGAGTGGTTTTCGGCAATGAACTGGGCCGTGTTGTCACCAGCTTCACTTCGGAATCTGTAGTTGGAGCGGAGCAGGTTGTTGGCGCTAAGGCCCGCATACAGCGTGGGCGATTCATACCAAAGACCGGCGCCCACATCGAACTTATTATCAGATCCTTCCAGCGGCACGCTGGGGTCGTTGGGGTCAATAAACCGGTGGCGGCCGCTGCTCAGGTTATTGAATAGTCCCTGGATGCCTAAGCCCAACAGCCCCTCTCCTACTTTTATGTGCTTGGAATACGAGAGCTGCGCATTCACCATCTTCATCACGGCAAACTTGTCGTAGCTCACGCTCAGACCGAGACCACCGCCTATTGCCCGAACTGGCAGGGAGGCGGTGAAAAGCCCGGTTTGGGGCGAACCTCCATCATCGAAAGAAGCATTGTAGCCCAGATACTGGTAGCGACCAATTGATGTAATTTCTCCCTGTCCCTTGATGCCTGCATAAGCAGGATTCAGGTACATACCATTGAAGCCGTAGTGCGTGAACTGGGGTTGCTGCTGTCCCAAGGCAGCACCTGCAGTAGCAGTCAAAAATAATAAGGAGAGTAGTGTTCCTTTCATACAAAGACTTGATTTTGGGACCGTTACAAGGATGGCAAGGTAACGTAAGCTATTTCCAAATGTATGCAAAAAACCCTGTGCAACAAATCCTGAGCAAAAAACAAAAGAGGAAGCAGAATTAACGGCTTCCTCTCTTATTTCCTGTTAGGCATTTTGCTTGCCTGATTTGTTTTTCTCTTTCCCTACATCCGAGCTGTGATGGTGGCGGATGTATGCTTCGATGGCCCCAGTCATGGAAGGAGCGTTGGGGTGCGGCGCCTCGATATCGAGTTCCAGGCCTGCATCTATTACCGCTTTGGCAGTTGTAGGGCCAAAGGCAGCGATACGCGTGCCATTTTGTTCAAAATTAGGAAAGTTGATGAACAGCGAACTGATACCGGACGGGCTGAAAAACGCAATACAATCGTATTTCACATCCGACAGATCCGACAGGTCGCTGGCGACCGTGCGGTAGATAACGGCCTCCGTGAATTTGAAGCCGTTGGCCCGCATGAATTCCGGAATGTCGTCCTTGCGGATATCCGAGCACGGATACAGGAATTTCTCTGTCTTATGCTTCTTGATAACTTCAAACAGGTCTACCGCAGTGCGTTGGCCCACGAATAGCTTCCGTTTGCGCAACACGATATACTTCTGCAGGTAGTTAGCGGTCTGCTCGGAAATACAGAAGTATTTCATTTCGGCTGGCATCTCCAGCTTGGCTTCCTGACAAATCCGGAAGAAGTGGTCGACGGCATTGCGGCTGGTGAAAATCACAGCCGTATGCTCCAGGATATTTACCTTTTCCTTACGAAAATCTTTGTATGAAACCGGCTGAACGTCAATAAATTCACGAAAATCCACCTTGATACCATACTTCTCGGCAATAGAGAAATAAGGTGATACGTCGTTGGTGGGCTTAGGCTGGGTGACAAGAATGCTGCTGATTCGGTTAGCATGACGGCCCGTACCCGGTTTGTCTTTGCTCTCGGCCATATTGTAAAGAAAAGGGTAAGTCTAGGGCAATAAGGAGATGATGACAGCCTGGGCAGTGAGCACCAAGAACTTAGTAGGTGAAAACGATCAACTTGAGCAGAATGACCAGTGGAATCACTTCTGTGGCGCAAAGGTACGAAAACAAATGTAGATTTAGCAGTGAGGCTCTACGATGAATCGTGCGCGCTACGCGTACCACCGTGCCGACCAACAGCAAGGAAACCACCCCGTTGGACACCCACAGTACCGCGGCTGGCAGGGTCTGGTTCAGGCCCAGATACAGCAGCATTACCAACGGCAAACAGAGACCCAGAAAGAGCAGGGTGCGGATGAATTCCCGGTACTGGACGGCCACCAGCTCCCCGACATCGAAAATATAGCCCATCAGCTCTAGGAAGAGGTATTTGCCCATCACAAAAGCGGCTATCATGGCGGTGTAGAGCAATATGCGGGGCACTAGGGCCGACTCCGGCACGTTGAACAGGCGCTGCAGCATGGCAATGTTCTGCACGTTGGTATGGATGGCAACCAGCAGCAGCGCAAAAGAGAGCGAGAAGACAATAACCAGCAGGATATTGAGCCAGGTTACGGTGGGCTTTACCAGAAACTCCTGCTCAGCCGTAGACTTGCTCCAGACGTTATTGACCTGATAGATGCGCGCAAACCCGGGCTGATATACCGCCCTAATGCTGCCATAGAGCAGCCCGATCAGCAGCAGAAAGAGCAGGAAAACGTTTTCGCCAGGATGGCTGCGCGCCAGTGGCTGTGCCAGCAGGGAAGCCCCAGGGGCCTTGGCCGGGCCAGCCTGTGCGGCTGGGGCAGCCGGGCGCACGTCTACGAAGGAGCTTAAGTTGGGAGCAACCTGGGGATGCCACACGCAGAGCAGGTGCGACCCGGGTACCGAGCCTGCTGGGAGCAGCCGGGCCAGATCCAGGGTATAGGCCGCCGCTGATGGCGCCGTGAATACCAGGCGGTTGTCCAGAAACAGGCTCTGTCCTTTGCGGGCCGTGAAGGACACCACAAACGGCCGTTGCGGCCGCAGCGTCAGCCACTGATAGTAGGCGTGCGCCGGGGCGTGGTAGTCGGGCAGGTAGAGCACGAGCCGGTTGCGAGCCTCGTCATGGATGAGCCAGTCGGGGGAGAGGCCACTGCGCAGGGCGGGTGGCAGCGGCCGGTACTCGGCGGCCGGCGCATTGTAGAAGGCCAACAGGCATAGCAGGCACAGCAGCAGATGCTGTGCTGATGACCATACGCTGCGGGGCCGGCAACTCATTTCGGGGGCTGTAGGATGCTTCAGGAAGCTACCCGTTGCTCGGCACTGCGGCTACGGTACACGCCCAGAAACACGCTCAGCACAATGGAAAAGCCGACCAGACAGCCGATAAGAATGGTGTTGCCGAGGTAGGCGAAGTTAATAACGAACAGAATCACCACCAGATTGAGCAAGGCCAGCAGCACAACGGTACTGATCTGCTGGAAGCCCATGGCCAGAATCCGATGGTGGACGTGGTTTTTATCGGGTGAGAACGGCGAGCGGCCAGCCATCATGCGCACGATAAACACCCGCAGCGTATCGAAGAGCGGCACGAACAGGATGCCGGCCGCTACCGACGGGGCCGAAGATCCGAATGGCTGGCCCACCTTCAGGCCCATTTCGATGAACTGAATGGTGAGCACCGATACGATGAAGCCGCACACCAGCGAGCCGGTGTCGCCCATGAAGATGGTGGCGCGGTGGAAGTTGTAGCGCAGAAACCCGATGATACCGCCCATCAGACACACCGACACGAACACGTAGTTGCTGAAGCTAGGGCCGCCGTAGCGCACAAAGTAGTAGCCGAGCGTGCTGACTATGGTCAGGACGATGGTGCCGGCGAGGCCGTCGAGGCCGTCGATGAGGTTGATGGCGTTGGTGATGCCCACGATGGCCAGGAAGGTGACGGCGTAGCTGATGCCTACGGGCAGCTCCTGAATCCCGAGGATGCCCTGGAAGCTGGTCAGGCGCACATCGGCCATAATCATGACGATACCCGTGGCCAGCAGCTGACCTACAAATTTCTTGGACACCGAAATCGATACCAGATCGTCTTTGAGGCCCACGAAAAACAGCACGATACAGCCGGCCAGCAGCTGCTGGATGCCGTTGCCCAAATCGGCGAAGATGGTGAGCGCCGACATGAAGCCGGCAAACACCGCCACCCCACCCAGCCGCGGCGTCAGCGACTCGTGCACGGTACGCACGTTGGGCGTATCGAGCATGTTTTTGAGGTGCGCGATATAAATAATGGACGGCACAGCGAACAGCGCCACCAGAAACGCCCAAAGAAAGGACAAGCTTAATTGTATGCCGAGGGGGGTCATAAGCAGGCAGCGTGAAGGGAAGCAGCGGAGGCACAGGCCGGGAACTGCAAATTAGGAGCTAAACATGCAGCACACCGTCCTGACCAAGCAGGGTGATGGGCGTCAGGTTGGCGGGTACGATGGAATCGGGAACGAAGATGAATTTCTTATCGAAAATCTGCGCGTCGCGGTAGTAGCTCACCCAGTATTGGTTGTTGAGGTGAAACAGGGCCGGGTCGATGGGCTCTACCGGGACGGCGCTGCGCGCCTCTACCTCGGCAAATACATGGCGCAGCGTGGACGTTTTTACCGCCTCGCCGTCGGGCTGGGTGCCGTAGCCGTGCGAGTTAACGATGACGTTCTGCAGGGCGTAGTCGTTGTGGTTGATCAGGTAGACCAGCCAGCCCTGCTTGCCTTCTTCGGTCGCCGCGGCTTCCTCGGGCACTACGGCTACCGTTACGCCCTCTACCGGGTCGAATTTGATGTCTTCTTTCATGCGGATACGTCAGATACAGGCGCCGGCAGCACCGGATGCCCGGTGGCCAGCTGTAATTCGGCTTCGAACAGGCGCGACAGGTGCGGCAGCAGGCGCGCCGACACTTCAGCCAGCGGCACCTCGCGGCCCAGCTCCTGCGCCATGGAGGTCACGGCTTTGTCGGTGATGCCGCAGGGCACAATGTGGCCGAAATACGACAGGTCGGTGTTGACGTTGAGGGCGAAGCCGTGCATGGTTACCCAGCGGCTGCACTTCACGCCCATCGCGCAGATTTTGCGCGGGTTCGGGGCTCCTTCCTCGAAGTCGAACCACACACCGGTGAGGCCGGCAATGCGGCCGGCGCGCAGGCCGTAGTCGGCCAGCGTCAGGATGATGGCTTCTTCCAGCAGCCGCAGGTAGCGGTGGATGTCGGTGAAGAAGTTGTCGAGGTCGAGGATGGGGTAGCCCACCAGCTGGCCGGGGCCGTGGTAGGTGATGTCGCCGCCGCGGTTGATGCGGTGGAAGGTGGCGCCGTGGGTAGCCAGGCCGGCTTCATCGAGCAGCAGGTGCTCGGGCTTGCCGCTTTTGCCCAGCGTATACACCGGCGGATGCTCGCATAGCAGCAGGTAGTTGGCTGTGGCCTGCGGCGCGTGGCCGGCCTCCACAGCCTGCCGGTTGTGGGTTTTGACGCTCAGCGTATGCGCCAGCAGTTGCTCCTGATACGCCCAGGCTGCTTCGTAGCCGATCAGGCCCAATTGTTCCACCCGAATCAGCTGGCTGGCAGCGGCTGGCGCAGCACCGTGGGCCGGAGCCACAGCAGGAGGCGTTACAGAAAGGGAATTTGCTAGCATGGCAATGGGGCACTTGGCAACGAACAACACACACGCTGGCCGGGGTAGGCGCTGAAATAGGCGGCGCGGCGCAAAGGCCTTTCCCGGAAAACGTGCAAAGTTACTAGATTCGACACCAAACTCAATTTGCCGTTCGGCACCCAACGACTCCTTTTCCTCGCACCTGATGGCAACTGCCGCGCATGAACTGGGCCACGCTGGCGAGCAAGCCGCCGCAGATTATCTGGTGCGCCAGGGCCTGGAGGTGCTGCACCGCGGCTACCGGCATGGCCGCGCCGAAGTCGACCTAATTGCCCGGCAGGGCCGGCAGCTGCTGGTGTTTGTAGAAGTGAAGGCCCGCTCCTCCAGCCAGTACGGTTACCCCGAAACCTTCGTCTCGGAGCGCAAGAAGCAGCTGTTCCGGCTCGCCGCCGAGCAGCTGCAGCTGGACCTGGACTGGCCCGGCGACATTCGGTTCGACATCCTGGCCGTGACACCTGTAGCCGGTGGCTTCCGCATCGAGCACTTCGAGGACGCGTTTTACTGAACGGCGACAAGGCTGAATGGTCGAATGGCGGGCCGCTCAACTATTCAGCCCTGTCGCCATTCAACGCTTATTTCCGGCTGCCGGGGCGGTCAGTCACGGCGTCGCGCTTGTCGAACTTATCCTTCTCGAAGACCATCACGCCATTGCGGTTGTATTCCTTCACCAGCACCGGCTCTGCCACTTCCGGGTCGAAGCCGGACTCGCCGTAGGTATACACGTAGTGCCGACGGTCTTTGGTATTGCGGAAGCCCCAGTATTTGGTCCACTCCCCTACTTTCTTACCGTTCTCGAACTGGCCTTCCCACTCCCGCTTGCCGGTTTCCGTGAACTTCACATAGTCGCCTTCCAGCTTGCCGTTCAGGTAGGGCACCACCTCTTTCAGGAGCTTTTTGTCGGCGTCGTAGTAGGTCACGTTGGCGTCGCGCGGGAAGCCCATTTCGTAGTGCTGCTTATTCACCAGCACGTTGTCCTTGGTCAGCTTTTCCCAGCGCAGGTGCTTGGTGCCCATGGCGAAGAAGCCGGTTTCCACCACTTTCCCGCCCTGGTATTTCTTGTACGGGCCGTGCAGCACCTTGTCGGTGGCCGGGTTCAGCTCGGTATTGGCCTTGAAAATCTTCCGCTTGCGGGGGTTGAAATAGTACACCGAAATGGCGTAGGCATTGGGCTGCTGAAACGCCTTGAGGTAGTAAAACACCTCCAGCACCTGGTTCTTGCCTTTCGGCCCCGACTTGGTGAAGCCCTTCTTGATTCGCTCCCCGAGGAAGACGTTTTTCTTCTTCTTTTTGGCCTGCCGCTGCGCCAGCTTCTGCTTTTCCTTGTCGGCTTTCTCCTGCTCTTTGGTCAGGCCCAGCTTTTTGGCTTCCAGCGAAGGAGCGTTGGTGGTGTCGCGGGTGGTGGTGAGCGTATCGGCCACTAGGGCCGTGCTGCCCGCGTCGGGGCGGCTGTTGAAGGACACCGTCTTTTTGGAGCAGGCCTCCAGCGCACCGGCGGCAACCAGCAGCAGCAATAAAATATGCGGACGTAGAAAGCGCATTGGCAGAAGTACAGGCAGTTTTCGCAGCATCAAACGTAAAGATAAAGGGATTTGGTGCCCAGCAGAGTAGCTGAGTATTGGAGTAGCTGAGTATTGGAGTAGCTGAGCAGCCTTACAAACGGGGGCGCTATTGCTGGCTGCAGGCTTTCCGCACAATGCTGCCGCTTCAAACAAAAGCACCGGCCGCCACTGGCAACCGGTGCTTTTATACCGTTTAAAACTACTGATACTTTTTTGTACTACTCAGCAGCCAGCAAATCGGCGCTACGCTTCACAAACGCGGTTAGCGCCTCGCCTTTCAACATGTTCTGAGCCAGCAAGGCCAGGTCGAAAGCCTGGCGGGCCAGCTTCTGGCCGGCTTCGCCCTCGGCTTGCAGCACGCGCTGGGCCACGGGGTGGTTGGCATTCACGCTCACGGTGTAGCTGTCGGGCAGCGAGCCAAACATCTGCATGCCGCCGCCACCGCCGGAGCGCTGCATGTCCTTCATGCGGCGCATGAACTCGGGCAGCGTGATGATAACCGGCGCATCCTGCGGCGAGAGGGCCTCCACCTGCACGTGCATCTGCTCGTTGCTGATGGCCGTTTTGAACAGCTCCTGCAGCTTGGTTTTGTCGTCGTCGCTGAGGACGCTTTCGGTGGTTTCCTCTTTCTCGATCAGCTTACCAACCGTGTCAGCATCCACGCGCTTGAAAGTGGTTTTCTCCAGCTTCTGCTCCAGCTGCCCGATGAAATGCGAATCGAGCGGGCCGTTGAGGTCCAGCACGTCGTAGCCGCGCTCCGTGGCAGCCTGCACGAAGCCGTGCTGCGCCTCGGCGTCGGTGGTGTAGAGCACTACCGTTTGCTCCGATTTGTCTTTCTGGTTGGCCTGCACGAATTCCTGATACTCGGGCAGCGTGAACAGCTTGCCGGCCACGTTCTGCACCAGGGCAAAGTCCTTGGCCTTATCGTAGAACTTCTCGTCGGAGAGCATGCCGTACTTCACGAACATGCCGATATCCGACCACTTGGCCTCGTAGCCGGCGCGGTCCTGCTTGAAGAGGCTGCTGAGCTTGTCGGCGACCTTCTTGGTGATGTAGGTGTTGATTTTGCGCACCGCGGCGTCGGCCTGCAGGAAGCTGCGCGACACGTTCAGCGGAATATCGGGCGAGTCGATGACGCCGTGCAGCAGCATCAGGAACTCGGGCACCACGTCCTTCACCTCGTCGGTGATAAACACCTGGCGCGAGTAGAGCTGGATTTTGTTGCGCTGGAACTGCAGCTCGTCCTTCACTTTCGGGAAGTACAGGATGCCGGTCAGGTTGAACGGGTAGTCGACGTTGAGGTGAATCCAGAACAGCGGCGGCTCCGAAAACGGATACAGCTCCTGGTAGAAGCTCACGTAGTCTTCATCGGTGAGCTCCGAGGGCTGCTTGGTCCAGATGGGGGCCGTCTGGTTGATGGTTTCGCCCTCAAACTCGATTTCGATGGGCAGGAACTTGCAGTACTTGGTGAGGATGCCCTTCAGGCGGGCGGGCTCCAGAAACTCGTCGGAATCGTCGGCTACGTGCAGCACCACGTCGGTGCCGCGCTCGGCCTTGGCGTGCTCGCCGGTGGGCTCATCGAGGGTAAATTCGGTGCTACCGTCGCAAATCCAGTGGGCGGTCAGGGTGTCGTCTTTGTACGACTTCGACCAGATTTCCACTTCCTTGGCAACCATAAAGGCCGAGTAGAAGCCCAGGCCAAACTGCCCGATAATCTGGTCTTTGGTGACGGCGTCCTTCTCCTTATACTGCTCCACAAACTCCGTGGCGCCCGAGAAGGCAATCTGGTTGATATACTTCTTAATTTCCTCGGCCGTCATGCCCAGGCCGCGGTCCGAAATCGTGATTTTGCGGGCCTCCTTATCCACGGTCACCCGTACTTTCAGGTCGCCCAGCTCGCCTTTGAACTCGCCCAGCTGCGCCAGGCTCTTGAGTTTCTGGGTGGCATCTACCGCATTGCTGACCAGCTCCCGCAGGAAAATCTCGTGGTCGGAATACAGGAACTTCTTGATGATGGGAAAGATATTCTCGGTATGGATCGAGATACTGCCTTTCTCTTGCATGGCGCGTGAAAAATGGAGGTGAACAAGTAAAAACCGGACGATCTGCCAGTCACCCAGGGCGCTGGCGTCGTTGACCGGTGCGGTTCAAATCCTATTCCACCCTGCCGGGCGCTGTCATCCTGACAGCGTTCAGCGTCCTATAAACTGCACTTTCGACTGACTTCTGGCGCGGCCGTTGTGCCATTCCTGCTCCATAGCGGCCACTACGGCTTCGCCGTTGGCCAGCCAATCCAGGGCCGAATAATCATCGGAAAAGAAATGCACCTGCACATCGAGGTAGAAGCGGCCGTCGTTCACCACATTCTCCACCACCAGCTGGTTGTGCAGGCTGCCCGGCAGCACCAGCGCCAGATGCTGCAGCTGCATGATGCGCGAGCGGGGCAGCCATTCTTCGCTCAGCCACGCTTGCTCGCGGGGGCCCACCGGCGGCATGGTGCTGGTGTCGGCCAGCATGTGTGTGATGCCGTAGCGGGCGGTGTGGTTGAGCAGCTGGTTGAAGGCCAGCTGGAAGGCCGGCAGCTGCATGGGGCCCCGCCACTGCCAGCGCAATAGCTTCAATTCGGGCTGTAATTGAAGGATTAATGAATCGTGGAGATGCAACATAGCCGTCCGGGCGGCTCTAACCTAGCAGCTGCGGATGGTACGAAAGTAGAGTCCGACCCGGCGCGGCGCTGGGGTTTTCGGCTGTTCCGGCTGGTATCCGGACGAACGGTTGCTTTTCGCCGACGGAGAAATCAGGCGGCTATTGCCCACCGCGGCAGTGGCGCATTTGCAGGCGCTGCCGGGCCTGCGGCCGGCATGCTCAGGGTGTGTTCGGGCGCTGCGGCAGAAACCCGGAAAATGGTAGCAGGCCGGCGGTAGCCCAGCCGGCCCGGCCGGTAGTTGAAGGATGTTTTCCTCATACAAACAGGGCCTCGGCAGCCGGAGCGAGGGGTTGCAGCAGCGCAGGGCGCAGCACCTTGGCAACGCGGATAATCAGGCGGGCAGTTAGCTTTTTCATTGGAGTAGAGACTAGTAAAAATCCTGCCACAAAGGTCGGATGGGCATATTGCCCACACGTTTTCATGCAGTTATGCTTTCGTGAACTACCAACCAGCCCCTACTGCGCATTCCGGATACTGCGAGTCGGAATTGAAATTTCCGTGTACATTTGCTGCGGTTCGACACATTGTTGCATAATGCAAACCCTTCGCTCCCGGCTGGCTATCCTGCTGCTGCTCTGCTTCACGCGGGTGCTGCTGCCGGAGGCGTGGGTGCTGAACCTGCACGCTCACGAACACACATCGGAGGAGCCCGCGCAGCTGCCCGGAGCCGGCAAAGACAAGGCCCTGCTGAGTGCCAGGCACCAGCACTGCGCCGTCGACCATTTCTGCGACGTGCCGTTTCAGCCGGCTATGGCCGTGCAGCTGCCCGAGGTTTTCCGGGCGTATCAGCGGAGCGTTGCCACGCCGGTAGTAGCCGTCTGGCGGGCCGCCCTGTGCCGCCCGGCAGATTTGCGCGGCCCGCCCAGCCTGAGCTAAACCCGTTATAGGCCGCCTTGGCGGCTTCGGCGTTGCCTGCCGAAGCGCCCCGCGTCTGGTTTTCCAGACCTTCTCCCCTGCCCGCCAGCTTACGGCCAGGCACGGAGGCGGCCGGTTTAGTTGCTCATCGGCTCCTTTCCTTTTCTTATGCTTTTCCGTGTTCCGGCTGCGCCGGGGGCGGCGTGGCGCTGGCTGTGGCTGCTGCTCCTGTGGGGCGCAACGCAGCCGGCGGGCGCGCAGCCCGGGTGCACCCTGACCGTCAGCGGGCGCGTGGCCGACCACGAGTCGCGGGCGGCGCTGCCCGGCGCTACCCTGGTGGTGCTGGGCACCCAGCTGGCTACCCAAACCGACATCGACGGCCATTATCACCTAGCGCTTTGTCCCGGCTCCTACCGCGTGCAGGTCAGCTTTGTGGGCTACGCGCCCGAGGTGCTGGACCTGCGCCTGACCACTGCCTCAGCCGTGCGCGACGTGCAGCTGCACCCCGATGCCGTGCTGCTGCGCGGGGCTGTGGTGCGGGGCGAGCGGCTGGCCGCGCCCACCACCCAGACCACCGCGGCCCTCACCGGCCAGGCCCTGCAGCAAACCCGCGGCCAGGCCCTGGGCGAAGCGCTGCAGCGCGTGAGCGGCGTAACGGCCATCCAGACCGGCCCCGGCATCTTCAAGCCCATGATTCATGGGCTGCACTCCAACCGCGTGACGCTGCTCAACAACGGCGTGCGTCAGGAAGGGCAACAGTGGGGCGTGGAACACGGCCCGGAAATCGACCCGTTTATTGCTTCGCGGCTGACGGTGGTGAAGGGCGCGGCCAGCGTCCGCTACGGCTCTGATGCCATTGGCGGCGTGGTGCTGGTGGAGCCCAAGCCCCTGCGCGACTCGGCGGGCGTGGGCGGCGAGCTGAACCTGGTGGGCATGAGCAACAACGGCTTGGGCGCCGCGTCGGGCACACTGGAAGGTAACTTCCGGCAGCTACCGGCTCTGAGCTGGCGCGCCCAGGGCACGCTGCGCAAGGCCGGCACCATGCGCGCGCCGGGCTACTACCTGAAGAATTCGGGCTTCGAGGAAGGCAACTTTTCCGGGGCCGTGGGCTGGAGAAAAGACGGGTACAGCGTGGAGGCCTTCTACAGCCAGTTCAACAGCCGCATTGGCATTCTGCCGGCCGCCCACGCCGGCAACCAGTCCGACCTGCTGCTGGCCGTGGGCCGGGAACGGCCGCTGGAAACCACCGGCTTCTCCTACGACATCATCCGGGCCTACCAGCAGGTGCGCCACGACGTGGCCAAGCTCAGCGGCTTTGTGCGCACCGGCAACGCTGGCCGCCTGCAACTCACGCTCAGCCACCAGACCGACTTCCGTGACGAGTACGACAAGGCCCGCCCGCGCAACGACGAGCGGGCCGCCGCCGGCAAGCCGGAGCTGAGCTACACCAACCGCACCAGCATCGGGGAGCTGCTGTGGGAGCACCGGCCCTGGCACGGCTTTACGGGCAGCGTGGGCATGTCGGGCACGTACCAGGCCAACCGCTACGCCGCTGGCAGCCGGCAGTTCATCCCGTTCTACACCAACCTGGCCGGTGGCGCCTTCCTGATTGAAAAGTGGCAGCAGGGCCGCTGGCTGCTGGAAGGCGGCCTGCGCCTGGACCGCCGCGACCTGGCCGTGCGCCGCGCCGACCGCGACACGACGGGCGCCTTCTTCGTGGACCGCAGCCGCTTTCAGTATACCACGCCCGCCGCCTCGCTGGGGGCCACCTACGATGCATCGGCCCACCTCACGCTGGGGTTGAACGCTGGCCTGACTCGCCGCGCGCCGGCCGCCAACGAGCGGTTCAGCGACGGGGTGCACAACGGCATGTATGAGTTGGGCAATGACCTGATGCCCGGCAACGCCCCGCTCACGCCCGAAACGGCCCTCAACGTGGGCCTTACGGCCACGCTGCACCACAACCCGCGCTTTAATAGTGAGCTGACGGTGTACCAAAACCGCATCCGGGGCTTCATCTACCAGGTGCCGCTGCTGCCGCTGGTCCAGACCATCCGGGGCGCGCACATCAGCTGGCAGTTTCTGCAAACCGATGCCACGTTTCGGGGCCTGGACCTGAGCAGTTCCTATCTGCTTACACCGCAGCTGCTGCTGAACCTGAAAGGCTCGGTGGTGCGCACCCGCGACACGCGCGCCAACGAGTGGCAGATTCTGATGCCTGCCGACCGCGCCGAAGTATCGGTGCGCTACGACTGGCCTGCGACTGGCCCGGCTGGCCGCCTGCGCAGCCCTTACGCCCAGCTGGGCGGCGTGGCCGTGGCGCGCCAGACCCGCGTGCCCCGCAACTACGAGGCCCGCGACCTGCTGGCCCCGCCCGCCGGCTACGGCCTGCTGAATCTGGAGCTGGGTGGCACCGTGCGCTGGGGCCGCCTGCCGCTGGACCTGAGCGTGGCGGGCAGTAACCTGCTCAACCACCGCTACCGCGACTACCTCAACCGCTACCGCTACTTCACCAACGAAATGGGCCGCAACGTGACACTGCGCGTGCGCGTGCCGCTCGAATTCAATGGCCGCTAAAGCTGGCTACCAAATGCTTTTTCAACCTCGTTTCTTTTCCACTCTCCTTTTTTTATGATGAACAATCCCCTGCTTTCCAAGCCCTTGCTGGCCCTGCTGGTGGCCGCGCCCCTGTTCAGCGCCTGCAGCAACAATGACGATGACCCGACGCCCGACGAAGACAACGAGCAAATCACGACGCTGACCTACACGCTCACGCCGCAGGGCGGTGGCACGCCGGTTTCCATCACCTACCGCGACTTGGACGGCGACGGTGGCGCAGCGGCCACTATCTCGCCGGCCACTCTGGTGCTGGCCCCCGGCACCACCTACACCGGCACGGTGGCCATGCTGGACGAGACCAAGACGCCCGCCGAAAACATCGCGGCCGAAGTGCTGGAGGAAAGCGACGAGCACCTGCTGGTATTTATGCCTTCCGGGGTCAACCTCACCGTCACGGCCACTGATAAGGACCGCAACAACCTGCCTATTGGCCTGGCCACCCAGGCCGTAGCGGGCACAGCCAATGCCGCCGGCACCACCGGCTCGCTCAAAATCACGTTGCGCCACCAGCCCGGCACCAAAGACGGCTCCGCCACCCCCGGCGACACCGACGTGGAAGTGACCTTCCCCACGGCCGTGCGGTAAGTTGGGGATGAGGTGAATCGTGATGAGGTGATGAGGTGACAGGTGACAGGTGACAGGTGACAGGTGACAAAGGAAGAACGTCACTCCGAGCAGAGCGAGGAATCTCGCCAGCGGGCTAATTCCCCACAACTGTGTCACCTGAGAAAACCCGTCTGGCTCCCCCTCTCTGAAGGAGAGGGGGCCGGGGGGTGAGGTACTGGCGAGATGCTTCGGCTGCGCCTCTGCATGACGTTCAACCTCATCACCATTCACCTCATCACCCAAAAAAATATAGCGGGGCTGGCTGCAAACGGCTCCGCGCCTTTTCTCCCTGGTTTGGTTGTGGAGAACAACGGGAAAGCTCCGGCCGGTGGCCGGGGCCTTCTTTTATTTGGGGCCAACGCATCCTGCGGGCTCGTTTGCCGTTCATTCGCCTGCGCTCAATTTTGGTTTATATGCTTCGTTCTTTCCTCACGGCCGGCTGTCTGCTGGGTGCCGGCAGCGTGCTGGCCCAAACTCCGCCCGCCCGCCCGGCCCGCACGGTGGCCCCGGCCACGCCCGTTACCGGCCGCATCACCGATGCGGCCACCGGCGAGGCCCTGCCCGGCGCCACCCTGTACTTCTCCGACCTTAAGCAGGCCACGTCCACCGATGCAGCCGGCAACTTCCGGTTTGCCAACCTGCCCAAAGGCCGGTTTCTGGTGCAGGTGCGCTTTGTGGGCTACACGCCGGTAGTGCGCACCGTGGACACCGGCACCGGCCAGCCCCTCGACGTGGCCCTCACGCCCGCCGAAACCGAAATCGGGCAGGTGATTGTGACAGGCGTTTCGGCCAGCACCGAAATGCGCCGCTCGGCCATCCCGACCAGCGTGGTGGACCAGACGCGCCTGCGCCAGACCTCGGCCACCAACGCCGTGGACGCCATTGCGCACACGCCCGGCCTCAGCCAGATTACCACCGGTGCCGCCATCAGCAAGCCCATTATCCGGGGGCTGGGGGCCAACCGCGTCATCACGCTCAACAACGGCGCCAAGCAGGAAGGCCAGCAGTGGGGCGACGAGCACGGCATTGAAATCGACGAGTTCGGCATCGACCGGGTGGAAATCATCAAGGGGCCCGGCTCCTTATTGTATGGCTCCGACGGGCTGGCTGGCGTCATCAACTTTCTGGCGCCTGACCCGGTGGAGGACGGCCGCATTGTGGGCTCGGTGGCGGCCAACTACCAGACCAACAACCGCCAGCAGGGCTACTCGCTCTGGAACGCCGGCAACCTCAACGGCCTGAACTGGCAGGTGCGCGGCTCGGGCAAAGTGGCCGGCGCCTACCAAAACCGCTTCGACGGCCGCGTGTACAACTCCGGCTTCCGGGAGCTGAACGGCAGCGGCTACGTGGGCCTCAACAAAAGCTGGGGCTACTCCCACCTCACCGTCAGCAGCTTCAACCAGATTCTGGGGCTGATTGAGGGCGAGCGGGACTCCACGTCGGGCCGGTTTCTGAAGACCGTGAGTTTGGGTGGGGACGCATTGGCCGGCGTGATTACCGACGACGACGACCTGCGCACCCTCAACCTGGCCGTGCCACGCCAGCAGATCAACCACCTGCGCATCGGCACCGACAACAACTTCATTCTGGGCCAGCACCGCCTCACGCTGAACGTGGGCTGGCAGCAGAACCTGCGCCGCGAGTTCGGCAACCCGGCCGACTACTACGAGAAGTCGCTGTTCTTCCAGCTGCGCACTGTGGACTACGCCTTGCGCTGGTTTCTGCCCGAAATGAACGGCTGGAATACCACCGTGGGCGTGAGCGGTATGCAGCAGGAAAACCAGAACAAGGGCGTGGAATTCCTGATTCCGGCCTACCGCCTGCTCGATGGCGGCCTGTTCGGCGTCACCAAAAAGAGCTTCGGCAAGCTGGACCTGAGCGGCGGCCTGCGCTACGATGCGCGCCGTATCACGGCCGATGCGCTGTACCTCAACGACGACGAGCAGCCGGTGCCCGCCGGCCAGGGCGAAACCAAGTTTGCCGGCTTCCGGAGCACCTTCCGCAACGTGAGCGGCAGCGTGGGCGGGGCCTATAATTTCAACGACAAGTGGCTGCTGAAAGCCAACGTGGCCCGCGGCTTCCGGGCGCCCAATATTGCCGAGCTGGGCTCCAATGGTATCCACGAGGGCACCGTGCGCTACGAAATCGGGGAGCCGGGTTTGCGGGCCGAAACCAGCCTGCAGGTGGATGGCGGCCTGAGCTTCGTGTCGGACCACGTGAGCTTGTCGGCTGATGTGTTCCGCAACCAGATCAGCAACTACATCTTCCCGCGGGCCCTGAGCACGCCCACCGGACAGGACTCGGTGTCGGTGGACGGCGACCGGGTGTTCCGCTACGGGCAGGGCGATGCGCGGCTGGCCGGCGGCGAAATCAGCCTCGACCTGCACCCCCACCCGCTCGACTGGCTGCACTTCGAAAACAGCTTCTCCATGGTGCGGGCGCTGCAGTTCGACCAGCCCGAAGGCCAGCAGAACCTGCCCTTCATTCCAGCCGACCGGCTGCAGTCGGAGCTGCGGGTGAACTTCAGCAAGGTGGGCACCTCGCGGCTGCGCAACCTCTACGCCCGCGGCACCGTGGAGCACAACTTCCAGCAGAACCGCATCTTCTCGGCCTTCGACACCGAAACCCGCACGCCGGGCTACACCCTCGTGAACCTGGGCCTAGGCTCCGACCTGACCAATGCCAAAGACAAAACGCTGTTTTCGGTGTACCTGACGCTGAATAACGTGTTTGATGTGGCGTACCAGAACCACCTCAGCCGCCTGAAATACACGGCTATCAACTACGCCACCGGCCGGCAGGGCGTGTTCAACATGGGCCGCAACCTGAGCGTGAAACTGATTGTGCCGTTGTCGTTCAGATAGGTTTCTTCGTAGCAGGCTGTAGCGCGAACTACAAAGTTCGCGCTACTGTCTACGGTAAACCACTGCACGCAAGCCCCTCATGCCCCACGACCACGCCGGCCACGACCACGCCCACCACCACGGCCCGCCCGCCGACGGTAATTTCAGCAAAGCGTTTGGCTGGGGTATTGCCCTGAACCTGCTGTTTGTGGCCGGCGAAACGGCCGGCGGGCTGTGGGCCAACTCCTCGGCGCTGCTTTCCGATGCGGGCCACAACCTATCCGATGTACTGAGCCTGGCTCTGGCCTGGGGCGCCACGCTGCTAGCCCGGCGGCGCGCCGCCGAGCGGTTCACGTACGGCTACAAGGGCGCCACCATTCAGGCAGCGCTGCTGAACGCGGCCCTGCTGTATCTGGCGCTGGGCTTTATTCTCTGGGACACCATCGACCATTTGCGCCATCCGGCGCCGGTGAACGGGCCGGTGGTGATGGCGCTGGCCGGGCTGGGCGTGCTCATCAACGGCTTCACAGCCTGGCTATTCCGCAGTGGGCAAAAAGGCGACGTGAACGTGCGCGGCGCTTACCTGCACATGCTCACTGATATGCTGGTGTCGGTGGGCGTGGTGGTGGGCGGGGCGCTGGTGTACTACACCGGCTGGCTCTGGCTCGATCCGGCCATCAGCTTCGTGATTCTGGCGGTAGTGGGCTTCGGCTCTTGGGGGCTGTTGCGCGAAACCATGCAGCTGGGGTTGCAGGCAGCCCCGGCCGGCATTGAAGTGGCAGCGGTGCGGCAGTTTCTGCTGGCCCGTCCCGGCGTCACGGCCCTCCACGACCTGCACATCTGGCCCCTCAGCACCCAGGACACGGCCCTGACTGTGCACCTCGTGCGCCCCGGCGCCACCAACGGCAACCAGTTCCTGCGCGAGCTGCAGCACGATTTACTCCACGAGTTCAACATCCGCCACTGCACCGTGCAGCTGGAAGACGAATTCCCGCTGATGGGCGCCCACGGCTGCTGCGACGAACAGGTGGCGTAAAGGCAATGGTAAGAGAATACAAACGCATTCTGACTGACGAGAGCCTCCACCTGATGGGGGCGCTGGAAGGATATTGCCCGGTTCAGGCAGAAGGTACCGTTGATTCCAGTCCCTTCTATTTCCACGCCCGCTGGCACGAATGGAGCTTCACTATTTCCGAAACAACAGACGTTAGCGCCGTGGATATGTCGGCCATGCTGCAAGCAGATGCCTTCGGGTTTCAGGTCACTGGTACAACAGCAGAATCCTATGATGCAGGCTGGATGGAGTTTGATGAAGCGGAAAGAATCATCAAACAGTGCAGCAGGCAGTATCTGGAGTTGAAGAGCAAGTAAATCTTCGTAATCTGCGGGCCCTAATTTCCTTTCCCGCATGAAACCCGCTACTACTGCTTCTCCCCCCAGATCTACCGGCTTGCTGAGTGCCATTGTCGTCGTGGCCGCGCTGGGCTACTTCGTGGATATCTACGACCTAATCCTGTTCAGCATTGTGCGCGTGCAGAGCCTCAACGAGCTGGGCATCACAGCCAAGGAGGCCGTCACCAACCAGGGCCTCTACCTCATCAACATGCAGATGGGCGGCATGCTGCTGGGCGGCGTGCTGTGGGGCATTCTGGGCGACAAAAAAGGCCGGCTGTCGGTGCTGTTCGGCTCCATCCTGATTTATTCGCTGGCCAACATTGCCAATGGCTTCGTGCAGACCATTGAGCAGTACGCCTGGCTGCGGCTGATTGCCGGCATTGGGCTGGCCGGGGAGCTGGGCGCGGGCATCACGCTGGTGTCGGAAACCCTGCCCAAGGAAAAGCGCGGCTACGGCACCATGATTGTCGCCACGGTGGGCGTGTCGGGCGCCATGCTGGCCTACTGGGTAGGCGACAGGTTTGGCTGGCGCAACGCCTATTTCGTGGGTGGCGGGCTGGGCCTGGCGCTGCTGGCGTTGCGGGTGGGCGTGTACGAGTCGGGCATGTTCGAGCAAACCAAAAAGAGCGAGGTAGAGCGCGGCAATTTCTTCGCCCTGTTCACCAACCGGGCCCGGATGGCGCGCTACGTCAAGTGCCTGCTGATTGGGGTGCCGCTGTGGTTTGTGGTGGGCATCCTCATTACGCTGGCCCCCGAGTTCGGAGCCGAAATGGGCATTACGGGGCCCGTTACGGCCGGACTGGGCGTGTTCTGGTGCTACTTTGGGCTGGTATTCGGCGACTTTGCCAGCGGCACCCTGAGCCAGGTGCTGCGCAGCCGCAACCGCGCGCTACAGCTGTTTCTGGTGTTTTGCGGCCTGATGGTGGCCGTGTACCTGTTTGCCCTGAAGGGCGCTACACCAACCGTTTTCTATGTAGCGTGCTTCGTGCTGGGCATTTCGGTGGGCTTCTGGGCGTTGTTCGTGACGGTGGCCGCCGAGCAGTTCGGCACCAACCTGCGCGCCACCGTGGCCACCACGGCCCCCAACTTTGCGCGCGGCTCCGTGATTGTGCTCGTGCCGCTGTTTCAGGCGCTGCGCGGGCCGCTGGGGCTGCTGGGCAGCGCCGCTGTGCTCGGGCTGGTGTCGTTGGTGGTGGCGTTCTGGGCCGTGAGCACCCTGCCCGAAAGCTTCGGCAAGGATCTGGACTTCGTGGAAGAATAGCCGAAGCTCAACTTTGGCGGCCGGCGCGCGTACAAGGCGCGGATTTCATTTCGACTTCCACCCCCTCCCCATGAAAAAAATCTTTGCCATTCTGGCCGTTGCAGCCCTCGCCCTAACCGCCTCCCACGCGCAGGCGCAGACCGCCACCGACTCGACGCAGATGCGCCTGCAGATGCAGCAGCAGCGCGCCGCCGAAGCCAAAGCCGCCCTTGATGCCCGCAAGCAGGAGAGCACGACCACGGCCGGCAGCGTGGATAACACCAAAGCGCAGATGCGCGACCAGCAGAATGCCTTGCGCGAGCAGAAGCGCCAGATGAAAGAGCAGAAGCTGGAGCTCAAGCGCCAGCAGGACGTGGCCAAGGAGGCCCGTCGCCAGGAAAGCGCCGCCAAAACGGCCATGCGTGATGAAAAGCGCAAAGCCCGCGAGGCCAAGAAAGCCACCAAGATGTAATCACTTCACGGTTGTTGCTTTCCGTAAGAAACTCCGGCTTTTAGCCGGAGTTTTTGCGTAATACCCTACTCATTCTTTCAGCCTACGGCACCTTTTCACCCTCCTTATATGGCCAACCAACCGACCAAAAATACCCCGATGTTCTACGCCTGGCACCATTTCGTGCTGCTGCCTGCTGCCCTCATTCTGGCCGGCTACGGCATCCGGCGCTACTTGGACGTGGCTGGCGAAGACTCCGAAATTTCGCGCCTTTGGTTTACCGTCATGGCGCTGGCTGTAGTGGGCCTGGGTGTGCTGGTGATGCTACGCCAGCACTACGCCCTGCAGCTGCAGGACCGCCTGATTCGGCTGGAGGTGCGCCAGCGCTACTTTGAGGTGACGGGCCAGAGCCTGCGCCCGCTGGAAAGCCAGCTGGAAACCGGCCAGATCCTGGCCCTGCGCTTTGCCGGCGACGCCGAGCTGGCCGACCTCACGCAGGCCGCCATCCGCGAAAAGCTCAGCTCCAAAGACATTCAGGCCCGCATCAAGGACTTCCATTTCGACCATCTGCGGGTGTGACGCCGACAGGCCTGACGGGCTGAAAAGCACAGGGGCTTGGATTTTTTGGGCGACTTTTGTGTTCCCCTATTCCTCGCGCCTGCTTTCCGGCTCAGCTCCGGCTTTCCGCAGCTTAACAGGCCACTGCTTCGGCGAGCCAACCATAACCCCCAAGTTCCTCACCACCATGATTCTATACAACGTCACGACCAGCCTCGATCCGGAAATTGAAGAGCAATGGGTGTCGTATATGCAGCAGACGCACATGCCAGAAGTAATGGCAACCGGCTTCTTCGTGAAAAGCCAGCTCTGCCGGCTGCTCAATGAAGAAGACAACGGCATCACCTACGCCTCGCAGTACTACTGCGTGAGCCTGGAGCAGCTGGAGGAATACCAGCAACTGGCCGCCCCCATCCTCATTCAGGAGATGGAGAAGCACTTTGGCGGCCGCTACGCGTCCTTCCGCACCATGCTGGAAGTGCTGGGCTAAACGCTTCGATTAACAACGCAAAAGACGGCCATTCCCGCGCGGAATGGCCGTCTTTTACGTTTACTGCCCTTGCTGCACGGCGGCTTCTGCGGCCGGGTCGCAGGCGTAGGCGTGGAGCTGCTCGTGGCTGAGGTTGCCGTTGTCCCACTCGGGGTCGAGGTTGGCACCCAGCTTTTTGTAGAAGCCAATGGCGGGCTCGTTCCACTTCAGCACCTGCCACTTCATGCGGTTGGCCCCCGTCTGCCGGGCTTCGGCCACCACGGCATCAAAAAGCTTACGGCCCAGGCCGGTGCCGCGCTGCGCTTCGGTCACCACCAAGTCTTCCAGGAACAACATCCGGCCCTTCCAGGTGGAGTAGGCCGTGTAGTAAAGTGCAATGCCGATGATGCGGGCGGCCGCGTCCTCGGCCACAAAAAAGCTGAAAATCGGTTCCGGCCCGAAGCCGTCGCGCTGCATATCGGACAGCGTGTTCGTGACTTCGTGGGGAGCCTTTTCGTATTCGGCCAGCTCCTGAATCAGGGCCAGCACCTGCGGCAGATCGGCCTCGCGGCCCCGGCGGATATTCATAGTAGTGAGTGTAAGGGGTGAGTAAGGAAAGCGCGAGCGTGCACTCTGGGGCTCGGTTCTGAAAAAGAAAAATGAGCAACAGCCTCAAGGCCACTGCTCATTTTTCTTTTTCATTGCGCGCGGCAATTACATCACCGGCTGCATCTTTTTGATGTCCTCCGTGGCGTTCAGGGCGTTTATCTCGCGGTTAGCGGGGTCTACCTTGCCGCCGGTCGTGTCGGCGGGAGCCAGGTATTCGAGCGGCTTCACGGTCACGTTTTCGTCAGTTTTGTAATCGGGGTTGCTGCAAGACGTGGCAGACAGCATCAGCGAGCCGGCCAACAGACCGAAAAGGAGCGTTTTTTTCATATAAAAAGCAGAAAGTCAGAAGCAATTACGTGCATTGCGGCCGCGAAGATACGGCAAATGAGTTGTCGGTTGATAGTTGTCCGTTGTCAGTTGTCAAAACTAAGCCAGCAGGCAGCCTTTCCTCCATCTGCCTGAACGGACTGACAACAGACAACTACCAACTGACAACTCTTACTTGCCGTACGGATTCACGCCCATGCTGTGGAAGGCGAAGGACCACACGTCGGCCCACTCCTCAATTTGCAGCTTAGTGCTTTTGCCCGCGCCGTGGCCGGCGTTTACGTCCACCCGGATGAGCTGGGGGCGGGGGCCGGAGTTAGCGGCCTGCAACGCGGCGGCAAACTTGAAGGAGTGCGCGGGCACCACCCGGTCGTCGTGGTCGGCGGTGGTAATCATGGTGGCGGGGTAGGTGGTGCCGGCCTTCAGCGTGTGCAGGGGCGAGAACTTGTAGAGGTTCTGGAACTGCGCGTAGTTGTCGCTGGTGCCGTACTCGGGGGCCCAGTTCCAGCCGATGGTGAACTTCTGGTAGCGCAGCATGTCCATCACGCCCACGGCCGGGAAGGCCACGCCGCACAGGTCGGGGCGCTGGGTCATGGTGGCGCCCACCAGCAGGCCGCCGTTGGAGCCGCCGGCCATGGCCAGCTTCTCGGTGCTGGTGTAGCCCTGCACTTTCAGGTACTCGGCGGCCGCAATGAAGTCGTCGAACACGTTCTGCTTATTGGGCGTCATGCCGGCCTGGTGCCACTTTTCGCCGTATTCGCCGCCGCCCCGCAGGTTCGGGATGGCCAGGATGCCGCCGTTTTCCAGCCACAGTATGCGCGCCACCGAGAAGCCCGGCGTGAGCGAGATATTGAAGCCGCCATAAGCGTACAGGTAGGTCGGGTTCTGGCCGTTGAGCTTCACGCCTTTCTTGTGGGTGATGAACATCGGAATCTTGGTGCCGTCCTTGCTGGCGTAGAACACCTGGGTGGTCACGTAGTCCTCGGGCTTCACGTCCACGGTGGGGGCGCGGAACACGGTGCTGGTGTTCGAGGCGAGGTCGTACTTATAGATGGTAGTCGGGTACGTGAACGAGGTGAAGGCGTAGTATACCGACTTCGAGTCGCGCTTGCCGCCGAAGCCGCTGGCCGTGCCGATGGCGGGCAGGGCCACATCGTGCTTGAACTCGCCCTTCTCGGTGTACACTTTGATGAGGCTGCTGGCGTCCTTCAGGTACGAGGCCACCAGGTAGCCGCCCACGTGGTCTACGCCTTCCAGCTTCTGCTCGGTCTGGGGCAGCACCTCTTTCCAGTTGGCCTCCTGGGACTTTTTGGGGTCGATGAGCACCACCCGGTAGTTGGGGGCCTTGTAGTTGGTTTGCACCAGCAGCTGGCCGCCCACGTTGCCGACCACCGAGTTGTTGTCGTCGTAGCTGTTGATGATGGTGGTGAAGCTGTTGGCCTGCTTGGGGTCGGTCAGGTCGCGCACCAGCAGGCGGTTGCCGTCGGCTTTGCCATCGGTGAGGTAGAGCACCAGGAACCGCTCGTCCTCGGTGGTGCCCACCGTGCGGAAGCCCAGGGCCATTTTGGCGTCCTCGTACACCAGCTTGTCGGCGCTCTGGGGCTTGCCGAGCTGGTGGTAGTACACCTTGTGGTACTCGTTTTTGCCGGAAAGCTGGTTTTCGCCCTTTTTCGGCGCGTCGTAGCGGCTGTAGAAGAAGCCGTCCTTGTACCAGGCCGCGCCCGATACCTTCACCCACTGCAGCTCATCGGCGAGCGGCTGGCGGGTTTTCAGGTCGAGCACTTTCAGCTTCTGCCAGTCGGAGCCGCCGCCGCTGGTGGCGTAGGCCATGTAGCGGTGGTCGGGCGAGAAGTAGGTGCCGGCCAGCGCTGTGGTGCCGTCAGCCGAGAACTTGTTGGGGTCGAGCAGCAGATCGGGCTGGCCTTCCTGACCGTCCTGCTGGGTGTAGAGCACTGCCTGGTTCTGCAGGCCGTCGTTCTTGCTGAAATAGAGCTGGCTGCCCTCCTGCTGCGGAATCCCGAATTTCTCGTAGTTCCAGAGCTTGGTGAGCCGCTCCCGGATTTTGTCGCGGAACGGAATCTGCTCCAGGTAGCCGAAGGTCACTTTATTTTCGGCCGTCACCCAAGCCTTGGTGTCGGGCGAGTCGAGGTCTTCGAGCCAGCGGTAGGGGTCGGCCACGGAGGTGCCGAAGTAGTCGTCCTTGTGGTCGACTTTCCGGGTTTCGGGGTATTGCACGGGAGCGGAAGTAGAGGTAGAAACGGTGGTAGCACCGGCCCCGGGGGCCGTCGGCTGGGTGGAGCGGCACGAGGCCAGCGCCGCCAGGGCTACCACGGGAAGTATGAATTTCTGCATTGGATGGGAATAGCGGGAGAAGCGCCGAAGATAAATCACAGATGTTGCAGATCGGCCGTATGCCACAGATTCTTTCCACTCAGAACAATCTGATTGGCTCATCTGTACCAACATATTTTTATTAAGAATTTTTCTAAATAGAAATTCAGACGTTCCTTTGTGTCAATCTGGACTGATTCTAAACAAACGCCACTATGCTGCACCTTCGCCTGTTGGGCCTGACTTCTACGCTTCTTACCTGCTCTCTCGTTGCTCAGGCCCAGCAAACCGCCGCCATCCGGGGCCGCGTGACTACTGCCGACGGTAGCCCGGCCGAGGCCGTGACCGTCGGCCTGAAAAGCCGGGGCCAGGGCACCATCACCAACAGCCAGGGCGAATTTGTGCTGGAGCGGGTGCGGCCGGGGCAGTACACGCTGGTTGTTTCGGCCATTGGGCTGAAGGGCGAAGAGAAAACGGTGACGGTGACGGCCGGCCAAACCACCAGCGTCGATTTCACGCTGACGGAAAGCGCCCAGCAACTGCAGGAAGTGGTGGTGAGTGGCAGCCGCACCAACAAGTTTGCCCGCAAGCAGTCGGAGTACGTGAGCAAGATGCCGCTCAGCAACCTGGAGAATCCGCAGGTGTACGCTACCGTGGGCAAGGAGCTGCTCACCGAGCAGCTGGTCTTCACGGCCGACGACGCCACCCGCAACGTGCCGGGTTTGCAGCGCATGTGGGAGGCCACGGGCCGCGCCGGCGACGGCGGCAGCTACTACAACCTGCGCGGCTTCATCACCCAGGGCCAGCTGCGCAACGGCGTGGCCGGCGGCGTCACCAGCAGCATCGACGCAGCGAATCTGGAGAAGCTGGAAGTCATCAAAGGGCCGTCGGCGACGCTGTTTGGCAGCGCGCTAACCTCCTACGGCGGCCTCATCAACCGCGTCACGAAGAAGGCCTACGACCGGTTTGGGGGCGAGGTGGCGTACTCGGCGGGCAGCTTCGGCCTGCAACGCCTGAGCGCCGACGTGAACACGCCGCTGGACAAGCAGAAGAAGGTACTGCTGCGCCTGAACACGGCCGGCCAGTACGAGCGCAACTTCCAGAACCGCGGCTACCAGGGCTTCGACAAGAGCCTGGCCATTGCCCCGACCCTCACCTACAAGCCCACCGAGCGCCTCACCATCAACCTAGACGCCGAGCTGTACCGCACCCAGAATGTGGGCAAACAGCTCATTTTCTTCTACTTCCCGACCAGTGCCTTGCAGGCCACCCGGCCCCAGGAGCTGGGCCTGGACTACCGGCAGTCGTATCTGGGCAACGGGCTAAGCCTGAATTCGCGCAGCTCCAACTACTTCACTCAGGTGAACTACCAACTGGCGCCGGGCTTCACGTCGTCGACCAACTTCACGCACAGCCGCAGCTTTTCCGACGGTTTCGGAGCCTACTTCTACGTGACGCCCATTGCCGACAGCCTCAGCTCCGGCGACCCGACGCACCTGGGCAGCACCAACTTCCTGAGCCGCGCCGACCAGTCGACGCGCGACAGCCGGGCCTTCACGACGGAGGTGCAGCAGCTGTTCAACGGCGACTTTCAAGTGGCGGGCCTGCGCAACCGCGTGGTGCTGGGCCTCGACTACCTGAACGTAGACAACCAGCAGCTGTTCTTTGGCAGCACGTTTGGGGCCCCGGTGGCGCTGGGGCTGGGCAGCCAAGCCTACACCGATTTCAACGGCCGGGCGCTGGCGGCGCAGTACGCGGCCGGCCCGCCGCAGTTTACCTATCCGCTCACCACCCAGCTTACCACCTACAGCGCCTTCGCCTCCGATGTGCTCAACCTCACGGAACAGCTGAGCGTGCTGGCCGCCGTGCGCGTGGATCGGTTTGAGAATGAGGGCGGTTTGGTGGGCGGCGCGGTGCAGCCGTTCAAGCAAACGGCCGTGTCGCCGAAGTTTGGCGTGGTCTATCAGCCGGTGAAAGACAAGGTGTCGGTGTTTGCCAACTACCAGAACAGCTTCCGCAGCCCCGGCTCCTACCGCGCCTACAACACGGCTGCCCTGCCCGACAGCACCGAGCAGCGCACGGCCCGCCTGGAGCAGGCCAACCAGTGGGAAGGCGGCGTGAAGCTGGATGCCTTCGCCGGCAAGCTGACCACGACGCTGAGCTACTACGCCATCCGGGTAGATAACCTGCTGCGCACCGACCCGCGCCTGGAAGCCGCCGCCAAGTTCGCCCAAACCCAAGACGGCACCCAACGCAGCCAGGGCCTGGAGCTGAACGTAGTAGCCAATCCGTTCGAGGGCTTCAACGCCGTGGCCGGCTTCAGCTACAACGACTCCAAGCTGACCCGCGCCGAGGAAGGCGTAAACGGCCGCCGCCCCGCCACGGCCGGCTCGCCGTACCTGGCCAACCTGTGGCTGAGCTACCGCCTGCCGGCCGGCCCGGTGCAGGGCCTGGGCCTGGGCGTCGGCGGCAACTACGCCAGCGACAACAGAATAGTGAACACCGGCACCAACGTGTTTACGCTGCCTAGCTACACCGTGCTCAACGCCTCGGTGTTCTATGACCAGCCCCGGTTCCGCATCTCGGCCAAGGTTGATAACCTCACCAACCAGCAGTACTGGATCGGCTACTCCACCATGAACGCTCAGAAAGTGCGCAGCGTGGCCGGCAGCGTGGCGTATAAGTTCTAGTTTTTTACCTGCTGTCATCCTGAGCTTGCGAAGGATCTTATCGCGCCTGAACGGTTCTCGTAACAACGACTCGTTCTACCGTACTAAGGTCCTCCGCAAGCTCAGGATGACAGGGTTGTTTTTTGCTTCCACCCTATGAACACATTTAAGAAAACCGTCGGGAAACTGCACCTGTGGCTAGGGCTGGCCTCGGGGCTGGTGGTGTTCATTGTGAGCATCACCGGGGCTATTTTTGTGTTTCAGGACGACATCCGGGACCTGACAGAGCCGTGGCGCAAGGTGGAAGCCCAGACGACCGCGCCGGTGTTGCCCTCGCAGCTGCAGGCGGCGGCGCTGGCCCCGCACCCGGGCGTAGCCGCCGCCACCACCTGGGTCACGTATTTCGGGCCGGAGCGCTCGGCCACGGTGTTTTTCACGGATAAGGCCGGCGCGCCCACGCAGGTGTACCTGAACCCCTACACCGGCCGGGTGCTGCACGAGCAGGATCTACGCACGCACTTCTTCACCATCATCCAGGAAATCCACATGCACCTGCTGCTGCCCGAGGCGGTGGCGAAGTGGGTGGTGGGCGGCGGCGTGAGCATCTTCGTGGTGATGATGCTGACGGGCCTGGTGCTGTGGTGGCCCAAGCGCAAGCAGGAACGCAAGCAGCGCTTCACCATCAAGTGGGGGTCCCAGTGGCGCCGCATCAACTACGATTTGCACAACGTACTGGGCTTCTACGCGGCCAGCATCGGGCTGGTGCTGGCGCTGTCGGGGCTGTTTATGCTGTATCCGTGGCTGCTGCAGCCGCTGGTGCTGGCGGTGGATGGCGGCCAGCCGGCGCCCCAGGAAATCATGAAAACCAAGCTCGACACGCTGCAAACCGCCACCGCCGCCACCCAGCCCCTCCCCGATATCGTGTACCGCCAAGTGCGCCGCCTCTCCCCCGACCACGAGATGATTCTGCTGGGGCCCACTGGCGCAGGCAAGGACCCCGCGTTTTGCTGGACCTATAAGAAAGCCCTGCACTACTACCACCGCGACGAGTACGCCTTCCACCCGGTGTCAGGCCAGCTGCTGGAAACCCGCTTCCACGCCACCAAAAGCGCCGGCACCAAGTTCTCCGATATGAACTACGACCTGCACGTGGGCCAGATTCTGGGCTTCGGCGGCAAAGTCGTGGCGTTTCTGGTGAGTTTGATCTGCGCCAGTCTGCCCGTCACCGGCACCATCGTATGGTGGGGCCGGCGCAACAAAACCAAGAAGAAGCCGCGGCTGCAGGCGGTGTAGTTTCGCTTCGGGCGTCCCAGGGCTAAAGCCCTGGGCTACGTAGCGGGCTATCTGGGCAGGGGGCGCTGCATAGCCCAAGTGGAAACCGCTGCATAGCCCAGGGCTTTAGCCCTGGGGCATAAGGTATTATTGCATCCGCCCTACCTTCGGAATCACCTGAATCAGGAAGCGTTTGTTGTCGCCTTCGCGGCGGCCCTGATAGCGGCCGGTGCCGTAGAAGCCGCTGCCCCCGATGATGAGCTCGATGCCGCGGTCCTGGCCGAAATTGAGGCCATTCTGCTTCCAGAGGTTGAGGAGGTTGAGGGCGCGGCGGTAGCTGAGCTGGTAGGTGGTCTGCTCCTCGCGGGCGTTGCGCGGGTCGCCTTGGGGGTAGCGCGCGGCCATGCCCTCCACAATCACGAGGTAGCGCACGGGCTGGTCTGTTTTGATGCTTTTGAGCACTGTGCGCAGGGTGCGGCCGGCCTGCAGCAGAGCGGGCTTGTAGCTGTCCTGGATTTCGTCGCGGCCGGCTTTGAACTGCACGGGCACCAGCAGCTCGTGCCGCTCGTTGGTGGGGTCGTAACGGAAATAGCGGCCCTCCAGCTGCTGCAACGAGCGGCGGATTTTGGTAATCTGCTCCAGCTCGGCGGCCTTGGCTTTCAGCTCGCCGTTGGCCTGCTTCAGCTCCCCTTCCCGGTCCTTGAACAGCTTAAAGCTATACACGAACAGCACCAGCATCACCACAAACAAGGACGTCATCAGATCCACATAGCTGGGCCAGAAGAAGTCGTTGTTTTGGCGGTTGTTGGAGGTGGCGTTGTTCATTTTTTTATAAAACTGTCATCCTGAGCTTGCGAAGGATCTTATCACGTCTGAGTTATTATCAAGCGAATACTGTTCTGACCTGATAGGATCCTTCGCTCCGCTCAGGATGACAAACGAATTGTAGCTACCGCGGCTTCACCCCGCCGAATAGCTTATCCATAAACCGCTGGAAACGGTTCTTGGACGTGGCTTTCACCAGCACCGTATTCAGGTTGGATAACTCCAGCAGCAGCTTGGCCTGAATCTGGGAATCGACTTCCACTTTGCGCAGCAGTTCGCGCTGGGTGGCGGTTACGTCGCGGCTGAGGTCGGCTTGCTGGACGTTAAGGTTCTGGAAGGGCTCCAGCTGTTTCAGCAGCTTCTCGAAGACGTTGTCGGCGTTGAGCTGCTCGAAATACTGCTGCCACTTCTCGTAGGCCAGCTGGGCCTGCCGCTCGTTGTAGGCCAGGCGCTTGTTCATCACGTCGGCGAGGCCCACGCCGGCCTGGTCGATGTGCTGCTCGGCGCGGTCCTTGAGGTTGCGCAGCTCCAGCTGGTGCTTCTGGAAGAAATCCAGCATCAACTGCACCGAGTTGTTGTTGCCTCCTATATACTGGCCCAGGTCGTTGATGCCCTTCTCGAAGCCGCGCAGGCGGTCCAGAATACCGTTCACGGCCTCGGCCGAGTGGTAGCCGCTCTGCAGCATCTCGTTGAGGCGCTGCTGGTAGCCGGTGAAGGCGCTGAACATTTCGGCCGACTCGCGTACCTTCTCAAACACCAGGATATTGGCCGCCGCCATCTTGTCGTAGCCGATGGTATCGAGGCGCTCCAGGAAGTCGCTCTGCACCCGGATGTTCTGCGTGACCTTCTCCATCAGCGGATTGAACAGCTCCACCTGGCCCACAAACTGCTGGTTGAACGCATCAAGCACCGACTTAAGGTTGGTGAGCGAGCTGGCCATATCGGCGTGCAGCACCGGCAGCAAGCGGGCCTGCAGGAAGGTGTAATACTGGTTCTGAAGCCGGTCCAGCTGCTCGCGGGCCTGGCGCAGCACGCCGTTGCCGAGCAGCGTGAGCAGCAGCCCCACGAAGGAGCCGGTCATGGCAATGAGTACGCCGGTGAGGAAGGGCGTCAGGGCGTTTTCGTCGGATACGCCGTTGCGGGCAATGCCCACGAGGCCCAGAATCACACCCAGAAACGTGCCCAACAGCCCCAGATACAAAGGCGTGGCTACACTGGCCTGCACCGAGTTGTCGAGCACCTGGCTCTGCCGCTCCGATATGTCTTTCAGGATTCCAAAGTCGGCCGCCGCGCCCTTGTTGTGGCGCAGGTAGTCGTTGGTATCGAGTAGGATTTCCTGAAACTCGGGCGAGGCGTTTTCGGCCTTGATGAGGTTGGAGGCGAAGGACTCGGGCGGGGCGTCGGCGGCGTACTCGGGCAGATCACGGCCATCGGGCAGCACAATGCGGTGCTCCACCCGCAGGCTCTCTTTGGGCGGATACAACACGGCCAGCCGCTGGGCCGTGGCGCGCGTCTGCAGAAACGTGCGAATCTGCAAACCCACCACCACGGTCACGACCAGAACTTCGAGAATGATTTCAAACATAGGACTGTAAAGTACGCTATTCCCGGCCTGTCATCCTGACGAAGGAAGGACCTTATCACGCTGAAACGAGTCGTGGGGACGAGGTTCGTTCAGGTGTGATAAGGTCCTTCCTTCGTCAGGATGACAGGCCGGATTTACTCAAACCGGATGGCGGCTTTCTGCTCAATCTGCCAGGAGCCAGCCACTTTACGCAGCACGCCTTCCTCCTCCGTCACGATGCGCGTGACCGGGCCGGCGGGTTGCTGGTACTTGCAGGCTTCGCGCAACGAGTACTGGGCACTCTGGATGGCGTAGGCGTGTACGGCAAGGTTGGAAGTCACGCTGAACGTGGCCAGCTCGGGCCACTGCGGGTCCTGGTGAATCTCGTAGATGCTGTCGTGCTGGGGCTCGTCGGAGAAGTCGTACTCGTTGAATACACCGTTCACAGGCACCTTCACGTACCGCGTGCGGGGCAGGTCGGCGGCGGGTACAGTGGGCGAAGCTACGGGCGTTACCGGGAGTTGCACGGGAGGTATCAGGCTGTCGAACTCTTCGTGTGGAGCGGCGGAGCTGGCCGACGTAGCGTCCGGAACAGCCGTTGGCGGCACCGGAGCCGGTGGCGCCGCTACAACCGGCGCAGGCGGAGCCACGGGCACCGGAATCGGCGCAACAGGCTGCGGCGCCCGGGGCGGGGTAGGCTTGGCTGGAGCTATTGCAGCAGCACCCGCTTTCGGCGCCGACTGACGTTTCTGCAATTCCTGCTCCACCCGCTGCTGAATCAGCTGCTCCAACTCGCGCAGCTGGGCCGGCGAGAACCGCTCAGCGGATTTGGTGCCGGCGGCGGCGGCGCTGCCGGGGCTGCTTTGCAGGGCGGCAATATCGTCGCGGCGCTTATCGATACGGGCGTTAATTTCCTTCCAGGAAGCCCCAATGCTACGCTTCAGCAGTGCGTAGAGCACCAAACTAAGCAGCGCCAGAATCAGGGCCAGCGGGCCGAAGAACTTATTCATCAGGCTCTCCCCTGCCCCGGCAGCAACTGGCGCCGCCGTATTGGCGACACCGGCTTCGTCCAGGCCCGCGTCGCCGGGGGCGGCGGCCGTAGCTTCGTCGGTAGTGGCGGTGGTGTCTACCGTTTCGGCAGTAGCCAAATCCCCGATAGGCGTGCCGTTCTGCACATAGCTGTTGAGAGAGGCTTCCAGCGCAGATAGACGCTGCATTCGGGCCGGATCGGCGCGGCGGGCAGGCGACGACTTCAGCCGGTTCACAATTTCCGTGGTCAGCTTTTGTAGGCGCGACGGATTCGAGCCCAGCCCCTTGTACATTGTGCCGCGGCCCTCCAATGGCTGATACAGCGCGCTGTATACACGCTGGCTATCGGGCTTGATACTGTTCTCAAATGCCTTCAGCGAACTGCCACACTGCAACTGATTTTTCAGGTTGGAACGCCCATTGTCGTCGTAAACATAGCGCACCGTGGCGCACCAAATTTGCACCTTCTGCTCGTCCAGCGTAGGCTGGCCGAGAGGCGTTTGGGCATGGCCGCCCGCCGCGAGCAGCAGCAGGCCGGTAAGCAGGGAAGCAACGCGGCAGGGAAAGGTCATAGGGGGTTTGGATAGGGAGAGACGGGCCTGGCTCCCAGGGTTGAAACCCTGGGCTAGAGAGTGTAGAACGTTCCCGTGTCCTAGGGCTGAGGTTTTGAGCTAGTAAGCAGGAAAGTTGGGCAAAATAACCACCGCTGCATAGCCCAGGGTTTCAACCCTGGGCCACCGCGCCAGTACGGTTACGCCTGCAACTCGCGGCTCAGGTTGTACAGCGCCTGTTTCAGCGGCAGAAAGAACAGGGTTTCGGGCAGGGTTTCGTCGGAGGAAAGCTGGCGCTGGAACTGGTGCAGGCCTAGGCTCAGGCTGTCCTCGATTTCGCGGAGCAGGATGTCTTTTACACGCTGACGGTCCACATCCACGCCTACTTCGCGCAGGTAGGGCGCTACGTCGTCGCCTTCCAGCACCAGGGTGAGGTAGTTGCGCACGTTGTCCAGCACCGTGTTTTTCAGCTCGGCATCTACCTGGTTTAGTTTGAGGCGCTGCTGGTTGAGCTCGGTACCGTCCACGGCGCCGCTGTACTTCACAGGCTTGATGTTGTCGTAGTCGGTGGTCGTTTTCTCCTCGAACAGCACGCCGCCGTTGGTAGTGGCTTCCTTGGGGTTGTCGGCCAGGATGACACGGAAATTGTGGGGCGGTTCCACGCCCGTCACGGCCTGGAAGATGGCCTTCGTAATCTTCTCGATGGCCACCAAGGAGCTGCCCCCGGCCAGCAGGCGCAGGTAGAGACTGCCCTTGCCCGAGAAGCAGAGGTAGCGCGGCGTTTTCAGGCCGAGGTGCTTGGTGAGCTGGGCCGTGTGGTAGATGATGCTGGTGTAGTGCAGGTAGAACAGCACCCGCAGCTGCCGGCCCTTGCCGAGGCCCAGGGCCTGGGTGAAACGCAGCGCATCATCGTACTTGAACAGCAGGCTGGTCACGTCAGCGGAGCCGAAATCGTTGTTGCTGAGGGCGGCGCGTAGGTAGCCTTTGTACTCCTGGTTTTGCTCGGAGTCGGGCAGGCTTTCCACGTGGCCCACGCCGAGGCGCAGCAGGCCGTTCTGCTTGGGCGCGCCCTGCACGCGGGCGTAGCCGTCGCCCCACAGGTCGTCGCCGGCGAAGCGGAACGAGGTGCTGTAGGCCGGTTTCTGGTCGGCGAACAGCAGCAAGTCGGTGGTGCCGCCGCCGATGTCGATGTTCACCACGTTTTCGTCGCGGTTGGGCACCACCTGGTTGGTGGCGGTGAGGTAGTAGTAGGGCGCCACCGATTCGGTGAGGCAGATGGTAGGGCGGTTGGCCTTGAACACCTGCCGGAACGACTCGTCCCAGACCTGCTGGAACTGGTTGCGCAGGAACCCATCAAAGCTCAGCGGCGCAAACCACACCACGCGGGTGTCTTCCAGAATACCCCCGTGCAACGCCGCCTTGTGGCGCAGCAGCAGCAGAATTTCCCGGAAGAAGGCCTCGATGCGCGACACGCCCTGCGGATCCAGCTCGGCCGACCACTTCAGGTTGGTGATGAAGCGGTTCTGGGGCAGTTCGGCCGTGTTTTCGGTGTTGATGCTGAAGCCGATGTTGATGTTGCTGAGCACCTTGGCCGGCTCGTTGGCAAACGACGTGGTTTCGCAAACCGCCGTCCGAATCGGAAACTCATATACCGAGCCGCCTTCGCCCAGGAACGACGGCACAAACTCCCGGTTCTGCAGCGTGGCAATGTTGTCCCAGATCTGGCCGGCCCCGGTACGGTAGCGCTGGGCGGCCGAGAGGCCCTGGTCGGCTACCGGCGCGTGCAGCCACTCCACCTGCACATCGGCCTCGCCGATGGTGAGCGGGCGCGGGTGGGCGCTCGGCGAATCGGCGTAGGCAATGTGGGTGTTGGTGGTGCCAAAGTCCACCGCGAAAGTGAAGCGACGGGTGCCCCGGTCCAGCTCGCGCCAGCGCGGCACGAACAGGCCCCGGGCCGGCTCGGCGCCGATGGTGGCGGGCGGGCAGGTCAGCTCAGCGAGGTCGAAATGGGTGCCGGTAACTTCGTAGTAGGTGCTGCCGGCGGTGGCCATGCTTTTCTGGGTGCGCTCGTAGCGGGTGGCGCGGCGGGCGGCTCCTTGCTCCGTGATTCGCTCCCCGTTCACGAAGAACGTGAGGTCATAACGGCGGTTGAGCATGGTGGGCGCGTTGTCGGCGTCCACCAGCATCACCTTGTAGAGGTCGTTGTACTCGGGCTGGTAGTGCACCTTGTAGAAGGGAAACACGCCCACGCCCACGGCGGCTTTCACAATGCGGCCCTTCTCCAGAATCTCGCGGCCCTGGGCATCCTTGGGGTTTTGCGGATTATGGTAGTAGCTGCGCTCGAAGGTGATGAAGCGGCCCGCCTGCACCGGCACCCGCAGCTGCACGCGCACGTGGCTCAGGTCGATGGTGAAGGTGAGCAGCTCGGCCAGCTCGTTCTCGGTGAAATACTCGAAAAACGCCTGTTTCAGCGGCAGCAGGTAGGGGAAGCGCGCCCGGCCCTGGCCATCGGCCCCGTACTGGAACGTGACTTTGCCGGTGTGGAAGCGCTGGGTGTTCAGCTCGTAAGGCAGCTCCACCAGGGAGTCTTCCAGCAGGTCGCCCACGGTCAGGTAGGGGTATTTGAAGCCTTTGCCGGGCAGCACGCGGCTTTCCAACGCTACTTCGTCGTAGTACGGCACCGGCGTGCGGTCGTCCCAGGGCTGGCCGTTGAGGTAGTTGGCACCGGGCATCGTCAGGTTCGGGCGCAGCACCAAGGGGCGCGGCCGGCCCGTCGTCGATTCGCGGGTGGGCTGGATAAACAGGTCGGAGCTGGTCACGGCCGACTGGTCGGCGCGGCCTGGCAATGGCACGCCTTTCACGCTCACCAGGTTGCCCTGCACGTCGGCCAGGGCCGGGTAGCGGGCGGCAAACTGCTGGGCGCTCCGGTCGCCCTGCATCTGGAGCTGGTTGATTTTCGAGCGGTCGAAGCCCGCGTATACGCTGCCGGCAAACTCGCGGCGCTGCAGCTGCGGGTAGGCCAGAAACAGCTCGTACACAAACTCCCGGAACTGCGGGTCGCGGTCTTCGAGCAGCACGGTCTGCTGGTCGAAGTAGTGGCCGCGGGCCTGGGGCCGCTCCAGGTCCAGGGGCGTCACGGCGGGGCCGGTGAACAGGATGGTCAGCGGCGAGGTGCCGCCCAGCAGGCGCGTGCCGCCCGCCAGCTCCGGCGACTCATAGTACACCAAATACATGTCGGAGAAGTCGCGGAACCGCTCGTCCTGCATATATAGCTGCAGGGTTTCGCCCAGCAGGCGCGTGCCCTCATCCTGCCGCATCCGGCGGATTTCGGCCTCGGCATTCCAACGGCGCAGCGTGATTTTGCGGCCGGCCTGGGTGTAGAGGTGGTAGTTGTAGAGCAGTTCCAGCAAATCCCAGAAGTGGGTCGTCAGCTCGTGGTACACCGACCCCGGGTTGTTTTTACCCTCCCGGGCCAGAAAGTCGAAGGCCGTCTCGAACAAATGCATGCGCGCAAACGGCGTCGGGATGCTCACGGCCAGGTTGCGCGACTTGCCGCCCGCCGGGTCGGTCACGGTGTTGATTTCGGTGCTGGTGACGGGGGCGGTTTTCTGCCAGCCCTGCACCTGCTGGGAGCCGTTGTTATGTAAGCGAAGGACTTTGGCCATATCGTTTTCCGGGGTTCCCAGGGTTGAAACCCTGGGCTAGTTAGCGGTTCTGTTCTTGGTTGGCGGAGTGGTGCTGGATGCGGGCGGGCGGCGCGGGCGTCCCAGGGCTGAAGCCCTGGGCTACGGAGTGGGTTGTTCGGTTTCCGCTGACTAGCCCAGGGCTTCAGCCCTGGGAAGCCCGCGTCATCCGCGTCATCCGCGTCATCCGCGCCGCCTGCACGTCATGGCACTCGCGCCATCTTTTCCAGCATTTCCATTTCCTGCCAGTAATCCTGCTCTTGATGGTGCTTTTCCTGGTTACGGATGTAGTTACGCACCCGCTCCAAGTACGACGGACTGACGGAAAACGCGCCGTAGCCGTTCTGCCAGCCAAAGGTGAAATCCGTCAGGCCCTGCTCATTTACCCAGTGTGCACTTTTGCCCTTGAGCTGTTGCATCACCAAATCCAGCCGGTCAGTAGTGCGCAACGAAAGCAGGCAGTGCACATGGTCATGAACGCCGTTCAGGAAGTTGAGGTGGATGCTGCCGGTTTCTGCAATGTGCCGGATCTGAGTAAACAGCACTGGTTTCAGTTCCGCCGTGAGCCAAGGCTGCCGGTTTTTGGTAGCCCACGTAACATGCACCCACAACGACTGAAAAACGTGGCTCATGCGTTTCGTTCAGATGGCCCCAAATCCCAGGGCTGAAGCCCTGGGCTACGGAGCATTGTTGAATGAATAATCGTTCTCCCGCTGACTAGCCCAGGGTTTCAACCCTGGGACGCCTGGGACGGCCGGGCCGCGTGGGGTTACACCACCTTCACCTTCTCCTCAAACGCCTTATCCGTCACATCATAGAACAGCTCCAGCAGCTTGCGGAAGTTGTCGGGTTCCTGGATGGACTTCTCGGTTTTGTTGAGGTTGTCGAGCAGGTAGTTGTGGCTGAGGCCTTTGTTGAAGAAGTCGTTCCACTTCTTTTCCACCGGCTTGCCCAAGATCATGGCGTTGAAATCGTCGGTCTGCAGATCGAAGGGACGGAAGGCGCGGCGGTTCTGGGCCAACTCCTGCAGCCACTGATCCACGCCCATGTCCTGGCTATGCAGGAAGGTGTTCAGCTCCCGGAAGATGGGTTCGTTGCGCATGGCGTAGTCCAGCTTCAGGTTGTCGGCGTAGGGCGCTTTGTCGGTGGGCAGGTGCTGCTTGTGGTAGCGCGTGAAGTACAGGAACTGCGTGAGCTGCTTGGCAATGATTTCGCGCGACTCATCGGGCAGGTGGCTGAACTGGATTTCCGGCGCGTCGGTCTGTAGGCCATACTCGTGGAAGTGCGGGCCGCCGGTGCGCAGCTCGGCGGGCGAGTAGCGCATGAAATCCACGATGCTCAGGGCCGCCAGCAGCTCAATCACGTGGGCCTTGTTCTTCTGCTGGGTGCCGCCGGGCTGGTTTTCGTAGGGCGTGTCGGGCGTGTCGGCGAGGTAGTACAGCGCGTCGAGGCCCTGCAGGTTGTGCTCGTAGTAGCTGAGCGCCGCCTTGGTTTTGGTGAGGAAGTTGTTGGAGTCGATGACGGCGTTGTCCTCGCTCTGCAACGCAAAATAGGGCATTACCGTCACGGCGCCGGTGGGCGCGTCGCGCAGGTAGCGGGCGTTGCTGAGGCGGGTATTCGAGTCCTTCAAGTTCTTGAGCATCAGCGGGAAACCCGCCGCGCCCGTGCCACCGAAGATGCTCGACACGAAAAACACCCGGTCTCCATCCTGGAAGTTATCGGCGAAAAACCGCATTTCCGGGCTTTCCACCAGCTTGTTCAGCACGATGCTGCCCACGTTGGGCGAGCCACGAAAACCGATGGTGAGAGGGCTTTCCAGGTTGTCCTGCGTGAACAGCAAATCCACCAGCCCTTTCGAGTCCACACTCAGACCATCGTAGCTCAGGTATTGCCGGAAGCTCTGGTTGATACCGCCGAAGTCGAAGATGAAGGTATCCTTCACCGAGCCGTTCACGTCCTGCGAAATGCCGCTCAGCGTGCTGATATCGGTCTTGAAGAAGCCTTCTTCGCGGGGGCCGAGGCGCTTGTAGATCTGCTGGTAGCTCTGCAGCAGCTGCACCGTGCGGTTCATGTCGCCGTTGTGCGCGTCGGGGTCGATGATGATGGGCACCACCCGGTCGCAGTTGGGCAGCTCCACGCCCGCCGCCAGCAGCATCGTGAGCGAGCGAATCACGCGGGAACCCGTGCCGCCAATGCCGAATAAAAAGAGTTTAGCCATGAGGAGTAGTGAGTATTATGTATTGAGTAGCTAGAATCGGGATTGAGCTTACAGCACCGTTGGTTAGTTGCCAACTCAATACCCAGTACTCAATACTAAAACGGTGTCGTGCTGGCGTTGGTGGAGGCGCGTTTGAGCAGCACGGAGAACAGGAAAAACCAGAACATGCCCAGAATGGCGTTCCAGGTGGCCAGCCAGTAGATGTAGCTGTGGTCGGTGACCTGCTGGGCGTTGGTTTGCCAGATGGTGACGATGAAGGCCAGCAGCGCATTCAGCCCCAGAAAGATGGCCCAATGCCGGCCCTTATTGAAGGTGGCCACGCCCATGGCCCGGTTGATGAGCAGGTAGAAAACCACCACTAACCCAAGCGAAATTCCCAGATTCAGCAGCCCCAGGTTAGGGAAGATAACGTCGCGGTACACGGGGGTGTCGGCGGGTGGTTTGGGGGCGCCGATGAGCTCGTAGAGGAAGCGGAAGAGTGCTTTCATAGATGGAAGTAACGCGAAGTTTCACTTCGCGAGTGGTGGAACGATACTACGGGTACGAAATTGTGACTAACGTCAAGCTTCTGCTTTTACGCACGTGGGCTGCCGTTGAACGACTATCGTGCCAGAGGTGGCTGCGGATGTCGTTCAACGATACGCGAAGTAAAACTTCGCGTTACTACTCGGCAGGCTGTACGGTCAGGGGCAGCTCGAACACCGGGCGCTTCTCCCCGGCCGACTGCGGCTCCAGGCCGTCGAGCAGGGAGCTCAGGGCGAAGGTTTTGGGCGCGGGCGTGCCGTCGTTGCGGGTGGTCCACTGGGCCACCCAGGCGGGGCGCTGGTCCTGGAGGCGCAGCACCAGCGGGCGGGCTGCTTTGGGTGCTTTCGTGAGGCGGATTTTGGCGAAATGCGTGAACTTGCTTTCCGGGCCGCTGCTGGCCTTGGTCTGGGCCGAAGCCGCTTGCACGTCGAGCAGCTTGGCGTCGGTGTCCACACCCTGCAGCGTCAGGTTCTGCTTGAGGTAGGCCACGTCGCGGTACTGGCCGGGCAGCTGGCCCAGGTTCAGGCCCACCACAAACTCCACGGGCTGCTGCGCCGAGGCTTCCGATACCGCCACCACGCGGTAGGCGTCGGCGGTGCGCTTGCTGGCCCCAGCGTCGCCGTAGTACCAGCTGCCCTTGTTCTGGAACTTGCTCAGCAGCGAATACGCCGGCCGCGGATACGTGACGCCGAAGTGGGCCTGCTTGGCCGGCTGCTGCTCCAGCAACGCAGCATCAAACTGCCGCACGGCCGCCGCCGGCCCCAGCACCCAGATGTAGTAGGGAATTTCGGTGTCGCAGCAGGCCGTTTTCTTGCCGGCCGCCTTCAAAGCCGGATAGTACGTGCCCCGGAAATCGGAGGTGTAGCCGTACACCGACACGGCCAGATCCGGCTGCGCGCCGTTGCGCTGCAGGGCGTCGGTGATGTCGGTTTTGATGTAGGGAATGGCCCCGGCGTTCTTGGGAGAGTAGATGAAGTCCGAAATCAGCACGCTTACGGTGCCGGGCTGGTAGTAGCGCGTCATCAGCGTATCGAGCACGGCGGGCAGCTCGGTGCTTTTGGCCGGCTGCTGAATGCCGCTGCGCACGGTGCCGGAAATGCCCTGGTACGTATCGGCGTAGGGCTTCTCCTTGATGCGGAAAAACGCCTTATTCCGGGCGTTTGGCGTCCGGTTGATTTCCGAAAGCAGCTGCGCCACGTGCTGTTGAAACCGCGTATTCTCGCCGCTGGCTCCAGTTTTAGGCATGAAGCCTTCCATCGAGCCCGATACTTCCAGAAACACATTCACGGCCTGCAGCGGCTGGGCAGCGGCACCGCTGGCCACATCAGCAGCTTCTTCGGGAGCATCGGGAGCCGGCGTCGCGGCGCGCGTGGAGGCCGGAGTTTCGGCTTTGGTATCAGCGGCGGCTTCCTCTCCTTTCATATCGGAGCGGGAGTAGCAGCCGGGCAGCAACAGCAGCGTCAGGCCCAAGGCGGGCAGCAGGCGGGGAAGGAAGGTCGGGTAGCGCATCGGGCTAAAGTAACGACAATCTGCCCTCGGCGGATACATTCGTCTGTTATCACATCTGTCATCCTGAGCGGAGCGAAGGATCCTACCACGCCAGAACAAACCGTTCAGCAATAATTCACCCATAACCAGGATCCTTCGCTCCGCTCAGGATGACAGACGTTTAACTGTAGTCGATTTCCGTGTTATCCCCAATATTCAAACTATGCCGCGTGCCTTTGAAAAGGGCGTCGGAACCAACGATGCAGTCGTGCATAACGGCCGAGCGCAGCTCCGAGTAAGAGCCGATGATGGACTCACTCAGGATGGTGTTCTTGACGATGGTCCGGTCGCCGATAGCTACGTTGGGGCCGATAATGGAGCCCGAAATCTGGCAGTCTTTGCCGATGCTGACGGGCGGGATGATGATGGTATCGGGAAACTCCGGGTAGTCGTGGCGCTTCAGGAACTCGGGGCGGTTGAGCAGGCGGGCGTTGGCTTCGAGCAGACTCTCCTTACGGCCACAGTCAAACCAGTTATCAACGGGCACCGTCGTCATTTCGGCGCCGTCCTGAATCATCAGCATCAGTGCATCCGTCAGCTGAAACTCGCCGTGGGTGCGCTGGTCCTGCTCGATGAGGCGCTCCAGGGCCGAGGCCAGCCAGTCGGGATTGGCAATCTTGTAGAGGCCCACCAGCGCGTAGTTCGACTTCGGAATGCGGGGCTTTTCCACCACTTTGGTCACGCGCCCACTGGGCCCGGTTTCCACAATGCCGAACATGGAAGGCGTTTTCACCTCCTTCACGGCCAGCACGTTGCCGGGCGACTGCATCATGGCGGGCAGATCGATGTCTACGATGGTGTCGCCGAGCAGGATCAGGATGCCGTCCTGCTCGTGGCGGAACTGCTCGCGGGCCAGCCACAGCGCGTGGGCAATGCCTTCGCGCGGCTCCTGAATCACGAACGAAGCCTGTAGATGCGGATACTGCCGGCGCACGTAGCTCTCGATTTTTTCGCCGAGGTAGCCGATGATGAAGACGAACTCCTGGACGCCGGCCACACTCAGCCGATCAATAATGTGCCCCAGAATGGTGTTGCCGGCAACCGGAACCAGGGATTTGGGCTGCGTGTGCGTGTGCGGGCGCAGGCGCGACCCAATGCCCGCGACGGGAATAATGGCTTTCATGAATTACTGGCGTGGCGTAAGTCCGCAAAATAGCGAATCGGGGCGGGAGCAGCGCCAAACACAACCGCTGCGGCGCGAATTCGTACTTTGCCGGCAGAAGGCCGCCCGCTACCCGGGCCCAGCCTCGTTGCCGACACCGGCCACCGTTCTCCTGCTTTTCTTTCTCTCCCTTCCATTTCTTTCCTACTCTTTTATGAAACGCTTTCTTCTCTACTTTGCCGGCCTTGTGCTGCTGCTGTCCCAGTCGTCGTGCGGCTACAATGGCATGGTTGAGCGCGACCAGGCTGTAAAATCGCAGGTTGGCAACGTGCAGAGCGCCTACCAGCGCCGCTCCGACCTGATTCCGAACCTGGTGAACACCGTGAAAGGAGCCGCCAACTTCGAGAAAACCACCCTCACCGACGTGATTGAGGCCCGTGCCAAAGCCACCAGCGTGCAGCTGAACGCCGACAACCTCACGCCCGAAAACCTGAAGCAGTTCCAGGAAGCCCAGTCGCAGGTAAGCGCCGGCCTGGGCCGCCTGCTGGCCGTTTCGGAAAACTACCCCGAGCTGAAGGCCAACGCCAACTTCCAGGAACTGCAGGCCCAGATTGAGGGCACCGAGAACCGCATCAACGTGGAGCGCAACAAGCTCAACACCGTCACCAACGACTACAACGGCTTTGTGAAGTCCTTCCCGAACAACATTTTTGCCGGGATGTTCGGCTTTGCCGAAAAACCGTACTTCGAGGCCGACGCTGCCGCGCAGAAGGCACCTACGGTTCAGTTCTAATTTATTGGTTGTCAGTTGTCGGTTGTTAGTTGTCGGGGCCTGCCTGCAGGTTCTTACGGCCGACAACCGACAACTGCTTACTGACAACTGCCCATGAACAACCCTCTCACCGCAGAGCAGGAAAAGGCCTTGGTAGAGGCCATCCGGCAGGCTGAAGTCCTAACCTCGGGCGAAATCCGGGTGCACCTGGAAGACAACTGCCCCACGCCCGATCCGCTGGACCGGGCCGCGCAGGTATTTGCCGAGCTCAACATGCACAAAACGGCCCAGCGCAACGGCGTGCTGTTTTACCTGGCCTGGCAGAGCCGGCAGTTCGCCGTCATCGGCGACGCCGGCATCAATGCCGCCGTGCCCGACGATTTCTGGGAAACAACCAAGGAAAACGTGCTCCAGCTGTTTCGGCAGGAGAAGTACGCAGGCGGGCTCGAAAACGGCATCCGGATGGTGGGCGAGCAGCTCCAGCGCTACTTCCCCTACGACGCCGCCACCGACCAGAACGAACTCGACGATTCCATTTCCTATGGTGGTGGCCCGCCGCAGCCTCCCCGCAAATGACACACTCCCCTTTGTTACGGCCGCCGCTCTGGCTGCGGCCGCTTCTGGTAGCGCTGCTGCTGGCCATCGGCTGGGCTGGTTTCGCCCAACAGGTACCACCGCGCCCCAATCCGCCACGCCTCGTCAACGACTTGGCCGGCATGATGCAGCCGGATGAAGTGCAGGCACTCGAGCAAAAGTTGGTCGCCTACAACGACTCCACCTCGTCGCAGATAGCCGTGGTTACGGTGCCCACCCTGGGCGATGCCGACATTGCCGGCTATGCCCAGCAGCTCTATGAAGCCTGGGGCATCGGCCAGAAAAACAACAACAACGGCGTCCTGATTCTCATTGCCGAGAAGGAGCGCAAAGCCCGCATTCAGCCCGGCTACGGCCTGGAGGGCGCTATTCCAGATGCGCTGGCTAAACGCATCATCACCAACACCATCGTTCCGGCCTTTCGCGAGAAGCAATACTACGCTGGCATAGATCGGGCCGCCGACCAGCTGATTGCGCTGGCCAAAGGCGAATACAAGGCCGACCAAACCACCCGTACCCGCCCGCAGTCTAACGACAGCAGCGGCTCGGGCTGGATGTTCTGGCTGATTATCGGGGCGCTGGTGCTGTTTATGCTGCTGCGCAACCGCGGCGGCGGCAGTGGTGGCGGCGGCCGCAACCGAGGCTTCGGGGGCGGCATGATACCGCCCATCATCTTCGGCGACTTCAGTGGCGGCCGTGGCACCTTCGGGGGCGGCGGGGGCTTCGGCGGAGGTGGCGGGGGCGGCTTCGGCGGTTTCGGCGGCGGCAGCTCCGGCGGCGGCGGTGCTTCCGGCGACTGGTAAAGCCCGCCTTATTTGCAGCATCTCTAAAGGCCCGGACGTTCTCCGGGCCTTTTTTTATTCTCCTTTTCCGTCGGCCGGCACTTGCTGGTACGCGGGAAAAGCGTAAAACGGCCGTAGCAGCTGTACCACATCCAGCGCGTCGGCCAGGGCTTGGTGGGCTACCGTAGTATCCTCGAAACCAGCGCGGGCCTTGCAGATTTGCATGGTGGGCAGGCGCGTGTCTTTGCGCCAGTTGAGGTAGAAGGCGGCCGGGTCGAGCATGGCGGGCTCGGCGCGCACCAACGTACCGTAACCGGGCAACTCACGCAGGAAACCCAGGTCAAACGAGGCAATGTTCTTGCCGGCCATCGTCACGGCCACGCAGTCCTTTTTGTCTGGCCTGAAGCCCTGGGCCAGCAAAAACTCCCGCAGCTGCGGCAGTAGCTCCTGGGGCGTACACAGCTCGGGGTTGGGCTCCTTACGGGCCAGTTCCTGCAGCAAGCCAGCATTCAACGCCAGCGCACCGGCGGTGCCGGTCAGTTCAGGGTGGCGCACCACCCGCCGGAAATACGGCAGCTCCGCCAGCGGCAACAGGTTTCGGGTATCTTCCACCACGGCCGCCAGCTCCAGAATCTGGTGGCGGAGCGGGTTGCCGCCGGTGGTTTCAAGGTCGAGGGAGACGTAGCGCATGCCAGTCATGTACGCATGCTACCCAGCAACTGTTGATTTGCTAAGCGTCGCCACTCGCTACCTTCGGCTAACTTCACTCTTTTCACTCCTGACAATCGCAGATATCCTGCGGGCTGAGTGATATTTAGGCTAATCAACGTATCTTTTAGTCGACTTTCCCAACCAGCGTCCAGGCTGGTGCTAGACCCCTAGCACTCACCTTCAGGTTGTATTATTGTCGTTTAGACTGTCTTTCCTTCTATGTGAACGTTAACTCGTTAAATTTATAACATGACCAAATGTCTATTCGCATTGGCCTTTTGCTTTGTGCATTATGAAGGCTTTAGCCAGGTAACGGGAAACCCGGAAGATGCATCTGCTTTATCAATCAGGGTTTTAGAAAACGAGAATACCTCCCATTTTAAAGCGCACCCAAATCTTTATAACGGACCAGAGTATATCGACTATTCACGCAAGTATTTCCTGAAAACTGGTCACCAGTTTTTTATCAGCGACTCCCCGCAGCGTGGCACCGTCTTCTACAACGGCCGGCACTTTCCTGATGTAAATCTCTGGTACGACTTAGTGCTGGATCAGGTGGTATTGCTGCATCCTTCTACCTCATACACTCCTCGCCTAGTTGACGAGCATGTTCAGTCATTTCTGATTGATGGCAGGCGTTTCCTTCGGCTCGTAGCCGATAGCGCCACCGGCAAAGCCATCCAGACAGGCTACTATCAAGTGCTTATCGATAGCAATATACAGGTGGTGGCTAAGCGGGTGAAATTAATCAGTGAGCGACTTGAACAAGGCAACAAAAACGCCGATTTTTATTCGAAAGACAGGTACTTTCTGCGCAAGAACAATCTGTATTATCCGATAGACAGCAAAGCTTCCATCGTGAAGCACATGGCCGACCATGAAAAAGAAATACAGAAATTTATAAAAGCGAACAGACTGGGATTCAGCAAGAAAACCCGGGAGTTAGATATTATAGAACTTGCTGATTACTACAATAGCTTATCTACTGAGTAGTCTACTTTACATCTTCATATGATCTTATTGCACTTTCGTATGCGCATTCTCTACTCCCTACTTTTTATACTCTCCTCTTTTAGTTCGATCTGTCTCGGCCAGCAAACGGGGGGTAAAACGGTTACCGGCGATTTTACCCGTGTTCCGTTCGAGCAATTTGTGCGGCAGGTGGAACTTCAAACCGGCCTTCAATTTTATTACGACCCAACTACTGTCGACAGCGTTTTTGTGACCCTTAAGGCGCGTGAGCAGCCTGTAGCTGCAGCTCTGCAGCAGGCTTTGCAAAACAGCCTCCTCCGCTTCGTGCTGGATACTGACAACCGGGTGTTCATTGTGAGGGCCGATGCGCGACTAACCCCAGCACTGCCCGAAAACTTTTTCCGGCCGGCGGCGGGCGGTACATTATCCGATGTCATGATGTCGGACGCAGAAGCCACGCCCGAACGTCCGGAAGGACGCTCCCGGCTGGTTAGCGTCTCGGAGTACCGGGTATATGAGGTGGGTACTGCTCAGAGCGTCAAAGACAATAAGGCAACTTTGGCAGGCCGCATTCGCGACTCAAAATCGGGGGAACCCATTATTGGTGCAACTATTTATCACGAGCCCTCCGGAGTGGGCACCAGCACCGACCAGTTCGGCTCGTACTCGCTCACACTACCTCCCGGCCGCTATGACCTGAAAATTCGTGGCGTAGGCATCAAGAACACCAAGCGTCAAGTACTGTTGCGCGGCAACGGCAAGCTAGAGATTGAGGTGGACGAAGACATTGTGACGTTGAGGGAAGTAGTGATTGAGGCTGAGAAAGACAAAAACGTGTCGGGGATGCAGATGGGGCTGGAGAAGCTCGATATAAAAACCATGCGGCAGGTGCCCACAGCATTTGGCGAAACTGACATTTTACGGGTAATTATGACCTTGCCCGGCGTGAAAACGGTGGGCGAGGGCAGCACGGGCCTCAACGTACGCGGTGGTGCCGCCGACCAGAATCTGATTCTGTTCAACGATGCTACCATCTACAATCCGTCGCACCTATTCGGCTTCTTTTCGGCTTTCAACCCTGACATTCTGCAAGGGGTTGAGCTATATAAAAGTGCCATACCGGCCAAATATGGCGGGCGGTTGTCGTCGGTACTGGATATCACCACCAGAGAGGGAAATAAGAAGAAGCTTTCCGGCTCAGGCGGTATCGGGCCCCTAACGAGCCGTCTGACGCTGGAAGGACCACTGGCAAAAGACAAAAGCTCGTTTATCCTGAGCGGGCGCGCCAGCTATTCAGACTGGGTTCTTAAGCAACTCTCCGACAAAAATTACAGTCAAAGCGCCGCCGGTTTCTATGATATCACGGCCCACGTAACGCACGAGTTCAGTGAGAAGAACTCAGTTTACGCCACCGGCTACTACAGCTCCGACCGATTCCGACTGGGTAGCGACACCACCTACCGCTATTCTAACCGTGCCGCTACCCTGAAGTGGCGGCATAGCTTTACCAACCAGTTGTACGGCGTATTCACGGCTACATATAGTCACTATGACTACGATGTGACCAGTGAGCAAACTCCGGTGGCAGCCTCACAGCTCACCTATGCCATCAAGCAACCGGCTCTGCGTGCTGACTTCAGCTTTTTTCCCAACTCCAAGCATACGGTTGACTTCGGGGCGAGCACGCAATTCTACGGTATTTCGCCCGGCAGCCTGCTACCGCGTAGCGAGTCGTCGTTGGTGAGGCCCAACGTGCTGCCCCGTGAGCAGGCACTGGAGAGCGCCGTATACGTTTCTGACCGCTTTGATATTACACCGCGCTTTTCCGTATCCGCAGGCCTACGCTACTCTTTTTTCCAGGCTCTGGGGGCACGCGAGGTGTATCGGTACGCGGCTGGTGAGTCGCGCTCCGAGGCCACCATCGTTGACACCGTTAGTTACGGCGCCGGCAAGGTAGTGGCCAACTACCACGGTCCCGAATACCGGCTTTCGGCCCGCTATTCCGTGTCCGACAACTCGTCGGTAAAGGCCAGCTTCACGCGCACCCGCCAGTACCTTCATCAGCTCACCAATACCGCATCAGTATCACCGATTGACGTGTGGAAGCTCAGCGACAACAACATCCGGCCGCAGGTGGGCAACCAGTATTCGGTCGGCTACTACCGCAACTTCAAGTCTAATACTATTGAGACGTCGGTGGAAACGTACTACAAGACCCTCGATGACGTGGTGGATTTCAAGAGCGGAGCCACGCTGCTGCTCAACCCGCGCATCGAAACAGACATAATTAACGCGCAGGGGAAGGCGTACGGGGTAGAGGTGTTCGTGAAAAAGCTCACCGGTAAGCTGAATGGCTGGATAGGCTACACGTATTCCCGCTCGCTGGTGCGCGTCAACGCCGCTACTACTTCCGATATGATCAACGGGGGCAGCTACTACGCCAGCAACTTCGACAAGCCCCACGATGGCACCTTGGTCGGTAATTACCGCTTCAGCCGGCGCTTTAGCACCTCCGTCAACTTCACCTACAGCACGGGCCGCCCCATCACACTACCGCTGGCCAAATACTACGCCGGCAACTCGCTGCGCGTGTATTACTCTGACCGCAACGCCTACCGCGTACCTGACTATATGCGCCTCGACGTGGCGTTGAACATGGAAGGCAGCCACAAAGTAAAAAAGCTAGCCCACAGCTCTTGGACGGTAGGCGTGTACAACCTCACGGGGCGCCGCAACCCCTATTCGGTGTATTTCAAATCAGTAAACGGACAAATCAGGGGCTACAAGCTGTCTATTTTCGGCGAGCCTATTCCAAGTGTCACCTATAACTTCAAATTTTAAATGCATATCCTCTCCTACGCCTTGCGGTGGACGTTGCTTTGGTGCTTGGCGCTAGGGCTAGGCGTTTCCTGCACCGACGACTACATGCCCGATGTGGTGGAAAGCCCGCCGAATTTTCTGGTTATCGATGGCTTTATCAATACCCAGGGAGTGACCACTATTCGGCTCTCGCGCACATACGCCATTCGGTCGACTCAGGTGCCCCCGGCTGAAACCCGGGCGACAGTGTACATAGAGGAAGAGAGCGGCCCCCGCTACCTGCTGCAGGAAACCCCAGCCCGGTCCGGCACCTATACGTCGGCCAACCTGACGCTGAACATTGCCCGCAAGTATCGCCTGCACTTGACTACAACTACTAACGGTGAATACGCTTCGGCATACGTGCCCGTAAAAGTAACCCCGCCAATTGATGCCCTAACATGGCGCCCTACTGGCAATGGGCTCAACGTGTCCGTCAGTGCCCACGATGATACAGGCTCTACGCAGTACTACCGATGGGAAACGGAGGATACTTGGGAAATCAAGTCGCCCTACTACCCCACGGTGGAATATGTCAACAATGATATCCGCCCTATTGCTGTGCCATTTCCAACGGTTTGCTACGGAATAGAACGAGCGGGCTTCGTGCAGCTTTACAAAACAACTGCGCTAACGCAGGATGTTGTGGCCGATTTTCGGGTCCGGCAGTTGGCAACTACCTCCGAGCGTCTGTTTACGCGCTACAGCATCTTGGTGCGTCAGCATGCCCTCACGGCTGAGGAATACGCATACTGGGAGCTATTGCGCAAAAACACGGAGAATATTGGCTCCCTCTTCGACCCGCAACCCGCTCAGCTTACGGGTAACGTGCGCTGCCTTTCCAACCCCGATGATCTGGTATTAGGCTTCATCGGGGCTCACTCCATCGAAGAGAAACGTCTGTTCATCAGCCGTGCCGAACTACCGGGTTCCTGGCCGGTAGTGTCGGGCTACGAGAAGTGCGTGCCGCCCGACACGGTATTTATTCCCCAGCGAGGCTTAGAGCCCTCGCCGCCCCGGGCCACTATTTTGGCTGCTTTCTTTACTCCCGGAGGAGTTAACGTACCTATATCGGAGGCCCGCACCAGAAATGGTCCTGTGGGATATCTGTTCAAAACCCGCGATTGTGTTGACTGTCGCACGCGTGGCACGTCAATTAAGCCCACTTTCTGGCCTTAATCTTTAGCGCATTTATATGTATTCTCAGCTTATCATACTAATCCGGTGCTTACTATGGCGGCTGCCAGCCTTGCGCACGGGTTTGCTTGCCGGCTTGTTTTTGGGTGCTGCCACGGCATCTGCTCAATCGGAAGGACATAGCATAGCTACCAAGTTGCGCAGCTATCAGCAGCGTACCCTAACCGAAAAGCTGTTTCTGCACCTCGACCGGCCGATGTACCTGAGCGGCGAAACCATGTGGTTTAAGGTGTACGCTACTGACGGCACGTACCTCAAGCCGCTGCCGTTTAGCTCGGTGGCTTACGTGGAGGTTCTCAACCAAGCCAGCAAACCCGTACTGCAGGGCAAAATTCCGTTGCAGAACGCTACTGGCCAGGGCTCCTTCAACCTGCCTGCTTCCCTGCCCTCCGGCTCTTACACGGTGCGGGCCTACAGTCGCTGGATGCAGAATTTCGGGCCTGACTATTTTTTCCAGCAGGTCGTTACGGTGCTCAATACGGCCACCACCGCCGGCGCAGCCCTGACTGACTCAGTAGGCTACGAGGTGCAGTTTTTCCCAGAGGGCGGCAATCTGGTGTGGGACCTCAGCAGCCGGATAGGCTTCAAAGCCACCGACAACCATGGCCGGGGAGTAGCAGCAACGGGCAAGGTACTCAACCAGTTCAACCAAGTAGTAGTCACGTTCCGGACCGGCCAGTTCGGCATGGGTAGCTTTGTGTTTCAGCCCGAAGCCGGCAATATATATCGGGCAGAGGTGGCAGTAGCGGAAGGCACGGTGCTGAAGCGCGAGCTTCCAAAGGTATTTGCGCAGGGCTATGTCATGCAGTTGCAGAATACCACCCCGGCAATTCTAACGGTAGCGGTGCGCTCAACTAATCGGCAGCCCGAAACTATCTGGTTGCTCGCGCATTCCCGGCAGCAGGTGGTGGTAGCAGCCCAAGCCGAGTTGATCGACGGCAGTGCCCGTTTCACCGTCCGGACCGACCAGCTCCTAGAAGGCGTTTCGCACTTCACGCTGTTCAACTCTGAGCAAAAACCGCTGTGTGAGCGGCTCTACTTCCGGCCGCCTGTGCGCCAGCTGGCCATCACGGCCAGCGCCGAGAAAACCGAATACACCAGTCGTGAGAAAGTACGTGTGCAGCTGACCACGGCCAGTTCCGGCACTTCGGCCCTGCCTCTGGCCGCCAACCTATCGATGAGCGTGTACCGCCTCGACTCACTGACCACTGGCACCACGGCTGACATCAACAGCTACCTGTGGCTGTCGGCTGACCTGAAAGGCACCATAGAAAACCCTGACTATTACTTCACGGCCGGCGGCCCCGAACGCACGGAGGCAGCCGACAACCTGATGCTGACACAGGGCTGGAGCCGCTTTAAGTGGGAACATATTCTGGCGCGCCAGCCCCCCTGGCTCTACCGCCCCGAGCTACACGCGCCTGTTGTGCAGGCCCGGCTTACGCACGCCACCACCAACGCCCCAGTGCCCAACATCACCACATACATGTCGTCGCCGAGCCGCCTGGTTAGGCTGGGCAATGCAGTGAGTGACTCCAGCGGCTTGGTGGAGTTTGAAACCAACGAGCTGTACGGCTCCCGCGACCTAGTGCTGCAAACCGATCCGAAGCAGGACAGCACGTGCCGCATCACGCTCCTGCCGGCCTTTTCCACGCAATACGCCGCACGGCCCGCGGTAGCACAGGCGCCGGCTTCACGCTTCGAAACCGATTATCAGCGGCGGCACTTGCAAGCACAGCTGCAGAATATCTACTTCGGCAAGTACCGCAACCGGTATACGCTGCCGCCTACCGATAGCACTGCCTTCTATGGCAAGCCCGATGAAGTGTACATGTTGGACAAATACACGCGTTTTAAAGTGCTGGAAGAGGTGATGCGGGAATACGTGCCGGGCGTGGTCGTGCGCCTGCGAAAAGACGGGTTCCACTTTATCGTGATTAACAAGCTCAACCGGCTACCCCTACCCGAAGACCCAATGGTACTGCTCGATGGCGTACCGGTGTTCAATACTAATAAAATAATGGCCCTGAACCCGCTCAAAATCCAGAAGCTGGAGGTCATGGACGGGCGGTATTTTCATGGCACGTCGCTCTATAACGGGGTGGTGAGCTACACCACCTACAAGGGCGACCTAGAAGGCTTTCAACTCGACCCGCGGGTGCTAGTGCAGCAGTATGAGGGCCTGCAGGCTCAGCGCGAGTTCTATGCCCCGCGCTACGAAACTGCCCAGCAAAAGCAAAGCCGCCTGCCCGACTTGCGCAACCTGCTGTACTGGAATCCGAACCTGACCACGCCGACGGCCGGCACCCAAGCGGTGGAGTTCTACACCGGCGACCAGCCGGGCCGTTATCTGGTAGAAGTGCAGGGCCTGTCGGCAGATGGCCTGCCCGGCAGCACGCGGTTCACCATCGAAGTGAAACCGGCCCTTTAATGGCAGCACCTGCACTGTGGCAGGCCATACCCCAGACGTACGCCAGTAGTTGCCCTGCGCGTAACACAGATGCCAAGCCGCGGGTTGCTATGGTCTGGCCCCGTTGCCTTCCGTACCTTCGCCTCCATGACTCCCGACGCCCCCGCTGCCCAGCCCCACAAGCTTTTCCTGCTCGACGCCTTTGCCCTGATTTACCGCGCCCACTTTGCCTTCAGCAAGAACCCGCGCGTGAACTCCAAGGGCCTCAACACCGGCGCTATTCTGGGCTTCACCAACACACTGGTAGAGGTGCTGCAGAAGGAAAAGCCCACCCACATCGGCGTGGCGTTCGACGCCGCCAAAAAGACGTTCCGCCACGAGCAGTACGCTGAGTACAAGGCCCAGCGCCAGGCCATGCCCGAGGATATCGGCTTGGCCATTCCCTACATCAAGCAGATCATCAAGGCTTTCCACATTCCCATCCTAATGGTGGAAGGTTTCGAAGCCGACGACGTGATTGGCACGCTGGCTCGCCGCGCCGAGGCCCAGGGCTTCGGGGAGGTGTATATGATGACGCCCGACAAGGACTACTGCCAGCTGGTGACGGACTGCGTGAAAATCTACCGGCCGGCCTTCATGGGCAACGCCGCCGAAATCCTGGACGTGGCGCACGTGCTGCAACGCTTCGAGATTGAGCGGCCCGAGCAGGTGATTGACATTCTGGGTTTGCAGGGCGACGCCTCCGACAATATTCCGGGTATTCCGGGCATCGGGGAGAAGACGGCCAAAACGCTGATTCAGAAGTACGGCTCCGTCGAAAACCTGATTGCCAACGTGGACCAGCTCAAGGGCAAGCAGCAGGAGAACGTGCGCAACTTCGCCGAGCAGGGCCTGATGAGCAAGGAGCTGGCCACCATCCACTTGGATGTGCCCATCGAGTTTGAGGCCGATAAGTTGGTGCTGGATCAGCCTGATGCCGAGGCATTACGGCAACTGTTCGACGAGCTGGAATTCCGCCAGCTGGCCGCCCGCGTGCTGGGCGGCGGCAGCCCCGCCGGCGTGAGTGCCGCGCCCGTCGGGCGTGGGGCGCGCCGCCCGAAAGCGGCCGAGGCCCAGGGCAGTCTGTTCGGCTCGTCGTCGGATGCGGCCGTGGCTATTGGCGCTGAGGAAGGCGAAACCGGCGAGTTTGGGGCGCCGGCCGGGCCACGCCGCACGCTACAGGACGTGCCGCACCAGTACCACCTGATGGATACGCCGGAGCTGCGCGCTTCTCTGCTGGCGTTTCTGTTGCAGCAGACGGAAGTCAGCTTCGATACTGAAACCACCGGCCTGGATATTATGACGGCGCGGCTGGTGGGGCTAAGTTTCTGCTGGCTGCCCGGCGAGGCCTACTACGTGCCCGTTCCCACCGACGACCACGCCGCCACTCAGGCGCTGGTGGATGAGTTCCAGCCGTTTTTCGAGGCCGCGCACATCCTCAAAATCGGCCAGAACATCAAGTACGACCTCACCATCCTCAAGCATTACAACGTCGCCATCAACGGGCCGCTGTTTGACACCATGCTGGCCCACTACCTGCTGGAGCCCGACATGCGCCACGGCATGGACGTGCTGGCCGAAACCTACCTGCACTACACGCCCGTGCCCATCACGGCGCTCATCGGCCCCAAAGGCAAGAACCAGAAAACCATGGCCGACCTGCCCCCGGCCGAGGTGTCAGACTACGCCTGCGAGGATGCCGACGTGACGCTGCAGCTCAAGCACGTGTTTGAGCTGCTGCTCAAGGAAGTGGGCCTGCTGGATTTGCTCAACGAGGTGGAAAACCCGCTGGTGCCGGTGCTGGCCGACATCGAGTACGAGGGCGTGAAAATCGACTCCTCGGCCATGGGCGAATACTCGGCCGAGCTGCAAGGCTACATCGTGGACCTGGAGAAGCAGATTTTCTCGGAAGCCGGCCAGGAGTTCAACATCGGCTCGCCGAAGCAGCTGGGCGAGGTGCTGTTCGATAAAATGGACATTGGCAAGGGCAAAATCAAGAAGACCAAGACCGGCCAGTACGCCACCGGCGAGGAAATCCTGAGTCAGCTGGCGGCCGAAAACCCCATTGCCGCCCTCATTCTGGAGTACCGCCAGCTCAGCAAGCTGCGCAGCACCTACGTGGAGGCCCTGCCCCAGCTAGTGAATGTGGCCGACGGCCGCGTGCATACCAGCTTCAACCAGGCCGTGACGGCCACCGGCCGCCTCAGCAGCACCAATCCCAACCTGCAGAACATTCCCATCCGCACCGAAAAGGGCCGGGAAATCCGCAAGGCCTTCGTGCCCCGCGACGCCGGCCACGTGTTGCTTGCCGCCGACTACTCGCAGGTGGAGCTGCGCATCATGGCCGACTTCTCGGGTGATAAAACGATGATTGAAGCCTTTCGCCAGGGCCTCGACATTCACACCAGCACGGCCAGCAAGGTATTCAAAGTGCCGCTCAGTGAGGTCGACAGCGAGATGCGCCGCAAAGCCAAAACCGTCAATTTTGGCATCATCTACGGCATTTCGGCTTTCGGGCTGGCCCAGCGCATCGGCATCTCGCGCAAGGAAGCCACCGACATCATCGACACCTACTTCGAGGAGTTTTCGTCGGTGAAGCAGTTCATGGACAACAGCATCAACAAGGCCCGGGAGCTGGAATACGCCACCACCCTGCTGGGCCGCCGCCGCTACCTGCGCGACATTAACTCGCGCAACGCCACCCTGCGCGGCTACACCGAGCGCAACGCCATCAACGCCCCCATCCAGGGCACCGCGGCCGACATCATCAAGAAGGCCATGATCAACATCCACGAGTGGCTGCGCCAGGAAAAGCTTGGCACCAAAATGATTCTGCAGGTGCACGATGAACTGGTATTCGACGCGGTGCAGGAGGAAGTAGCCTACATCACGCCCAAAATAAAGGAGCTGATGGCCACCGCCCTGCTCCTGCCCCACGGCGTGCCGCTGGAAGTGGAAGTGGGCACCGGCCGCAACTGGCTGCAGGCGCACTAACGCCCCGAAACAGAACGTAGTAGCGCAAACTTTGTAGTTCGCGTCCCCGCGCCGATAGCATCGTCTAAACGGCGCGGGGGCGCGAACTGCAAGGTTCGCGCTACTGCTTTAGGCCACCATTATTCCCAACCCCCATGGACCACGCCACGAAAGCCGGAATAGTCACGGAGCTGATCAGCTTGCTCACGCAGGCCAACGCCCACGTCACGTTCACTGATGCCTGCGCCGACCTCACGGCCGCGCAGTGGAACCAGCGCGTGCCGGAGGCGCCGTACACCATCTGGCAGCTGGCAGAGCACGTGCGCATCGCCCAGTGGGATATTGTGGAGTTTTCCCTCGGGGCCGACCACGTTTCGCCGGACTGGCCCGCCGGCTACTGGCCCGCCAACACCGCCACCGCCGACGAAGCCACCTGGCACCAGACGCTTGACCAGATCCAGGCCGACCAGCAGCGCTTCATCGACCTGCTGCACGCCCCCGATACGGACCTGCTGGCCCCCATTCCGCACGGCGACGGCCAAACCATCCTGCGCGAAGCTATGCTGCTGGGCGACCACGCCGCCTACCATACCGGCGAAATCATTCTGCTTCGCCGACTGCTCAACGCCTGGTAACAGCGGCGCGGTTTCGTCGTTTTGCCGGCTGCTGCAGAAGGCCAGGGCTGCGGGCGGGGAAACCCGTAGGAGTATCCGCGCGGGGTGCGCGGCCGTATAGCCTGCCTACACCCTCACGCTAACGCAGCCTCGCATGCTTCCTCAACCCCACACCACTACCCTGCAAAACGTGGCCCGCGGCCTCATGGGCACCTTCATGGTGGTGGCCGGCACCGGCCACCTCACCTTCCAGCGCCGCGCGTTTCAGGCCCAGGTGCCCGATTTCGTGCCCCTGAGTAAGGACACCACCGTACTGGCTTCGGGCGTGGTGGAAATCGGGCTGGGACTGGCGCTGCTTTTCTGGAAGAAGCGGCGGGTGGAAATGGGCCTTGGGCTGGCGGCTTTCTACGCGGCGGTATTCCCCGGCAACATCCACCAGTACACCCACCACCTCTCCGCTTTCGGCCTCGACACCGACGACAAGCGCCTGGGCCGGCTGTTCTTCCAGCCCGTGCTCATCGGCGTGGCCCTGTGGAGCACCGGCGCGCTGACGTATCTGCAGCGCCGCAAATAGGCCATCAACGCCCAACTCACCGGCGCCGTACGAAAACTCGCGGCCGCCGAACCGGTAGTATAGCATATGACAACCGACGTTTCTTTTGATGTAGTGGTAATCGGGGCCGGCCCCGTGGGGCTGGCCTGTGGGCTGGAAGTGCAGCGCCGCGGCCTCTCGGTGTGCGTGCTGGACAAGGGCGCGCTGGTGAATTCCATCATCGGCTACCCCACCAACATGGAGTTCTTCTCTACGCCCGAGCTGCTCGAAATCGGGGGGCACCCCATGACGACGCTGCACTACAAGCCGCTGCGCGAAGATGCCCTCGACTACTACCGCCGCGTGGCCCAGACCGAAAAGCTGACGTTGCGCCTCTACGAGCGGGTTCTAGACCTCGAAGGCGAGCAAAACGCCTACATGGTGATAACCGACAAGGGACGCATCGGGGCGCGCTTCGTGATTGTAGCCACCGGCTTCTACGACGTGCCCAATCTGCTGCGCGTGCCCGGCGAAGACTTGCCCAACGTCACGCACTACTACAAGGAGCCCTACGCCCACGCCGACCAGGATGTGGTGATTATCGGGGCCAAAAACTCCTCGGCCAAGGCGGCGCTGCAACTGTTGCGCGCCGGCGCCCGCCCCACGCTGGTCGTGCGCGGCTCCGAAATCAGTGAGTCGGTGAAGTACTGGATCCGGCCCGATCTGGTGAACCGCATCAAGGAAGGCCGCATCGGCTGCCTGTTCAACAGCACCGTGGCGCGCATCACCGAAACCACCGTGGAGCTGAACACGCCCGACGGCCCGCGCACGTTGCCGGCCCAGCACGTCTACGCCCTCACCGGCTACCACCCCGACTTCTCGTTTCTGGCTGCCCTGGGCATCACCTGCGAAGCCGATGCTGCCCAGACGCCCACCCACAACCCCGAAACCTTAGAAACGAACCGCCCCGGCCTCTACCTGGCCGGTACCGTGTGCGGCGGCCTCAACACCAGCCGCTGGTTCATTGAAAACGGCCGCTACCACGCCCAGCTCATTGCCGCCCGCCTGGCCGGCGAGGCCGCCCCTGCCCTGCCGGAAGTGCTGCAGCAGGTGCAGCTGTCGTAGGCAGCTACTCGGCTAAACCCCACAAAAAAGCCCCGCTTCCTGAGTCAGGAAGCGGGGCTTTTCTTTTGGCTAGCAGCTACTTATGGCAGCAGCAGCGCGTTGTACTCGGTAGGGTTCACTGGCTGAATGGAGGCACCGTAGGTGGCGTTGATCACCTTGATGAATTCGTTGGCAATAACAGCGTAGCCACGCGAGGTGGGGTGCACGCCGTCCAGCGAGAACAGGTTGCCGCGGATGAAGCCGGCGTTGTTCGACGTGGCGTTGATGGCAATGCCACCCAGCGCAATCGTGCTGAAGAACGAGTTCATATCCACCAAACCCACTTTGTACTGACGGGCCGTCTTGGCGATGATGGCGTTGAGCTGCGTGGTACGGGTTTGGATAGCCGTAACTTCAGCAGCGTCCAGCACCAGATTATTAGGGATTGGGTTCGTGGGCGTAGAGCCAACACCCGTAGCTACTACCGAGGCGGCAGGCAGCGTAATCAGGTCAGCCGCAGTAGCAGCACGAACTGGGGTTGTTGTGGAGCTAGTCTGAATGAATACAGCCGGCGCAGCGGGGTTCACCTGCTGGAAGCCTGCCAGCACGCTAGCTACGGTTACTGCCGTGAAGTACGGCACATTGGCTACGTTCGGGATGTTTGCTACTACGCCGCCCACTGTACCATTCTTGCTGATGGTGCGCACGATGTTGCGGTAGCCCCGGCCGAAGCTGGTGGTATCCGTCAAGTTGCTGAACGGGTCGGTAGCCACGGCTACGCCGCCGTTGGTGGCGTAGGTCAGCACGTCGTTGTTGCCCAGCCAGCAGGTGAAGAACGTAGCGTTCTTGCGGCCGATGAACGTGGTGTAGTCCGTTACGCCGCGGTCGGCGGCGGGCAGCAGGCGCTGGTAGTAGTTGTTGAGGTTGCCGTAGGCCTGGGCTGCGCCCGCAATCTGCGGTACGCTGGAAGCCGTGCGGTCGGCGCTCAGCACCGAAATACCGGGCACGCCCAGGTTGTTGGGCTGCGCGGTGTTGAAGGGAGCCAGTTCAGCGGCACCAGAGCCCAGCGGCGGAGCCGGCAACGTACGGCCGGTGAAGGCAAATTTGTAGTCGGCCGGGTTGTTGGTGAACGTGCGCGGCGTGGTTTGGCCGGCCAGCGTAGCCGTGGCGCTCTGGCCCGGGGCCAGAATAACCGGCGAGCCGGCTGTGGTGAGGCCGTAGAACTTCAGGTAGCCGGAGCCGTCCTTCTGCCCTTCGTCGAACTTCGGCGACACGAAGTCACCGCCGTTGGCTTTGGCGAACTGCTGCGCCAGGATAGCCGGATACGACGTTTCAATACCGAAGTTGGCCAAACCGCCGCTCTGGAAACCCGCCGTGAGGGAGTTGCCGATGGCTACGTAGCTGCTGAAATCGGCCGAGCCTTTATCTACTGCTGGGGCGTCCAGCTCGGGCTGGCAGGCCGCCAGACCCAGCAGGGCTACTGCGGGCCAGGTTTTCTTGAGGGAAAACGTATTCATAGGAGAAGAGAAAGCAAAGAGATTAGAAAGTGTAGTTCAGGCCGATGCCGGGCACTACTACGCTGGTCTTGTAAGTACCCGCTACGCGGTCCGTCGTGCCGTTGCTGAGCAGCTCGGCCTGGGTTTGGGTACGCTTTTTCAGGTTCACAAACTGCGTGCTCAGATCAACACCGAACTTCTCGCCGAACTTGTAGGAAGCACCCAACGTGCCAGTTACGCGGTCCGAGTCAGGCGTTTCGGGCGTGATGTAACCGTCTTTCACTGGTGAGTTGTCGTAGGCACCACCGGCGCGCACGGTCAGGCCGCTCGTTATCTGGTACTGGCCGCCAATGCGGAAGGTCAGAGCGTCCTCATAATAACGCTTCGAGACGCTGGTAGGCGAGCCGTTCACCGGAGCGTTGAAATCAAACGTCAGGTTTTCGTAGGCGCTCCACTCCACGAAGTTCACATCGAGGCCGATGGTGAGCTTCTCGGTTGGCATCACGCCGATGCCGATGGAGGTGGTAGCGGGCAGCGGCAGCGTGGCTGCAAACTTGGTGGCCTGGAAGCCGGGAGTGGCCGTGGCCGACAGGTTGCGGAACGTTACGTCGCCGTCTTTCACCTGGGCATCAATCTTGGAGCGGTAGCTGATACCAACGCTCAGCTTCTCGGAAGGCTTGAAGAACACACCGGCGTTGAAGCCGAACTTGCGCTCCGCGTCGCCGTCCAGCTCGATGCTGGCAAACTGGCCGTCGGCGTTCTGGGCCGGCACATCGCGCTGCAGGTTCACCGAGCCCAGCGCCAGATACGTCAGGCCGGCACCAATGCTCAGCTTGTCGGAAATGGCGTAGCTGAAAGTCGGCTGCACATAAATGGCTTTCAAATCAATCTGCGTCAGCGCGAAGCGGCCTTCCCAGCCGTCGGCGTACTGCAGCTTGTTGCCGAAGGGCGTGTAAATGGCAATGCCCGCCCGGAACTTGCCTTCGGCCGGGCCGAAGCCGGCAAACAGGCTGAACGGCGTGGTGGTATTGTTCTGCAGCTCGCGCTGCACGCTGCCGTTTTCGGCGCGGAAAGCCTGCCGCGCCAGCGTGGCATTGGCCCCGAGCTGCACGCCCCGCTCCTTCACCATGGCCAGGGCACCGGGGTTGTAGAACATAGCCGCCTGGTCCAGCGACAGGCCGACACCTACGCCGCCCATGCCGTTGTTCTTTATCCCGGCCAGCGTCACCTGGTAGCCGCCCGCCGATGCGGCCGTACCCGTAAGTAGCGCACCACCCACGAGGAGTAGAGATTTAAAAGTCATAAAAAAGTGAGAAAGGTGAGAATTTGGGGTTGTCGTGGCTTAAATGTAGGGAGAAAAATGCTTGGTTAGTCGGCTTGCCGACTATTTGTTATGGGCAGCAGAACGAACAGGAAAGCCCGGAAATTTTAGCGTGCGGCCGGCGGCGTGCAAATATGGTGAGTTGAAGCTCACCTTGTGTCCGGCTCCTCCCCCACTACCCGCCTGCTTTGCAGCTGCAGGCGCTGGCCGGCCACCAGCAGATGCACCCGCAGATCCTGCCCGCTCACCGGCTCGCCGCGCCCGATGCGGCCCAGGTTGTTGCCATGCAACTGGCGCCCGTCCACTACCATCACCACGCCGTCGCCGAACACCTCGGCCTCGGTGCCGCCCCGGATGATGATGCCGGTTTCTTCGGCCAGACCCAAGCCCAGGCACATGGGGTGGGCCAGTAGCGCGTGGGCCAGCCGCCCGAAGCGGCCTCGCTCCACAAAGTGCTGGTCGATGAGCAGCTGGGGCAGCAAACCCAGGCCGGCGCTGGTTTGCATGCCGCCCTTGCGCAGGGCGCGCCAGCCGTGGCCATCCACTATCATATACTCGGGCAGCACGGCCGCACCGGCGCTGGTGCCCGCAATGATGAAGGTGGCGTCGTGGTAGTACCGCTCGTGCAGCACCCGCGCAAACTCGGTGTTATGCAGAAAGTCGGTGATGCGCTCCTGGTCGCCGCCGCTGAAAAACACGAGGCCGGCGTGGCGCAGGCGGCGCAGCGTGTCGGGGGCATCGGCCGGGTGCTGCTCGCTGATGCGCAGGTGGCGGGCACTGGTGCAGCCCAGCTCGCGCAGGGCCCGCTCGTAGGCGCGGCCGGAGCGGGTGTCGTCGCGGGAGGCCACGGTCACTATTTCGACGGTGGTGGCGTGGCTCGGCAGCAGGTCGCAGAGCAGGGCCAGCATGGCGTCGTCGTCGCCGCCGCCGAGGGCAACGAGGGTGCCGAGCGGAGGGGCGGCAGGCGTCTGGTGAGGCATAGAAAGCGCGAAGAAGCGGGCCCAAATGTACAAGTACCCCCCTGATTTGCTACCGCTCGCCGTGCAGAAGTGTTTGCGGCAACTTCTGCACGGCGCAAACGGGTGTAGCGGCCTCAGGCGCTACACCCGCTGCGAGTTCGGCATACCGTATGAATCGGTAGTAAAAGCGTTGCGGCGGCCTGCAATGGTGCTTCTGTGGGAGCCGGCACCCTGAGAGTGGATTATTAATTGCCATTGTCTGCGTCCTGAAAGCAGGAATGGCTATTTTTGCGGGCTTTTTTGTCACTAACCCTCCTGCCTAGCGAGACACACCCTCTTCGTTACATGAATCAGAACCCGACCACCGACCACATTACGTCCCTGATTCAGGAGGGGGAATTTTTCAAGCTCAAGGAGATTCTCAAGCATTACGAGCCCGCCGAGCTGGTGGAGCTGATTGAGGCCGAGGAGGAGCGCGAGCAGCTGATTGTGTTTCGGCTGCTGCCGCTGCGGCTGGCTACGCAGGTGTTCGAATACCTCGACCTGGAGGTGCAGAAGCACTTTTTGGCCAATCTGACCCAGGAGAAAATTTCCGATATCCTCAACGAAATGTCGCCCGACGACCGGACGGCGCTGCTGGAATTCCTGCCCGACGACTTCGTGAAGGAGCTGATCCAGACGCTGTCGGAGCCGGAGCGCAAGGTGACGCTGGAGCTGCTGGGCTACCCCGAATACTCGGTGGGCCGCCTGATGACGCCCGACTACATTGCCATCCGCGAGAGCTGGACCGTGCAGCAGGTGCTCGACTACATCCGGCGCCACGGCGGGCAGTCGGAGACGCTGAGCGTGCTCTACGTGACCGACCAGCGCGGCGTGCTCATCGACGATATCCGCATACGGGAGTTTCTGCTCTCGCCGCCCGACCGGCCCGTGAGCGAGCTGATGGACCGCCGCTACGTGAAGCTCAACGCCATGCAGGACCAGGAAGCGGCCATCGACGTGTTCCGCAAAAACGACCGGGTGGCCCTGCCCGTGGTCAACGACGACGGCGTGCTGTTCGGCATCGTGACCATCGACGACATTCTGGATATCCGGGAAGAGGAAGACACCGAGGACATCCAGAAGCTGGGCGGCTCGGCGGCTCTCGATGAGCCGTATCTGGCCACTTCCATCTGGGGCATGATCAAGAAGCGCGCCGGCTGGCTGGTGATTCTGCTGCTGGGCGAGATGCTGACCACCTCGGCCATGCACCACTTCGAGGAAGACCTGCAGAAGGCGGCCGTGCTGGGCCTGTTTATTCCGCTGATTATTTCGGCTGGCGGCAACGCCGGGTCCCAGGCCACCTCGCTCATTATCCGGGCCATGAGCCTGGGCGAGTTTACGCTGTCGGACTGGTGGCTGGTGATGCGGCGCGAAATCATTTCGGGGGCGGCGCTGGGCGGTATTCTGGGCGTGGTGGGCGCGCTGCGTATTGTACTGTGGGCCAAGGTAGTAGACCCCGGCTATTTCGGGCCGTACTGGCAGCTGATTGCCGTGACGGTGGGCTTCTCGCTGCTGGGCATTGTGCTGTGGGGCGTGCTGTCGGGGGCCATGCTGCCGATGCTGCTCAAGCGTCTCGGCCTCGACCCGGCCACGTCTTCAGCGCCGTTCGTGGCCACGCTCGTGGACGTAACGGGCCTGATTATTTACTTCTCGGTGGCTACGCTGGTGCTGCGCGGCACGCTGCTGTAGCGCACAGCGCGGGCTTTGCGTACAAGCCAATCCGTTTCGCAACGAGTAACGCCAGTATCCGGCTCCGTGCCGCCTGCGCCAACGCGTAGATACTCGCGTTACTCGTCGCGAAACGGATTTTCGCGTTACAGGACCTGTTGCCAACCGCGCCGCCCATGACCGAACAACTTCTCACCCGTCAGGAATCCAACTTTTCCTGGCTGGACATCACCAGCCCTACCGTGGCCGAGCTGCAGGCCGTGGCCGCGCAGTACGACCTACCCGACTCGCTGGTGCGCGACTGTCTGGAGCCCACCCACCTGCCCAAGTTCGAGGCCACGCACGGCCTGAGCTTCGTGATTCTGCGGGTGTTCAACCCGCCCAAAACCAACGAGGCCGACACCATTCAGGAGCTGAGCACCAAGATTGCCGTGTTCTACGCCGCCGACTACCTGATTACGGTGCACCGGCTGCCGCACCCGGTGCTGAACGAGCTGAAACGGGTGGCCCGCGCCCCGGGCCAAGAGTGCAACACGCCTGCCGAAGTGGCCTTTCATCTGGTGCGCTACGCCCTCAACAGCTACATGCAGCCCGCCCTCCGGCTCACGCGGGAACTGGACGACTACGAGGCGGAAATCTTTCTGAAGCAGGAAGTGCCCAACGCCCTGCAGGGCCTGTATTTCCTGAAGCGCAAGGCCTCCGCCGCCAAGCAGCTGCTGCTCCTCACGCGCGACATCCTGACGATGCTGCGCCGGCAGCTTGCCACCTCCGTCACGGACGATACGCTGCTGCAGGACACCCAGGACCTGCAGGTGAAGGTGGAAACCATGTACCAACAGCTCGACGGCGGCGCCACCAACCTCATGAACCTGTACCTCTCGCTCTCGTCGCAGCGCACCAACGAGGCCATGCGGGTACTGACGGTGTTTTCGGCGTTTTTCCTGCCCCTCACCTTCATTGCCGGCATCTACGGCATGAATTTCAACTACATGCCCGAGCTGACCTGGAAACTGGGCTACCCGGTTTCCATCCTGTCGATGGTGGTTATTTCGGTGGGGATTTACGTGTGGTTCAAGCGCAAAGGCTGGATCTGAGATGATTAGTTGTTAGTGCTTAGTTGTCAGTTGTCAGTTGTCAGTGCTCAACCTGATCAAATTATAAAAGCACTAACAACTGACAACTAGCAACTGACAACTAAAAATCCACCCGGCCGCGGTTGGTTTTCTTGTCGCCGTGCTTCTTCTTGGACTCCAGGCGCTGGCGCACGGCGCCTTTGCTGGGCTTGGTGGCTTTGCGCGCTTTGGGCTTGTGCAGGGCTTTGGTTAGCAGCTCATGAAACTTCTGCAGCGCGGTTTCCTTGTTGCGCAGCTGGCTGCGGTCTTCCTGCGCCACCACCAGCAGCTCGCCCTCCAACGTGAGCTTGGAGGCCAGCTTCTGCTGCAGCGTCTGCTTCTGCTCGTCGGTGAGCAGCTGCGACTCCAGCAGTCGGAAGCGCAGCTCCACGCGGCTTTCCACCTTGTTCACGTTCTGCCCGCCGGGCCCGCTGCTGCGGCTGGTCTGGAACTGGAGTTCGGGCAGGAAGTCGGCGGCGGCAGGCAGCATGGGTTGAGGTGCTGATGAGTTGATGACTGGTGTGCTGTTGGGGCGGCGTGGGTGCCCCAGGGCTGAAGCCCTGGGCTACGGAGGGCCGCTATGGTTCGTTGGCTGTTCCGCTGACTAGCCCAGGGCTTCAGCCCTGCGACTCGGAAGGCTTCTATGGTCCGTTGGCCGTTCCGCTGACTAGCCCAGGGCTTCAGCCCTGGGACGCCCGCGCCGCCCCACTATGCAACGATACGCGAAGCAAAGGCTTCGCGCTACAATATTTTCCAGAGCAGCCAGCCCAGCAGGCCGCTGCGCAGGGTCCAGGCCACGGTGCGGATCCAGTTGGTGCGCACCAGCCCGTCGATGGTGACGTAGCTGTAGCCGTCGGCGGCGAGGCGGTTGTGGAATGGTACGGAGATGAAGAACGTGGCCGCCCAGATGAGCAGTACCAGCGCCAGCGCCCACCAGCCGGCCGCGCCCAGCGCGCTGCGGCCCTGCCAGCCCAGCCACGCGGCCAGCCCCAGCTCCAGCACCATCGGCGCCAGTACCACGAAGCTCATGTTGCGGGTGTGGTGCTGGTGGAAGGCTGCGAACTTCTCGGGTGCCACGTAGGCGAAACCGGGATAATGCACGAGCTGCACCGTCCAGATGAGGCCCGTGAGGTAGGCGGCCAGCGCGAAGTTGAGCAGCAGCAGAAATTTTGTTGGCATAGCTGCAACCTAACAGGTCTTTGGCAGAACTGTTAGGTTGCGTCCGCAATTGATTTCAACCCTCGTTATTCATGACCCTCCTTTCCTCTTCGCGCCGCTGGCTGGCCGCCCCGGCCCTGCTGCTGGCCCTGGCCGGCTGCAACTCCGGCACCAAATCGGGCAGCGCCCAGCCCGACCTGCTGCAAGCCAACCTCGACACCACCGTGCGCCCCGGCGACGACTTCTTTCAGTACGCCAACGGCGGCTGGCTGAAGCAGCACCCCATTCCGGCCTCAGAAAGCAGCTGGGGCATTGGAAAGGAAGTACAGAACGAGGTGTATGCCCGCCTGCGCGCCCTCAACCAGGAAGCCGCCAAAGCCAACGCCGCCGCCGGCACCACCCAGCAGAAAATCGGCGACTTCTGGGCCACCGGCATGGACTCCGTGGCCATCGACCAGCAGGGCCTGGCGCCGCTCAAAGCCGAGCTGGACCGCCTGGCCGCCCTGCGCACGCCCGCCGATGTGCAGGCCGCCATGGCCCGCCTGATTCCGCTGAACGTGAATGCGCTGGTGGGCCCCTACGTGGCGCAGGACGCTAAAAACAGCGAGAAGATGGCGCTGTATCTGTACCAGGCCGGCCTGGGCTTGCCCAACCGCGACTACTACTTCAACAAGGACGCCCGCACCGCCAACATCCGCAAAGAGTACGGCACGCACGTGGCCAAGATGCTGGGGCTGATGGGCGAAGACGCCGCCACCGCCCAGCGCCACAGCGTCCAGGTGGTGAAGCTGGAAACGGCCCTGGCTGGGGCCTCGCGCAAGCTGGAAGCCCTGCGCGACCCGTACGCCAACTACAACAAGATGACCCTGGCCCAGCTCAACCAGCTCACGCCCGGCCTCGACTGGAAAACCTGGTTCACGCAGGCCGGCATGGCCAATGTGGATACGGTGATTGTGGGCCAGCCGGAGTTCTACCGCGAAGCCGCCCGCCTGCTGCGCACGGCCCCCGTGGAAGACTGGCGCGCCTACCTGCAATGGCAGCTGCTGCACACCTACGCCGAGCGCCTGAGCGCGCCCTTCGACAACGAGAACTTCCGCTTCTACGGCACCGTGCTGCAGGGCCGCAAAGAGCAGCGTCCCCGCTGGAAGCGCGTGCTCGACGACGAGGAAAGCGCCATGGGCGAGGCCCTGGGCCAGCTGTTTGTGAAAGAGTATTTCACGCCCGAAACCAAGGCCCGCTACGAAAAGCTGACCACGAACGTGGTGGCCTCCTTCCGCGAGCATATTCAGGCCCTGGACTGGATGAGCGACTCCACCAAGCAGAAAGCCCTGGTGAAGCTCACCAAAATCACCCCGAAGGTGGGCTACCCCGCCAAATGGCGCGACTACTCGGCCCTGGACATCAAGCGCGACTCCTACGCGGCCAACATGATGCGCGCCAACCAGTGGCGCTACCGCTACGAGCTCAGCAAGCTGGGCAAGCCCGTCGACCGCACCGAGTGGAGCATGACGCCGCAGACCTATAACGCCTACTACAACCCCAGCAACAACGAAATCGTGTTGCCGGCCGCCATCTTCGCGGTGCCCGGCCTCAAGGACGCCGACGCCGACGACGCCATCATCTACGGCTACGCGGGAGCCAGCACCATCGGCCACGAGCTGACCCACGGCTTCGACGACGAGGGCAGCCAGTTCGATGAGAACGGCAACCTGCGCAACTGGTGGAGCAAGAAAGACCGGGCCGCCTTCCAGCAGCGCGTGAACGGCATCGTGCGCCAGTTCAATGGCTACACAGTGCTCGACTCGCTGCACATCAACGGCAAAGCCACGGCCGGCGAAAACATTGCCGATCTGGGCGGCATCGTCATTGCCTTCGATGCCTTCAAGAAAACCGAGCAGTACAAGAAAAACGAGAAAATCGGGGGCCTGACGCCCACGCAGCGCTACTTCCTGGGCTACGCCTTGGGCTGGCAGAACCACCAGCGCGACGAAGTACTAGCCCAGCGCATCCTCACCGATGTGCACTCACCGGCCAGCTACCGCGTCAACGGCCCCTTCGCCGACGTGCCGGCTTTCTACGAGGCCTTCAACGTGAAGCCCACCGACAAGCTCTACCGCCCCGACTCCGCCCGTGTGACGATTTGGTAAGCGCGGTAGTTGAGAGAAAAAGAGTAGAACGTCATTCCGAGCGAAGGCGAAGCCGTAGTCGAGGAATCTCGCTAGTGTAGTAAATAATGCTACTACAACCTCAGCACGCGAGATTCCTCGACTACGGCTTCGCCTTCGCTCGGAATGACGTTCTGGTTACTGGCTCAGCTGCGGCCGGTACGACGCCAGCCCCTGCGCGGCCGATTTGCGCACCTTGTTCTGCAGAAACCCCGACCAGCCCAGCAGCCAGCCCACCGGCCCCAGCGCCTGCCTCGACCAGCGCCAGAAGCTGAACTCGTCATGGTGCGTGAGGATGAGGCCATCCTGGAACGTAAAGCGGGCGCGGATATGGTTGTGCACCGCCCGGCCGGTCTGCGAGAACGTGTAGCGGGCATCCCAGGTGGCGGCCCCGTGCTGGTCGTCGGCGCTGATGTCGTTATAGGCGAGGCGCAGGTCTTTGCCCCGCTCACAGAGCATGCGCCACATCTTCCCAACGTCGGCGCCCTGCAACTGAAACGCAGCATCCTCGAAGGTAGCTTGGGGGTGGTAGCAGGCGGCCATGGCGGCATGGTCACGGCGCTGGAAGGCCTGGTAGAAGCGGTGCAGAAGCTGTTCGTGCGGATGCATAGCTGGGTCAGGCAGGCAGCGCGTTGGTGCAGCGCGGCCCGCTGCCCAAAGCTGCACAAAAAACAGCGCCTCCGGCTGCCTGGAGAGCGGTGTTTTTTTATGGCAGTGCCACGAGCAGCCGGGCACACCGGCCCGCCACCATGGCCCGCACGACACACCGGCCCGCCCCTATCCGCCGGGTCACTAATTATTTTTCAACGCCCGCACGGCTCCAGGCAACCGTTGCGATGCGCCATCCATCTTTCCGGCCAGATGTTTCACTTTCAGCCTCGTGCGCTTATGAAAACCTTCCGTTACTTTTCCCTGACGATGCTGCTGGCGCTGGTGCTGCCGGCGCTGCTACTGGCCGCCCCCGGCCGCGAAGTGCGTGCGGTGGCCGCCTTCACCCAACTGGGTTTGTCTAATTCGGCCAAAGTGGTGTTGCGGCAGGGCAGCCCGCAGCGCGTGGAAGTGGAAGCTGCCACCGCCGATCTGGCCCGCATCGAAACCGTGGTGGAAGGCGGCCGCCTGCGCATCAGCACCAAGCAGCAAACCGGCAAAATGTGGTCGAGCGACAACCTCGAAGGCCCGGTGACGGTCTACGTGACCATGCCCGACATTGCAGAGCTGGGCGTGAGCGGTTCCGGCCAGATCAAAGCCGAAGAGGCCGTGAAGGTTTCCCGGCTGTCGTTGGCGGTCAGCGGCTCGGGCAGAATTCTGCTGCCCCAGCTCACAGCCAGCGAGTTGAAATCGGCGGTGTCGGGCTCGGGCGAAATACTGGTGGCCGGCCTCTGCCCGCAGCATGAGGCCCGCATCAGCGGCTCCGGCAACGTGCGCGCCTCCGAGCTGCGCACCGAAGCCAGCGCCATCCGCATCAGCGGCTCCGGCACCGGCCGCCTCTACGCCAGCCGCACGCTGGAAGCCAGCATTGCCGGCTCCGGCGACGTGTACGTGCGGGGCGGCGCCACCGTCAGCAGCAAGATTGCCGGCTCCGGCCGGGTGCGCAAGGAGTAGCGGACCAACCCGGAAAAACAGGCGGGGCCGACAACCGGTGCGCGGGAATATTCCCCCGTTACCCGGTCGTCGGCCCCGCCTGTTTTTCTGGCTGTGCCAGTCCGTCATTCCACCACTACTTTGTGCGTGGCGGTGCCGCTTTCAGTGGTGAGACGCAGCAGATAAACGCCGGTTGCCAGGTTGGGCAGCTGTAGTTGCACTTGCTGCTCGGCGGCACTCGGCAGGTCAGTCTGGTAGCAGAGGCGGCCGTGTATATCCAGCAGTTGCAGGATGCCCTTGCCGGGCTGCTGCTACTTGATGAGGATGCCGAAAGTGCCTTTGCTGGGGTTGGAGGCAACCAGCAGGCTCACCTGCCGGGCTGGCGCCCGCACGCTCAGGGGCCGGCCGCTGCCCTCCGAGCAGAAAAAACTGGCCGGCATTACTTGCCCACAGCAGTCAGGTCGCCCCAGCTGGCATCGGTGTCGAAGTTAAGGTGGCTTTTCAGGCGCACCAGCCCGGGCCGGTTGGCGGTGAAGTACGCCGGATCGTCCCCGAAATATCCTTGGTAATACTCGCCGTACAAACTTTGTGTTGGTGGCCCTCTGTTGGGGCGAATGCTCACGCAACTGGTAGTAGGCAACACGGCCGCCACAAATTTGCGCGCGCCTCTAGGCAGTTCGGGCCGCCGCCGCCGCATAGCCTTCCTACACGCCTTGGATGTGCAGGCCGGAAAATGCTTACTTGCGCCGACGCACCGTTTTCGGCTTCGGTGCAGCCCCTTCATCCTCCAATGGCGCACCACGCTACTCATCTACCTGCCTGCGCAAACTGCGGCTACTCGTTTCCGCCCGACGCTCCGGCGGAGTTCTGCCCGCGCTGCGGCCAGCAAAACCATGAGGTCAATATCTCCTTCGGCCACCTAGTAGAGGAAACCCTGGAAGGCCTTTTCCACTTCGATGGCAAAGTGTTTCGCACGGCAGGCCTGTTGCTGTTCCGGCCAGGCGTGCTCACGCGGCAGTTTCTGGAAGGCCGGCGCATGCCCTACGTGCCGCCGGTGCGGCTTTATGTGTTTCTGAGCTTCGTGTTCTTCCTGCTCCTTTCGTCGGCTACCAAGCCCGAGCACGGCCAGGAGCGGCCGATGCAGCTGTTCGCCCGGCGGGCCGCCAACCTCACGGAAAGCGCCAACGACTCTGCCCGGCAGCAGGAGCAGCAACTACTGCAAGCCATAGCGCAGGCCCCCACGCCCGCCCGCCGCGACAGTCTGCGGCGCCTCCTCGCCGATTCGGTGCGCCAGCGCCTGCGAGCCGGCCGGCAACCGGTACTGGCCTACTTGCCCGGCACCGCCCGTCCGGATTCGGCCGCCCCCGGGAATGCCGATACCGGCTTCAACGTTTCGGTGATGGGCGTGAAAATCAAGGAAGAAGAGGTGGCGAAGCTGCCCGAGGACATCACGCAGGCGCAGGTAGATTCCGTGCTGCGCAGCAAGGGCGCCACGCCCGGTTTCTGGAACCGGCTGGGCGTGAAGCGGACCGTACGCTGGCACCACGTCACGAGTGCCGAGGCCATGCACCAGATCCTGCGCGGCCTGTCGCTGCTCATTTTCCTGATTATGCCGCTGGCTGCGCTATTGCTCAAGGGCGTGTACTTCCGGCAGCACCGCCACTACATCAGCCACCTCATCTTCACGGTGCACGTGCACTGCTTTCTGTTCGTGTATTTCGGGGTGGCGCTGCTGCTCAGCAAGCTCAGCTTCATGGCCTGGGCCGAAGATTATGTACTGCTGATACCGGCCGTGTATTTTGTGGTGGCACTCCGCAACTTCTACCAGCAAAGCTGGCTGAAAACGGTGCTGAAATCCCTGCTCCTGGGCGGCAGCTACGGCTTTACGCTGAGCCTGGCCCTGATGCTGGTAGCGTTGGGCGGGCTGATTCTGTTTTAGCGCGGAGCCGGAAGTCAGCAAACTCAGCACGACCACCGCCCTACTACTTCCAGCTACGCCGCTACCAGTCGAACAGGCCGCGGCGGCCGGAGTTGCGGGGCTTGTCCTTGGCATTCGACTTGTCTTTACCGCCGCCGAATACGCCGTCGAGCAGGCCGGTTTTCTTCTCCTTGATCAGGATGTAGCGCACGGAGAAGGCCGTGGGAAAGCGGGCCCAGTCGTCGGAGCCGAACTCGATGCTGGGCTTGAAATCGGCAGAGATAACCAAACGCGTCAGGGCCACTTTGTACTCTACGCCCACGATGCCATCAACGCCCCCGAACGTGCCGGTATCCTTGTGGTTGCCAACGTGGCCGCCGGCCCCGAGGTAGTAGTTGAGGCTGGGCCCCAGAATCCCGAAGTGTCGCTCGGCCAGCACCGTGGCGCTTACCTCGCGGGTGCCGGCCAGCGCCAGCCCTTCGAGGGTAGCGCCGGGCAGAAACTTTTGCTGCACCGTGAGGCCGTATTGGCCGGGACTGAGGCGCAGGCCGGCCGCCGTGCGGTACTTCTGGGCAGCAACCGGACTGGCAGCTAGCAGAATTGCCCCCAGCAGGGGCAGCAGGCAGCGACGACGAAAGCGAAATAGCATAATCTTGTAACGAAGCGGAACGAACGGAGCCTGTTCTGTGGGCGTTGGAATGCGCAAGCTCCGTGCAAAGTACGGGCCACAGCGGCTAATTTGACGGCCAGCCGTGGCTGCTCAGCGTACATTGCCGTATTTTTAAGGCCAACTCATTCGCTTTCCTTCCGTGTACATTCACCAGGTGGCATCCTATCTGCCGGAGCAAGTCGTTACCAACGAGCATTTTACCAATCTCAACGGCCTCTCTGCCGACTGGATCATTGAGCGCACCGGCATTCGGGAACGGCGCAAGGCCGGCCCCGGCGAAAACACCAACACCATGGCCATTGAGGCCACCCGCCGCGTGCTGGCTCAGGCCCCGGCCTTTCCGGTAGCCGACCTCAACCTCATCGTGGGCGCCACCTACACCCCGCACGACACCATCTACACGCTGGCCCACGCCGTGCAGCGCGACCTGGGTATCAACGACATTCCGGTGGTGAGCATTTCGTCGGCGTGCTCGTCGCTGCTCAACGCCATTGAGATTGTGGAAGGCTACTTCGCCATGGGCAAGGCCAGCCGCGCCGTGGTGGTAGTGAGCGAGCACAACACCGCCTACAACAACGAGAGCGACACCGTGGCCGGCCACCTCTGGGGCGACGGCGCCTCAGCCCTGCTGCTCACCAAAGAGCGCCTCGCTCCTACCGACCTGCGTGTGGTAGAAGTGCTGACCGGTGGCGCCGCCGTGGCCGGCAAGGCCGACGAAGCCGTAACGCTGAAGCCCGTGGAGCGCGGCATTGTGATGCCCCACGGCCGCGACGTTTTCACCTACGCCTGCCAGTACATGGCCCGCGTGACCCGCCAGCTGCTAGAGCGCCAGCACCTGGGCCTCGACAGCCTCGACTACCTGATTCCGCACCAAGCCAACCTGCGCATCACCAAAAACGTGCTGCAGCAGTTGGGTTTGCCGCCCGAGCGGGCCGTGTCCAACATTGAACACCTGGGCAATACGGGTTGCGCCGGCGCCGCCATCGGCCTCGGCGACACCTGGCCGCTCCTGCAGCCTGGCAACCGGGTTATTATCACGGTATTCGGAGGCGGCTATTCCTTCGGGGCGATGCTGCTGGAGCGGTAATCGTCGCTACCAACTCATTCTCTTATGCTGCGCCGCCTGTCCTCTCTTGCGTTATGTCTGCTGGCTGCTAATGGGCTGGCGGCGCAGCAGCTCCCTTCTCCTGCCACCGAGTTTCAGGCCCAACGCACCTTGCTGGACCAGCACGGCATGCTGGTGCTGGGAGGCTGGGCTTTGGGCAATGTGGGCGTGAGCGGGGCCCGCTACTTCGCCACTGAAGGCCGCGAGAAATACTTCCATCAGATGAACGTGGGCTGGGGCGTGGTAAACCTAGCGCTGGCTGGCACCTCGCTGTGGGCCACGCGCCGCCCGCCCGCCGCCGCCACCGATCGGCCCACGCTGGTTCGCACCCAGCTACGCACCGAAAACCTGTACCTCTTCAACGCCGGCCTCGACGTGGCCTACCTGGCGACGGGTCTGTATCTGCGGGAGCGGGCCGCCTCCCGCCCCACCGTGCGCCGCCAGCAGCAGCTGCGCGGCTACGGCCAGTCGTTGCTGCTGCAGGGCGGCTTTCTGCTGGCATTCGATGGGCTGATGTTTGCGGCCCACCATCGCCACGCCTCCCGGAGCCTATATCCGCTGCTGAGTGGGCTGCAGATAGGGCCGGGCACGGTGGCCCTCACGCTGCCCATCCGCTGAAGCTGGCCGCTACTCGCCGGTCTGCACAAACGGCAGCGCGCCGGTGCGGCCGTCGGTATCGAGGTAGCGCAGCACGTACCAGCCGGCTTTCAGGCTTTCGGTAGGCACCGGCAGCAGGTTGAGGCCGGGCTGATACTCCAGAAACGTGGTGGCAACCCGCCGACCTACGGCATCATACAGTTCGGCCCGCACGCGCCCAGTGGTAGTGGCCGGGTATTGCAGCCGTAGCGGCCGGCCCGCCGTCGGGTTCGGAAACACGGCGGGTTGGCTGGCACTGGCGGCATCGGTGGTAGCCAGCACCGGGGCCGTAGCATCGAAGCTGCCATCGGGGCGGCGCAGGCGCAGGCGGTAGTAGCCCAGGCCGGTTTGGGGCTGCGCATCGAGGTAGGTGTAGGCAGCCGAGGCGGGCACGGCGGCCAAGGTCTGCCAGGTGGTGGTGTCGGTGCCTCGGGCTCGCTGCACCTCAAAACCGCTCAGAAAACATTCGGCGCGGGTGGCCCAGTTCAGCAGGATACCCGTGGGAGCTGCCGCCGCCGAAAAGGCCGTGAGCGGCGCCGGCAGCATAGGCGCCGGGCCGCAGCCCTGCGCCGCAAAGCTGCGCGTGCGCAGCACCAGCCTTCCGCCCGCAATGTCATCGGCGACCAGCGTGCGCGTGTTCTGGCCGCGCGCAACGGCAAAATGCATGATGGCCCGCGGCAGAATCACGTGCGAAAGCTGCTGCGCGTGCCCCAGCTCGTGCACCGCCACCGTCTCAAAATCCAGCTGCAGGCCCACGGCCGGCGCGGGCCCGAACTGCCAGTTGGTGGCGTCATCGAACTGCATATCGATTTCCTGCACGTAGAACACCAGCCGCCCGTCGGGCCGGAAGCAGCCGCGGTAGTAGCTGGTGGTGCGGCCCAGCACGTTCGCCGGTAGCTCGCCGCCCTGGTCGAAGCCGATGCTGTTCTCGCCGTCTTCGGCGGCTCCGCGGCTGGTGCGCAGCGGCGCGTCTGTGTCCCAGTTGATGCCGGTCTGGCAGCGCCAGGTGGCAAGGGCCCGGTTCCAGGCGGCGGCGGCAGCGGTGTTGGCGGCAAAGGCCGTTTCAAACCGGAAGCTGTAGCCGCCGCGGCCGTTCTGGCTGATATGGTTAGGCCGCACCAGCTGGTTGCCGGGCGTGCTCAGCACGTTGCTCACGGCGTAAGGCACCGTAAGCGAGGCGGCGCTGGTGGCCTGCAGCTGGTCGTTGGTCGTGACGCGCACCGGGCCGCTGCCGGCCGGGGCGGCGGGCTGGCCCAGGGCCGGCACCCGCACCACAATGCGCATATCGGTCCAGCTGACGTAGTCGGCATCCTGAGGCTTCACCAGTGAGGTGCCGCCATTGTCGGCATTACGAAACTCCACGAAACCGGCTCCTCGGGTCGCGCCAAACCCCGAGCCGGTCAGCGTGAGGACCGCGCCCGTTCCGGCCGGCAGCGTGGTGGGGCTCAGGCTGCTGACTACCGGGGCCTGCCCACGCGCCACTACGGGCGCTGCCAGCCGCTGCCGGGCGGCGGCCAGGGCGGCGTTGGGCTGCACCGCCTGCCGGGTCTGCCCTGTAGCAGCCGTCAGCCGCTGATAGAAGGCCTCGTTAATAGTCCCCAGCGGCTGAAACAGGTCGGCGACTGTAGCCGTGGCCAGGTCATAGGGCAGAAAACCCTGCTCACTGCCATACACGGCCCACGCCCCGGCCTCGGCGGCCGTGCCGGCGAAGGTGGCCGGCACCAGAAACAGCACGCCCTGCTCACCGGAGCGCAGTTGCAGCGTGTTGGTGAGTTGGTGGCGGTCGAAACCCACGGTGCCGCCCTCCGTCAGCACCGTTAGCTGGGTGGGGGCCGCGCCTTTCAGTGTGCTGAATACGCGCAGCTGGTGCGCCGTGTAGATGCGACGGTGGCCGGCGTCCCAGAAGCTCCGGGAGCTGAGCACTTCCGCCTCTACCACCAGTGGCACGGCGGCGGCCCGCGCCGCCAGGCTCAGGGGCAGCACCAGGCAGCGGGTTTCGGCGGGCTGCAGTTGGGCCTGCACTTCACTGGAAAAAGCCAGCGCCAACGCCAGCAACAGATGCGGAATATGCTTCATGAAGCAGCGTAATACAGCGGAGTTTCGGTAGCGCCTTCCGCCCGATGAGTGATGTACCTGATTAGAACAAACTCCCTTGCACTGCCTGCGGAATGATGCGCGGCGGATTGACGCCCAAACCCGTGAGCGTGTGCAGGCGGCCCAGGAAGTGCTGCGTCCAGAGGGGCGTGTGCATGATATCCTTCTGGTGCACGAAGAAATAAACGGTCTGCAGGCCCTGCTGCAGCCAACCCGCAATCCGCTCGGCCCAGTCGTCGGCGCGCTGGTAGTCGGAGGCAACCAAGCCGTGGCCGTTGAAGCGGATGAAGGCGGTGGGCGTGGTCAGGCGCATGTGCAGCACGTCGCGGCGGCCGGCTACGTCGCTTATCACCAGCGTTTTGCCCAGCGCTTCCAGCATAGCCGCCACGGCGGCAAACGCCACGGAATCGGCAAACCAGGCGGGATGGCGCAGCTCCACGGCCAGCGGCACCTCGGCCGGGAAGTCGAGCAAGTAGCGCTCCAGTCGGCTCAGGTGCTCGGGGCCGAAGGTGGGCGGCAGCTGCAGAAAGCACCAGCCCAGCCGATCCTCCAGCTCCACAATGGACCGGCAGAACGTGGTGGTCAGGTCGTCGACATTATATAAGGCCCGGTCGTGGCTGATGATCTGGGGCAGCTTGGGGCAGAAGCGGAAGCCCGGCGGCACGGCGTCGCGCCACTTGCGCACGGTGGGTGCCTCGGGGATGCGGTAGTGGGTGGTATTCAGCTCCAGGCTGTTGAACTGCCGGCCATAATGGTGCAGGTACTCAGCCTCGCGGATGCCGGCCGGAAAATAGGAGCCCAGCCAAGCCTTGTTGGTCCAGATGGGGCAGCCGACGTAGAGGCCGGGGCTATCCGAAGCCGGAACGCGGGCCAGCAGCGCGGCCGTATCGGGGTGGTCCGGGGGAAGCCGGAAATCAACGTAGCGTAGGTCTGAAAGGCGGCCGAAATCCATATGGCAACATACGGCAAAATGCCGCGCCGCGCCTAACTCCGGTTGCGGCCGTCAGCCGGATTTTTACCGGCCATTCGTAACGGGTTCATCTGCACTTATCTGGCTCCTGGCGGCCGGCTACACTCTTAGCAAAATTCCGGGACTTTTGCAACCAGGCCGGAAAGCCTTCCGACTCCTGATTGCCAATATTTTTCAACCGGCGCATAGTCTCATTTTACTACCGCCCTGGCAGACGTCCTATTATAATACAAAAACAGCCTTCAGGAAACACAAAAGACTATTTGATACTAATTGAGAGCAATAAATTAAATGCAAATTTTATATAAAAAGGACAATTTCAATCCCCTTAGGTGCGCTAAGTTACTTGGGAACCCGGCACTAGTTTGGCCAGCAATTCTAGATTTGTCGTGTTCACCAACGCAGAGTACTGATGACGTTTATTCTACGACTGAATACCACGGGCTGGCTGATGTCCCTCGTTCTGGTGCTGCTGACCAGCTTTGCACCGGCTAGCTACGCCCTCGGGCGTTCCGACGACGACAAAACGCCCGCCACTGCTTCCCGCCGCGCCACTGTGCTGCGGGGCCGCGCTTCGTGGTACGGTCGGGAGCACCAGGGCCACCGCACCAGCAATGGCGAGCGGTTTGACCGTAACCAGTATACCTGCGCCCACAAAACCCTGCCCTTCGGCACCCGCCTGCGCGTCACGAACCCCACCACCGGCCAAGCCGTGGTGGTGCGGGTTACCGACCGGGGCCCCTTCCGCCACCAGCGCATTCTGGACTTGGCCGAAATTGCGGCCCGCCCGCTGGGCATCGTGCAGCACGGCGCCGTGAGCGTAGTAGCCGAAGTAGTTCCGGCCACCACTCCCCTCGGCCCCACCGATGCCCCCGAGGATCTCGCGGCCCTGGCCGCCGACTCGGTTAACACCCTCACCGCCACCACCACCATCCTGCCCGGTACCACCGAGGCCGCCGACGTGGTGCTGGTGCCTGAGCCCAAGCCCACCTTCGTCGTGCAGGCCGGCACTTTCGGCGACGCCCGCAACGCCCAGGCCGTACTCGACAAGATTATGGCACTGGACCGCTCACTGGCCGTGACGATGGCCGCCGGCACCAAGGAAGGTAAACCTGTCAGCCGCGTGCTGGTAGGCGGCTTCCAGGACCGCGCCGAGGCCGACCGGGTGCGTCTGCGCCTGCAGGAATGGGGCATTGCCGGCCTAGTGCGGCAGAGCGAGAATCTGTAAAAATTATCTGCCTGATATAGAAGGAGAGCTGCCGGCACGTTGTGTGGGCAGCTCTTTTTTGTGCAACCTTTGGCCGACGTCTGGCCTCTTCCTGACGGTTCTATCTTCCTTTTTTATCTGTTTTCATCCAATGAAAAAACTATTCCTCCTCAGCCTGGGCTGTGCGCTGGCCTTGTCTGCTGTTGCCCAAACCGAGAAAGGCGCCCGCTACATCGGGGCCAATGTGGGCAACCTGAGCTATGGCCGCAACGACAAGAACAACAGCATCTCAGCTACCCTAACTCCTTCCGCAGGGGTGTTCGTGGGGAACAATTTCCTGTTAGGTACCGGCCTACCAATCAGCTACTCACGCAGTCATTTTGAAACCGGCTTTCAAAAAAGCACGCGCCGGAATGTAGAGGTAGGCCTAGTGCCATTTGCGCGCTATTACCTGCCGGGCGCAGGGGCACACCGCTTTTTCGGGCATTTGCAGGCAGGCATTGCACGTGGTAGCAACCGTTACCAGTCGGAAAATATGTACATAGCCTCCGGTGGTCAGGTGGTTGCCACCAAAGAAGATCAGCGCAGCAGTGATACTTCCACCATCTTCGGTGCTGGTCTAGGCTACAACTATTTCCTGACGCCGGGCGCAGCACTGGAAGTAATTGCCAGCTACAACCGGGCCGGCTACGGCGACTACGACAGCTACGGTGCCCTCAACGTATCGGCCGGCTTTGCGGTGTTCCTGCCCTCGAAAGGCACGGCTGCCCCCGCCAACTAACCGGAGCCTACTCTTTGAACAACGCGGCGCGCAAACCCCCAACGGTTTGCGCGCCGCGTTTTTTTGTCGGATGTTGTAGAACGAGACTATCCGGACTTCCTGCTATGCTGCGTATTATCAAACCTGTTCTGGCGCTGCTCGTCAGCGTTTCGCTGACGTGGGTGCTCAACACCCGGCAGGGCGACGTGCCGCCGTTCGGCAAGTTCCTGAGCCCGTTCCGTGGGTTCTGGCGCAACGCCGAACCCGCCGCAGCGCCCGCCGCCCGCCAGACGCTGCGCCTGCCGGGCCTGCGCCAGCCCGTGCAGGTGCGTTTCGACGACCGGCGCGTGCCCCACATCTTCGCCCAGAACGACCACGACCTGTACTATGCGCAGGGCTACCTCACGGCCCGCGACCGGCTCTGGCAGATGGACTTTCTGGCCCACGTGGCCAGCGGCCGGCTCGCCGAGATTGTGGGCCCGGCCCGGCTGGAAACCGACCGGTTTTTCCGGCGCATGGGCCTGCCATTCGGCGCGCGCCGCTCGCTGGACTCGGCCATGACCGACCCGGTGACCCGCCTCGTGCTGACCTCTTACGCCGACGGGGCCAACGCCTACATCGGCAGCCTCACGCCCCAGACGCTGCCCTTTGAGTACAAGCTGCTCGACTACGCGCCCGAGCCCTGGGAACCGCTGAAAAGTGCCCTGATTCTGAAATACATGGCCTTTGACCTGAGCGGCCGCTCCGACGACCTGCGCATGAGCAACGCGCTGGCCCGCTACGGCCCGGCTGTCATCAAGGACCTGTTTCCGGATTACCCAACGCAGGAAGAGCCCATTGTGCCCGTCGGCACCCCGCTCGACTTTACGCCCCTGCCGGTACCAGCCACGCCGCCAGGCTTTCTGGCGGCCATGTCGGGCAAGGTACCGCAGAATGAGCCCGACCCGGAACTAGGCTCCAACAACTTCGCGGTGAGCGGGGCGAAGTCGGCCTCGGGCTTCCCGCTGCTGGCCAACGACCCGCACCTGCAGCTCAACCTGCCCAGCATCTGGTACCAGGTGCAGCTGGCCGCCCCCGGCCTGAACGTGTACGGCGTGAGCATTCCGGGCACGCCCACGGTCATCATCGGCTTCAACGAGCAGGTGGCTTGGGGCGTGACCAACGTGGCCGCTGACGTGCTGGACTGGTACCAGCTGAAGTTCCGGGACAGCAGCCGGCGCGAGTATTGGCACGATGGCCGCTGGAAACCCATCCGGCGGGTGGTGGAGCGAATTACGGTGCGCGGCCAGCCCGACCGCCTCGACACCGTGCTCTACACCCACCACGGCCCCATCGTGTACGACCGGCCGGAGAAGCCCTTCCTTGCCGGCCAGGCCCCCGTGGCCCACGCCATGCGCTGGACCGCCCACGACGCCGCCAACGAGTATCAGACCTTTTACCGCCTCAACCGGGCCCGCAACTACCAGGACTACACGGCCGCGCTCAGCACCTATGGCTCGCCGGCCCAGAACTTCATTTTTGCCAGCGCCGAAAAGGATATTGCCATCTGGCCCAACGGCCGCTTCCCGCTGAAATGGCGCGAGCAGGGCAAGTTCATCCTCGATGGCACCGACCCGGCCTACGACTGGCAGGGCTGGATTCCGGCCGAGCAGAATCCGCACGTGCTGAACCCGCCGCGGCAGTTTGTGTCGTCGGCCAATCAGTTTTCCACTGGCCCCGACTATCCTTACTACCTCAACTGGAACTACGGCGACGGCAGCTACGACCGCGCCCACCGCATCAACGAGCGGCTGGCCGGCATGCGCCGGGTTACGCCCGACAGCCTGCGGATGCTGCAAAACGACAACCTCAGCGTGACGGCCCAGCTGCTCCTGCCCCGCCTGCTACAGCTGGCCGCCGGCCCCGCCAACGCCGACACGCTGGTAGCAGCCGCCTCGCCCGAGGCCCGTGTGCTGGCCGAGCTGCGCCGCTGGAACTACCACTACACCGCCGACGCTCTGGCGCCCAGTGTGTATGAGCTGTGGTACGGCAACCTCGTCAAACGCATCTGGTCCGATGATTTCGGGCTGAAAGCCACCGGCCTGGAAATGCGTATGCCCGCCCGCGACCGAACCAAAACGCTCATCCTACGCGAAGCCGGCAGCCGCTGGATCGACGACCAACGCACGCCGCAGCGCGAGACGCTGCCGCAGCTGGTGCGCCGCAGCCTGCGCTTCGCCACCGACTCTTTGACGCGCAAATATGGCCCGCCGGGCCCGCGCTGGGCTTGGAAGAATCAGAAAAGTACCGACATCCTGCACATGCTCCAGATTCCCGGCTTCGGGCACATGGACCTGGACTGCGGCGGCGGCGCGGGCATTGTGAATGCCACCACCGAGCGCAACGGCCCTTCGTGGCGCATGGTGGTGGCGCTGGGGCCGCGCGTGAAGGCCTACGGCGTGTTTCCGGGCGGGCAGAGCGGCAACCCCGGCTCCGTCGCCTACGACGATATGCTGGAAACCTGGCGCGTGGGCCAGCTCAACGAGCTGATCTTCCTGCGCTCGGCCACCGAACCCAACCCGCGCGTCCGGACTGCCTGGACGCTGGAGCGCTGAGGCGTTATCTTCGCTGATCCACTTTACTGCTATGTCGTTGCTATCCGCTACTGCTTCCCGCTGCCTGCTGCTGACAGGTCTGCTAACCACGCTGCCGCTGTTGCCCCTGCTGGCGCAGAAGCAGCATGCTACCAGCCGGTCGTTGCCCGCCGCCCCTGCTGATGAGCCAATCTATGAAACGCATCAGGTGGAGATATGGCCGGAGTATGCGTCGGGCCTTTTTGCCCTCAAACAATCCCTCAAGAGCGCCCGGCTGCCCGCTGAAGTACACGAGGGGCGCATCCGGGGCGCTGTGTATGTCGGCTTTGTAGTGCGCTCCGATGGGCACCTGACCGACATCAGCGTGCTCCGCGGCCTGAGTCCGGGCACCGACGCCGAGGCGTTGCGCCTGATAAAGGCCATGCCACCCTGGCGCCCCGCCCGCCGCCTGGATCAAGCGGTGGCAGTGCGTCATTCAGTGCCGGTGGTTTTCGAAAACCCATCTGGGAAAACGCCGAATACGCCCGCCGCTGGCACCATCACGGAGGATGCCAGCATATCCAAAGCATACACTTTTGTAGAGCAGATGCCGGTGTTTCCGGGCGGCATGGACAGTCTGCGGGCTTATATTCAGCAGCAGGTGAAATACCCGGCGCTGGCCCTGCGCGAGAAAATAGAAGGCCGCGTGTTTGTCCGGTTCGTCGTGAGTACCGATGGCAGCATCCGCGAAGTGCAGGTGCAGAAAGGTCTTGGGTCCGGTTGCGACGAGGAAGCCTTACGCGTAATCAAGAGCCTGCCGCGCTTCGAGCCAGGTAAGCAGAACGGCCGGGCAGTACCGGTCTACTACACCGTCCCGGTCGTGTTTAGCCTCACCCCGCCCCGCTCTTCTGACCTGATGGATTTGCCGGCATATACGCCTGTGTCCCCGCAGCCCGAACCGGCGAAAGTGTACACCTATGTGGAGCAGATGCCAACCCTTAGTGGCTCGGCCAGCCGCACCAGCCTGGGCGCCGCGGTGCAGCAGGCGTTGGTGCTGCCTCCCGAAGTGCGCGAAGGCCGCACGGAAGGCACCGTGTTCCTGCATTTCGTGGTGCAGCCCACTGGCACCATTTCCGACCTGAAAGTGGTACGCAGCCTCTGCCCCACCTGCGACGAAGCCGCGCTGGCCGCCGTGCGGGCGTTGCCGTCGTTTGAGCCGGGCCGGCAAAACGGGCAGGCGGTAGCCGTGCAGCTTACCGTTCCCGTGCCGCTGCTCGGGCCCAATCATGTGTTCGAAGGCGGCCAGGTAGCCACGCCGGCCAGCTTCCCCGGCGGCGGCCCGGCCCTGCGCCAGTACCTCAGCAAAGAGCTGAAGGAGCCGAAAGTGCTGAAGCAGGAAAACCTGCGCAGCGCCGTAGAAGTACGCTTCGTGGTGCAAGCTGACGGCAGTATCGGCGCTGCCGAAATCATACGCCCCCTGTGCCGCAGCTGCGACGAGGAGGCCCTGCGCCTAGTGCGCGCCATGCCCCGCTGGACGCCTGCCCGCAACGCCGCCAACCAGCCCGTATCAGTCCGGCAGCAGGTCATCATTCCGATGCCAGCCGCTGAATTGCCCCCTCGCGGCCGCACTGGCAAAACCAGATTCTACCAACGCCCCAGCCAGGTACTACCCGGCCGCATCCCGGCCAATGTTCCTGCTACTGCCGTTGCGCTCCGCTAATCCTCCTGGCTCCCTCCCACCGCAATTCCCTTTCTCTGCATGAAATCTGCGCTGCTCCTGTTCCTGCTGATTCTGGTGCTGGCCACTGTGGCTCAGCTTTTCCTGACGTGGTGGGTGATTACGCCGCTGTGCGTGGGGCTAGCCTTCTTCTCGGCAACTACGGCCGGTCAGGCATTTGTCGCCGGCTTTCTGGGCATCGGGCTGGGGTGGCTGGGGCTGGCCGGCTGGCTCAGCCTGCAGAACCACCACTTGCTGGCGCATCGGGTGGCGCAACTGCTGCCGCTGGGCGGCTCAGCAGTTGCGCTGGTGCTAGTCACGGCTCTGATTGGCGGGCTGGTAGGCGGACTGGCGGCCCTGGCCGGTAGTTGGCTCCGCCAAGCCCTGAAGGCCCGCCGGGTTGCCTGAACCGAAACGGACACCGGAAGTTCGGCTGCGCTCCGCCCCAATGCGGCACCGTATGCAACTTAACTCCGGCTGGCGTGTTAAATAAGCTCCTCTGCCGGTGGCTGATTAGGCAGATGGACTTGCCTGAAGAGGCAGGCAGCCTATGTTGTACCTGTTCGTTACCTGTTGAGCTTTCTACTGTTGATTCGTCGTTGGGCAACCATATGGCTGCCCGCCCCTGTGTTGTTGCTGGGCATGCTGAATAGCTGCGAACCGCCGCAGTCAAAAGCACCTGTTCCCCCGGCCGCAACGGCTCGCTCCCGAGGCCTCACCACCCGCCTCGACTCGCTACGCGCCGACTCCATTTCCCGCGCCGGTGGTCAGCTGCCCGGTGCCATCCTGCCCGATAACCGTATTGTGGCTTTCTACGGCAACCCGCTGCACAAAGCAATGGGCATTCTGGGCGCCTTACCCAAAGACGAGATGCTGCAGCGCCTGCAGCAACAGGCCGCCCAGTGGCAGCAAGCCGATTCGCTGCCCGTGCGCCGCGCGTTGCACATGACGGCCATCATCGCGCAGCGCGACTCCGGGGCCGACGGCATGTATCGGCGGTCGTTGCCGGATAGCACGATCCGGCGCGTCATCCGCTGGGGCCAGGAACATAAGGCGCTGGTGTTTCTGGATGTGCAGGTGGGCCTGAGCACCCTGCCGCAGGAGTTACCGCTGCTGGAGAAATACCTGCGCCTGCCGTTCGTACACCTCGGCATCGATCCAGAATTCTCGATGAAATCAGGGCGGCGGCCAGGTACGGAGGTCGGAGAGTTCGATGCGCGCGACATCAACTACGCTCGGCAGTTTCTGGCCCGAGTGGTGAGCGAAAACAAGCTTCCGCCCAAAGTGCTGGTCGTGCACCGCTTCCGCCAGGATATGGTCACGAACTACCAGCAGATCCGGCTCGATCCGCGCGTCCAGATAGTAATGCACATGGATGGCTGGGGCACCCCCAGCGTGAAGCGCAGTTCCTACCAGAAGTTTATCCGCCGGGAACCAGTAGAATATGCCGGCTTCAAAATTTTCTACCGCAACGACAGCCGCCCAAATTCGCGTCTGATGACCCCGCAGGAGGTAGTAGGCCTCACACCCACCCCGCTCTATATTCAATACCAGTAAGTTAAGCAAAGCCAGCACCCAGCCAGCTGGCTGCGTATTCAACTACCCAGCACCGTTCGCCCCACAATAAATACCGCCTCGGAGTACAGTAGCTGCCCACGGAAAACGTAACTTTCGGCAACTACCTTCCTCCTTTTTAGCTTTTCAGTGCGGTATTTTTCTTCCCTCAGCTTCGGGCGCACTTCGCTTGGCCTAGCCCTTTCCCTCACCACGTTGCCCGGTTGCGGCTCCCGCTCCGGCACCGACTCCGAGAACCCAGCAGCTGTAGCCGATACCACCACGCAGCCAGTGGTGGTAGATACGGTGCAGCTAAAGCTGCAGGCCATGCGCCGCGACTCACTTTTGGCCGACTCCATTGCGAAGAAAAGTGGGCAGCTTCCCGGCGCTATTCTGCCCGGCAAGCGCATTGTGGCTTTCTATGGTAACATCCGCTCGAAAGGGATGGGCATTCTGGGCCGGGAGCCTAAGGAGCAAATGTTCCGCAAGTTTGAGAAAGTAATAGCGGAATGGCGTGCCGCCGACCCTAGCCGAGGCGTGCAGCCAGCGTTGCACAATGTCACCATTACAGCCCAAGGCACCCCCGGTAAAGACGGCAAATGGCGCCTGATGAATTCCAAAGCCACCATTGAAGAGGTGATTAGTTGGGCCAAAGAGCACAACTGCATCTTGTTCCTAGACGTGCAGCCTGGCCATAGCACCTTGCAGGCTGAACTACCTAAACTGGAGCAATACCTGAAAGACCCCATCATTCATCTAGGAATTGACCCCGAGTTTTCGCTGTCTACTATGCCCGGCGTGCGACCCAATCAGCGCATCGGCACCCTAGACGCCAAAGACGTGAATTTTACCGTGAACTTCTTAGCCCGCATTGTGAGCGAGAACAAGCTGCCGCCCAAAGTGCTGACGGTTCATCGCTTCACCCGGAAGATGATTACCAACTATAAAAACATCAAACTTGACCCGCGAGTGCAGATTGTAATGCACATGGACGGCCACGGCGACCCAATTCTCAAAAAGGATTCATATAAGGACTACATAGTGGCGGAACCAGTGCAGTACACAGGCTTTAAACTATTCTACGAATACGATGCCCGGCCGAAGCCCCACCATATCATGACTCCGGCGGAAGTTATTGCTCTCGAGCCCTCTCCGCTGTACGTTCAGTACCAATAACCGTTAGATAACCGTCAGGTTGATACAAACAAAAAGCGCGGCCTCACAGCCGCGCTTTTTGTTTGTATCAACCTGACGGTTATCTATCGTAGACTGCGCAATAACCGTTTTTCGCGCACCCCAGAAGCTGGCACACTAGGCTCATAAGGTAGCAGTGTCACATTTTGAACGCCTGCCCCACGCACTTGCACCTCTTCGTTAACATATCCAGCATAGCTGAACAGCACAACAGTATGCCCAGCCGCCAGCGGTAGTTGGTAGTTGCCCTGCGAATCTGTAGTGACTCCATAAGGGCTTCCTTTCCACAGTATAGTAGCCCCTGCTAATGGTTTGCCCACCTCATTCAGTACACGTCCACGTACTAGGGAAGTTGAAACGGCCTCTGTAGGCTCACTAAAACCACTTCCACGACTGACAGCTTTGCTAAAACCCGTAGAGCTGAAGCATATGAACAGCACCAGTACAGGGTAGCGAAAACTACCACGGACAGCATTTGAGCACCAATTGGAATTAAAAGAGTACAGCATGACAGAAAAACAAACAACCCAGAAGTCATAAATGAACATCCATGTTCGGCCAAGATTATACATTACACAACGCTGCGAAAGCGCATTGCATAAAGCAAACTTGGGTCGTGAATGTGAAATACCGTTTATACTTTACAATAATACGTAATTATTACTATTCTAGTAATATTTTGAATATTTATTTCAAGCAATCTATATAAAAACACTTATACTGTATTTCAAGTAATGCATCAGGTTTATGCAATAAGTATGCAGTTGCAAGGTGTGCATAAACGCAAAACGCCCCCGCACGATGAAGTGCGGGGGCGCTGGGGTGACCCGTGCGGGTCAAAACAGTAAGGTTGGCGGCGACCGACTCTCCCACCGATGAAGGCAGTACCATAGGCGCTCCGGGGCTTAACGACTCTGTTCGGAATGGGAAGAGGTGAACACCCGGGCTAAAGCCACCATTACTGGTGCGGCAGCTCTGTGTTCGAGGCGAGCTGCCAACAAAACCGTTGACGTAAGGACAAAAGAGAAAAACATCGAAGTTTCGAGCATTGTCAAGCAAAGCGTTCGAGTCCTTAGTACGGCTCGGCTGTGGCATTTCGGCCTCTACACCTACCGCCTATCTACGTCGTGGTCTACGACGACTCTTCCTATATAGGATATCTCATCTTCAGGTGAGTTTCGCACTTAGATGCTTTCAGCGCTTATCTCATCCCAGCGTCGCTACCCGGCGCTGCAACTGGCGTCACAACCGGTGCACGAGCGGCTGGTCCAACTCGGTCCTCTCGTACT